>CAZSFY010000021.1:0-66933 GCA_964606315.1 uncultured Chitinophagaceae bacterium | reverse complement strand
GATTAATGAATTGGTGTGCAAACCTAAAGTAAATTTTATATTTGAACATCAACTAATATGGCAACCAAACAGAAGAAAAATAGTCCACGCAGGGAAGTTATACTTGAAAAAGCAGCCCACCTGTTCAGAAAGAACGGCTTTAATGCTACTTCTATGCGTGATCTGGCAGAACATGTAGGTGTTGAAGCTGCCAGTCTCTATAATCATATTAATTCCAAAGCAGAGCTACTGCAGGAAATATGCTTCAAAATTGCCAATAAGTTCACAGCGTTCATGGATGATGTGATCGGGAACGACAAGAGCGCTATAGAAAAAATTGAACAGACCCTGCGTTTTCATATACGCGAAATGCTTCATAACTACGAAGAAGTATATGTTAGTGACAGAGAATGGAAGCACCTTACCGATCCCTATCTTTCAAACTTCAAAAACCAACGTCGTACACATAGACAGCGCATTGCCGGAATTATTGAAGAAGGGATAAGAAAAAAGGAAATAAAAAAAATTGATGCACCCACCGCAGTGCTTATCCTGTTACATGCAGTAAGCGGAATTGAATCCTGGCACCGCAGTAAACAAAAAATATCAGGCGAACAACTCGAAGAAAATATGGTACAGATACTGGTAGGCGGATTAAAAAACACTCACTAGCTATTTGTTTGTACCTGATGCAAGGGTTTATCATGCTGGTGATCTGCCGCGATAATTAAAAAACAATTATTTTTATCGCTTAATCAGCTTACCATTTCATGCATTTCTATCCGCTTGCCATAAAAGATATAAGAAAAGAAACTCCCGATTGCATATCTGTTGCTTTTGATCTTCCTCCGGATATTGCCGGTAATTTTCAGTATAAATCTGGCCAGAATGTTACGCTTAAGTTTAACATTGAGGGAGAAGAAATAAGAAGATCATATTCTATTTGCAGTAGCCCACATGAAAACGAATTAAGAATAGCGATAAAAAAGATCCCGGCAGGCAGATTTTCAGGGTATGCTAATACAAATTTTAAGATAGGAGATGTTGTACATGTGCTTCCTCCTACAGGAACCTTTGGCAGAAAAAATACTGATGTGCATTTTAAAAAATATCTTGCCATAGCAGCGGGGAGTGGTATCACTCCTATCATCGCTATTATTAAGGATATTCTGTTTACGGAACCTGAAAGTATAGTTACACTGATATACGGAAATAAAAACCGTAACACTATCATATTTCGTGAGCAATTAAACGCGCTTAAGAACAAGTATATTAACAGGTTGGTCATCCATCATATTTTCAGTCAGGAAAAAAGTGATACCCTTCTTTACCAGGGAAGAATTAACAGGGAAAAATGTGCACTGCTGGGAAAAGGATTGATCGATTTTAAAAGTATGAATGATATTTTTCTGTGCGGACCCGAACAAATGATTACTGAAGTAAAGGACTGGCTGCTGGAAACAGGTATTCCCCCTAAAAATATTCATTACGAACTTTTCATTGCATCAGGTCAACAGAAACAATTATCTGCTTCCACTAAACATTCTGCAGACAGCGTAAATACCAGTAACATAAAAGTGCGGTTAGACGGTACTGTTATTGAGTTTGATTTACCTGCCGAAGGTATTTCCATTTTAGATGCAGTGCTAAACCAGGGGGCCGATCTTCCCTTTTCCTGTAAGGGCGGTGTGTGCGCTACCTGCAAAGCAAGATTGATTAGCGGTAAAGTAAATATGGATGCTAATTATGCCTTGGAAGAAGAAGAGTTACAGGCAGGTTTTATTCTCACCTGTCAATCTCATCCGGCATCGCCCGAAGTTGTCATCGATTTTGATAATAAATGAATTATATCAGCAATAGAATTAACGCTAACAACTGTTAGCTTTTATGGGATTTAGCTATCTTTGAAAGATAAATACTGTTGCATGCCACTGAATGAAACCATATTCCAGGATAAGGTTGATAATGATATTTTCATCGAGCCTAAGGACTGGATGCCTGACGACTATCGTAAAACACTTATCCGTCAGATTTCCCAACACGCCCATTCAGAGATTGTTGGAATGTTACCTGAGGGTAACTGGATCACCAGGGCTCCGACACTGAAAAGAAAAGCCACCCTGATCGCCAAAGTACAGGATGAAGCTGGTCATGGTTTATATCTCTATGCAGCCGCAGAAACGCTGGGTATTTCAAGAGAGGAAATGCTGGCACAACTGCATAGCGGGAAAGCAAAGTATTCTTCTATTTTTAATTATCCCACTTTAACATGGGCCGATATTGGCGCTATTGGCTGGCTGGTAGATGGTGCGGCCATAATGAACCAGGTGCCTTTATGCCGAACGTCATATGGTCCCTATGCCAGGGCAATGGTAAGAGTATGTAAAGAAGAAAGTTTTCATCAACGTCAGGGTTTTGAAATACTACTTGTTTTAAGCAAAGGCACCGATGAGCAAAAAGCACTCTGCCAGGATGCAATTAACAGATGGTGGTGGCCTGCTGTAATGATGTTTGGTCCAAGTGATGAAGCTTCACCACACACAGTGCAAAGTATGAAGTGGAAGATCAAAAGATTTACTAATGATGAACTGAGACAAAAGTTCATTGATATATGTTCTGAACAGGTAAAGATTTTAGGTATGACTCTCCCCGACCCTGATTTACAATGGAACGAAGAAAAACAGCATTATGATTTTGGTAAAATAGATTGGGATGAATTTTGGAGAGTAGTAAATGGCAACGGCCCCTGTAATAAAGAGAGAATGGCGGCTCGTATTAAAGCTCATGAAGAAGGCCAGTGGGTACGCGATGCGGCAATGGCCTATGCCAAAAAACAAAAGCAAATAATTGATTAATTATCTAAGCTATGCAAAATCATCAGTCTAATGAATGGCCATTATGGGAAGTGTTTATCAGGAGTAAACAGGGACTTGATCATAAACATGCAGGAAGTTTACACGCTGCTGACGCTCAAATGGCTATTGAAAATGCAAGAGACGTCTACACCCGACGACAGGAAGGAGTGAGCATCTGGGTGGTAGAAAGCAAATATATACATGCATCGAATCCTGATGAAGCTGATGCTTTTTATGATCCTGCTAATGATAAAGTGTACAGACACCCCACTTTCTATCAATTACCCGACGATATGACCCATATTTAATGAGATCTATTAATTACATATTACATCTTGCTGATAATGCTTTAATACTTGGTCATAGGAACAGTGAATGGACTGGGCACGGACCTGTTTTGGAACAGGATATCGCTATTTCCAATATTGCTTTGGACTTAATCGGACAAGCGCGTCATTTTTATCAGTATGCGTCGGAAATTATTGGTGGAAATACAACTGAAGATTCTCTGGCATTTACACGCGACGCGCATGAGTTCTATAATTTTTTGCTTGTTGAACAGGAAAACGGTGATTGGGCGAAAACAATACTCAGACAGTTTCTATTCAGTGCATGGCAATATCCCTCCTACCAACTGTTAAAGCAGGATGAGGATCTTGGAGCTATAGCGGAAAAATCGCTGAAAGAAATAGCCTATCATTTAAGATGGAGTAGCGAATGGGTAATTCGTTTGGGACAGGGAACAGCAGAAAGCCATCAAAGAATGCTTAATGCGATCAATGAATTATGGCCATATACTGGTGAACTGATCGATGAAGTACAGGAGGAATGGCAATCCAGGATAAAAGAAGTATTAACAATCGCTGATATTCCTATACCTCAGCATGTAAAAATGATATACGGAGGCAAAGAAGGTAAACATACACCTTGCCTGGAAAATCTTCTCGACGAAATGCAATTCATGCAAAGAACTTATCCTGATGCCGAATGGTAATGATGTTATGAATACGGAGCAGAAAATATGGCATTTGTTAAGATCGGTTCCCGATCCGGAAGTCCCGGTTCTTTCCGTGATTGACCTGGGTATTATCAGGGATATTACTGTGTTGAACAATCATGTCGAAATTACCATTACGCCTACCTATTCAGGTTGTCCCGCAATGGACGTCATTACCACGCAAATACAATTTGAATTAATAAAGAATGGGTATAAATATTTTCACATAAAAAAAGTATTGTCGCCTGCCTGGACAACCGACTGGATGAGTGAAGAGGGAAAACAAAAGTTAAAAGCTTATGGCATTGCTCCGCCGGGCAATAATTCAAAAAGAGATACGATAGAATTATTTGCTGATGCTGCACTGGTTGCCTGCCCATTGTGTAATTCTTCCGATACTTCATTGATCAGCGAATTTGGCTCTACAGCTTGTAAGGCTTTATATCGTTGCAATCATTGTCACGAACCATTTGATCATTTTAAATGTCATTAATAATGTCTCTTGTATTATTTGAGGTAAAAGATAACATAGCGTTTGTTACCCTTAACAGACCCGAAAAAGCAAATGCTTTTAATCGTGAAATGTCTCTTGCCTTGCAACAGGCGTTGGATAGTTGCACTGGTGATACTATTCGCGCTGTGTATTTAACAGGAGCCGGCAAAGCCTTTAGTGCCGGACAGGATCTTGCAGAAAGTGTAAATCCTAAGGAGACATCAATAAAAAAAATATTATCAGAACAATTAAATCCGATCATTCATAAAATCAGGCAACTCAAAAAACCAGTAGTAGCGGCCGTTAACGGAGTGGCTGCTGGTGCAGGTGCTAATATTGCGTTATGCTGTGATATTGTATTGTCATCCGCGTCGGCCAGTTTTATCCAGGCTTTCAGTAAAATCGGATTGATACCCGATTGTGGTGGTACATTTTTTTTACCGCGCTATATAGGTTGGCAAAAAGCTGCTGCATTAATGATGCTGGCCGATAAATTAAGTGCAGAAGAAGCTGAAAGGATGGGATTGGTGTATAAGGTTTTTCCCGATCAATCCTTTACTGAAGAAACGATCAATATTGTTTCGCGTCTGGCTGCAATGCCTACGAAGGCATTATGGCTTACTAAGGAAGCTCTTAATAAATCAGTCGCTAATGATCTTGAGCAACAACTCGAAGTGGAAAGCGAATTGCAAACTATTGCTGGCGCTTCAAAAGATTTTAGAGAAGGAGTGGGTGCATTTATAGAAAAGAGGCCACCTGTATTTAAAGGTGAGTGATATAAAAATTAAAGTATGCTGTTGAAATGATTTACCGGTACAAAGAATTTATTCCTGTTGTTCATCCATCTTCTTTTATACATCCGCAGGCTGCTGTTACAGGTAATGTAATTATTGGTCAGCATGTATATGTTGGTCCGGGTGCTGCTATTCGCGGCGACTGGGGCGCTATTATTATTGAAGATGGCTGCAATGTGCAGGAAAATTGCACCATTCATATGTTTCCCGGTACAACGGTTGTATTGCATCAACAGGCGCATATAGGACATGGAGCGGTTATTCATGGAGCAACTATTGGCAGGAATTGCCTGATAGGAATGAATAGCGTAATTATGGATAATGCAATACTTGGAGAGGAATGTATAGTAGGTGCACTCACTTTTATTAAGGCCGATGAACAATTTGAAAGAAGAAGTTTGATTGTAGGCAATCCAGGAAAAAAAATTAAAGAAGTCAGCGACGAAATGATAGCCTGGAAAACAGAAGGAACATTATTATACCAGTCTTTACCCGCCGAATTGAAAAATGATTTTGGGCCTTGTGAACCATTGTCAAACGTTCCTGCTGACAGAGCTTCTCCATCATCCAATTACAAAACCTGGAATATTACCCGAAACAAGGAAGAAGGATAAAAGAGTAAAAGATGATCCGATGAATTAACTTGCAGTCCAGATGGAGAAGTCGAATTTTATAGATTATATAAGGGTGTTCTGCAGGAGCGGACATGGTGGAGCTGGTAGCAAACATTTTCTGCGTACAAAATTTAACCCACAGGCTGGTCCCGATGGCGGAGATGGAGGCAGAGGCGGGCATATTATATTAAGAGGAAATAAGAACTTGTGGACGTTATTGCATTTGCGATATTTTAAAAATGTGCATGCCGAAAACGGGGAAGCCGGCAGCGGAAATAATTCTACCGGAAGAAGCGGTAAAGATGTTATTATTGAAGTACCATTAGGTACTATTGTTCGTGATGAAGAGACTGGAAAACTTGAAGCAGAAATCCTGGAAGATGGACAAGAAATAATATTGCTGAAAGGAGGAAGAGGCGGACTGGGAAATGCAAGATTTGCAACAGCTACTAACCAGGCGCCAGAGCATGCACAACCTGGTGAGCCTGGTGTTGAAGGATGGAAATTGATGGAATTGAAAGTGCTTGCCGATGTAGGTCTCGTAGGTTTTCCCAATGCAGGCAAGTCGACATTATTATCTGCTATCACAGCAGCCAAACCTAAAATTGCAGATTATGCTTTTACTACCATTACCCCTCAACTTGGAATGGTAGAATACAGAGGAGGAAAAAGTTTTTGCATTGCCGATCTTCCGGGAATTATTGAAGGAGCTGCTGAAGGAAGAGGGTTGGGTCACAGATTCTTACGGCATATCGAAAGAAATTCTGCATTACTGTTTTTAATTCCTGCCGACAGTAAGGATCATCATAAAGAATTTGAAGTATTGGTAAACGAATTACAGGAGTACAATGAAGAGTTGCTTGATAAACAATTTATCATAGCTATCAGTAAAAGTGATTTACTCGATGATGAATTAAAACTGGCTATAGAAAAAGAACTTCCTCGTGATATACCACATATATTTATTTCTTCTGCAATAAATACCGGATTAACTGAATTAAAAGATCTTCTTTGGAAAACGCTGAATGAGAATCAATCCTGAGAACTGATTTCTCAAAAAATCAACTATTCTTATCAGTGTAAATCCGATATGAGGACCCGTGCACATGAATACAAAGTTGCTAAAATTGCTGTAGGTTTGTCTTTCTTAAATTATTTAATAATGAAGAAATTATTATTATCGCTTGCCTTAGTTGTTTCACTATTTCGTTCTTATGCTGATGAGGGTATGTGGCTTCCCATGCTGCTTGGCCAGCAGGTATATGGAGATATGATGAAACGCGGCCTCAAACTTACCAAAGAACAACTTTATAGCGCAAATAAAGCATCTATTAAAGATGCTATTGTGCTTTTCGGTGGATTTTGTACTGGTGAAATTGTTAGTAACCAGGGATTGATCTTTACCAATCACCATTGTGGCTACAGAGCTATTGCATCGGCCAGCTCAATGGAAAAAAATTATCTTCGAGATGGATTTTATGCTAAGAGTTTACAGGAAGAAATTCCTGCGCAGGGATTATTTGTTGAATTCCTTTTAAGGATTGATGATGTTACCCGACAGATTGAAGATTCCTTAAAAGGATTAACAGGTGCAGAGAGGGCCGAAAAAACTTCTGCTGTAATAGCTTCACTTAACGCATCTCTTTCTGATCCCGCTAAAAATATTAATACGCGTATAAGTCCTTTATTTAAAGGCAACCAGTTTCTCGCTTTCGTATATCAACGTTATACGGATATCAGGCTTGTGGGAACACCTCCTGAAAGTGTTGGAAAATTTGGTGGTGACACTGATAACTGGGAATGGCCACGTCATACCGGCGATTTTTCTGTATTCAGAGTGTATGCTGCAAAAGACGGGCAACCCGCAGCATATTCCACTGGAAATATTCCTTTAAAGCCAAAACATTTTCTACCTATTTCTATTAAAGGAGTTAAGGACGGAGATTATGCCATGATATACGGCTATCCCGGTAGCACTAACAGATACGAAACCTCTTATGGCGTTAAGCAGAAAATAGAAATCACTAATCCTTCCGTTGTGGCTCTTCGTGATATCCGGTTGAAGTATATGTTTGAAGAAATGAAAAAAGATCCTGCTGTTAAATTAAAGCTGGCGTCCGACGTAGCTTCTATCGCTAACTACTGGAAATTTTTTGATGGCGAATCAAAGCAGTTGATTAAATACAATGTTTACGATCAGAAAGTAATACAGGAAGAAAAGTTTATTAAATGGGCTAAAGGGAAACCTGAATATGAAAATATATTTACTGACTTGTCCAAAGCTTATGATGCATGGAGGCCTTATGCCAAACACCAGGTATATATTAATGAGGGTATTATGGGATCGCCATTGCTGGCTTTTGCGGGTAGCCTTCTGCAGGTCGAAAATGCCATTGTAAAGAGCGGTAGTTCTACTGATATACAAAAAGCTGTAGAAGCCGCTGATGCAGCCCGGAGTAAATTTATCAGTTCAGAAGATATTCCATCCGATAAAAAAGTTGTTGCGGCAATGCTGCAGAAGTTCTATACAAATATTGATAAAAATCAGCATCCAATAGGATTTTATGAAAGTATGAAGGGAAGCTTTGGTGATTTATCCCAATCATCAACATATAATAAATACACTGACAATATTTTCACAAATACTTTTTTATTGGATAGTGTTCGCTGGAAAAATTTTGTAAAAAGACCAGACGGCACTGTTTTACAAAACGATCCGGCTTTTGCAGTATCCAGCGCGTTTATCAAAAACTTCACATCCAAATACACGCCGTTGCTTCAGCAGTTTAATATCAAAAATAATGAAGCCGGACGTTTGTACATGAGAGGTATTTTGGAAATGGATACAGTTAAAGCGAAAAAAATGTATCCCGATGCTACGATGACGATGAGAGTAAGTTTCGGAAGCGTAAGAAGCTACCAGCCAAAAGACGCAGTGAAATATGATTATGTAACTACTTCAAAAGGAATATTCGAAAAATATATAGCCGGTGATTACGAATTTGATATTCACCCCGATGTGTTGAAAGAATTAAAGAAAAAGGATTTTGGTCAGTATATCGACAAACAACGCAACGATCTCGTTATTTGTTTTATTACCGATAATGATATTACAGGTGGTAATTCAGGTTCTCCTATAATTGATGCTTCCGGTAATTTAATAGGACTCGCTTTTGATGGTAACTATGAAGCGTTGAGCCATAAGATTGCTTTCGATAAAGAATTTAACCGCTCTATATGCGTAGATGTAAGATATGTGTTATGGTGCATTGATAAAGTAGGCGGTGCGCAGCATATCATTAAGGAATTAAAGCTGGTGAAATAAGCGGAGGTTAGGCATAGCCTAAATCGGGGGATTATCTTTCCAGCGCCACAGGTAGAGACAGGCATAACTTCTATAAGGACTCCAGCGAAGAGATATCTTTTTCATCTCTTCAATCAGTTGTTTTTTATTGGAGGAGTTAATGTTGTAAATGCCTGTCATTGCCTGCTGAATACCGAGATCATCAGTGGCAAACACATCTTCTCTTCCCAGTGTAAACATGAGCAACATTTCAACCGTCCATCGGCCTACTCCTTTTATAGGAGTGAGATAAGCTATGATGTCATTGTTTGATTGGCTGGAAAAATACCTGTGATCCATTCTGTTGACTAATGCAAAGTGTGCTACATTCTTAACATACTGAACCTTTGCATTAGATAATCCGATATTGCGAAGGGTTATATCGGGAGTGTCAACAATTTGCTGCGGAGTTGGCTCTTTGCCATTATATAATTCCAAAAATCTTTTGAATATTACTGAAGCAACTTTTACAGAAAGCTGCTGACTCATGATAGAAGCACAAAGTCTAATGGCAACGTTTTTCTTTTTGCGCAACAGTAGTTCTCCATGCGAATCAATAATCTTTTTCAGTTTTTTGTCGCGCGATAAATGAGCAATATGCGGATGCATTTTTTTTAATTGATGGTATAACTCATGTTGCCGCCCTTTTCGTCCTTTAACGAAATACCAAGCTCCTGGAGTTGATTTCGGATCTTATCTGAAGTGGCATAGTCTTTTTTCGATCTAGCTTCTTTGCGCAGTTCTATCAGCAGATTCATTACACCATTTAACTTACCATCTTCGCTGTGATGATCATTATGTAATCCAAGTATTGTTTCTATATAATTATAGAAATAATCTTTCATCATCTTGACGGTATCGCTGCTCAAAGTATCAAAAGAAAGATGTTTATCATGCAGGGAGTTGATAGTAGGAACGATCTCAAATAGATTGGCCAGTACTTTTGCCGTATTAAAATCATCGTCCATAAACTCATCGAGTTCCGTAAGCTGGCGGACAATGGTTTTTTCTAAATCTTCATTTGTACCCTTGGCTACTGGAGAAAAGGAAAATTTCATCAATTTGTCATAGGCATCCCATAGTCTTTTCAATCCCTTCTCTGCAGCCTGTAATGCAGCATTACCAAAATCAAGCGTACTTCTATAATGTGTTTGCAGAATAAAAAACCTGATGGTCATTGGACTATAACCCTGCTCCAGTAAAGGATGATCTCCCGTAAACATTTCAGTAAGCTTGATCTGGTTGTTATAGCTCTTACCCATTTTTCGTCCGTTTACCGTGATCATATTATTATGTATCCAGTAACGGGCAGGCGTATGTTTGTTGCAGATAGTGCTTTGTGCTATTTCACTTTCATGATGAGGGAACTGAAGATCCATACCACCTCCATGAATATCAAACTCTTTACCCAGGTACTTGGTGCTCATCGCAGAACATTCGATATGCCAGCCGGGAAAACCCTGTCCCCAGGGACTATTCCAACGCATGATATGTTGAGGAGGAGCTGCTTTCCACAAAGCAAAGTCAGCCTTATTTCTTTTCTCGTCCTGGCCTTCCAGTGCACGGGTGGTTTCTAACAGATCTTCAATAACTCTGCCGCTTAATTTTCCGTACGGATAATGAGCTGCATATTTTTCAACATCAAAATATACTGAACCATTCACTTCATAAGCATATCCTTCTTCCATGATCTTTTTGATCATATCAATCTGCTCAACAATATGCCCGGTGGCAGTAGGCTCTATGCTGGGTTCAATATTATTAAGCTTTTTCATGGCCCAGTGAAACAGATTGGTATATTTCTGCACCAACTCCATGGGTTCCAGCTTTTCCAGCACTGCCTTGTTTGATATTTTATCTTCAGCCTCTCTTCCCTCTTCTTCAAAATGACCTGCATCGGTAATATTTCTTACATACCTTACTTTATACCCCAGGTAAGTGAGATAACGATAGATAATATCGAAAGTAACATATGGCCTGGCATGACCAAGATGGCTCTCGCCACTTACAGTTGGTCCACATACATACACACCTACATGGCCGGGCGTTATTGGCTCGAATACCTCTTTCTGTCTCGTATATGAATTATGAACCTTAAGTGACATGGGGTGCAAAAATATGATCAATTTGTTTTATCCTTCAAAGTCAGATCTACAATTACCGGATAATGATCCGAATAGGGTAGAACATCCCTGTAATATTGTTTTATCTCAAACCTTTTATCGGCCATAAGATAATCTATTCTCAGGGTAGGAGCAATATGACTAAAAGTACGGCCAATACCTGTACCAGCGACACGGAACGCATCCTGGCGGTTTCCTTTGATATGGAAATATGTATAGGAGTTCGGTACATCGTTAAAATCACCGCATAATATATGTGGATAGGGACTGGCATCTACCTGCTTGCGAACAATTTTGGCCTGCTGTCCCCTGAACATATATCCCATTCCCAGCTTATTGACGATTGATAATCCGGCTGTGTACATACTGTCGGATGCAGTTTTGATTTTTTTCAGGTTATCGTAATCTGTGGGCTGGAAGAGAACAGATTGAAGATGGGTGGTATAAACCCTTATCGTTTGACCGTTGAAATCGATATCGGTGTAAATAAGGCTCTCGGCAGCCTTGAAGTTTTTAGGGCCGGGATAAATGAAGCGGCCACTGTCCACAATAGGATATTTAGAGAAAATAGCTACTCCGGAGTGAAGCTGGTTTTTCCATCCTATATAATCGCTTACCGTCATGGCATAGGGATATCCCATTTTCGCCAAATGCTCGCGATTGTTATAGGGTATCTTGGCACTATTAGGCTCAAGATATTCCTGGAAGCAGAGCACATCAGCGTCCTGCTCTTTTAAATAGGTCATTATATCATCCCTATAGCTTTTTCTTGATTTATCCGCCTTCGTCTGTTCATCAAACCAGGTAACGTTCCAGGTAATAACACGAAGCGTATTATCTGCTTTGGTCCGGGTGAACTCTTTTCCGAAGTTAAAAGCGATAAGAGCCCTGATATTGGTGTAGCCCAGTACCAGGCAGGCCAGTGAGACCCATCCCCATTTTGAGCGAAAAACCAGGCATAAAATACCAAAAACGATAACCATGATGAGCAGGAAGGGAAACCCCAAACCTAACAAAGAAATAAACCACCAGTGTTTTGGATTAAGAAAGGCATTGCAACAGGCCAGCAAAAACAGGAATGCCGTAGTTAAATAGAGAATAACAAATAACCGTCTGCTGATTTTACGAAAAACAGAAGCCATGTTTTAAAATTACAACTGTTCATCTTCCGATGCCCGTTTAAGTATTTCTTTTTCTTCATCGGAAAGAAAATTATAGCCATGCTGATTGATTTTATCCAGTATCTCGTCAATCTTCTTTTGTGTAATATTTGTCACTTTTTTATAGGGGACCGTTCCTTTGGAGCTGTAATGCAGTTCCTTTTTGGCTGTTTTCTTCCATTCTTTCTTATCAGGATTAAAAAGATTGGCTATCCATGAAAAGAACCTGTTCATCCCAATGCTCCAATCGTTGCCTTTCTTCAGCTGAAGAACAAAGATGAAACCTATAATGGCTCCTCCGATATGTGCTATATGTCCGCCTGCATTGGATTCCGGAATAAGAGCCAGATCGATGACCACAAAAATGATAGTGATTACCCATAAAGGAATCCCCCCGTTCAGCATGGGAAATATCCTGTAATTAGGAGCAATAGTAGTAGTGGCAATAGCGATGGCCATTACACCTGCTGATGCACCTTCGAGCGTGCTGCTTTTCATATAAGGCGAAAGCACAGGAAGGATGTTGTAGCTGAGTACGTATAGGAATGCTCCGGCAAATCCGCCATACAGGAACAGTGGGACGATCTTATCGTTACCGGCAAGATCCTGGAGGATAAAACCAAAAGCCCATAACCAGAGTATGTTTCCCAGCAGATGGAAAACCCCATCGTGCATGAACATATAAGTGAAAATGGTCCATGGTCTCTCCAGTATTACATGAATATCTGAAGGAAGGATAAACCAGTTAAATACACTGCTATAATAGCTGGGTTTGGCCAGACCGGCAAAGAACCAGGTAACGTAAACAAATTTGAAAATACAGAAAACGAGGGCCAGAATGGCCATCATCATTACCAGGGTATTACCATCCTGCCCCAAAATCATCTTTTTCCTGTAACGGTCCTCGCGCAGCACAGATTTTTTTTATGAAATTACGTAACGATTTTAATAAAAATTCCTTCGGTTGTTCTTGTTCCAGTAAAGAACCAGTAAAAATCCTACCAATGCTCCTCCCAGGTGGGCCCAATGTGCCACATTGTCGCCCGCAGAGTTCCTTACACCCAACCAAAGTTCCAGCGCAGCATAGATAATCACGAACCATTTAGCTTTGATGGGAAGGAAAAAATATACATAGATCATGGTATTCGGGAACAGGTAACCGAAAGCAGCCAGACAACCAAATACTGCGCCAGAAGCACCGACTGTTGGTACGTTGAGCTTAAAGTTGGGATCATACCTAAGGCTTTGCTGTTCTGAATATGGCAAACTGTTAAAAATATCCACCACATTAGTCAATTCCATATATAACACTCCAAGATGCAGAATAGCAGCGCCCAAGCCGCACAATACATAAAATGTCAGAAAACGCTTGGGTCCCCATAAATTTTCGAGCACACTGCCGAACATCCATACAGCCAGCATATTGAACAGGATATGTGTGAAGCCTCCATGCAGAAATAAATGCGTCACCAACTGGTGAGGCTTGAAAAACTCTGACCGGATGTCGTGAAGAGCGAAATAATTGAATACCTCTTGTTTCCCAAAAATCTGTGTAGCAAAAAATGCCAGCGCATTAATGATCAGCAGGTTTTTTACTACCGGTGGAATAGTTTGAAAATTACCCATTCTATAATTCGACATCCTGAAAATTTAAGCCGCAAAGATACAGAATGATCGTCCGCCATAAAGACCGGCTGAATATTGTTGTGAGATCCGGCATAAAACAGTAAAAATTTAACCTTGTTTTAATTTCAACTGCACCACGTTTTCAATGTGATGGGTATGGGGGAACATATCAACGGGACGTACCCTGGTTACTGTATACTGTTCGTCAAGCAGACTAAGGTCGCGAGCCTGAGTAGAGGGATTACAGCTTACATAAACAACCAACGGAGCACGCATATTAAGGATCTGCTTCACCAGCGTCTCGCTCATGCCTGCACGTGGGGGATCGGTAATGATAACATCTGGCTTGCCATGCTGCCGGAAAAACTCTTCTGTGCATATACTGGCTACATCGCCTGCAAAAAATTCGGCATGAGATACATTATTTAAAGAAGCATTCTCTCTGGCATCTTCTATAGCTTCGGCAATAAGTTCAACGCCAATGATCTTTTTGGCCTTTGCGCTTAGGAATATGCCAATACTCCCTGTTCCGCAATACAGATCATACACCACTTCATTACCTGTTAAGCCGGCATATTCTCTTGTAATCGCATACAGGTTCTCGGCCTGATAGGTATTAGTTTGAAAAAAAGATTTCGGACCTATTTTAAAACGATAGTTTTCCAGTTCTTCAATAACATAACCTTTACCGTGATAAACGATAGGTTCCAGATCAAACAGACTATCATTTTTTTTCCGGTTGATAGTATAGAGCAGAGTGGTGATAGAAGGAAACCTAGCCAGAATATGATCCAGCAGGGCATGTTGTTTTTTCTCATCTTCCTCACCAAAAACAATATTTACCATCACTTCACCTGTACGGCATATCCTTAATAATACCGTACGCAGGAAGCCGCTATGCTGACGGATATCGTAAAAGCTATAACCATTCGCGAGGGCAAAATTCTTAATGGCCAAACGGATGGCATTGGTGGGCTCTGCCTGAAGATGGCAGGTATTTATATCTACTACCTTATCAAATAATCCCTTGGCGTGGAAGCCTGCCACATTAGATTGAGAAGTGATGTTTTCATCGTGCAACTCAGTGGGCAGCAAGTACCTTTTATTGCTGAATGTATATTCAATCTTATTTCTGTAATGCGTATGCGGATAGGCTCCGGCGATAGGTTCGAATGGCGGAAGAGAGACTTTTCCTATGCGCGACAGGTTATCCGACACCTGCTTTTGCTTGTATAACAACTGCTTTTCATAAGGAAGCATCTGCCATTGACAACCGCCGCAAACACCAAAATGCTCACAGAACGGCTCAACCCTGTCCGCCGAATAATGATGATATTTTACCGGCCAGCCCTCGGCCCAGTCTTTTTTGTTTTTTTTCAGTCTGACATCTACCTTATCACCCGGAACAGCATCTTCAATGAATATTACTTTTCCCTCTACCCTGGCCAGCGACCGGCCTTCGGCCGCATAATCTTCGACCAGAATATTTTCCAGAACGATATTTTTCTTTTTTCGCACGCGGCGAAATTAGGGAAAGCCTTGCAACGTAGCGCCGATGTTATTTTTTCTGCTGCCAGGCATTTTCAGCCTCCTTTGCCTTTTCGAAATCAAGCACCACACCGTTGATGCAATATCTTAAACCTGTTGGGGGTGGACCATCCTCAAATACATGTCCAAGATGTGCTTTGCAGCGGCCACACATCACTTCTGTACGTTTCATACCATGACTGTTGTCAGCCTCATAAATCACGCTTCCTTTGGTAATAGGTTGATAGAAGCTCGGCCATCCGCAGCCACTTTCGAATTTGGTATCACTTTGAAAAAGAGCATTTCCGCAGGCGGCGCAGTAATAAGTGCCGATCTCATCGAATTTTTCATATTTACTGCTCCATGGACGTTCCGTGCCTTTTTGGCGAGCTATATAATAAATATCGCCGGGTAGGATCTTTTTCCATTCCTCTTCATTCAGCTTTACTTCTTCCTTGTCGGTGCGGGAATACACAGGATTGCCCTGTTTTTTTTCGGTATTATTCATATCTTGAATTTTTGGCTTTGAGGTTTGCGAATAAGTACACTGTTGCAAAAAAGCGACCAGTATTAACAGGGCTGTTATGTTTACTGTTTTATTCATATTAAACTGGTTGTTTTCAAATTTACGATAGTTATAGCGTGAATGAATCGATGAGTTTTCTAACGACCCTACTATTTTGTTAAAGGATTTTTAACAATGGTGATTTATCTTTACGCCCCGAAAGCCAGACTTGGTTAAGGTATTTTTCACCAAAGCGGAAAGCATGTTTAATATTATTTTGTTTGGCCCTCCGGGCAGTGGAAAAGGTACGCAATCAGAAAAGCTTATCGAAAAGTACGGGCTCATCCACTTGGCCACAGGTAATTTGTTAAGGGAAGAAATTGCGAATAAGACCCGCTTAGGGCTTGAGGCTAAGCAATATATGGATAATGGGCAACTGGTTCCTGACTCGGTGGTGATCGGCATGATCAGGTCGGCGCTTACGCAAAATCCTGCGGCAAAAGGTTTTTTATTTGACGGGTTTCCCCGTACTGTGGCCCAGGCTGAAGCGCTGGATGAACTGCTGTCAGAAAATAATGCTGAAATAAATGTGGTGCTTGCACTAGAAGTGGACGAAGAAGAACTGATAGCCAGACTGCTCAACCGGGGCAAAACTTCGGGCAGAAGTGATGATGTTAATGAAGAAGTCATCAAAGCCAGGATAGTGGAATATGAAACTAAAACTGCGCCGGTAGCTGAGTATTATGGCAAATTTGATAAAGTGGTACGTGTTAAGGGAGTAGGCGATATTAATGCCATCTTCAACGCCTTAACCGATGAGATTGAAGCGAGGCTGGTTGTCTGAGACCAGTCAGTAAAATTCCTGAAAAAATATATAACACGAATACCTATAACAAGCTATTATAGGTGTTCGTGCTGTTATGGAGATGTTGTTAGCGTTTCAGCAATGAATCGGCCTTACTCAGCGAGTTAAAGATGTTATCTTTTACTTCGTTCACTTTCAGCTTTTCGGAAGTTAGATATTCAATGCGTTTGCTGATATTGTCCTGGGCGGAGTCCAGATCGAACTCATCCATCCATTTATTCATACCGTCTTCGGCATTTTTTAACTCGGCGCCCAATTCACGAAGTGAATTTTCGAGGGTCGCTTTAGCGTTGCCGGGTATTTTACTCAATGAATCAAGTTTTTCTTCTACTTCTTTTCTATACCTGGCGATCCGGCCCATTTTGGCCATTGCCGTATCGTGACCATGCATTACTTCATCAAAGAGTACATCTTCCGGAGCTGTAGATTTTTTTGAGAATCCGTCAGTTCTTTCAGAAGACCCGGAATCTCCACAGCTCACGGCAAGGAAAAATACTGTAGCGTAAACCAGTTTTTTCATTAGTATATTTTTTTACAAATATATATTACACTTTGCATTAACATCATTTCCAGTATTTTCGTTCGCTAACAATGCTTACCATGCCTAAACTTGAAAATTACATTACCGGAAGATGGGTTTCGGGAGATGGTGAAGGACAGGCACTTTACAATGCTGTTAACGGAGAAACCATTGCCCATGCTTCAACAAAAGGAATTGATTTTGCTGCTGTTTTGAATTATGCGCGAAAAACGGGGAACCCCGCTCTCAGAAAACTTAGTTTTCACGAAAGAGGAAGGATGTTAAAGGCGCTGGCGTTTCACCTGCAAAAACATTTACCGCAATTTTATTCATTAAGCTATAAAACGGGAGCGACCAAAGCGGATAGCTGGATAGATATTGAAGGAGGAATCGGCAACCTTTTTTCCTATGCGTCCCTACGCCGAAAGTTTAATGATGCTCCTTTCGGTGTCGATGGTGAAGCAGTGGGATTGAGTAAAACCGGCAGTTTTATTGGTCAGCATATACTCGTTCCCAAAGAAGGGGTGGCTATTCATATCAATGCTTACAATTTTCCGGTTTGGGGAATGCTGGAAAAAATTGCTGTTAACCTGCTGGCTGGTGTTCCTGCTGTGGTAAAGCCTGCAACAGTGACTTCTTTTCTAACGGAGGCGGTAGTGCGTGAAATTATTGCTTCAGGTATTTTGCCGGAAGGATCGCTGCAACTATTATGTGGTTCGGCGGGAGATATTCTCGATCATGTTCAGGCGCAGGATGTGGTTACTTTTACAGGTTCTGCTTCAACAGGAAGTAAACTCAAATCACATCCGGCTATCATCAATAATAATGTTCCTTTTAATCTTGAGGCAGATTCTCTTAATTGTATTGTACTTGGTGAAGATGTTGAGCCCGGTATGCCTGAATGGGATATCTTTTTGAAAGAGGTGAGAAAAGAAATGACGGTAAAAGCTGGACAGAAATGTACTGCTGTAAGAAGAATATTCGTGCCTGAAAATAAAATAGAAGATATCTGGAAAGCTATTAGCCAATCCCTCGACCAGGTATTAATAGGTAATCCCGAAAATGAAAAAGTAAGAATGGGTGCGCTTGCCGGTCTCGCGCAGCGGGAAGAAGTAAGAAGCCAGGTACATAAATTATTAGCCTCTTCCCAAATTATATACGGTTCACTGGATAGTGTGGAAGTGGTGGATGCAGATCAGCATAAGGGGGCATTTATGGGTCCGCTTTTATTAAAAAATGATCAGCCATTCTCTGCTGAAGAACCTCATAATGTTGAAGCTTTTGGTCCGATTAGCACGATCATGCCCTATCAACATACCGATGATGCGATTATATTAGCCAATAAAGGAAAGGGTTCGCTGGTTTGTTCTATTGTAACAGCAAGCAGCAGTATTACCAGAACTTTTGTATATGGTGCAGCTACACATCATGGCAGAATTCTTATCCTTAATAATGAATGTGCAAGAGAAAGTACTGGTCATGGTTCGCCATTACCTTCACTGGTGCATGGCGGACCCGGACGCGCAGGAGGCGGTGAGGAAATGGGTGGTATTCGCGGAGTAAAGCATTATATGCAAAGAGTGGCTGTACAAGGATCTCCGTCGAGTATTACAGCCGTAACGGATATTTACCAATATAATGCATCAACATACGAAGATGATAAACATCCTTTCAGAAAATATTATGAGGAATTAAAAATAGGAGATACCTTAATTACGCAAAAAAGAACGATAACAGAAGCTGATATTGTCAACTTTGCTAATGTTAGCTGGGATCATTTTTATGCTCATGTTGATCATACATCACTGGAAGGAACAATTTTTGAAAAGCCTGTGGCGCATGGATATTTTGTATTAAGCGCTGCAGCCGGATTATTTGTCGATGGGAAAAAAGGTCCCGTTCTGTTAAATTATGGCATAGAAGAGTTTCGTTTTTTAAAGCCTGTATATGCAGGCACAACAATTGGAGTACAGTTAACGTGCAGAGAGAAAATAATACAGGATCAGAAAGATGAAAATGATATTCCCAAAGGCATTGTTAAATGGCTGGTTACGGTGAAAGACCAGGAAGAAGAAATAGTCGCAACAGGAGTCATTTTAACAATGGTGCGCCGAAAAAATTAAATATTAACGCAAAAAATTATCAGCTAAACCCTACATACATTATGAACAGAGAAGGATACGTTCAATCGGAAACACATGCACAAATAACTACTATCACTTTTCACCATCCTTTAAGTAATTCATTGCCGGCGTCAATTCTTCATGGATTGGCACAGGAAATTCATAAAGCGGGTGAGGATTTTAATACTCACGTTATTGTTTTAAGATCAGAAGGAAAAACTTTTTGTGCGGGAGCAGCATTTAGTGAGTTAACAGCTATTCACAATCCCGAAAACGGTAAAGAATTTTTCAGTGGCTTTGCTCATGTTATTAATGCTATGAGAAAGTGTCCGAAATTAATTATAGGAAGAATTCATGGCAAGTGTGTAGGAGGAGGTGTTGGTATTGCTGCTGCGGTTGATTATGCTATTGCATCGGACCAGGCCGAAGTAAAACTCAGTGAATTATCATTAGGTTTCGGCCCCTTTGTTATTGCTCCTGCTGTAGAAAGAAAAATCGGGACTGCTGCTTTCGGCTCGCTGTCGATAGATTCAACACATTGGCGCAGCGCTGAATGGGGCCTGCGTAAAGGACTGTATTCAGAAATGCATACCAGTGTGGAAGCGCTTGATGAAGCAGTTAACAGACTGGCAGATGCCTTGTCGCGTAATAATCCCGAAGCTATGGCGGAGCTGAAAAAAATATTATGGAAAGAAACAGAGCATTGGGATCAACTGCTTCCTGAACGTGCAGCTATTAGCGGGAGACTTGCATTAGGCGAATACACTCAACAGGCGATAGATTCTTTGCAAAAGAAGAAAAATACCTGATCATTCCATTCAGTGGAGAATTGAGAGTTGAGAATGATTCTTACACTATCCACTGTCACCTATAAACTTTCTACTCTCCACTCTCCATTGTCAACTGTCCACTAGATTAGATATTTAATCCTCCGCAGGCGCTGAGGACCTGCCCGGTAATATAACTGCTCCAGTCTGATGCGAGAAATAAAGTGGTATTCGCTATCTCTTCGGCGCTACCAAAACGTCCAAGTGGGATCTTATCCAAAAATGCTTTTGCTGCATCTCCTTCTTGCAGATAATGAGTCATATCCGTTTCAATAAATCCGGGAGCAATAGCATTGCAGCGGATATTTCTGCTGCCCAGTTCATGCGCCATTGATTTAGTAAAACCTATTATGCCGGCTTTGCTGGCGGCGTAACTCGACTGACCTGCATTTCCTCTTACACCGATGATAGAGCTCATATTGATGATAGAGCCTTTACGTGATTTCATCATTGGCCTGATAACCTGTTTGGTCATATTGAAAACGGATTTCAGGTTAACAGCCATAACATCGTCCCACTGCTGCTCAGTCATTCTTAATAATAAATTATCTTTTGATATGCCTGCATTGTTTACGCAAACATCAATATTCCCGAATTCTTTTAACACATCATTTACGAACGATTCGCTCTCGGCATATATTCCGGCATTGCTTTTATAAGCTTTTGCTTTTACACCGAGAGACTGTAGTTTTTGTTCAAGAACAGCGGCTTTCTCAGCGCTGCTATCGCTAACAAATGTGAAAGCTATATTGGCGCCATGCGCTGCTAGTTTTTCTGCGATAGCTTCTCCGATTCCTCTTGCTGCTCCGGTAATAATAGCAACTTTGTTTTCAAGTAATTTCATTAGTAGATATTTGTTTTAATGAAAATCCCGTATAATACTGTGATCTGTTTTAATAAGGCTAAAAGTTAAATAGAAAATTGCAATATATCTTCTATATAGGTTCTTTCGTTGCATAGACGCGGAACTTTGTGCTGTCCTCCGAGTTTTCCGCGACTCTTAAGCCAGCTATTAAATGTTCCTTTTTTAAGGGCATGTACTACTGGCATCTGCAAAGCGATATTCTTGTAACGCTTTGCTTCATAATCACTATTGATTTCCTGCAGCGCTTTGTCAAGTTCAAAACTAAAATGCTTTATATCAGCGGGCTCTTTCTCGAACTCTATCAGCCATTCGTGGGTTCCATTGTTATCATCACCAAAATACAGCGGGGCTGCAGTATAATCATTTACAACAGCATCACATTTTTGTGAGGCGGTAAAAATGGCACGGTCAGAATTGTCGACAATCACTTCTTCCCCAAACGCATTGATGTAATGTTTTAAGCGTCCGCTAACAATTATTTTATATGGATTTAAAGAGGTGAATTGAATAGTATCACCCACCAGATATCTCCATAACCCACCATTTGTACTGATAACGGGGGCATAGTGCTGGCCAAGTTCAACTTCTCTTAACCCGATAGTTTCAGGATTATCTTTTCCATATTCACTTACGGGCATAAACTCCATGAATATACCATGGTCCACAAACAGCAGCATGCCTTCATCACCCGGTATTTCCTGCGCTGCAAAGAACCCTTCACTGGCGTTATACATTTCCTGGTAATAGACAGACTTTCCTATTAGTTTCCTGAATTGCTCACGGTAAGGGGTAAATGAAACGCCGCCGTGCATATATAATTCCAGGTTGGGCCAAACTTCCTGCATGGTCTGTTTGCCGGTAAGCTCAAGTATCTTCTTAAATAATACGAGTGTCCAGGTAGGAACACCCGAAATGGAAGTAATATTTTCCCTGATGGTGCTTTGCGCAAGCCTTTCTATTTTTTCTTCCCATTCCTCCATTAATGCAATACTCAACTCAGGGGTTTTTAACCATGTACCATAAAATGGAGTGTTTTGCAGCAGCACAGCGCTGAGATCGCCATAATGCACTTCGTCATTAATCTGGTGAATGGTGTGACTGCCCCCAATTACCAGGCCTTTGCCTGTTAAAAGATCTGAATCGGGATTAAAAGTATAATAGAGTGTAAGCACATCTTTCGCTGCCTTAAAGTGACAGTCTTGTAAACTTTCTTCTGTTACCGGGATGAATTTACTTTTATCGCTGGTAGTGCCGCTACTTTTTGCAAACCACGAAACAGGTGTATTCCATAAGATATTTTCTTCGCCTTCCATCAGACGGAGAATATAAGGCTTGATATCCTCGTACTCATGGATTGGAACAGCTTTTTTAAATGATTTTACATTAAACAGCTTCGAGAAACCATATTTTCTTCCAAACTCTGTGTATTGTGCAGAGGTAACGAGATCCTGTAACACTTCCCGCTGGGAATTTTCGGGGTGGGTTTTCCATCCTTCGATGCGCCAGGAACGCATTCGCGCAAGGCCAGATATGGCAGGAGATAATATTTTCACAGTTGTTCCCTTGCCGCCTCCTCGTGCAGGTAGTCTTTTCTTTTTAATTCAAAATTCCTTCCCAGGTATAGTCTTCTTACCTGTTCATTTTCCGCCAATTCCTCAGCAGTGCCATGCTTGAAAATCTTTCCTTCAATAAGCAGGTACGCCCTGTCACAAATAGAGAGCGTTTCATTTACATTATGGTCGGTAATAAGAATACCAATATTGCGATATTTCAGCCGTGCAACAACAGCCTGTATATCTTCCACCGCAATAGGGTCAACACCGGCAAAAGGTTCATCAAGTAAGATAAACTTCGGGTCAACAGCCAATGCTCTTGCTATTTCTGTTCTTCGGCGCTCCCCGCCACTTAATGAATCGCCGTTATTCTTTCTCACATGGTGCAAACGGAATTCGTCCAACAGCGACTCCAGTTTTTTTTTCTGTTCACCTTTGGTGAGTTTGGTCATTTCCAGTACGGCCATGATATTGTCTTCCACGCTCAGCTTGCGGAACACAGACGCTTCCTGCGGCAAATAGCCAATACCTAACTGCGCCCTTTTATACATGGGGAAACGGGTAATCTCATTATCATCAAGAAATACTTTTCCCTGATCGGGTTTAATGAGACCTACTACCATATAGAAGGTAGTGGTCTTGCCTGCTCCATTAGGGCCAAGCAATCCGACAATTTCTCCCTGCTTTACGTTCACCGATACCTGGTTCACTACTGTGCGGTTACGGTAAGACTTTATCAACTGGTTCGTATAAATTTCACTGCCCAAAATGCAAGCTTTCCCGCAAAAATACCGTAACAAATACAAAAAACCTGTCCTATGTTTGCACGCTGTAAAACATTAACGACTATTAATGAAGGTTATTGATCATATCAAGCAGGCGAAAGACACTTTAATTTCATTTGAGATCCTGCCTCCTTTAAAGGGCAGGACCATCAATTCGATATATGAACACCTCGATCCACTGATGGAGTTTAAGCCATCTTTTATTAATGTTACTTACCACAGGAGCGAGCATGTATTTAAAAAGAAAGCAGATGGTACTTTCGATAAAGTGGAAGTGAGAAAACGTCCGGGTACTGTAGGAATCTGCGCTGCTATTATGAACTATTATCATGTAGATGCCGTACCACATCTTATTTGTGGTGGTTTTAACAAGCGGGAAACGGAGGATGCGCTGATCGATCTGAATTTCATAGGAGTAGATAATGTATTGGTTCTCAGAGGCGACGCAGCAAAAAATGAAACTGTTTTTGAACCGGAGCCCGACGGTAACCGCTACGCTATTGACCTTTTAAAACAGGTAGTGAACCTCAATAGCGGTATCTACCTGGAAGAAGATATCAGAGATGGGTTTCGTACCAATTTCTGCATCGGTGTGGCGGGATACCCCGAAAAACATTTTGAGGCTCCGAATATGGATACTGACCTCAACAACCTGAAAGCTAAAGTAGATGCCGGCGCGGATTATATCGTGACCCAGATGTTCTTCGATAATAACAAGTTCTTTGAATTTGTAAAGAAATGTCGTGCAAAAGGCATAGACGTACCTATTATTCCGGGATTAAAGCCTATTACCAATAAAAAACAACTTTCTGTAGTAGCAAGAACCTTCTTTGTAGACATTCCCAATGATCTGAGTTCAGAGATAATGAAATGTAAATCAGATGCAGATGTAGAAAAAGTAGGCGCTGAATGGCTCCTTAACCAATCCAAGGAGTTAAAGAAGGCTGGTGTTCCTGCACTGCATTATTATACATTAGGCAAGCCCCATGTTATATGTAATGTAGTGAAGAACGTATTTTGATCATTTCAGCTTCTTCAACACTTTTTTCCTGACCTTAACAGGGTATTGTTTTTTGAGATTAGCGATCCACTCTTCTTCGAGTAGTTGTTGGTAATCGTTGATCACTGCGCCTTTGGCATCTTCGAATTCTTTGGCTTCCCCACTCTTATAAGTACGAATAATATAGACTGTGGTTTTACTGCCTTCCTGTTCGTTGTATACGGGATTGGCAACAGATTCCAGTGGAGCATCTGCTGCAATAGCTACGGGAAGCTGTGAGAGTTCGAACCGACCTGAGTCGGCAAGAATATTTCCCTCATTTTCATCGGCCCAGCGTCTCCAATGCTTAATATTATCTTTTACTTCCTTTTTGAGCTGATCATCGCTAACGGAGTTAAGAAAGGTTATTAATACAGCATCGGCGCTGGTTTCCCATTGATAGGTAGTTTTATGCGCGTTATAATAATTCATCAGCGATACGGAATCGTCGACAGCCTTGTCCCAAACTTTTTTCTGCATAACGGTAAACAGTAAGTTGCCTTCTTTAAATTCTTTAAGCTGACTGGCAAATTCAGGATTGTATTTTTCCAGGTGATCGCGGTAATAACTGAGAACAGCGCTATCGTTTGCCAGGTTTTCCGGAGCAGCGTCCTTAGCTATAATACTACGCACTCTCGTCACAAAGACTTTTTGCGCAACCTCCATGCGGTCACTGCTTAATACCCGTTGGTTGATGGCCAGGCTATCTTTCGAGGGAATATGCTCAACTCTTTTAAGGATATGGTATCCGAAGGCCGTTTTAAAGGGACGTGATATGTCGCCGTCCCGTGATAAGGCAAATGCTTCTTTTTCAAAAACAGGTTCATATTTACCCGGACCAAAAGCTGGTATTTCACCTTTGGTACGGAACGTGATCATATCAGTGCTATATTTTTCTACTAAAGAAGCAAAGTCGGCTCCTTCTTGTAAAGCCTTATAAACAGAATCGGCCAGTAAGGCAACTTCCTGTTTTTCTTTTTCTGTGGTGTTAGGTTTAAAGCCGAGTAATATCTGCGCCACTCTTATTTCACCTATGTTTTTTCTCTCTTCCAGTACTTTGAGTTTGTGTGTACCTGACGAAGTAGTGAAAGTGTCGGATGTTTTTCCAACGGGCGTAGAATAGGCAATATTTTCTATGGCGTAAGAGAGTGAGAAAGCAGTGATCCATCCAATCTCCTTATCGTCGACGGCTATGCGTAAATCTTTTTTACTTCTTTCAATAGCTTCTTCTGTCAGGATTTTTATACTGGCATCTTCACGCATATAGCTACTAGCCAGTTGGGCATGGAAGGCTCTCATCTCATTGATCTGTTCGGCTGTGGTGTCTAACTTATCATCAAGAGATGATTGCACTTTGAGCTTGAATTTAATATACAGATCGAGATAATCTTCATAAGAAATCTTTTTGCCGGAAGTGTCCATATTGTTTTTATGATAGGCATCAAGAAATTCTTCTTTGCTTACTTTGTTTTTTCCGTAGGAGAATAAGGTTTGGGCAGAAACCTCAACACTAAAGCAAAAGAGTAATAATAATAATAAACTATTTACCCGATTTAAGTTTTGCATTGATAACTTCATCGATTTGTAGATATGTTAGTTTTTTAGCGATAATTCTTTTATCCTTATCCAATAGGTATAATAAAGGTGTTTGATAAACATCATATAACTGTTTGTATCCTGCTCTCGATTCCTTAACTTCTTTTTCCTGCTCACCTGGTAACTGGTACACATGATGCCATCCTTTTAAATTATTTTCCTTAATGAATTTTGTCCATTCTTCTTTCGAGCCATCGGTTTTTACACCATACAGGGAAACACCTTCATTCTTCCATTTGGCATGATATATTGAATCTACTTTGGGAACAATCTCTTTGCAATGTGAACAGGTAGGATCCCAGAAGCAGATAACTGTAAAATCGGATTTTACCCGGTAAAGCGGGGTCGCTTTTTCAGCAGTGTCCACCATATTAAGTTCCGCGGCGTGATTGCCTATCAGGTTAGCCATGAGGCTATATGCGCGTCGCGTGGCAAAATCTTTATATTCTTTGGAAAAGAATTCTGCTTTACCGGTATTAATATATTTTTCAAAGAGATGCACAAAAACTGCATCCTGTCCCATAATCTGCGGATTAATATATTTCTGTACAAAGTGGATCATCAGATATTTATACATCTCATCGGCGGAGCGTGAATATAGCAGCATCCAGTCTATTTCCTTTTTTAAAGAATCGGGACTGGGTGAAACCAGGTCCTGGTAATATTTTTCCAGTCGGGGTTCAAAAAAAGGGGTTCTTACCAGCCTGTTGTCGGTAAAAGAAACATCATCCCAATAATGTTCTTTATAATATTCATATACAAAGTTGGAATCGTATTTGCCGCCGGGATGCTCAGCCACAGGGGGAATTTTGGGTTCCTGCATAGCCAGGAACAATGAGGTAAGAAATGATTCGGGATAGTTTTTAATGATGCTGTCGCGGTAATGGGTGAGCGTGGCGCTCAGTTTTCGGTTTCTTTCTATAAGTGCGTCCGAATCCTTTGCTGTTTTTGTCTGCGTCAGCTTTTTATTATTGTCGGCTATTTCTTTTCCCTGTTTTCCTGCAAAGCTCGAATAGTGTTGAAATTGTTTATTTTCAGGGGATTCGGTAAACTGTATGCCTTCGGGCAGCTTTGAGGAATCGGCGCTTACTGAAAAATGCTGGTCTTTATCGATCAATATTTCAAAAAGAATTTGCTTTGCCGGCGATACAATGAAGTAGATGCCGCCGGGTAAGGCTTCTTTTCCTTTAAACTTTCCCGTAGCATTGGCATCAAGTTGCACTGAGTCGTATAGCGCTTTTATCTTACCATAATGGTAACCCAGGTATATCTGCTGGTTCGAATAAGGTTTCAGTTGAACGGTGATTTCATATCCTTCCTGTGACCAGGCTGCAGCGCTGCAGGCAACACACATCGCTAGTAAGATTTTTTTCATCAGCATGTTTTATCAGTGGACGGTGGAGAGTTGACAATTGACAGCTAAGAATGATTCTTACACTATCCACTGTCCACTATCAACTCTCCACTATAAATATAGCAAGTAGAATCCAGGTTCTGAAGCCAATAAACCGATAAAGTAGTATTATTGTCTATGGTTTTATTGCATTCCAGAGCCATACCCCCCCGACTGCAATATATTGTTCAGTTTTTTTCGCAGGAACTGTTTGATGATCCTATCCGGATCACCACCAACAAACAAGAGTTTCTGGATTACCTCGGTCCTAAAATTAATTATACCCCCGACGAAATTGATGAAGAGGAATTCCTGGTATGTCCCGTATCCCTGCTCTTCGAAGAAACGATCGCTCCCCAAACGATTAAATGCTTTGAGATTAATTTCTATAAAGTGTTTTTTGAAACCGGAGGCGACCTTCACTTTGATATTTTTGCGGCAGCATTTTACCTGTTAAGCAGGTATGAAGAATACCTGCCTCATAAAAAAGATCATTATGGAAGATATGATCATACCAATGCTGTTGCTTTTAGAGAAGGATTTCTGCATTTGCCGTTAATTAATATCTGGCTTATCGATTTTAAAAATGCCCTTCGCGTAAAATTCCCTGATATACGTTTCAAAGGAAAACAGTTTGCGAATATTATCACTTATGATATTGATATTGCCTATTCTTATTTGCATAAAGGATTTTTAAGAAATATAGGTGGCGCCCTTCGCTCTGTTTTTCAGGGTCAGTGGAAATTATTGATTGAACGTATCCAGGTATTACTGAGAATTAAAAAAGATCCTTTTGATTGCTTTGAATGGCTCGATGCTTTGCACTTATATTGCCGCCTGAAACCTTATTATTTCTTCCTGGTAGCCCGTCAGACGGGAATGTATGATAAGAATGTAAATACTTCTGCAAAACCGTTTCGCGATCTTGTAGAATATTATGGCGCTAATTACAATGTGGGGATCCATCCTTCATGGCAGAGCGGCGATGATATCTCGTTATTAAAAGAAGAAATAGAATGGTTAGAGGTAGTGACGGATAAGGATATTATTGCCGGCAGGCAGCATTTTCTGAGATTCACCCTTCCGGAAACTTACCGCCGTTTGATTAGTATGGGTATCAAAAAAGATTTCTCGATGGGATACGGAAATATAAACGGTTTCAGAGCCTCTGTAAGTTCACCCTATTTATGGTACGATCTTGAAAGAGAACAAACTACACTACTAACTGTTTATCCGTTTTGTTATATGGATAGTACCTGTTTTTATAAATCAAAATATACTCCCCAGCAGGCCTACGAAGAATTGGTCAGGTATTACGATGCAGTCAAAAAAGTAAACGGTATGATGATCTCAGTCTGGCATAACCATTTACTGGGACGGGATGAACATACCAAAGGATGGAACACCATGTTTGAAATGTTCATGAAAGAAATGGTGTATTGGGATGCCTATTATGACGGCAGCGAAGAACTAAACCAGAACGTCTTCATCCCCGGGCACTTTACGTAGGGCAGTATTGATCATATACACACCATAGAGTGTTATGGCTCCTCCGCCGGCGATAAATACGGTAAGATGTTCGTTAAATAGTAAAGTGCCTATGAGCACCGCCACGATTGGATTGATATAGGCATAAATAGACATCTGCTCTATCGAAAGACGCTGCAAGGCGTACAAGTAAGCCATAAAAGCAATGACCGATCCGAATATTACCAGATAGCCTATGGCTGTCCATGACTGCCATGGAATTTTCGTAAGAGAAATAGCCTGCCCGGTTGTGTATGATGCACCTAGCAATACTATACCTGCCAAAAACATTTGCAGTCCCATACTGAAGTAGGGATTAAAATCCCTGGCTTCTCTTTTCGTGAAAACAGTACCCAGTGCCCATGTCCATGCGGCTGTTAAGGAAATAGATACGCCAAACAGAAATTCAGGATTGAGAAAATCCTGTAAGTGCTCATAAAATATTACACATATTCCGGCAAAGCCAAGCAGGAAACCTTTTAAGGCATTAATAGGAATTCTTTCCTTCGAAGAAAACAACCCGATGATCACCATCCATAATGGAAAAGTGGCGGCGATGATAGCACCCAATCCCGCAGAAATATATTTTACACCCCAGGTGGTTAATCCGTTACTGCATAAAATATTGAGAAAACTGAGTACACCGATAATGTACCACTCTCTTCCCTTCGGCCATTTTGCACCTTTACTGATAAAGTAGATAATATAGATCAGGCCGGCAAGCGTTTGCCGTATTCCTGCCATTTGGAGAGGGGGCATATGTAATACACCTTGTTTTGAAGCCACCCAGGTAGTACCCCAGAGGAGACAAACAATTCCCAATGCTATCAACGCCCTGTTGCGGGTTGTCATTTTGTGTTAATGCTTAAAATGTCTTAATCCTGTTATTACCATAGCAAGACCGTTTTGTTTGCAGTAGTCAATTGAGTCTTTATCGCGTATGGAACCTCCGGGTTGAATGAAAGCTTCAATACCTGCTGCATGCGACAGTTTAACGCAATCGTCAAATGGGAAAAATGCATCTGAAGCCAGTACTGCATCTTTCAGATCGAAATTAAATTGTTTGGCTTTTTCGATAGACTGTCTGAGCGAATCGATACGACTGGTTTGTCCGCATCCTTTTCCGATCAGTTGTTTATTTTTTACCAGTGCTATAGCATTTGATTTTAAGTGCTTGCACACCAGGTTGGCAAATTCAAGATCTGCTTTTTCTGCTGCTGTGGTTTCTCTTCCGCCGCTCTCTTCCCATTTGCTGAAGTTCCCTTCATCGGTTTGCTGGCTCAATACACCGTTTAATAAGGATTTATATTGGAAGGAAGAAACCAGTTTATCGGTTTGCTGCAACAGTATCCTGTTCTTTTTTGATTTTAATACGGTTAATGCTTCTTCGCTGTAAGAAGGAGCTACCAACACTTCAAAAAAGATTTCATTAATAGCTTCTGCTGTTGCTTTATCCACTTCTGCGTTGCAGGCCAGCACACCGCCAAAAGCGCTTTCAGGATCTCCTGCCAGCGCAGCATCCCATGCTTCTTTTAAGGTATTTCTTGAAGCGATACCGCATGGATTGGTGTGCTTAATGATCGCAAAAGTGGTAGCGCTGAATTCCTGGATCAATTGTACGGCTCCATCAACATCTACTAGATTATTATAGGAAAGTTCTTTACCGTTTAATTGTTTAAATGAGCTAGAGATGTCTCCGTAAAATATGCCTTGCTGATGAGGATTTTCTCCGTATCTGAGTACTGTAGTATAATTACTGAAGGGATTGAAATGGTTCGATCCCATAAAATAATTAGAGATCGCTATATCATAACCTGAACAAATATTAAAAGCTTTCGCCGCAAATTCCCTTCGCTGCGCCAGTGTTGTTTCTCCTTTCTGCTCTTCCAGGATTTTTTCGAGAAGGGGATAATCCTGCTTGGAAGCCACCACTACTACGTCCTTATGATTTTTGGCGGCCGCTCTTATCATCGACGGACCGCCGATGTCGATTTTTTCTATAATGGCTTTTTCATCAGTCGTTGATGCTACCGTTTCTTCGAATGGATACAGGTCAACGATAACCAGGTCGATTTCAGGGATCTTGTATGCTTCCATTTCGCTAACATGCTGTGCATCATCTCTTTTACCCAGTATGCCTCCAAAGACAGCCGGATGTAGGGTTTTGACTCTTCCGCCAAGAATAGAGGGATAAGTGGTGAGATTTTCTACCGGTACTACCGGAATATTAAGTTTTTCAATGAATTGCTGGGTTCCCCCGGTAGAATAGATGGTTATACCGAGTTTATGTAATTGATTAACAATAGTATCCAGTCCGTCTTTGTAAAAAACGGAAATAAGTGCAGAAGAAATCCTTTTGTTCATTGAAATAGCCGGTTGTTTGAAGGCTGCAAAGCTAGATCAAAACAAGCGGTTTCCCATAAGTTTTACATTGTTATACCCACCTGTTGAGGGATTTCAAAAAATCCTCCTTCAATATCTTAATATCACCTACTTTTGCGCAATTTGTTTTTAAAAAATCAGAAAAAAGTAGATGCCAAAGGACAATTCCATTAAATCCGTGCTCATTATTGGTTCGGGACCGATCATTATAGGCCAGGCTTGTGAATTTGATTATTCAGGTACACAGGCGGCCCGCAGCCTTAGGGAAGAAGGGATAAAAGTGATACTTATTAATAGTAATCCCGCTACGATCATGACCGATCCGATGATGGCCGACCGGGTGTACCTCCTTCCTTTAACTGTTGAAAGTATAGAGCAGATCCTGGAAGAAAACCAGATTGATGCGGTACTGCCTACTATGGGCGGACAAACTGCGTTGAACCTGGCCAAGGAAGCGGAAGATCTTGGTATATGGGAAAAGTATAAAGTCCGTTTGATAGGCGTAGATATTAAAGCAATCGATAAAGCCGAGGATCGTGAAAAATTCCGTCGGTGGATGATAGAACTAGGTGTTCCGGTGGCTACGGCCAAAACCGCCAATTCTTACCTGGAAGGAAAAGAGTTCGCCCAGGAAATTGGCTTTCCTCTGGTCATTCGTCCCTCGTTCACTCTCGGCGGAACAGGAGGTGGATTTGTGCATGACAAGGATGATCTCGATGAGGCGCTCAATCGCGGTTTGCAAGCCTCTCCCATTCACGAGGTACTGGTAGAGCAGGCTGTACTGGGATGGAAAGAGTTTGAGTTGGAGCTGCTGAGAGATTTAAATAATAATGTGGTTATCATCTGTACGGTCGAAAACTTCGATCCGATGGGCGTGCATACCGGCGACTCTATTACCGTAGCGCCTGCTATGACGCTTAGCGATACCGCTTATCAACTGATGCGGAATACTGCCATAAAAATGATGCGCGACCTGGGCAATTTTGCCGGTGGTTGTAATGTGCAGTTTGCCCTTAATCCGGATACAGAAGAAATTATTGCTATCGAAATTAATCCGCGTGTAAGCCGCTCTTCGGCACTTGCTTCCAAAGCAACAGGATACCCTATTGCTAAGATAGCCGCCAAGCTGGCTATCGGATATAATCTCGATGAACTGGAAAACCAGATCACTAAAAATACATCGGCCTATTTTGAGCCTGCTCTCGACTATGTGATTGTAAAAATGCCTCGCTGGAACTTCGATAAGTTTAAAGGAGCCAACGATACACTTGGTTTGCAAATGAAAAGTGTGGGTGAGGTGATGGCTATAGGCAGAAGCTTTGGCGAAGCTATCCAGAAAGCCTGCCAAAGTCTTGAAAATAACGCGCTCGGTTTGGGGTACTACGGAAAGAGCCTTATGCATGCCGAAGCTTTGCTGGAATATATCAAAGAGCCTAAATGGGACAGGGTATTCAGGATCAAAGATGCGCTGATGGCGGGTATATCCGTATCAACTATCTCTAAAGCTACTAACGGCATTGACAGATGGTTTCTCTATGAGATCCAGAAAATATGTAACCTCGAAAAAGAGATAGCTCAATACAAACTGGATACATTACCACTTCAGTTGCTAAGAGATGCTAAAAAAGCAGGGTTCAGTGATGAACAGATCTGTCGTATTATGAACGATGGCACAGAAGATAAGCTGTACGAAAAACGTGTGGCTGCAGGAATCAGGAGAGTGTACAAAATGGTAGATACCTGTTCTGCAGAGTTTGAAGCCAAAACGCCTTATTTCTATTCCAGCTTTGAAAATGGCGGCGCTTCTGAAAGCAAAGTCAGTGACAGGAAAAAAATCATTGTGCTTGGTTCAGGTCCTAACAGGATAGGGCAGGGAATCGAATTCGATTACTGCTGTGTACATGGCTTGCTGGCTATTAAGGAATGCGGTTATGAAGCCATTATGGTGAACTGTAATCCAGAGACGGTTTCTACTGATTTTGATATTGCTGATAAACTGTATTTCGAACCGGTTTACTGGGAACATCTCTGGGAAATTATAGAATATGAGAAACCCGAAGGAGTTATTGTACAGTTAGGCGGACAAACAGCCCTTAAGCTTGCAGAGCGCCTCCATAACAAAGGCGTTAAAATCATCGGTACATCTTTCGATAGCATGGATATTGCTGAAGATCGCGGACGCTTTAGTGATATGCTTAAGGAGTTAAATATTCCTTATCCCGATTATGGTACGGCATACTCAGTTGATGAAGCCATTAAAGTGGCTAATAGGGTAAACTACCCGGTGCTGGTGCGTCCGAGTTATGTATTAGGCGGACAAAGAATGCGTATAGTCATCAACGATGAAGAAGTGGAAAAAGCAGTTGTAAGCTTGCTTAAACATATTCCCGGTAATAAAATTCTTATTGACCATTTCCTTGATCGTTGCCAGGAAGCTGAAATTGATGCCATTTTTGATGGTACCAATTTTCATGTAATGGGTGTTATGGAACATATAGAGCCCGCTGGTATTCATAGCGGTGATAGTAATGCCATGTTGCCGCAGTTTAATTTGTCGCCCTTAATTGTGCAAACGATGGAAGAGTATGCAGAAAAAATAGCGAGGGCACTAAATATTAAAGGGCTTATCAATATTCAGTTCGCTATTAAAGATAATAATGTGTACGTGATTGAAGCTAACCCAAGAGCTTCGCGCACCACACCATTTATTGCAAAAGCCTACCAGATACCTTATCTCAATATCGCTACCAAAATAATGATCGGTGATCATAAGCTTACCGACTTTAAGTTTGAGAAAAAATTGAAGGGCTTTGCTATTAAGGAACCTGTTTTCAGCTTTAATAAGTTCCCGGGTGTAAATAAAGAGCTTGGTCCTGAAATGAAAAGTACCGGCGAAGCCATCCGGTTTATTAAAAATCTGAGTGATCCTTATTTCAGGCAACTGTACAAAGACCGTAGTATGTATCTCAGTAAATAATCAATTACGGAATAATAATCTCTTATCCCGCACCCGCTGGTGGTCGCGGGATTTTTGTCTCTAATATTTAGTCTTTTCAACTGATGCTTTTTTCCGCAGGCCTGCAAAATTTGCCTGATGAAAGAAGCGCCGTTTTTAAGACTGGTAGTGCCTTTTATAGGAGGAATAGCTGTTGACTATTATTATAATATTTCGTTCATAATAATTAGCGCAGGTATAGCAGGTTGTTGTATTGGAATACTTTTCCCTTTATCCCTGTTTTTCCGTTTAAGATATGCCTGGATCGCTAGTGGATTCATTAATGGATTTTTGTTTTTTACCGGATGCCTTATCAACTCCTCTCACAGGAGTGATATCGCTGTAGAAAAATTAAAAGAGATATCAGCATTGTCGCTGCCCATTGTGGTAACGATACAGGAACCTCCGGTTGAAAAAAGCAAATCCTGGAAGACGTTGGCCACGGTGGAAACCGATCCATCGGTGGATATCAATATTTATTTTAAAAAAGATTCAATACCTCCTGTTGCTTATGGCGACAGAATTGCGTTTATAGCTCCGCTGAAAGATATTGTCAATATCACTGCTTACGGCTCTTTTGATTATAAAAAATATTGCGCATTAAAGAATATCCATTTCCAGGTATTTCTCCGACCCGGACAATATACTCATCTGGATAGGGAAAATGACCGCTGGTTAAATGCATTTCTCTTTTCCAGCCGTGACCGTATTGCTGCTATACTGAATAAATATATAGAAGGTAAAAAACAATCAGGGCTGGCAGAAGCATTGTTGATTGGTTATAAAGACAACCTCGATAAGGAACTGATAAAAGCGTACAGTACAACGGGAGTCATTCATGTGGTGGCTATTTCGGGAATGCACCTGGGATTAATATATGTTTTACTGAGATATATATGTTTTTGGTTTTCTAAAAGAAGTTTGGGGAAGTGGTTTTCGCTATTGATCATTGTTGGGGGATTATGGTTATTCAGTCTGCTTACCGGAGCATCGGCTTCAGTGATGCGGTCGGCTGTGATGTTTACATTTATTGTAACAGGAGAAGCTGTTCATCGACATTCTTCCATATTTAATAACCTGTCGGCTTCAGCTTTTCTGTTATTGTGTTATGATCCATACTGGCTCTGGGATATTGGTTTTCAACTTTCTTATATTGCTATTGTAAGTATTGTATTATTTCAGAAACCTGTTTACAGTTTATTTATTGTAAAAAACAAGCTGATCGATGCGTGTTGGAAGTTGGCAGCGGTAACGTTATCGGCGCAAATATTGACGACTCCATTATGTATATTTTATTTTGCACAGTTTCCTAATCTTTTTCTTATTGCGAATTTTATTGCTATACCCTTATCGAATATTATTCTATTTGCTGAAATTATACTTTGTACAGTTTCTTTTTTACCAGCCCTGGCATCTATTGCAGGTAAAATAATTTACTATTTGATATTACTCATGAATTCATCGATAGAATATATTAATCATTTACCTTTTTCTACTACCGGAGATCTACATATCAACTTTTCCCAGTTGGTAGTGATGTATGCATTCATTGTTTTTATATCGCTATGGCTTATCAGGAAAGAAAAGTATTTTTTATTTCCTTCTTTAATTACCGTATTGATATATGTTTTACTTCGGTAAAGACACAGGCATATTAAGGTATAGAGGTCTGGAACATATTGCTTCAGTATGCTGAAGTAGAAAAAAATTGTGAAAAAATAAAACGCCACTTCACAAATGAAGCAGCGTTTTTAAAATCATTCCCTCTTCTGGAAAGAAATTCCCGAAAAGAAACCGTTATCTGTGGAAAGCTGCTATTTCGATATCATCAAGCGGTACGCCGCCTGAGCGAAGAACTTTCTTTTCTTCTTCCAGTTGCATTTTTTCTGCGAAGCGTTTCTTTAGTTTGAAAATCCACTTCTGGCGGGCTTTTGCACCTTTAAAGATCCCTATGAAAGTTCCCCCGATAAGGAGCCAGAAGACTAGCCCGCTATTATTCATTAACGTATCCATGGCCTGGTGGTTTAAAGGTTATAAAATATAGACAACATTAAAACTGAAAGCGCTGTATAATAATAGAAAAAACCGTACCATTTTAATGGTATTTTTGTCCTATGCGCACCCTTTTTACTGTTATCTTTTTGTTGTCTGTTGTTAGCTTGTCTGGTCAATCCGATTATCCTACAGGATACTTCAGAAATCCGTTAAATATTCCCATGAACCTGAGCGGGAATTTTGGTGAATTAAGATCCGGCCATTTCCACATGGGTCTTGATCTGAAAACGCAGCAGCGGGAAAATTTACCTGTACATGCAGCGGCGGAAGGTTTCATTTCAAGGATAAAGATTGAGCCTGGAGGTTTTGGAAGGGCTATATATATTACACACCCTAACGGATATACAACAGTGTATGCCCACCTCAATAATTTTGCATCAAAAATTGAAGCGTATGTAAAAGAGCAGCAATATGCGCTTGAATCATGGAAAGTGTACCTCGAGCTTCCGCCTGATAAACTTCCTATAAGAAAAGGAGAGTTTATTGCTAACAGTGGTAATACCGGTGGATCACAGGCGCCACACCTGCATTTTGAGATCAGAAGAACGAGCGATGATACCAATCTGAATCCCCTGTTGTTTGGGTTTCCTTTACTGGATAAGGTTCCCCCGAAAATCCTTCGTCTCGCTATTTTTGACCGTACAAGAAGTGTGTATGAACAGTCGCCAAGAATATTCCCTGCGAAAATTGTCCAGGGATCAAAATACACTACTACTCCCGCTGTTTTAAAAGTCAACTCACCGTTAATAAGCTTTGCCATAACAGCTTATGATACGCATACCGGTTCGACGAATCTTAATGGAATTTTTGAAGCATCCCTGGAAGTAAACGATATAGAACTCGAATCTTTCCGGATGGATAATATCAGTTATAATTCCACCCGATATTTAAATGCGCATATTGATTATCGTTATAAACAACAGGGTGGCGCTTATCTCCAGCATTTATCAGAGCTTCCCGGTTATATCAATTCAATCTACCTGAATGGCAACGGACATGGTGTGGTTGATATCAGTGATGGGAAAGTGTATAATGTTACCATCTACGTGGCGGATACTGAAGGCAATACTTCGAGAATAACAACAAAAGTTCAATACGAGTATAAGTCCGTTGCGAATACTGCCCCGAGGGGAAAATTGTTTTATCCTCTCATGTTAGATGGTTATGAGGCTACGAACTGTGAATTTTATATTGGAGAAAGATGTTTGTATGATTCAGTGTATGTTAGTTATTCCAATAAGCCTACTTCTAATCCCGATGTCGTAAGCGATGTGCATACGATTGGCTCCGGCTATATTCCACTGCAGGAAGCGTTCCTGATCAGGATCAAACCTGATGCTACATTTAGGGAAACCGACTCACAGCGTATAGTAATGGTTTGGACACAGGGTACTAAAAGAGCCACTCAGAAAGTTAATTGGCAGGGGGAATGGGCAGCAGCTAAATTCAGGGATTTCGGTAGTTTCCAATTGGTAAGAGACACGTCGCCTCCTGTAATTGTTCCTATCGGTTTTGCTGACGGATCCAATCTGAGTAAAGCGACCCGAATAGTTTTTACGGTGAATGATAATTTACCCGGCGTTAAAAATGTAAGGGCGGAGCTTGATGGAAAATGGCTTCGCTTCACTAATGATAAAGGCAGAAATTTTATCTATCAGTTTGATGAAAAATGTCCGTCCGGTTCGCATGTCCTGGAGATCTTTGCGGAAGACGAAGCCGGTAATACAACGAGCAGGAAATTCAGATTTACAAGATAAACTCTACTTCACCCACTCTAAAATGTCTCTCCATAGTATCATGGGTGACCAGCAATCCTTCTGGTGATACATGTTTGATAGTTGTGGTAAATACCGCAGCGTCTTTTTTGAGTTTTACGGGAAGATTTCTCCGAAAGAGTCTGGCATTATATTCTTCCAGAATTGCCGAAGATGCTGTTTGCTTCATCCATTCGTTCCGGCGACAAAGATGTTCATGAAGTTTTCTGGCCGATTGAATAAGCGGATAGGTTTTGCCGGTAACCAGCGAAAGAGATGTCGCTCTGTTATGAAGTTCAGGAAAATCCCGCTGATTAAGGTTAATGCCTACCCCTACCAGCGACCATTCCCACAGCTTACTATTGAATTTGTTTTCAATCAACATACCGGCTGCCTTTCTGTCACCGATATAAATATCATTCGGCCATTTTACAGACAGATCTTCAACACCAAAAGCTTTAATAAAATCATAACAACCTAGCGCCATACCGGCTGCATAGGCAAATTGTTCATATAAAGGTGGCTGAAGGACAGTGGTCAATGTTATATTTTGCCCTGCGGGAGCGAGCCATTGTCGTCCACGCTGACCTTTTCCCGCTGTTTGTTCTATTGCCATAATACCAGTGTTCTCGACTAGCATTCCGGCATGCAACTTTGCCATGGCATAGTTGTTGGTACTTCCCGTAGTGGATAAAATAATAAAAGGTCTACGGGAGCTATGATGATCTGAAGTTTGTGCGAACAAATGCCTATTTTTGGATTTATTAATATGACCCCAAATATATTCATTCACAAAAAATGTTTTGATTATTGGAACAATTGTCAATTTTAACAACCCGTCGCAAAAGATCGAGTGCAGGTAGATTAACCAGAAATTCCAAACTTTTTAAATCGATAATATCCGCAATCCAGGAAAAAAAGGGGGAAAATATTGTTTCAATGGATTTACGAAAAATCCCTGAGGCTGTAGCCGATTTCTTTATTATTTGTGAAGCCGGATCTTCTACTCAGTTAAAGGCAATAGCAGACTTTGTCGAATTTCATACCAAACAAACTACAAGTGAACTTCCTTACAAGGTTGAAGGTCAGCAGGCTGGCCAGTGGGTGCTGGTAGATTATATAAACGTTGTGGTGCATATCATGATACCGGAAGTGAGGAAGTTTTATAAGCTCGAGGAAATGTGGAGCGATGCTCAATCAGAAGAACATAACTAATTAACTAAAAAGATAAGCGGAAGCTATTGATATATGGCACAAGACGATTCTAGACAGACCGACAGGAACTTTCCACGGATGCGACCGAAAGAAGACGGAAATGCACCACGCAAAGGTCCTAAATTCAATATTTACTGGATTTGGGCTATCATTTTTGCTGTGCTGATAGGATTTCAGTTTTTCGGACAATTTACCCCAAGTGCTCAGCCCCTGGATTCAGAATTAGAATTCCGGACCAATATGCTGGAAACGGGAGATGTGGCTAAGCTGGTTCTTGTTACCAATAAAAATCTTGTAAGGGTCTACATTAAAAAAGACAGCTTAGAAAAAACTTATTACAAAGAAAAGCTGAACAATAAAGCCTGGTCGAATGCCAAGGCGGATCTTCCCCAGTTTGAATTTCGTGTGGCTAAAGCCGATGAATGGGAAAACCGTATGGAAGAAGAATCCCGTAAGAACCCCGAAAAAGCAGTTCCTATTACCATCACCCAGGAAGGTGAGTGGCTTCCGGGAGTGCTGAACTTTATTTTGCCGCTACTGGTGATCGTATTAATATGGATCATGCTGATGCGGAAGATGGGCGGCGGAGCCGGAGGCGGTAGTGGTCCGGGTGGTATTTTTAATATTGGGAAATCACGCGCCACTTTATTCGACAAGGGCACTAAGGTGAATATCACTTTTGCTGATGTTGCCGGTTTGGATGAAGCTAAAGTGGAAGTGATGGAAATTGTAGATTTCCTTAAGAATCCTAAAAAATATACTTCTCTTGGTGGTAAGATCCCGAAAGGTGCATTACTGGTAGGTCCTCCGGGAACAGGTAAAACCCTTTTGGCAAAAGCTATGGCCGGGGAAGCGCAAGTACCTTTCTTCTCGATGTCGGGATCAGATTTCGTTGAGCTTTTCGTGGGAGTAGGTGCGAGTCGCGTGAGAGATCTTTTTAAACAAGCCAGAGAAAAAGCGCCTTGTATAATATTCATCGATGAAATAGATGCTATCGGCCGGGCACGCGGTAAGAATGCGATAATGAGCAACGACGAAAGAGAAAGCACCCTTAACCAGTTGCTGGTTGAAATGGATGGCTTTAGTGGAGAAAGCGGCATCATCGTTCTGGCTGCTACTAACCGTCCCGATGTACTCGATAGCGCACTGCTTCGCCCAGGTCGCTTCGACAGACAAATATCTATCGACAAACCTGATCTGAAAGGGCGTGAACATATTTTTAAAGTTCACCTTAAGCCTATTAAAACATCCTCTACCGTTGACATCCATAAACTCGCTGAACAAACACCGGGTTTTGCAGGAGCAGATATTGCTAACGTGTGTAATGAAGCTGCGCTTATTGCTGCAAGAAAAGGCAAGGAAGGTGTTGAAATGGAAGATTTCCAGGATGCGGTAGACAGGGTGATCGGTGGATTGGAGAAAAAGAATAAGATCATTTCACCGGAAGAAAAAAGAATTATCGCTTATCATGAAGCGGGACATGCGATTTGCGGATGGTATCTCGAACATGCTTATCCCTTATTGAAAGTTACTATCGTCCCCCGTGGCGTGGCTGCATTGGGATATGCCCAATATACTCCGCGCGAACAATATTTGTATAATACTGATCAGCTCATGGATCAGATCTGTATGACTTTAGGTGGACGTGCAAGTGAAGAAATTTTCTTCGACAAAATTTCTACTGGAGCACAAAACGATTTACAACAGATCACCCGTACGGCATATTCAATGGTGACGGTATATGGTATGAATGACAAAGTAGGTAACGTAAGTTTTTATGATCCTGCCAGTGAAAATTCATTTACCAAACCTTATTCCGAAGAAACATCCAAACTGATAGACCAGGAAGTGAGAAATCTTATCAGCGAAGCCTATGAAAAAACAAAGGCATTGCTGGTAGAGAAAAAAGCAGAAGTGGTTAAACTGGCTGAAGAATTACTTGTAAAAGAAGTATTATTTCAGAGTGACGTTGAAAAATTGATTGGCAAGCGTCCGTTCAAAGAAACAAAAACCATTGAAGTTGACGAAAATGGTCATCATTCAGAACCGGGCACTATCAGCGAAGGTGTTCCACCTTATGACGGGAACATAACCAATCATCCTGCAACTGAATCGTGATGAATGTTTCTACAGCAAAAGAAAATATATTAAAGAAAATAAGAAAGGCGTTGACTCAATCAACGCCTCTTCCTTTTCCGGGAAGTGAGGGCACGCAATCTCTTTTTGTGCCGGCACAGCAGGAACTGGAAATAGAGTTCGGTGAACAGTTCACAAAGCTGTTGGGTAAATTTGTGTATTGTGCCGATGAAATAGAAATGCTGGAGCAATTGAAAGCGCTTATCGCTCATAACGAATGGAAGAATGTATATGTAAAAGAAGACGGATTAAAGCAATTGTTAACCGGCGTAGCAACTAATGATAAAGATCTTCCCGGATGTGATGTTGCGATCACCACCTGCGAAGCGCTTATTGCCCGTACTGGTTCTCTTATGATGAGTGCGGCACAGCAAAGCGGCAGAACAACCAGCGTATATGCGCCTGTACATATCTGCATTGCCTATACGCACCAGTTGGTATATGATGTAAAAGACGGACTGCAACTCATCAAAGAAAAATATGCAGGCAACATACCTTCATTGGTAACTTTTGCTACAGGACCAAGCCGTACGGCCGATATTGAAAAAACACTGGTAGTAGGTATTCATGGTCCTAAAGAAGTATATGTATTTTTGATCGACCAAAATGACCAATAAAAAAATTTATTTCCTGTCCGATTTTCATTTGGGGGCGCCTAATCCCCAGGATAGCCTGGTGCGCGAAAAATTAATTGTTGAATTTCTTGAAGAGATACGACACGATGCTTCAACGATATTTATTGTGGGCGATATGTTTGATTTCTGGTATGAATACAAAAAAGTAGTTCCTAAAGGATATACCCGTTTATTGGGTAAACTTGCCGAGCTTACCGACTCGGGTATCACTATTTATTTTTTCGTGGGTAATCATGATATGTGGATGAAAGATTATCTGCAGAAGGAATTAAATGTCCGCCTGTATTTTGAACCACAGATTTTCAATTTCTCCGGAAAGAAATTTTATGTGGCACATGGCGATGGGCTCGGTCCGGGTGACCGTGGTTATAAAATGCTTAAAAAGGTTTTCAGGAATCCTTTTTACCAGTGGTTGTTTGGTATTTTACCTCCCTATATCGGTATGGGTATCGCCAATTATTTCAGTAGAAAAAGCCGCGAAGCAACCGGCAAACATGAAGAAGTATTCCTGGGAGAAGAGAACGAATGGCTGATCACCTATTGTAAAGAGGTGCTGGAAAAGGAACATTTTGATTATTTGATATTTGGACACCGCCATCTTCCTATCGATTTTCAATTAGGCAATGATAGCAGGTATATCAACCTGGGCGACTGGATACAATATTTTACCTACGCTGTTTTTGATGGACAACAACTTACACTGCAATCACGTTATCCCCAAAATAATTCCAGGATTGTCAGGCAATGAGTAAATGGCTGATCATATTATTGCTTTCCGTATCTGTGAACAGCTTTGCTCAAAGCGACAGCCTGTTCAATCTTGTTGCCAGGCACGAGGGAAATATCACCGATTTTACTGTTGATAATCTTGGGAATATTTATCTTCTATATCAAAATGGCCAGCTCAAAAAGATCCGCTCTAATGGTGATTCCCTTGCTGTATTTAATAATGTCAGAAGATTCGGTAAGCTGCATTCCATCGATGTGAGCAACCCTCTTAAAGTTTTGCTGTATTATAAAGACTTTGGCACTACAGTCATCCTCGACCGTTTCCTTAACCAACGTTCCGTACTTGATTTTCGCCGCCTGAATTTATTACAGATAAGAGCTATTGGCCAGGCATACGATAATAATATCTGGATATTTGATGAGCTGGAAAGTAAACTAAAAAAAATAAGCGACGACGGAAGGATTGTTGATCAGTCGGTTGATTTTAGGCTTGTATTCGATGCCGCTCCTGCTCCTGACTATATTATTGATCATGATAAGCTTGTTTATTTATATGATCCGTTAAAAGGAGTGTACATATTTGATTATTATGGAGGCTTTCAGAATACTATTCCTTTTACCGGTTGGCGCGATTTTAATGTAGTAAACAATACGCTTTTCGGAAGAAATGAAAAGTTCCTGTTTCGTTATGATAAAGGGAGTGTAGAACTCAGACAAATACCCGTACCTGCTTTTATGAATGATGCGCAAAAAATTATTATAGCAGCAGGCTTCGTGTATCTGTTGAAGGAAGGCTCTATTATGGTATATTCGTATAACTGATGCGTAACCTTTTTGATATTGTTGTATTAGATAATCCTCTGGGTCATTATATCCTTATTATAGGAGTTATCCTGCTTGTTATTTCCTTACAGCGTTATATTTCAAGATTGATTGCCAGCTTTGTTTTCAGGATCGTAAGAAGACTGGTTAAAGGTATAGACAAAAAAAGCTTTGTCAATCTCGTTGTCCCCCCATTGGAGAATTTTGTAGTTACCATGGTGGTGATTATTGCGCTTGAGAAATTAAGGTATCCTTCCATACTCGACGTGACGGTCTATAAAGTGAGTCTGCACAGGATGATTGAAATTGTGGCAATCAGTGTGATCATCATTTCATTTATCTGGTTGTTGCTAAGGATCATTGATTTTATTGCGCTGATACTTAGCCGTAAAGCCAGTGTGACAGAGTCTCAATCCGACAATCAGTTAGTTCTTTTCTTCAAAGATTTTTTTAAGGTCATTCTCGTTATTGTAGGTGTACTCATGGTACTGAAATTTGGTTTTAGTTTTAAGATATCCAGTCTTATTACCGGCTTAAGTCTTGCCGGTGCTGCCGTTGCCCTGGCTACAAGAGAAAGTATAGAAAATCTTATCGCCTCATTTATTATTTTTTTCGATAAACCTTTTACTACCGGCGACCTGATTAAAGTGCATAATATTACCGGTACTGTTGAAAGGATAGGATTAAGAAGTACCCGCTTAAGAACCACGCAAAAAACTTATGTGACTGTTCCCAACAAACAAATGGTAGACAGTATAACGGATAACCTTAGTTTGCAAACCCAGCGAAGGGCATTTGTACAATTAGATATTAGTAATGAAACGCCTAAAGAAACATTGCATCAGCTTGTAGCGGCTATTGAACAATTACTGAACAGTAAAAAAGATAAGATAGAAAATTACACTGTTTTTCTTGCGGATATTGTTAAGAACTCTTATGTCATTACTGTCGAATTTTTTACTGCTACTATTCCCGTTGCCGACTTCAATGAAGTGCGTCAGTCAGTTAATCTTGAAATCATTGAGCTGATGAATGGTATGGGAATTAAACTGTCTTCAAAAGATAAAGAAGCGCAAAAGGAATCATAGCAAGAGGTCGTCCATACGCAGGGTATAAACAAACAATTACAGAGATGCCTTTATTTCAAGGAGAAAATTTCTGATTTTTTTCAGCGATTGTATCATCTCGAATTTTTCCTGCGACTTCTTATTGTTTTTTAAGAAGTCCTTAGCCCCGTCAATAGTCAGTTTTCGTCTCCTAAGCAGATCATATATTAACTGGAGGTTCTTTATATCTACCGGCCGGAACAGGCGGTCACCTTTTCTATTTTTGCGGGGTTTAAGGATATCAAATTCCGATTCCCAGAATCTCAGTAAAGAAGCGTTCACTTTAAACATTTGCGACACTTCGCCTATACCATAATACTGTTTTTGAAAGAGAATATCGTCTTCAGGTACTTCTACGAGATCTGCTTCTGCAGCAAATGTTTTCTGTGATTTCCTACCCCTTCCCGTGCTGCCTTTCTTTTTTTCTATAGGTGTGAAAGTAACAACAGGTTCGGCCGTTTCAGCTTCATCAGCGGTAATGTCGGTTTTATCATTTTCGACTATTGCGGTATCAGTTACAGGCGACTGGTCCGAAGGAGCAGGATTCTCCTCTGGCGGTGCTGAAAAATCGATAGATATCTGTGAAAGCGTCCTGTTCATAGCTCAAATTTAACCGATTATAGCCACTGCAATTTTTTTTGTTTTTAACAGGGATAAATACCCCGTTTAAAGTCATAAAATTGAGGGTTTTCTCGGGTAGGTTTTGTATTTTTGCAGATACTGTTGCTAATGAAAAAAGGGTGCCAAAAACCCTTAAAAATCAACAGTTTCCCAATCCAAATTATGAATCCAGAAACACAGGAATTTTCTCCCGCGATTGCAGGCGGTTATGGTGCCGATAGTATACAGGTTTTAGAAGGTTTGGAAGCAGTGCGTAAGCGCCCTGCGATGTATATCGGCGATATCGGTGAAAAAGGTTTGCACCATCTCGTATATGAAGTAGTAGATAACTCAATTGATGAGGCACTTGCCGGGTATTGTAAGAATATTGCGGTAACCATTCACGAGGATAATTCCATTTCCGTTCAGGATGATGGAAGAGGAATTCCTACAGGCATCAATTCTAAAGAGAAAAAATCGGCACTGGAAATCGTAATGACGGTTTTACATGCCGGTGGTAAATTCGATAAGGATACCTATAAGGTTTCCGGCGGATTACATGGTGTGGGCGTAAGTTGTGTGAATGCCCTTAGTTCCAAACTGCATGTAGTGGTACAACGTGAGGGTAAGATATTCGAGCAGGAATATGCTATCGGCATTCCCCAATATTCGGTGAGAGAGATCGGCGTAAGCGACAAGACCGGAACATACACTCACTTCTGGCCCGATACTTCTATTTTTACTGCGGTAGTTTATAAAAAAGATATTCTTGAGGGAAGGCTGAGAGAGCTCGCCTATCTCAATAAGGGTATTACCATCACGCTTACTGATGAACGGGAAAAAGATGAAGAAGGAAAAGCTTATTCCAAAATATTTTTCAGCGAAGGGGGAATTGTAGAGTTTGTAGAAATGCTGGATAAGAATGCTGGTCGTACAGCGCTCATCCCTAATGTTATTTATGTAGAAGGAAGGGATGAAAACACTAACGTGGCGGTTGAAGTGGCCTTCACCTATAACGATAGCTACAACGAGCATATTTACTCTTATGTAAACAACATCAATACTATTGAGGGCGGTACACATGTTTCGGGTTTCAGAAGGGCATTGACGCGTGTATTCAAGAGTTATGGTGATAAAAACAACTTCTTTGAAAAAGCCAAAGTAGAAATTGAAGGCGATGATTTCAGGGAAGGGTTGAGCAGTATTATTTCTGTAAAAGTGCCTGAACCGCAGTTCGAGGGACAAACAAAAACCAAGCTCGGCAACAGCGAAGTGATGGGTGTGGTAGATAATACCGTGTCAAAAGTGCTGGTGGCATTTCTCGAAGAAAATCCCCGCGAGGCTAAAAATATTATTCAGAAGGTTATCTTGGCCGCCCAGGCGCGTGCTGCAGCAAGAAAAGCCAGGGAGTTGGTACAACGTAAAAGCGTATTGAGTGGTGGCGGTTTGCCGGGTAAGCTGGCCGACTGTTCAGAAAGAGACCCTCATCGTTGCGAACTGTTTCTTGTTGAAGGAGACTCTGCGGGTGGAACGGCTAAACAGGGCCGCGACCGTGGTTACCAGGCTATTCTCCCGTTAAGAGGTAAGATCCTTAACGTGGAAAAAGCCATGGAGCATAAGATCTATGAAAATGAGGAGATCAGGAATATGTACACTGCGCTGGGGGTTACAGTAGGTACACCGGAAGATCCCAAAGCACTTAACCTGGCCAAACTCCGCTATCACAAGTTGATTATCATGACCGATGCCGATGTGGATGGCAGCCATATTGCGACACTCATCCTCACCTTTATCTACCGATATATGAAAGAAATGGTGGAACAAGGGTACGTTTACCTGGCTCAACCACCGCTCTATCTGGTAAAGAAAGGTAAGGAGCAGGCTTACGCGTGGACAGAAGACCAGCGCCGCGACCTGGTAGCGCGTATGGCTAATGGAAAAGAAGAATCTGTAAACATTCAACGCTATAAAGGTCTTGGTGAAATGAACAGCGAACAGTTGTGGGAAACCACCATGAACCCGGAGACACGGACCCTCAAACAGGTAAGTATCGACAGCGCTGCTGAAGCTGATAGGGTATTCAGCATGCTGATGGGTGATGAAGTAGCGCCAAGAAGAGAATTTATAGAATCTCACGCCAAGTATGCCCGCCTCGACGTATAATGAACGATATATTGATTTATAATCTTATATGTATATCGGAATTTTAATACACATCGGCGCCCGATAGGGTGAAAATTTAATTTTGTAATATTCAAATATCCCTATCTTTAAGCACTAACCAACTAAAAAACTGAAGAGCTATGTCTGAAATAACACTTACAGCTTATAATGTAAAGACTAAAGAAAAAAACGTTCCTATTAAAGATGCTGTAATTACCAAAACAGCCAAGGGTTCTTATATGGCACAGGGTAATGACGGAAAAGGAAATAAGCTTACTACGCTTCTTGGCGAGCAAAAAGCGCTTGATGCTATTAAAGCAGGTATAGCCAAACAGGGATGGTAAGAAACGCTGCGACGATTATCTAACCAGAATTTCTTCTCCAAAATATTTTTGCAACGGAGCAGGTATCATGATGCCTTGCTCCGTTTGGTTATTCTCCAGTATTGAAGCTAAAATACGGGGTAAGGCCAAGGAGCTGCCATTCAGCGAATGGGTAAGCTGGGTTTTACCTTCAGCATTCTTATACCTTATTTTCATTCTATTCGTCTGGAACGCTTCGAAGTTTGACACAGAACTTACTTCCAGCCATTTTGCCTGCGCACTGCTGTACACTTCAAAATCGTAAGTCAATGCAGAAGCAAAACTCATATCTCCACCGCATAAAGCGAGAATGCGATAGGGCAACCCCAGTGAGATAACAAGTTTTTCCACGTGAGCCACCATTTCCTCATGAGCGGTATAGCTCTTTGAAGGCTCCACCAACTGTACTATTTCGACTTTTTCAAATTGGTGGAGACGGTTTAGTCCGCGTACATCAGCTCCAAAGCTGCCAGCTTCACGGCGAAAACAGGGTGAATAAGCCGTCATCCTTATAGGCAACTGACTTTCTTTTAAAATATCGTCCCTATAAATGTTAGTAACAGGCACTTCCGATGTAGGTATCAGGTAGAAATCATCTTCCGGCATATAGTACATCTGGCCTTCTTTGTCCGGTAGTGAGCCGGTCCCGTATGCCGATGCTTCGTTGACCAGGAAAGGGGGAATATATTCCGTGTAGCCGGCGGCAGTATTAAAGTCCAGGAAATACTGGATAAGAGAACGTTGGAGTTTTGCCCCTTTTCCTTTATAAAGAGGAAAACCTCTTCCCGTTATTTTTGATCCCGTTTCAAAATCGATAATATCGTATTGTTTGATCAGTTCCCAATGAGGTACGGCGTCTTTTGATAAAACAGGCTTTGTGCCTCCTTCGCGGACGACAACATTCTCTTCTGCAGTTTTGCCCACAGGTACTTTTTCTGAAGGAATGTTAGGGAGTTTTACAAGCAGTTCTTGTAACTGGCCTTCTATGGCGGTCAGCTTTTCTTTGATAGGTTTAACTTTCGCATTCAATGCTTCAGCTTCCTGTTTTTTTGCTGATGCTTCATCACGTTTTCCGGTAGACATTAACTTGCCGATTTCCCTGGCAATAGCGTTAGCCTGGGATTGTATTTGCTCGCTTTCGATCTGCAATTTTCTTTTTTCATCGTCCAGGGAGATGATCTCGTCCACCAGTTCCACTTCTTTAAAGTGTTTAAAAGAGAGTCGCTCTTTTACCCTGGCGGCATCCTGCCTGATCACGCTTAGCTGTAGCATTGAGAAATATAATTTGCCGCAAAGATATATATCCTCAACCTAACATGATCTCCGGTTAGTTATCTTTGCCGTATGTACACAAGTGATGATTTACAGTCGAGGTGGTGGAAGCTGGAAGCAAAAATGCTTGAACGTTTTGGTAAGAAACCGGATCTCGAAGGGATATTATTTCTTATAGGCATACAGGAGTTTGGGCATATAAAAGATAAGTTTACCAAAGAACAAAAACAGGATCTTATGCATATTGCTGTTTGTTCCTTACTGGCGCAAAGCGGCTATTATGAAATTTCCGGTTATGACCAGGATGGATGGCCGCATTTCAACCAGTTAAAACAATTGCCCGAGCTCAATATGATCGAACAGGAAAACTTCCTGAAGGACCATGCCTTGCTTTATTTTGAAACCCATAATATTTTGTAATCTTGCACCACAAATTATAATCACATGAATTTTCCCGGCAACCTCCGCTACACAAAAGACCACGAATGGATTAAACTGGATGGTGATACCGCCACTATTGGTATTACTGATTTTGCACAAAAAGAACTGGGCGATATAGTATATGTAGAGATAGAAACAGTAGGGAAATCGTTAGAAGTTGAATCTGTTTTCGGAACCGTTGAAGCTGTTAAAACTGTATCAGACCTGTTTCTCCCTGTTGCCGGAACTATTCTTGAATTGAACCCGGCCCTGGCATCAAGTCCCGAACTTGTTAATACAGATCCTTATGGCGAAGGATGGATGGTTAAAGTAAAAGTGAATAATGTAGCTGATGTGGAAGCATTGATGGATGCTGAAGCATATATGGCTATTGCAGGCTCCTAGTTTATCATAAGACCGTTCACTTTCCGCTATTCTCACTTGTAAAACTGTGGAATCAACAATATGGTAGGCACTTTGCATAGTATTTCAGAAGCAGACCTTGTTGCTTTACTCAGAGAAAAGGATCGTGTAGCTTTTAATTATCTCTATGATAGTTATGCTCCCTCGTTATATTCTTTTATTCGTGAGATCATTCATGAAGAACAAATGGCAGGCGATGTACTGCAACAGGTATTTATAGAAAGCTGGAAGAATATTCATACATACGAACCTTCGCAATACCATTTCTTTACCTGGTTGCTGAATACTGCCCGATATTATGCCATAGAAAAACTGAAAGATTTTCCCGAAGTAGAGAACGCTTCTCAGGAGGAAAAAGCACTACCGTTGAAAAGATTTAAAGGTGTTGCAGGCCGGCTGAAAAAAGAACATAGAACGCTCATTGATCTTGCTTATTTTCAGGGATATTCAATTGACGAAATATCAGCAATAGAGGATATACCGGTTGATAAAGTAAAAGAAGAATTATTTCAGGCGCTTCTTCATTTCAGTGCTTATCTTAGATAATTTCTTTTACTCTTCTTCATTCAAATACATACATGACTGATTTAAACATAGATGAATATATATCAAGTGGGATAGTGCAGTACTATGTTTTAGGTGTGGCTACGGCTGAGGAGCGTATCGCGTTTGAGAAAATATGTATGCAATATGAAGAGGTAAGCGCCGCTAAAGAGAATTTTGAAGAACAACTAAAGCAATTTGCCTTAAGAAAAAGAGAAGATCCTCCACCAGTTATCAAGAGCCAGGTAATGGCGGGTATAGATATTGAAAGTGTTGGACAGATTAGTAAGATTGAAAAAGAGATCAACACCTATGCGAACAATGCAGTAGAAATGTTGTCAGTAGAAAAAACCCGTGCAATAGATCACCAGCTTTTTACAACCCGGAAGAATATTTCTTCAAGAGCTCCGCAGATATTGGCAACTGTATCAGTTGTCTTATTACTGGTCAGTGTGGGATTGAATTTTTTGTTTTTTAACAGGCTTGCGCGAGCAGAGGAGCAATCCCAGTCTGCCCTTTTGCGGCAGCAGCAAATTGTTGCCGATAACGAAGTTTTGCAATCAGAAATATTGTCCTATGAAAAGCTCGCAGATCTTCAGAGAGATGAGCAGGTGATACCTGTAAAACTTATAACAGCAGCTACGGATACCGATACAGGCCGTGTTGCAGCGACTGTTTACTGGAATGCCATTACAAAAGAAGTATTTGTAATGATTGATTTTTTGCCCAAAGCCGGTAAAGATGCCCACTACCATTTGTGGGCGAAGGTGAGTGACGGATACGCCGATATAGGTAAAGTCGATATACCTGAAGCAGGCGGTGTGGTAAAAATGCAAAGTGCAGCGCACCCCGATGAATTTCTATTGACTATAGAAAACACGGAAACTCCCAAAAATCCTTCTTTGGAAAAGGTTTGGGCGGCAGCGAAGTTTAAGTAACGTCAAATTTTTTCTATCTTCCGACCGAAATGATAGTATTGCTTAAAAAGCTTTTGCAGAACAGGGCAGTCTCTTATGGCTGGACGTTACTGATCATTGTATTACTTTGTTTGCCTGGCTCGTATGTGCCTGGCGATGGTTTTTTTGGTATTCCCCAATTGGATAAGGTGGCGCATATCATCCTTTTTGGTGTGAACGTGATTGTTTGGTATGGCTATAGCCACTCCGGGAATCCCGGTCCGGTTAATAATGCTATCTTATTGAAAATAACTCTTTTAACTATACTTTTTGGAATAGTAATGGAGTTTGTTCAGATGTATTTTGTTCCCCGCCGGTCTTTTGATGGATATGATATTATAGCTGATATAGTCGGCGCTCTTGCGGGAGCGTGGATGTCCAGACGGTTGACAGTGGAGAGTTGACGGTGGGTATTTCTCAATTTATTGCTGTTCAATGATTTAGTGAAGTTTGGCACGACCTTATCTACCTTGTTAAGGGTGCGGCATTAACTCACATAAACAATAAAGGAGAAAAAACTTTTAAAATTATTATAAATATTAAGCAGCATTTCGGAAAATGATGTGGTCTTCAAAAAAGATGGCTTCATAAAGCGGTGAAGAAATTGACCCTTCAGCAGTATATATAAAAATAGCCCCTGTAGAAACAGGGGCCGTAACCAAAACTAACTGCTTATGAGAAAATTGACTGCTTTATGAAGTCTTTTTTTTATATCTACTTTAATTAACGCAAATCAAATGCCATTAGTATGTGCGCTTGCGTTAATACTGCAAAGTTAACTGGCTGTAGATTTCCTTTCCCCATATGTGCGCATATTTCTCATAATCTTAACATTAAATCTACCCATTTTGGGGACATTCAGAGCCTATTTTTGGGGATTCTTCAAATCTTACATACTTACTTTTTTGCTTTAAAATTGGTGTATATGCTTTCGTGAGGTCCACACTATCAACGGTGAGTAAGGGTCGTCCTCTATTTATTGTTTATTGGCGGCCAAATCGACTTATTTTTCATACATTTGGCCGCTAATAAAATAATTAACGGCGGCCAAATCGCTTCTCTTTTTACAGATTTGGCCGTTATAAAATTATATAGATGGAAAAGATTATTGGCAGGCTAGTAGAAAAAAAGCTTCTCCAGGAGGCACTGAAATCAAAGGAGTCCGAGCTAATAGCTGTTTATGGCCGTAGAAGGGTAGGAAAAACATTTCTGATAAGGCAGGTATTGCAGGAAAAAATCATTTTTGAATTTATAGGTGCAAAGGATGCTACATTGAAAAAACAGTTGACCAACTTTAGCAAAGCGCTGGGAGAAGTGGCGGGTAATAAAACATTGTTCCGCGTTCCCGAGAACTGGTCTGATGCATTTGACTTACTAAACACTTATATAACTCCCAAATTACACAAGGAAAAAATAGTCATCTTTTTTGATGAATTTCCCTGGATCAATACGCATAAGTCCGGCTTTTTATCTGCTTTCGATTATTGGTGGAACAGTTGGGGAACAAAACAACCTAACTTGGTGGTAATTATTTGTGGTTCAGCCGCTGCATGGATGATTCGCAATATTGTAAATAATAAAGCCGGCTTACACAACCGGATTACGCGAAAACTACGCTTGCTTCCTTTTACATTGCAGGAAACAGAAACATACTTAAAAGAAAAGCAGTTTAAACTGGATCGGTATCAGATCTTGCAATTGTATATGGCCATTGGAGGAGTACCTCATTATCTGAAGGAGGTCCGAAAGGGAGAAAGCGCTGATCAGGTAATTGACCGGCTGTTTTTTAGTGATGAAAGCATATTACAGAATGAATTTAAAGTGCTCTACCAATCTTTATTTGATGATGCAACCAGGCATCTGACAGTAATCAGGATACTTGCAAAAAATAATTGTGGATTAACGCGCAATGAGATCATTGATGCTGCCAGGCTTTCTTCCGGCGGAAGAATAACTGAGCTGTTGGATGAACTGATAGAATCAGGTTTTATAAAGGCCTGGCTACCTTATGATAAGAAATCAAAGGAAACTATCTATAAACTGGCGGATGAGTATTCTCATTTTTATATCAAGTTTGTGGAAAACAGCCGCGCACGTGGCGAAGGTACCTGGCTTAAACTGGCAAGTAATCAATCCTGGAAGAGCTGGAGTGGGGTGGCTTTTGAGAGAGCTTGCTTAAAGCATATCATACAATTACGGAAGGCATTGGGCATTTCAGTGATCTATACAGAAGAGGCAGCCTGGCGCTCAACATCCGGGAAGGAAAAAGGGGCGCAAATAGACCTCTTAATAGATCGAAGGGATTTTGTTATCCATCTTTGTGAAATGAAATATTCTAAGTCGATTTTTACTATTGACAAGAAATATGCTGCCGAGCTCATAAACAAAATGAATATTTTCAGCCAGCAAACAAAAACAAAAAAATCGATTTTTCTCACCATGGTTACTACTTTTGGAGTAACCGAAAATGAATATGCTTCCAGGCTGGTACAGAATACTGTTACTATGGATGCCCTCTTTGAATAGAAATGCAAGGAAATGTCCTGCGTTTTTTCAATTTCCATTTTTGTAAATCTGAAAGTGGATATGGAAAAAGCGAAGAAGTTGAGCTTTGTCGCACCGAAAGGTACAGTATAAGTCCAAAGGCAACAGCAGCATGATGGCAATAGTGCTTGAAATGGTTCGCTGGGTGAAAAAACAAACTGTTAATTGTTTCAAATCATGATCAACAAACAGGTTATACTTCGATCAGTTGGATTTTTTTTATGCTGCTTCTTCAGTTTGCATCCTGTCTTTACACAGGAAAAGCTGACGGCAATCAGGCTGAACAATGCGATAATAGTTAAGGCTTTATTCAACAACAAAGAAATAGTAGTGGCGAAAAGCCTGCCGCTATTTTCTTTTCAATTAAAAAATGAATGGCATGACGCGGCGGGCAAAGCTGAACAAATTACCATTGAGATCAGCGATAGCGGATTAATTCAGGAAGATCTACATTTTATTATCCGGTTCAGGAATATTTCACACGACACATTAACGCTGCATAACGTAATTCCATTTACCAGGCAAGACAGCGAAGCTTTTATTACCGGTGTCGGTGATCATCCGCTTTCCCGCACGCATTTGCATCTTCCCGGTAAAATACCTGTGAATGTAATAGTTCCCGATAATGCCTGGGAGCTTGGATTTAATGCGATAACTATCCCGGGTGGCAAAAAAATAGCGGCGCTGACAAGAAGGGATCCACACTCTTTACAGCAAGGCAGGCGGCAGCGTTTCGAAACGATTTTATACCCCGGCGGATCTGTCAGGTATCATCTGTATATCACAGGCTATTCCGGCGAATGGCAGCAGGCGCTGACCACTATTTTTCAGAAAAGGATGTTGTATGATATCGATCATTTCAATAACGAAATGTTTGAAAGAAAAGACCTCCAATGGATCAGGCGTTCTTATGTTATCCATTTAATGGATGCATGGGACAAACAATATTATGATTATACAAAAGGAAAATACACGCTTGATGATTTTATCAAAAAATCCAAGCCATTATATGGTGGCGATGATGTAATAGCCATCTGGCCTACCTGGCCTACATTGGGTTTAGACCAGCGCAACCAGTTTGATATGTACCGCGACTTGCCGGGAGGCACTGCCGCTATGAAAAATATGGCTGAGTTAAGCCGAAGCAATGGTGCAAAATTTTTTATTTGTTACAATCCCTGGGATGAAAGCACCCGTAAAGCTGATCACCTGGAAGGATTATCTGAATTGATCTCCGAAACTTCTGCTGATGGCGTTATACTCGATACAAAAGGTGAATCGAGTAAAGAATTGCAACACGCGGCAGATAAAGTAAGAACCGGGGTCGTTATGTACAGTGAAGGAATGGCAGTACCAAAAAATATGGAAGATATTGTATCAGGCCGCGTGCATAATGCACTGACACATCCTCCCCTGCTTAATTTAAATAAATTCATCAAACCCGAGTTCGCCATCTTCAGGGTTTCTGAAATTAACAAAGGAAAAATAACGCGTGATCTTGCCACCTCATTTTTTAATGGATACGGAACGGAAATTAATATCATGGGGCCAGGCATTCCTTATGATATTGCTGAACAATATCGTTATTTAGGCAGAACGAGTAGAATTCTCAGAGAAAACACTACCAGTTTTACTGCGGGAAAATATACGCCGTTGATACCAGTCGCCGGCGATAGCATCTGGGTGAACGAATGGCAACAGGAGCAGAAAACGATTTATACTGTTTTTAATGTAAAACCGCAGGGACATGCAGGGCCATTGTTCACTGCTGAATTGACGCCGGGTTTTCATTGGATCGATTTGTGGCGCCATCGTCCTGTAAGCCCGCTAATCAATAATGGAGAGCTTTGGATACCTGCAGACGTCGATGCGTTTAATATCAGTGATCTGGGTTCGGATAATGAAGGCTCTGTTTCCTGCATTGCAAAACTGCCTGAATTGATCAGTGCATCCAGGTATGGTGATGAATTAACGATCGAAATCAATAACGATGCTAAAGGCGATATTTTATTGTGGGCCGGCGCACCGGATTATACAAAACAGCCGGTTAAACTGAACGGGCGGAAACAAAAACAAACCATTTCCATTGGAAAATTGTTTGGCAGGCTGGAAGGTGATATTGTTATACAGTTGATGAACGATGGAATATTATCAGACGAGAAGATAATCACCATAAAGCCTGGCACGCCTGTACGCATTTCTTCTTCCATTCCTTCAAAACGATTAGACCGCGCACCCAAAGGAATGGTCAATATTCCGGCTGGAAAATTCCGTTTTACAACCACGCACGGAGATGAATTTATCGGTTACCCGGCGATGGATGAAGACAGTCTTTTTGAGATGACTTCCTTTTTCATGGATAAATTTCCTGTAACCAATCAACAGTTCAAAACATTTATCAAGGCGGCAAATTATCATCCTGCAGATACGGTAAATTTTTTAAAGCACTGGAAAAATGGCGAAATCTTGAAGGGTGAAGAGAATTATCCTGTTGTTTATATTAGCTATGAAGATGCACAGGCTTACGCTGCATGGGCGGGTAAAAGGCTGCCTACCGAAGTGGAGTGGCAATATGCTGCGCAAACAACTGAATTGAGAGGATGGCCCTGGATACAAAGCAGGCCTGTTACCAGGAAAGAGGAAGTTGTTAATGAAACGCTCACCGTTACCAGCCTTCAGGGTATCGATTCTTCGAAGTGCAACCCAGGCAACGGTAAATTATATCCCGTCGGCGCTTATCCGAAAGGAGTTAGCAAATTCGGACTATACGATCTGGTTGGATGTGTATGGCAACTGACAAACGATGTGTACGAAACAGCAAGTCACCGGTACATTATCATGAAAGGAGGCTCGTATTTCAGACCTTCATCCAGTTGGTGGTATGTGCAAAGCGGTCCGCGTGAACTGCACTATCGCCAGTTTTTATTAAGAGTGAGCAATGGATTTGAAAGGAATGCCACAGTGGGATTCCGATGCGTTGCAGATAAAATGAAATGATTGTATGCGGATTATTCTGTCCTTTATATAAACCAGACGGCTCCAAAAAAATTGCAGACAACGCATTGGTTGCTCTAACACTCATGATTGCGGAATCCAAACCGGCAGAAAAAGATATCATGGTCAAAGTGGTTGTGAATTTAATTAACACCAAAAACTAAATATCGCAGTAGGAATTTAGATCCACTTACACATCCTGGAAATTTGAGATAATCACTGATTTCGTTTTTTATGAGTAGTTTGCGAACCTGAAATTTACTGAAACTTCAAATTTGCCCGGAGATCATTCATACAACGAAAAGGAGTTGCTTTTGCGCATTGCAGAGGGAGATGCATCTATATATTCTTATCTGCACGACACTTATTATAATTCATTGGTTTTTTTCTCTTTAAATATTATAGGAAACCGGCAGCAGGCTGAAGATATCGCTATTGAATCTCTTGTCAAAATTTGGCAGATACCTTCCGTTTTTGAATCAATTGGTAAATTAAGAGGATATCTTTTTACGCTGGTTAAAAATGCCAGCCTGAATTACCTGAAACACTTAAAGGTTAAAGAAAAAACAGAACGGTATCTGTCTAATATAGAAGTGCCTGATGAACCGAAGTTTGGTGCACTCGTAGTTGAAACTGATTTAATGCGTCTTATTTATAAGGAAATTGAGCAACTGCCGCAAACGTACCGGCAGGTAGTGGAACTGTTATACTTCCAGGGCCTTCCCTCTGCTGAAGTAGCTGATCGGCTTGGTATCAGCATGGAGAACCTGCGTCAACGAAAAGCGCGGGCTATTAAAGAGCTTAAAGCCGGATTAATAAAAAAAGGCATAAGCAGGCTTTTACTTTTTCTGATATTTTTTTGAAAATCTGTCACGGTATCCCATTTCGGTTGTTCTACTTAAAATAAATCTGCATGGATAACGACGATTTTCTATTGTTCAACATGGAAATAATTGATCCGGTAGTTCCTCTGCTACAGAAATTCGTAAATGGGGAGCTGCTTTCGGAGCAGGAGTTAATAATGTTGGAAAAATGGAAAAATCAGTCTGCCGAAAATGCTGCTCTCTTTACTCGTCTCGGAGATCCTTCTTTTCTACAGGAAAGACTAAGTAAGTGGAATGAAATAGAAAAGAATCGTGAGCTGAACAAGCAACGCGGAATAAATATGGTTGCCGCAACAATTCTTCAACCTGATCAACTCGTTAATCAAGCTTTTCACGAAAATCAGATTCAACCTGGTCAACCTTTAACCGCAGATCTTCAGTCTGCGGATACTCCCGCTGTTCGCCGTGTACATTTCCTGAAGACTGCCTGGTTTCGTTATGCTGCGGCTATCATTATTTTATTTGGTATTGGTGCTTATCTACGGAATGCTAATAAAAAAAATATACAACCACCTGTCGTAGCACAACAAACTATCGACATCGCTCCTGGTAAGGACGGTGCAATACTTACACTAGCTGACGGCTCGCAGGTGGTGTTGGATAGCCTAGGCAATGGTGTAATCGCTTTGCAAAGCGGCTCACAAGCGGCCATTAAAAATGGAGAGCTAGTGTATAATGTAACGGGCGAAGCTGCTGTAGAGATGGTTTGTAACACAATGACCACACCTAAAGGTCGGCAGTACCAAATTACTTTACCCGATGGTACAAAAGTCTGGCTCAACGCGTCCAGCTCCATCACTTATCCTGTTTCCTTTACTGGCGATAGGCGGGAGGTTACGATACAGGGTGAAGCATATTTCGAGGTCGCAAAAAACAAACAAAAACCATTTATCGTAAATATTGATGGAAAATCTTCAGTAGAAGTGCTTGGCACCAGCTTTAATATTAATGCCTATGCTAATGAAGAAGTGATTACCACTACTTTGCTGGAAGGCAGTGTGAGAGTAGAAGAGAAGGTAACGCTTATACCCGGACAGCAGTCCGTTTCATCGGCAACGAATCTGATACCTCAAATAATTAAATCCGATATCGACAGAACACTGGCCTGGAAGAATGGTCTGTTCAATTTCGATGGCCTCGATATTCGTGCAGTCATGCGGCAGATAGAGAGATGGTATGATATCAGCGTACAATACCGTAATAATATCCGTCGTGAAATTTTCAGAGGAAAAATAGAACGCAGTGTTCCTTTATCTGACGTGCTCGATATTTTACAGGAAGTGAGCGATGTCAGGTTTCGGCTAGAAGGAAAAACATTATATGTTAACTAAATAATCAGATATATGAGGTAAATCATTAGATACTTACCCAAAACAAAAGCCGGAAATGGTTGCAACATCTCCGGCTGATTGTCCGGGTAACTGGTAACAATAGTCCTGAAGAGACTCTATTTCATCACCCAAACACTGCAAAATATGCCAAAAACTGCTTTGTCTGCTATAGCATTTCGCGAAGACCAAACCCTATTAGTCTTAGCTACTGCGAAGGCGGATACATGGCCAGCCTGGTGGAGGCGACCATTTTTTCTTAAAATAGTGTTAGTCATGAAACTAACCTGTGTATTATTGACTGTTTGTTTACTACACGCATCTGCTAAAGTTGTATCACAACAAGTCAGCTTTTCGGGACAAAACGTTCCACTTACAAGTATTTTCCCTGTAGTAGAAAAGCAAACGGGATTTGTATTTATTTATACAGAAGCCAGGGTCAGGCTTTCAAAGCCCGTTTCCATTGATGCAAAGAACGTTCCATTGGAAAAATTTCTTGATGAGGTCTTTAAATCTCAATCGCTTCGTTACAGCATCAAAGGGAAAAATATTTTGATCTCCCTTAAGCCCGGAAAGGGCTCTGTCAATGTGCCTCATCTATCTGAAGGATATCTGCAGCCACCTGTCAGCTTTCGTGTAACTGATTCTCTGGGCAATCCTTTGGCCGGTGCTACTGTCACTATCGCCGGAACGTCCAAAACAGCTATTACAGACAGGCAGGGAGGTTGCACCATAGATGCTGAACCGGGTGCTCAGATCTTTATTTCCTATGTTGGATTTGAACCGGTCAGTTATCATGTGCAGGACAATATTGAAGATGTGACTATTATATTAAAGCAAAGCAGAAAAATCGAAGAAGAAGTAGTGGTCTCCACCGGCTATCAGTATCTTCCCAGAGAAAGAGTAGCAGGATCTTTTGGAAAAGTAAATCAGGCCACACTTGAGAAAAGAAGCAATTTTAATATTCTCTCTTATCTCGAAGGACAGGTTGCAGGTTTGCTCACATCTTCAGACGGACAGATCGCTATTCGCGGACAAAGCACGATCAATGGTAACAAAGCTCCTTTAATTGTGCTGGACGGATTTCCCATTGAACGGCCGGTAGAAACGATCAATGCAGTGGATATTGAAAGTGTTACTGTATTAAGAGATGCATCTGCTGCTTCGATATGGGGCGTAAGAGCCGCTAACGGTGTTATCGTTATACAAACTAAAAGAGGAATGTCGAGTAGGAAACCACTCGATATTAATTTCACGTCAACTTTATCTGTTACACCGGTATCTGACTTATCCGATTTGCCTTTTACTCCTGTCAGCTCTTTTATTGAGTTTGAAAAATATAGGGTGGATAATAATCTTACCTTTTTTACCGGCATACCACGCCCGGCTATTTCACCGGTGGTAGATGCTTACCTGAATCATTCTGCAACAGCGGATCAGCTGGTGAATCCACTGAAAAATATTAATGCGTATAATGAATTTCGTGATCAGTTCATGGGCCCTGCCACCAGGCAGCAATATACTATTGCTATTTCAGGCAAAGGATTGCAATCTTCTCACAGGGCATCATTCAGCTTCGATAAGGTAAATCAGGAATTCAGGAATAATGTTACTGAACGTTTTGTAGGCGACCTGTTTGAATCAGTAGCATTAACACGTTCGCTGCATGCTGATTTCGGATTGAATGTAGTGATCAATAACCGTAAAGATAATGGTATGAGTTTGGGTGATCTGAGAAATCTTCTACCTTATCAACGTTTGCTCGGAGCAGATGGTGAATATCTGGTGCAGCCGCAAACATTTTATCAGGCCGATAAAGAAGCGTTTGTAGGGATGGGTTATCCGTACAACTGGAACTATAATATGGTGCAGGAGTTCAGGAACAAAGACAATAAAACCAACAGTACAAATATCAATGCGGTCGCGCGTATTAATTATCAGTTCAACAAACAGTTTTCTGCTAATGTAGGTTATCAGTACGAATCTGGTAATGCCAATACGAACAACCTGCTCAACGAAGAAACCTATTTTGTAAGAGATCTGGTTAATTATTCCACTTCCATTAATAATAATGCACTGGTTACAGGTATTCCCAAAGGAAGTATTTTCAGAGAGAATTTGTTCCGTTTTTATTCGCATACGCTGAGAGGGCAACTGAAATATGAAAGCGCTTTCGATGCTGGTAAACATTTTATTTCTGCCATAGCAGGGACGGAAGTGCGTGAGTTGGGAAGCAATGTGTCCAGCCAAACTAAATACGGATATGATCCGCAGAGCCTTCAGTTTGCACGTGTGGATTATACGCGTATGTATACAGATGTTAGAGGAAGTCAGCGTCTTATCCCCGATGAAACAATTTTCAGAGATACACTGAACAGATTCGTTTCTTATTATGGTAACGCAGGATATACATTATTTGATAAATATACGCTGAATGCCAGTGCAAGACTGGATAAGACCAATCTTTTCGGTGCTACTAAAGATTATCGTGATGTATGGTTGTGGTCGGCAGGTCTGAGCTGGAAGCTGCACCGGGAAAATTTCTTTCCTGTCAAATCAGTGTTTAACAGTCTTATAGTTAGGACTACTTATGGTATCAACGGTAACGTAGATAAAAGTTCTAGTCCCTTCCTGATCGCTAATGTGGCAACGGATCAGCAGACCAATCAGCCCTATGCCTATGTTGCCAATCCCCAGAATCCTTTGCTGAGATGGGAAAAGACAACGGTTACTAATCTCGGCATCGATTTCAGTATGTTGAACAACCGTCTGAAAGGATCACTGGAATACTATAACCGATTAAGCGATGATTTGCTGGGCGATGCTACGGTGAACGGGACTTATGGTTTTAACAGTGCTGTGATCAACTACGCCAGCATGCGTAATAAGGGTGTGGATATAAGTTTGTCAGGATTAATCATCGACCGCCAGTTTAAATGGTACGCCACATTAAACTATAGCTACAATAAGAATAATGTTATCAAAGTCGATTTCCCGCAGGAAACAGTAGGTTCTTATCTGGCTAGTATTCCACAGGCAGGAAAACCTCTGAATTATCTGTTCAGTTATCAATGGGCGGGATTAAGTGCAGAGGGATGGCCGCAGGTGTTTGATGAAAATAAGACACCGGTCAATTACACAACCGATATGGAGAACACACTTGCGATGCTTTATGAGGGTTCCTCAATTCCGCCACACTATGGTGCGCTGATCAATGAATTCAGCTTTAAAGGGTTCTCTGTGCTGGTCAATTTTACTTATAAGATGGGACATATGTTCCGTGTGCCGGTTATTCAATATCAGTCACTTTTCGATAACAACCTGCAGTTACATAAAGATTGGGATAGCAGATGGAAGCAGCCGGGAGATGAGGCACGCACGAATACGCCGGTGGCACCTGTGTCGGTAACGGGATTGAACGTTTATGACAAATACACGAAATATGCCAACATCAATGTGGAAACGGCATCGCATATACGCTTCAGAGAATTACTGATAAATTATACATTGCCAGCGAAGCTGTTCAGGACTGCTACTTCTCCTGTTTCTATTGGGTTGCAGGCGAGAAATCTGGCTGTTATAACTTTCAATAAGGCAGATCTTGATCCTGAATATCTGACAGTTGACAGAAACAATATCGTGTTACCACTTCGTCCTGAATTCTCTTTTATTATCAGAGCAAATTTTTAACTGAAACGTATGAAACGTATTATCTATATATATCTGCTCGCTGTTGTATCACTGGGATTCACAGCCTGCAAAAAATACCTGGATGTAGTTCCCAAAGGGAAGATCATCCCTAAAAAAACAGAAGATTATCGCCTTTTGTTGAATCAGATGAACCCTAATGGAAAATCGAAGGGGTTTGTCAATAGTTTCAGCAATGATGTACTAATGGCCGATGATATGGATGTAAATGCTTTTTCTGCTAATTTTTATAATGCTACTAATCAGAATGTGCTGACTTTTGCAGAGCATATTTACCAGGATTTTGAATCCGATCCCGATTGGGAAGCATTATATAATCAGATTTATGTCACTAATCTGGTGATTTCCGAAGTGATGGATGCAGAGGGAGGAACCACTGAAGAAAAAAATCAATTGCTGGCAGAAGCCAGAGTACACAGGGCACATGCGCTTTTACTACTGGTTAATCTTTATGCCAAACAATATAACCCCGCAACAGCCGCAAGTGATGATGGTGTGTCATTGCGTCCGGGGCTTGATTTTGAAGAGAATCTGAAAAGAGCCAGCGTGCAGGAAGTGTATGATTTTATTGTGAATGATCTGAAACTGTCCATTGGACATCTTCCCAACACTCCGATGCTCAATTATAATTATCGTCCGGTAGAGCCTGCTGCTTATGCCTTACTGGCCAGGGCAAATCTTTATATGAACAATACGGAGAATGCATTGAAGTATGCAGATTCCTCTCTGATATTGTATAATACATTAATTGACTTTAATACTTTAGAGGCGAGCAATATGATACCGGGTACGCTGCTTTACCCGATAGGCTTGCAAAACCCCGAAGTGTTGCTGCTGAAAAGTACCACTTCTCCTACTTCTTTATTTTATGCAAATACAGATTTGATAAATCTGTTTGATATAACCGATGATCTTCGCGTACCAGCTATGTATTTTAGCGATGCACTCTTCGGAATGGATTTTGGATATATTAGTACGGAGTGGACTGGTCGCACACCTGTTAAGGGTCCGTCTACTGCAGAAATGTACCTTGTGCGTGCCGAGTGTTATGCACGGCAGGGAAAAACAGCAGAAGCTATAAATGATTTGAATACACTCAGGGCTTCGAGATTTAAAACTGGAAGTGATTATGAATTGACGGCAACTTCCCCACAGGAGGCGCTTACGCTGGTGAAGACAGAAAGGCGTCGTGAATTAGCGTTTCGGGGATTCAGACTTTTTGATATCAAACGTTACAATGTATTTGATCATGATAATATTTCGGTAACCCGGACGATTAACGGTGCGGTATATACATTGTTACCTGAAAGCCCCAGAATGGTATTACCTATCGGCAGAAAGTATATCGAATTAAATCCTGAAATAAATCCTAATCCGCGCTAGAGAGATTGTTTAAAAGGTATTCAAGTAAATGTGGAACGTAAAATATTTTACGTGCGAAGAAAAAAGTAAAAAATATACGAATGAAATATGTTGTATTATTATGCCTTGTGGTACTTACTGTTTCCACAAGCGCCAATAAAAAAATGTTTGACCTCAGAGGTTCTGTATCCGGCAAAGATGGAAAAGTGGTGCATCTGGTCAGATACACCGAAGGCCCGATACAGCAATTAGCCAGCGATACTATCCGCAACGGAAAATTTCATATTTCATGTATAGTGGATGAAATCACACCTGCGGTGGTACAAATGGAAGGATCTGGTTGTACTGTTATATTGGAGAAAGCCAGGGTATATTTTACATTGCATCCGGATGGCAGCTATAATGTTAAAGGGGGGAAATATAATCCTGTTCTGCTCGGATTTTTGAAGAATAAAGATTTTATGGACTCAGACGCGTCTTTTAGAAAACTGACCAATGGAGGTAATATAGAGTTAGTGAAAGGAACAAAAAAGGAGTGGGATATGATTCAGGTGTTTTTGCGGAAAGAAGAAATGCGAAGTCTATACCTGGACAATCTGGTAAAAACACATACTGATCCTGTTGTTAAAGGAATTGCAGCGATTATGTGTGAGCTGCAGCCTGATGCTAAAAAAACAACGGAGATCATAGAAGGAGTCGCTGATAAATTTGGTGAAAACAGTCTTGTGCTCAGACGGATAAGGGCAATGGGGCAGCAACAGGCTGAGGCACTTGAGCGTCGGCACAAAGGTATGCTGGGAGAGAATTTCGCTGATTTTACTGCGGCTACACTTGATGGTGCACCTGTTCAGCTTGCTTCTATTGTAAAGGAACATCGTTACACGCTGTTGCAGTTCTGGGCTTCGTGGTGTGGTCCGTGCCGGAAAGAGATACCGCTGTTAAAACAGTTATATACAAAATATCATTCCGGCGGTTTGGAAATTGTTTCTTTTTCCATGGACGATAATAAATACAACTGGGAGAAAGCTTCTGAAGCAGAGCAGTTCAACTGGTATAATATTTCTGATTTACAGGCTTTCAAAAGCGGCGTTGCCAGATCATATCCTATCATGGGTATTCCTTCAAATGTGATCATAGACAGGGAAGGTAAGATTGTTGCGAGTAATCTTACCGGAGATGATCTGGAGAAAAAAATAGATGCGCTAATGCAGTAAGGTTATATACTTCCGCAGGCGCTTTTTTTCAGCCGCATTCAGTTGATATTCGAGTAGTGATTTATATTCTGTGAATAACGGGGGGCTTACAAAAAATCAATTGCTGTTTTGCTTAGCCAGCTTTTCTGAATTTTCAGCAAACTGAAGTGCATTAATAAACTCCTGGATATCTCCGTTGAGAACGGTATCGAGATTATAAACGGTCAGCCCTATACGATGATCGGTAATACGGCCCTGCGGAAAGTTATAGGTCCTGATTTTTGCACTGCGGTCGCCGCTGCTCACGAGGCTTTTACGGTGACGGGCAATTTCGTCTTCCTGCTTTCTCACCTGCTCCTCGTACAATTTGGTACGAAGCATTTGCATGGCTTTTTCCCTATTCCCCAATTGTGAACGCTCGGTTTGACATACCACAACAGTGCCGGTAGGGATATGGGTAAGCATCACTTTGGTTTCTACTTTGTTTACGTTCTGTCCTCCTGCTCCGCCGCTTCGCGCGGTCTCCATTTTCACATCAGCGGGATTCAATTCAAAGTCTACCTCATCGGCTTCGGGCATCACTGCCACTGTAGCGGCTGAAGTATGAACCCTTCCGCTGGTCTCTGTTTCAGGTACGCGCTGCACCCGGTGCACGCCACTTTCGAATTTAAGTGTTCCATATACATCTTCACCAGTTACTTCCAACTGTACTTCCTTATATCCGCCTACAGTGCCTTCATTCTCACTTAATACGGCTGTTTTCCATCCTTTTCTTTCACAATATTTGAGATACATTCTCAGCAGATCGCCGGCAAAAAGACTGGCTTCATCACCACCCGTTCCGGCACGTATTTCTATGATGGCATTTTTATCGTCCTGCGGGTCCTTGGGGATCAATAGCTGTCGGATCTCCTGCTCTATTTTTTCCTTTTTTTCTTCCAGTTCGGGCGTTTCCAGCTTGGCCAGTTCCCTTAGCTCGGCATCTTCACCATTCAGAGCCTCTCTATAAAATTCAACGTCATCGAGGATCTTCCTGTAATCGTTATAGGCATTTACCACTCTTTCCAGGCTACGGTACTCCTTGCTTGTTTCCATGAAACGTTTATTGTCATTAACAATCTCGGGATTGGTTAATGCAACACCCAGGTCGTTGAACCTGGCCTTAATAGCCTCTAACTTATCTAGCATGATTACTTTACTTTTGGTAAAACCGGGAGCGCAAAGTTAATTGTTTAATAATCAT
>CAZSFY010000020.1:17023-68296 GCA_964606315.1 uncultured Chitinophagaceae bacterium | reverse complement strand
CTACGACCTCCTGGTCCCAAACCAGGCGCGATACCGGGCTACGCTACGCCCCGAAAGGTTCTGATAACCAATAGCTGGTAAAACCGGGCTGCAAAAATAAGGGTTCGACGCATTACAGCAAAACAAACTGTAAGGAACAATTAATTTCTTTTTTCCACCAAGCATAGTGGCGGACATAGACGAGTAGCCATTGCCGATCAACACAGACGAGTAACTAATTTATTTTTTACCCGGTATGAACGATCGATGAAAGCGAACAGCCAGCTTCTTTTCTACAGGTATTGGCAATCAACCTAAACAAATAACCAATTCTTTTCCATCGGATATGGGCAGCGCAAACGAATAGTCAATATCCTTTTTTGCCGGTATAAGCGGTCGATGAGTAGCTAATCTTTTTTACTCAGTATGGGCTTTCACTGAAAGTGAACAGCCAATTTCTTTTACTCTCCCCCACTGACGCTCACCACAACGATATACTTTTTGTCAGTTTATTTCGTTATACTTGTAAGAATTCTGCAAAGGAATTTTATCTACCGGTTGTTGCCACTCTGGCGACCTGAATAACCAAATACCGCCAAACATACCATTTGCTCCGCCATCGTTGTAATAGCTATATGCGCTTTGTCTGCCATATGCCAATAGCAAAAATTAAAACGATATAATTATGACCAAGAAAGGTTTCCTGATCGACATGGATGGTGTGATCTACAAAGGAAGCGAACCTATTCCGGGTGCGGTAAAATTCATCAATACCCTGCGTGAAAATGGCTATCCATTCCTTTTTCTTACTAATAACAGTCAGCGTACGAGCCGCGACATTGCCTATAAACTCTGTAAAATGGGGTTCAATGTCACTGACGAAGATATATTTACCTGTGGTATGGCTACAGCCCGCTACCTGGCCTCCCGTAAAGAAAATGGCACGGCTTACGTAATAGGCGAGGGCGGTTTGCTGAACGAACTGCATAAAGTGGGCTACTCTATTGTTGAGGATCACCCTGATTTTGTTATCATCGGCGAAGGTAGAACGATCATGCTGGAAATGGTGGATAAAGCGATCAACATGGTGATGGAAGGATCAAAACTGATCGCTACCAACCTGGATCCTAATTGTCCGGTTTCCGGTGGAAAATATCGCGCGGGATGCGGCGCCTTCGTTGCTATGATTGAAGTAGCTACAGGTAAACAGGCTTTTAGCGTAGGTAAGCCAAGCCCGGTAATGATGCGCATGGCGCGTAAAGCACTCGGACTGGCTACAGCCGAAACGATCATGATCGGAGATACAATGGGAACAGATATCCTGGGAGCGGGATCAATGGGTTTCACAACGGTTCTGACGCTTTCCGGCGTAACCAACAAAGCCGACCTGTACCATTACGGGTACACACCTGATTTTGTAATTAATTCAGTGAAGGATTTATTGGATAAGAACTTGTTTAATAAAGTGTTGGAGAACCAGATCCCGTCTGAACTTATTGTGGTCTGAACTGACGATTCTTATTGGAATGGTTCGCATCCTTGGGGGATTGTGCTCGCCACTTGATCATAAATTCCGGCGTAACTAACAAAACCGACCTGGACCATTACGGTTACACTCCAGATTTTGTAATTAATTCGGTGAAGGATCTGCTGGATAAGAATCTTATTCATAAAGTGTTGCATAGTCAGGAAGTTCAACCCAAACCTAACTCGGTCTGAGCTGGCGTTTCTTGTAATAATTGGAAAGATTGATCAACACAACACTGCCCAAAATGATCACGAGTCCTGTTATCTGTAGAAAAGTTATCTTTTCACTGGCAAAAATGACACCGAGCAATACGGCTACAATAGGATTTACATAGGCGTAGGTACTTACCTGTGTGGCAGGACGTACCTGTAATAACCATATATAGGCAGTGTAGGCAGCAATAGAACCCATTGTCACCAGGTATACAACCGAAAACCATGCTTCACCGGGAATGTTACTCCACGACATCTGCAGATGTTCTCCTCTCAAAAAAATTATGGGGGTAAAAGCAATGGCACTAAATAACATCTGCCATGTGGCACTGGCAAGACCAGAAATGGTTGTGGGATGTTTTTTGGAATATAATGATCCGGCTGCCCAGGCAATAACAGCAACAACCAAAATCAATAAACCATTTATTTCACTAATATTTCCGTTTGTAGAAAATGCGTGCTTCAAAGGATCTGCAAATAATAGAATGACGCCGGCAAATCCGATTAACAAACCAAACATCACCGACTTGTTCCTCATATTTTCCTTCCATTTTCCTACGTCAAGCAATACAAACCATAAAGGAGTTGATGATACTACAATGGCAGCCATAGCGCTAGGTATAGTTTGTTCGGCCCAAATCACTCCTCCATTACCAATAAATAAAAGGAGCAAGCCTACAACGATGGCGTGCCTGATATCCTGCCAAACGAATAACCTGATACCTTTTATCAGACACCATATTATTAATATTATTGAGGCGCCATAATAACGTAATGCACCGAGCATCATAGGTGGAAAGCCTTTTAATGCCTGTTGGATAAAAAAATACGTTGAGCCCCAAACAATATATACAGTAGCGAAAGCAAGAATAACTAAAAACGAAGATGCCGGTTTCGGCTCGTGTGGCGACATAGTGGCTTATTGAAGGCGCAAAGTTAATCAGTCGTTGCACAGTATTAAAAATATCTTCTCATAAAAAACTAATTTTAAATATGATCAATATCGAAAAAGAACAAGTGAGCAGTATTATTAAACCCAGAAAAAAAGACTCGCATAAGGGAGATTATGGTTATGGAGGATTGATCGCGGGTAGCAAGGGAATGATGGGTGCGGCAGTACTATCTGCTCGTGCGTTCATCAGAAGTGGAGGAGGTAAACTGAACTGCCATATTCCTGCTATCGGCTATTCAATTCTTCAAACTGCTGTTCCGGAAGCTATGTGTGTTGTAGAAAAAGGAGAAGATTGTATTACTGCTATTTCATCGCCTGAAAAATATGATGTGCTGGCAGTGGGTCCGGGACTGGGACAATTCGCTTCTCATAATTCTCTCTTGTCGGAAATATTTGCCCGTTTTAATAAACCAATAGTAGTGGATGCCGATGCGTTGAATATGATATCGGCTCATAAAGAATTACTGGAGAAATTACCGGCAAATTCAATATTAACACCACATGCTAAAGAGTTTGAAAGATTGTTTGGAATAACAACAGATACAAAAAGCCGACAGGATCTGGCTATGCGCATGGCAAAACAGTTACAAGTGATTATTGTGGTGAAGGGAGCTAATACATTTATAGCCACGCCTTCCGGGGAATCTTATACAAACACAACTGGCAATCCCGGTATGGCTACGGGAGGAACGGGAGATGTGCTGACAGGAATTATTATGGGCCTTCTTGCACAGAAGATCACTCCAATGAAGGCCGCGATAGCCGGTGTTTATCTGCATGGTCTGGCCGGCGACCTGGCGGCTGAACATTTATCGCAGCAGGCACTCATTGCTTCAGATATCATTAATTTTTTGGGAAATGCTTTTTTACGATTACAACATACCTGAAGCGCTGACTGTTAAACGTCCGGCTAGAATAGTATCACTTGTACCATCCCAAACAGAATTGTTATACGATCTAGGATTGGATGATCAAGTAATAGCTATTACTAAATTCTGCGTTCATCCACAAGAGTGGTTTCGTAAAAAACAGAGAATAGGAGGAACAAAAAATATTCATCTTTCGAAGATCATAGACTTAGAACCGGACCTGGTAATAGCTAACAAAGAAGAAAATGTCAAGGAACAGATAACTGTCCTGGGAGAATATTTTCCGGTATATGTTTCTGATATACGATCGGTTACAGATACTTATAAAATGATGGATGCCGTTGGACGACTCACGGCAAAAGAAAAAGAAGTTGCTAAACTTGTTAAGGATATTAATTATGAAATGGACAAGTTACGCAGGTTTCAACCTTCAAGAACCTGTGCATATCTAATATGGAAAGATCCCTATATGACGGTAGGGGGTGATACTTTTATTCACGAAATGCTTAGCGCCTGCGGATTCAGGAATGTTTTTACAGAATACGAGCGATATCCTTCTGTTGACCTGGCAGCTATACAAGCAGATTTTATTTTACTTTCTTCAGAGCCTTATCCGTTTGGTGAGAAGCATGTTGAAGAGTTCAGGAGTTTATTTCCTGGTTCAGAAATATTACTGGTGGATGGAGAAATGTTTAGTTGGTATGGCAGTAGAATGAAATATGCTCCCGGTTACTTTAATCAATTATTGGATCGTTATAGATAATATTCAGGATAGCCAATCATGAATGAAAACGATAGTCCGGTCGCATCAACGGCTGGTATTTTCCAGGACAATAAAAGGAATTCTTTTTTCCCACCATTTTTTAATTAGAGGGAAGTTGATGAAGCCGGAAGAAAAGTTTCCAAGTATAATATCATTATCCCCATCATTATCTATATCGGCAATACCTATACAGATCCATCTTCCCAGATCATCAATATCGGGAGAATGAATTTTAAATTGCATAGGAGCTTGCTGCTCGAATAACAAAAATTTTTCAGCAGGGTTATTATTAAAATCAGGGAAAAAAGAGATGGTAGCTATATCCAGGTCTCCGTCACCATCAAAATCATCGGCAATAGCCTGGATGCTTCCGTTAATAGCGAAAAAGTATTCCTGTTTATATTTAAAATCACCTTTATTTATATAAATATACAAACCGTGATAGGGCTTGAGTATTTTGGAGAGATCTGCATTATCGCCACAAGTGTATATAATATCTTTTAAACCGTCGTTATTAATATCTACCACCTGCATACTGGTTGAACCCATAACAGGTGAGAATTCAATAAGCGTCTTCATAGTAAAGGAACCATCCTTATTATTGGTAAACAAACGAATGGATTCTTCTGCATTTCCTACAAGGACCATAAGGTCTTGCCAGCCATCGTTATTAAAATCTTCGACATGCACTTTTGATACGCCTCCCACACTTAATATTTCTTCCTTTACAAACCGGTTACCGGGTTGCTGCCAGCTTACGTATAGCGCACCTTGTTCATGACCAAATCCACAGGTAATATAGTCGGTGAGTCCGTCATTATTTAAATCTGCAGCAGCAGTGGCTACCGGGCGACGTAACTCATTAACAAGGGTATCTTTAAAAAACGGTTCAGGTGACTGAACATCATATCTAAGGATGCTTCCTTCTTTGCCATCGTGCGGACCCAATGGTCCGATGGCGGTAAAAACGGCTTGCCTGTTTCCTGTACTATCGTAATAAAAATGTACATCGCTGCAACCGTATTGCATTTTAATGGAATCGATAATTTCCAGCTTATTATTCCATCGCAGAATAAGTTTTTCATTAGCATCGCTTGTATATAGCATCTTTTGAGATGAATCATAACCAACCATAGTAGTTGTAGAAGCACTAAAGTGTTGCTTATTAGGTCGAAGAATATTAAATATCCAGTTATTGCGAACAATCTTCTTACTGTTAGCGTTACCGGGCAAAGCATCAGGAGCTTCGTTCCAAAAGTATTGTCCAATCAGTTCCTTTTCTTCTTTTTCCAACGCGGCCCTTTTTCCCATTTCAGGTAACACATTATTGACCCAGGTGTTTTTGTCAAGCATTTTTGGTTCGACAAACTGGTGACAGCTTGTACATTTTTTTTTAGCGAGCTGATATCCTTTTTGATTATTTGATGAGCATCCGGTGGCAAAGCAAAAAACAAGAATAAGACATACTAAGGGTAAACACTTCTGCATTTGCCTGGGAATTTTAATAACAACTGATGATATGTTTCATTCGCTCCGATATAGTGATATCCAAACATCGAAAATCGTGTATATGTTACATATAATCAAATAAGTTCCGGAAATTAAAATCATCAGGTAAATTTGTCCTGTGCAAAAAAGAAAATCAGATAGCATCGATTCAGTAAATATTCTGTTGGAAGAATGTATAATGGCATTTCCACTCTCATCCTTTATTATCAGTTTATATAAGCAATACCAGACGAGGGGGAGCTTAAGCAAAAAACAATTGCAGGGACTTTATGATAAAGCGTCCGGTATAAAAGGACTTGCACCAGGTAAGCTTGCTGCGGTAGAAGCCATTATTAAAAAAATGCCCAGCCGGTTCAAATCAGAAAAACCTCCGCCAGCGCCTCTTTATGAGAAAGATGAAGAAGCAGGTAAAATGATAGGTTTTATACTAGAAAAACTCCCCGACCATAAGCGCATACTCTTTTTAAAAACAAAGTATGAGTTGAATGAGCCATTAAATAGTACAGAGTCGGCCGATCTTAAGAAAATCTATGATCTGGTAATAAAGAAGTATTCGTGAAAAGAAGCAGAGCATCTGGCGAAAACGTCATGCTAATACATCCTGCCACTCCTTATTCTTATCTAACATAGCTTTGGCAAAAGTACATGACGGTGAAACTTTTATATTGTTTTCGCGAACATAATCAATCAGCACGCCAAGTAGTTGCTTGCCGATTCCTCTGCCCCCTAATGAAGGATCCACTTCTGTATGTTCTATGATCATTTTGTCGGGACTGCTCATAGTATATACCATTTCTGCTAACCGCTTACCTGATTCCTCATAGTAAAAAGATCCTCCCTTAGTTGTTTGTTCATGCTGAACGCTAACTGTTCCCATATTCCCGGTTATTTGATATAATAATTTTAGTAGTCACCAGTAATTGTCCCGTATGCCGCATAGTATGTTCTGCTGCATGAAAGATCAGCCCCATAACAGTAGAGGGAAGTTGTTGTCTACCTACATTCCTTGTCATAGTAAGCTCACTACTGTCTATCGATTTTAATTTTTCTATGGTGGCATTAATTTTTTGCTGTAACGCATTAAGTAAATAGGATAAACTTATGTTTTCATTTTCCAGTCCCTCTTCTGATAAATATTTTAGTTGTTCCTTAGAAAGCGCATTTCCTTCCGCGTATGTAAATAGTCTGTCGATTACGCCCACTATATGTTGCAGGTGAAAGGCAACAGAAGCCACTTCATAAGGTTTTTTCCATAACTTTTCTTCGGGGAACTCATTCAGTATTGTATTGATTTCATCATTGGCCTGCAGAAGGGCATGAGCAACAGGCTGTAGCAGCGAAGGAACTCCCGTAACAGGACCTCTTAACCAATATTCGGGTTGTTTCATTCTTAAATGTATCAAAAAATGAGGGTACGATAAAATGGGAGCTCGATCATACCTGGGCCTTGTATTATCGTTTTTCTTATATTTACAGTTGGCTTACGAATAAGATTGCCTTGCATGGTTGGCTAAAACCAGATTATCATGAGGCACTATACCTACCATACTGACAATGCACTGCTTGAGTTGCTCCGCCAGGGCAATGAAGAGGCATTTACTGAAATCTACCATAGATATTGGGAACGTGTATATGCTATTAGCTATCATTTTTTTAAAGAAAGACAGGTAGCTGAAGATCTGGTACAGCAATTATTTCTCAGTATCTGGAGCAGGCGGGAAGTGCTGGAAGTAAGATCGCTGGAGAATTACCTTGCCTCGGCTGCTAAATACCTCGTATTGCAGCAGCGTATCAAAACTAGCCGGAGAGCGGCGCTGATGTCGCTGCAACCCGTACCCAACGAAGCATTTCCTGGCGATGAGCAACTGCTGGTAAAGTTTCTTCAGAACGATATCAACCAGGTGCTCGAAAAACTTCCTGATACTACCAGGATCATCTACCGTTACAGTCGCGAAGCGAACCTCAGTGCCAGGGAGATCGCCGATAATATGAACATCTCCGTCAAAACCGTCGAAGCGCACATCACACGGGCGTTGAAAGCGCTGCGCTACAGTCTTCGTGATATCCATTTTTTCCTCTTTTAAAAAATATTTTGTTTTTGCGTAGGGTTTTCCTTTTCCCGCCAAACTATAAGGGAAAGGAATATTATGGAACAGCATGAAATGGACGATCTGCTAACGAAGGTCCTTCAGGGTACAGCCTCACCCGAAGAAATAACGCTGGTGCAACAATGGTACAGCCAGGTGCACGGTTCCACTATTGAACTTCCTTTTGAATCGGTGGAGGATCATGAACAAACTAGAGAGCGGTTGTTGGCCGGCATTAGAGAAAGTATGCGATCAACAGCAGTCGTCGCTCCAATCAGGACGAAAAAGTATCGTTTACTCAAAGTGGCTGCAGCGGCTGCGGTAATCGTGATAGCCGGATCTGTCGCTTTTTATACCAGCGACAGGCAGTCAGGGCAGACGCAGGCTGTTACCGCAAAGGTTGCCAGCGATGCGGCTCCGGGAACAGATAAAGCCATACTGACACTTGCGGATGGAAGCAAAGTAGAACTGGATAGCCGTCCGGAAGGAGTGATCAATGAAGATATGAACGTCAGGATCATGAAGCTGGCCAACGGTCAGATCGTTTACGAACCGTTATCGGAGAATAAAGAAAACAGTGCAGTAGGTGTCAATGTTATGGCTACTCCCAGAGGTGGCCAATATCAACTGACACTTCCCGATGGCACCAGGATATGGTTAAATGCTTTGTCTTCCATTACTTATCCCGTGATCTTTCAGGAAAATGACAGAACGATAACTATCACCGGCGAAGTGTACCTGGAAGTGTCGAAGGATGCACGGCGTCCCTTTTATGTAAAGGTGAAAGATGTAACGGTCGCGGTGCTGGGTACGAGTTTTAATGTGAATGCATACGAGGAAACAACAGGTGTTCAGACCAGCCTGGTAACAGGTGTAGTGAAAGTGACTGAAGGAGGTGATGTGGTAACACTGGTACCTGGTCAGCGGGCAGAAACAACCAGTAACGGCATTGCAGTCAATAGTAATATCGACCTGGAGAAAATATTAGCCTGGAAGAATGGATTTTTCGATTTCGATAACGCTGATATACATACGATCATGAGCCAGGTATCGCGATGGTACGATTTGAATGTGATATATGAAGGTAAAAAACCACAGCAACGGTATGGGGGTAGAATTTCAAGAGATCTTTATGCTTCCCAGATGCTGAAAGTGTTAGAAGCAAGTGGACTCAGATTTCGCATAGAAGGTAAAGACCTCATCATTATGGAATAATTTCTAAATAAAAAGATTGTAACTAAAGCCGCCCCGACGGCAATCAGGGCGGAACATCCGGTTACAATTTTCATTCGGACAGAACTGCTATTGTTAACCAAACAAAACGAATTTATGAATTTTAGGGTGACCAAAACTATCTTTCTCGTTATGAAACTCACCGGAATCCTTCTTTTTTGCGTTTCAATGAATGTTGCGGCCAAAGGGTTCTCACAGAAAATTGATCTTTCGTTCAGGAATGCTAGCCTTAAAACAGTATTCAAAGAAATCGAACGACAGTCGGGCATGACGTTCTATTACAACGAAGAGTTACTGGAAAAGTCGAAAAAACTCAATATCAATGTCAGTAACGCTTCCCTGGAAGATGCGCTGGAATTATGTTTGAACAGTCAGCGTCTGCACTACGAGATTATCGGGAAAACAATTGTGATCAAAAAATCTGAAGTGCCTAGCTATATTGCTATTGATAAAGAGCGGCAGTCAGAAAACAGACCTGATTTTCTGGTGTTGGGAACTGTGATGGAGGAATTTTCCGAGGAAGGAACAACAGTACCACTTTCTGGCGCCACTGTTACCAACAGGAATACTAAAAGGAATACGCTGACCGATAGCAGAGGAAACTTCACCATACAGGCATCCGATAAAGATGTGCTGGTGATCAGTTTTGTAGGATACGAAGACAAATTGGTTACTGTATATAAAGGTAAATCTGCTGATAATGCCGTTACCCTGCCATCCGTAGGGGGTGAGGTGAGGATAACAGTGCGGCTGACCAAATCCGTGTTGTCGCTCAATGAAGCAGTTGTGATCGGTTATGGTACTGCCAGGAAAAAAGATCTTACCGGTTCGGTATCGGTTATCGATGGTAAAGAAATTCGGGATATTCCTTATCTCACATTTGATAATGCTCTTGCCGGAAAAGCGGCAGGCGTACAGATCACCAAAACGGATGGAACGCCGGGTGGTATGGTGCGTCTGCGCGTAAGGGGCTCCACTTCTCTGCTGGGCGGTAATGATCCTTTGTATGTTATTGATGGTGTGCCTGTGCAGGTGCAGAGTAATTTCATCAACCCAGGCTTCGATGTCAGCTCGCCTGTCGGAAACAGCGTGACCGGCGCCGGTGGTGTGGCTGCGGGAATGTCGACTGCGTTTGTGAATGGATTGAACAGTCTGGGTGGACTGAACCCTGATGATATCGAATCTATATCTGTCCTTAAAGATGCTTCTTCCTCGGCTATATACGGATCGAAGGCTGCCAATGGTGTGATCATCATCACCACCAAAAAAGGAAGAAAAGATATGAAGCCAAGGATCGAGTTTAGTTATTATACAACAATGGGTAAGCCTGTTACCCCTAAAGTGCTGGATGCTGCACAATATAAAATGTTGTTGAGTGAGGCTGCCAAAAACAGCTATGACCTGAGAGTTGCAGCAGGCACACCGATCCCAGCAGCAATTGATAATATTGTTAATTCACCGAATACTTTTTTCGGTAAACATAATACCAACTGGATTAAAGAGGTAACCCGCAATACGCTGGCGCATAATGCGGAAGTTTCCGTTGCAGGGGGAAGTTCCTCTTCCAGATATTTCACATCGGTATCATTCACCAATATGCCCGGTGTGGTGAAAGGATCAACATATCAGCGTGTATCGGGAAAGCTCAATCTTGAAAATGAAATAGGCACTAAACTGAAGTTTATTACCAATATGATTATGGGATATATCGATCAGAATATCACGAATGGCGCTTATTCGCAGGCGCTGAGCGCGAGACCTGATTATGCTCCGCTGGACCCCAATGGTAATTACACTTCTTTTGCACAGGTGGCTTACTCTTATGAGGGTTTTCAGAATCCGGTGGCTATGCTGAATTCGTTGAATAATTCAAAAACATTCAGTATGCTTGGTTCTATATCAGGGATATATGATATTACCAGAAATCTGCAGTTCAAAAGTATATTGTCGCTCAATTCACAGACCTATAACCAGCGGAATTTTACACCGAGCTATATTGATATCGGAAGCTTTTACGGTAATGTAGCCAATAACGGAGGTATAGGCAGTAATTCCAATTCGCGCCTGTCTAACTGGTTCTTCGAAAATACTTTGACCTATACTGCTAAGTTCCGCGAGAACCATGATCTGAATGTGATGGCCGGAACTTCTTATGAAACGCGCAAGACCAGTTTCTTCAGCGCTACCGCTTCAGGTTTTCCTGATGATAATGTACTGAATAATCTTTCTTCTGCTATCACGCCTCTTGTAACAAGAGGAGATGATCCCACGAAGCCGCAGAGCTACCTGCTCTCTTTTTACCTGCGTGCCAATTATGCTTTCAGGGATAAATACCTGTTCACTTTCACCGGTAGGGCAGATGGTTCATCTAAGTTTGGGCCTGCAAATAAATTCGGTTATTTCCCCTCTGCGGCAGTGGCCTGGAGAGTATCGGAAGAAAATTTCATGAGCCGTGTTTCCTGGATCAGCGATCTGAAGCTCAGAGCAAGCTACGGTCTTACAGGAACCCAGAATATTGGTGACCAGATGTACAGAACACTGTACTCTCCTCTTTCTTATGCTGGTAACAGCGCGCTTATACCTACCCAGTTGGGTAATTCGGATATCAAGTGGGAAACCACCAGCCAGATGGATGTGGGACTGGATGCATCTTTGTTCAACAACCGTTTGCATATCACGGCTGATTATTACAATAAACAAACAGATGGAGCATTGTTATCTCTCCCCGTTTCTCCCAGCAGCTCTTATGGTTCTTTACTGAGCAATGTGGTGGATATTAGAAACAAGGGCTTTGAATTTTCCGTTGGTGCCGATATTATCAGAACACCCACTTTCCGTTGGTCAACTGCTGCTAATATTACTTTTAACCGCTCACTCGTTACGAAGATCAGCGATAAGGCGGACCTCGGACAAATCGGTAATCTTACGGGACTGGAATCCGGGAATACAGCTATCATCGAAGGAAAACCTTTGGGACTGCTAACGGGTATGAACGTGACGGGAATTATCAGGACCCAGAAAGAACTGGATGATTATAAGGAGAAACTTGGATTCTTCAGTGATTTATTTTTCCCCTACCTGGGTATAGGTGATCCTATGCTTCAGTTGGATAGTATTACTTATGCCGATTATGGTGCATCATATCCTGAGTTTCGCGCACTGCTGGGTGAAGCCGCTCCAAAGTTTGTAGGAGGTATTTCACAGACTTTCGGATATAAAAATTTCGACCTGGGTTTGTACTTTACTTATTCTCAGGGTGGCAGGTTATTTTGGGGAGAGCATGTATCAAGCATCAAATTTGTCGGAACAGCTAACGCGAATCAGGTGATGCTGAACCGTTATACTCCTGAAAACTCCAACACCTCACAGCCGCGTCTGTTATATGCCGGTGATCAACTCCTCTATAACAGTAGTCTCAGTCTTTTCAAGTCATCTTATATTAAACTCAGATCGGTCAGCCTAAGCTACCGTTTCAATAGGACTCCCTGGATGAACAGGGCAGGCGTGCAGCAGATGTCGCTGTTTCTTTCTGCCACCAACGTGTTTACGATCACCAAATATCCCGGAAATGATCCTGAAACTTCCGATGACCCGTACAGCGTGGCGGGAGGATATTTTGACGTGGGCAATTATCCGATGATCAGAACACTCTCAATAGGATTAAAAGCGGCTTTCTAAACAACCAAAGCAATCCAACATGAACTACATATATAAAATATCATTCTTCATTCTGTTAGCTGTTGTTTCGGCGTGCAACAAACAATTAAATGTATTGCCTACCACATCTCGTGTCGATGGCAATGCCATTACTGATCTTAAAAGCGCCCAGACTGTCCTGAATGGTGTATATTACAGATTTGCCAATGCGGATTTTGACTATAACGAAGTGCCTGTTATAAAGTGGTATTCGGTGCAACATGATATCCCATCGTCTTTAAGCGGTCTCATGGTGATTCCGGGCGGCGGAGATAATTTTGCTGAGCATACCTATACACCGGCAGACTATCGTGTTGATCAGATTTGGAAATACGGGTATAATATTGTCAATGCGGCAAACGGATTTCTGGAGAATATTGAGCCGGTGTCTTTAGAGACTTCTGTAAAACAGGAAATGATCGCTGAAGCAAAATTCCTGCGTGCCTTTGCCAATACGATGCTGCTGTTGTATTACGGGGAATATGCGGATCAGAGTAGCAACTATGGTATTATATTGAGGGATAAAGCTGTGCAGCCTGGCTCCATTAATCAGCCGAGGACTACCGTAGCGCAATCCTACACCTCTATACTTGCAGACCTTGATGATGCGATTACGCATTTACCCGAAGAGGCTTCTGAAAAGTATTATACTAATAAATATGCAGCCATGCAGTTGAAAGCACGTCTGCTGATCAATCGCGGAGCAGCAGGAGATTATGCAGAAGTGCTGTCGCTGACCAATGATCTCATTAATGCGAGTCCTTTTTCACTCGAGCCTGTATTACGTGATATTTTCCAGCGCAACGGACTGAACAGTCCGGAAGTGATCATGGGCGTTCAGCCCTATCCTTCACAGGCTGAGGTCTTCCAGAATTACCATTACTATCATCAGGAGGTGACCAGCGATTTTTTTGTCGACCTGCTTACCGACGATCCACGCAACGAGTGGATGTATAAAATGGCAATGGACGATTGGTACGGCGATGTACCCGCTTTCTGCAAATACTATACGGGCGATCCAAATAATATAGCTTCAGACGGATTCTCGGAAATAGGTTATGCATTCAGGCTCACTGAAGCATACCTGTTGAGGGCGGAAGCACTGACGCTGTCGGAAGGAGATCTGGACGAAGCAAAATCGTTGTTAAAAACAGTGATGACAAATGCAGGAATCACAGACTTTTCTGAAGTTGATGCCGCAACTGATACAGAAACCCTTCACCTGCTGATCGTAAAAGAAACTATGAAAAATTTTATTGGAGAAAGCGGCCTCGACTGGTTTGCAGTAAGAAGGCTTCCTTTTGCAACTGTGCAGGGAATGCTGCCTACGCTGGTTTCTCCTATTCAGATGATATTGCCGGTCCCTCTGGATGAAATAAATGAAAATAAAGAAGCAAAGCAAACGCCGGGATATTAATTTATCATTATCAACATTGACTGATCAATTAAAAAATAAAACAGATGCGAATGAAACCTGTTTGGGTAATACTGGCTGTTATACTGCCTTTAACGCTCGTAGCGCAGAAAAAATTTACAGTCGCCGGTAAGATCACAGGGGTAAAAAGTGGCAAGATATTCCTGAGCTATGGTGGAGTAGATGGCGGCTTTGTCAGAGATTCATCGGTTATACGTAATAGTAAGTTTACATTTACGGGAAATATCAATGAACCTACCGAAGCCTATTGCATGCTGGAAGATGGTTCGGGGGGAATGAATGAAAATAATTCCGTTACTGTTTACCTAGAGCCTGGCAATCTGAAGCTGAACATCAATACCGCTCATTTCAGTGATGCCCGTCTGTCGGGATCAAAAACAGAATTAGAAAAGCAGGAACTGGAGAAGCGCCTTCAGCCTATACATGAACGGATGAAACCGGTTTTAGAGAGACTGAGAGAAGCCGGGGAAAAATACCGCAAGGCAGTGACAGAGAAAAGATCCGAAGCGGAGCTGGACTCACTTAAATATGCGGATGCAGCTATTAGGGAAGAATATGATGTTTTTCAGAAAGAAATTTCGGATGTGCATGCCCGTTTCTTTTCCGACTATCCGCAGTCCTATGTGACATTATCAAGAATGAGATTCTATATGAGTAGCCTTTCGCTGGACTCACTTGACCGATATTATTCTCGGTTCACTCCTGAAATGAAGAACAGCAGAGTGGGGAAAGAACTATACTCAGATATCGAAAAACTAAGAGGCGGCTCACCGGGAAGTCTCGCAAAGAATTTTACAGCAACAGATATCGATGGAGAAATACTGAGCCTTTCGGATTTTCATGGTCAGTATGTGCTGCTCGATTTCTGGGCGAGTTGGTGCGTTCCGTGCAGAAAAGGTAATCCGCATCTGAAAGAGCTGTATAAAAAATATCATCAGTCTGGTATTGAATTTATTGGTATATCGGATGACGATGGAAAGCCTGATGCCTGGAGGAAGGCTGTAGAAAAAGATGGTTTGCCATGGAAGCATGTGCTGAGAGGTTTGGATTGGGAAAGTATCCGCTCCCGTCAGTTCAATGAAAATGATATCAGTGAAAAATATGGTATTCGCACATTACCTACAAAAATACTGATCGATAAATCTGGTTATATTATTGGAAGATATGGTGAATCGGAAGAGGAACTTGACAGCAAGCTGAAGGAAATTTTTTCTTTCTAACAGCTTTAGCATATTCATTAAACTAAATACCCGATTATGAATAAATGTATCAGAATGTTTGTTGTTAGTATGGTTTTCCCATTGTTCGTTTTTTCACAAAAGACGACTACCGGTAAAGCGTCTATTACTGCCAACATAAAAGGTCTTCAGGACAAGGAAGTGTACATATCGTTTTATGTTGGTGATTCTAGCACGACTGATACGGTATCAGTTAAAAACGGAAAATTCAAATGGACCGGGGACATCATCGAGCCGCAGAAAATATATATAGGAACCCAACAGCGGTATATGGAGCTTTTTATGGAAAATGCTTCTGTTAAAGTTAATGGTAGTATTGATTCTTTCTATTACAGTACTGTAACAGGTTCTTCATCCCACGATGAATATGCAGCCTATAGAAAGTCTATGAGCGATATTTCTGATGTGGAATATGGACTTTATTCAAAACTTCATGAGTTAAGAGATAAGAGCGATGCAGAAAAGGCTGTGGTTGAAAAACAGATTGACTCGGTTAGGAAAATAAGAAATGCCCGCTCGAATGATTATATCCGTACGCATCCTTCAAGCCCCGTAAGTGTGAGCCTTGTGGAGGATAAAGCCGTAATGGGCGAATACGCTGCTGTCGATTCATTATATCAACTGCTTTCTGTTTCTGCGCAACAAAGCGGTACAGGTAAACGTCTGGCAAATAGATTATCTGTATTGAAAAGAAGCGCTTTGGGTGAACAGATAGCTGATTTTGAACAATCGGATATGAATGGCAAACCCGTAAAGTTATCAGACTTTAAAGGGAAATATGTTTTTATTGATTTCTGGGCAAGCTGGTGCGGTCCCTGCCGGGCAGAAAATCCTAATGTGCTGAAAGCATATAATAGTTTTAAAGATAAAAATTTTGTAGTTCTTGGAATTTCTCTTGACGACAAGCAGGATAAATGGATAGAAGCAATTGAAAAGGACGGAATGCCATGGACGCAGATTTCAGATCTGAAAGGTTTCAGAAATGAAATAGCGGAATATTATGGCATTCAGGCTATCCCTTACTCCTTCCTTATTGATCCGAACGGAAAAATTATTGAAAAGGGATTAAGAGGAACAGAACTCCATACCAAATTGGCTGAAATATTAAATTGATAAATTTAGCAGCATATTATATGAAAAGAGAAAGTATAGTCGCGGTATTATTATGCTTTATTGCTTTATCAATGATAAATAAACCCGGTCCTTTTATATTAAATGGGAAAGTATCGGGGTACGACGATAAGTATATTTACTTGTCTTATGAAGCAGCAGAAGGTAAATATATGCAGGATAGCGCGTTAATTAAAAAGGGGATATTCAACTTTCAAGGACAGCTTACTAACCCCGTAATGGCTAATTTGTTTGTTGATAGGAATGATATGATGTATGGGAAGGGAGATATAGCAAGTGTATTTATTGGGCCTGGTACGATGAAGATACAGCTTAAGAAAAATGATTTTAAAAATGCGGTATTAACAGGGTCCGCTTCGCATAAAGATTTAATGGCGCTAAAGAAAATGGAGGAACCCCAGATGAAAAAACTGGCGCCGTTAAGCGAAGCGTTTAATGAACTGAATGGTGAATATATTAAAGCAATAAAAGCCAAAAAAGATAGTGCAACATTGTCGGATTATAATGAAAAGCTTGATAAGATCCGGGAAAAAATGAGTCCTTTCTACGATTCATTGAGCGACATTCGCGAAAAATTTATTAAAGAACACCCTGACTCATACGTGTCGGCCTATCACCTTCGCTTTAGCATCAATCAGTATTCGTATGAGGAAGGACTGGCTATTTATAATAAATTATCAAAGTCAGTACAGGAAAGCTCTTATGGAAAAGCTATTGCGCAAGAGTTGGAATCATTAAAAATGGGATCGCCAGGTAGTGCCGCGTATGTATTTACAAAAACAGATATTAATGGTGAACAACTAAGCCTTTCCGACTATAGAGGAAAATATGTGTTGATCGATTTTTGGGCGAGTTGGTGTGTCCCCTGTCGTAAAGGAAATCCACATCTCAAAAAGGTTTACAACGAGTATAAAGATAAAGGCTTTGAAATTATTGGAATTTCCGATGATGATTCAAATACTGCTGCATGGAAAAAAGCAGTGGAGCAGGATGGTATAGGTATATGGAAGCATGTGCTTAGAGGACTTGACATAGAAAAAAGACAGAAGGGAGAGCCCAATCCTGAAGATCTGAGTGACTATTATGGAATTCATTCGTTGCCAACCAAGATCCTTATTGACAAAAACGGTGTAATTATCGGAAGATATTCCAGTGGCGTTGAAGATGATACTGCGATGGATGCAAAACTGGCCGAGGTGTTCGGTTCTAATTAGTATTATAAGTTTACTTCTGCAATCAAAAAGAGGCCGTCTTCAATGTGAAGATAGCCTCTTTTGTTACCATTCATTAAAAAACACCGATACCGGTTATTTCTTTTGACTTCCCTGCGTTCTCATTTGTTTGCGTTGACGCAGCTCTCTTTGAACATAGTCGTTGAATTCCTTTTCTGATCTGAAAAATGTATTGACTTTATCGGCACTTATCACTTTTTCAAATTCAGTGCTGTATTTTTTTCTTATAGAAAGTATATTTTCTTCAGTCTCTAGTACGTTCCCCTTGTTTTTATGTTGGTCGATTCTGGCTTCACGAATTTCTTTTGAATAATTATTATAAACAGGCCAGAAGCGTTGAGCTTCTTCCGGAGTGAGATCGAGTTTCTTGGTGATGTATCCGATTTTCAGTGTTTCAAGTTTACCGCCTTGCATAGGTTTTTTTTCTTCTTTCTGTGCCAATACGGCAAGGGAAAAAAGTGTAAACAATAAAAATGTCGATATCTTTTTCATCCGTTTAATTTTTGTTTTTTAATGATTGGATGGTTACTCGCCTCAGTCACTTTTCTAATATTTCGATAAGCCGACGGCTCGTAGTCATCTGTATATTTTTTGTTTCGTGCTTTATCAGTTGACAATTGACTGTTGATAGTTGACAGCTTTCAAATATCAACTGTCCACTATCTCTTGTCCACTTCAATAAATAAAATTCTCCAATTCATTGTCAGGTATCCCGGCAAACAGTAAAGCGATATCATCATCCTGCATATCCACTCCGGAAATATTTGCCTCATCTGGTAAAACAGCTATATCGAATTCAATATATTCCTCCATTTCATTTTCGTTGATATCATGCAGATGGCTGTATATCTCCATTTGCGAAGAATCGTTTTTTTGAGCCAGGAGTTGTTTGTCTCCCTTATTAGTGTCTCCGATAAAATACCATGCAGCCAGCGCAACAAGTCCTGCCAACACCGCCGCTACGGCATATCTGAATATTTTGCGCATGGGAGAAATACTCTTTACAATAGCCTGCTTGCCGGGAATAGGTATTTTAAGGTTGTCAAAGTATCCTTCAGGAACTTTATAGGGAACCTCGCGACTGATATCAGCCAGACCAGGAGCCTGTTCTTTTAATTCTTTCAGTATATCTTTTCCTGTTTCCATACTTGATTAGATAGATATCTCTTTTTAAGGTTTAACGGTTAAGAATAAAATCTTCTATTTTTTTGACGGCGTGATGATAAGACGCTTTCAATGCCCCCTCTGATGTTTCCAGTACCTGGCTCATTTCCTCGTAGGGCATTTCATCATAATACCGCATATTAAATACAATGCGTTGTTTTTCAGGCAATTGCTGTATGGCTAACTGAAGTTTCCATTCTAGTTTCTGGGCATCAAAATCTTTATCGGCTTTGATAGTGTTACTAAGATTTTCCTCCATTCCACTGATAGAAATGGCGCCTTTTCTTTTTTTCTGATCAAGAAAGCTTAGGCTCTCGTTGGTCGCAATACGGTATAACCAGGTAAATAGCTGCGCATCTTCCCTGAAATTGTCCAACCCGTTCCAGATCTTGATAAAGGTATTTTGCAGCACATCATTGGCATCATCGTGATCAACCACCATTCTCCGGATATGCCAATACAGTTTTTCCTGGTATTTCCTGATAATACCAGTGTAACCTGCTTCGCGCGAATGTTCGGTCTTAAACTGTTTTAATAATTCAACATCTGCCTGTCTTTCGGACATAGTAATTTTTTCGGTTCGCTATTCATCAGACGATGTCAAATATAATAGGTTTAATAGTGGGAACTAAATTTTTATAGCTGAGCCGGATTTAGCCATAGGTCGATAGGTTTTTTAACGTTTGCGTGAAAGGGCAGCGATATCTTTTTGCCCGATCCGGCTGAAGCATAGGCAGCGTAAATCATTTCAAGCACTACACGTCCGTCTTCACCGGTTACTAAAGGTTGTTTGTTATTAATGACACAGTCTACAAAATGTTTCAGTTCGTGGGGATATCCCTGGTTGAATACTTCTTCAAAAACAGTAAAGCTCCATCCTATAGTAGTATCGGCTTTTTCCATTGCATAGGAGTAGCCATGTTTGCTATAAGAAATAGCAGAGTTACCCATAAAAAGATCAGCATAGATTACTCCCCCTGTTCCGTAAATCTCACTTTTGTCATCCATGCCGCCATGTTTTGCCCAACTGTTTTCGGCAACTGCCGTTACACCATTTTCAAATTCGACAATGACTATCGAATTGTCCTCGCCTTTAGTACGTTCCTTATGATAAACGGTCGACATGCTGGCGTACACACTTACCGGCCTGGCATTGTTCAACATCCATCTGAACCATTGCATAGCGTGACAACCCAGGTCCATAAGCGCTCCGCCGCCAGCGAGATTGACATCATAGAACCAATCGGAATGAGGACCTGAATGTTTTTCAGATTGTTTCAGCATGAACAAGTCTCCTACTGCGCCTTCTTTTACTAATTGCCGGGCACGCTCATATTTTGGAGCAAAACATAATTCTTCGGCATACATTAATTTGACATTATTCTTTTTGCATGCTTCAATCATTCTGTCGGCTTCTTCGAGCGTTACCGCCAGGGGTTTCTCAATAATGATATGCTTGCCGGCATTGGCGGCTTTAATGGTTGCTTCAGCATGCATGAAATTAGGCAGACATATATCTACTATATCGCACCCCGATTCATTAATTATTTTATCAATGTCAGTGTACCATGCCGGTATACCAAATTTTTCTGCAAAGGCTTTCACCTTTTGTTCGTTTCGCGCATATACAGCAATAATATCTGCTTCGGGTATAAACCGGTGATAACTCTCGAAATGGATATCTGCAATAAAACCGGTTCCCAGTATAGCTATTTTTGCCCTTTTCATTAGTGTATTTTTTTTGTTTTTTATTCGACTGTCCCTTGTCAATTGTCAACTCTCCACTGTTATATACGACGGTGACAAGAATTTTCCGACAGCCAGTATTAAATACTGATTAAAAAATTACGAAAAAAGTCCCTGTCAATAGTGATTTTGCTGCTTATGTGATATAGGGTTCTTATGCGGAAGACTCTGGCTACTGCTAAAAGAGGGCTGGGTGATGATTTTTATGTAACTTTTCGGATCAAAATTTAAGGATATGATAAGGTTGTTTGCTTGTATTTTCTTAGTAGCTACTCATCTCTCTGCCAGCCATTATGCTATAGGACAGGGTGAAGAACCAAAAACGCTCGCTATCGGAGCCAAGGCTCCGAACTTTAATTTGCCTGGTGTTGATGGGAAAAACTATTCTCTTTCCTCTTTTAAAGATGCTAAGGTGCTGGTGGTTGTTTTTACCTGTAATCACTGTCCAACCTCACAGGCTTATGAAGCCAGAATCAAGAAGACAGTAAACGACTATGCCTCCAAGGGTGTTAAATTAGTAGCGATATCACCTAATAGTCCGCTGGGATTAAGGATTGATGAGTTGGGATGGTCCGATGTGGGAGATTCTTTTGAGGACATGAAAATCAGGGCAAAAGATAAAGATTTTAATTTCCCTTATCTATACGATGGTGATATAGGAGAAGTATCAAGAGCATACGGACCTGTCGCCACACCTCATGTTTTTGTTTTTGATAAAGACAGAAAATTAAGATATGAAGGACGTATTGACGATACAGAGAATCAATCGAAAATACCTAAGAACACAGATATGCTTAATGCTATCAACGCACTCCTTGAAAATAAGGAAGTGCCTGTAGCCAGCACAAAAGTTTTTGGTTGCTCAACGAAATGGAAAGAGAAAAACAAGTTTGTTGAACAGGAAACTGAAGAGTGGGCAAAAAAAGCTGTTCCTCTCGAATTAATAGATGAAGCAGGCATTAAAGAGTTATTACGTAATGATTCAAAAAAATTAAGATTGATTAATATCTGGGCTACATGGTGCGGTCCTTGCGTGACCGAATTCCCTGAATTCATTACCATGCAACGTATGTATATTACCAGAGATTTTGAATTTATCAGCATTAGCGCAGATAATCCAGATAAAAAAGAAAAAGTGCATGATTTCCTGAAAGAAAAACAGGCGGCTACAAAAAATTATTTATTTAATAGCGAGGACAAATACAAACTGATCGAGGCTGTAGATCCCAACTGGAAGGGAGCATTGCCATATACTATTCTCGTTGAACCGGGAGGAAAAATTGTATATGCTAAACAAAGTACAATCGACCCTTTGAAAATGCGGCAAACGATAATAGAACATAAAATGATGGGACGCACCTACTAAATGCGAAATACTTATTTTAAGTTTCAGCAATTTATTGTTCACCAGGACAATTGCGCCATGAAAGTATGCACTGATGCCTGCCTTTTTGGTGCGTGGGTTGCTGGTATGCATTGGTCAAAATTGGAACGTGTACTTGATATTGGAACCGGTACGGGATTGCTATCACTCATGTTTGCACAGAAAAATCAGGGGATTATCGACGCTGTGGAAATAGACCGGCAGGCTTATGTACAGGCTGCTGATAATTTTGCCGCTTCTTCCTGGAATAACCGTTTACAATTATTTCATTCTTCTATTCAGGATTTTGCCGGCAAAAATTATGATCTGGTAATTGTTAATCCTCCTTTTTTCGATAACGATCTGAAAAGTAATGATGAGGCGCGAAATATTGCGCTACACAGCGAGCAACTTAAATTGGAGGAGCTTTTGTCCATAGCTGTCGATAAGTTAAATACTGATGGCAAAATGGCGATACTGTTGCCGGCGCATCGTTCACAGGAAGCGGAAAAATTGTTTTACAGTTTCCATTTGTATATTCATCAACAGTTGGTCGTAAAACAAACTGAAAAGCATTCTTCTTTCAGGTTTTTTTATTTATTGTCGAAAAAACAAGATTCCGATCCTGTTGTTACGGAAATGGCTATTAAAAACCATAATAGATACACAGAATCTTTTCGTGAATGGCTAAAGGATTATTACCTGCAATTCGGCCTGCGTGAAAAAGTAGTGGAAAGTTTTTAAAATATAATAATGGATGAATAAAGAAGTTTTGCTTAAAAATGATGTTGACTTTCTACCGTCAAAAAAACTGAGATCAGGGGAGTTGGAACTGTTATACGAAGCGGGAAGGGTTCGTTATATTAAATGTAGGGGAGAAGAAGTATTGAGAATGATCTATCCCGCTCTTCGTACAGAAGACTGGTCTACTATAAACGGAAAGATCAGCAATGAATATATTGAACAACTGGAAGACGGATTCACTATAACTTACGATTGGTCTATTGACAAAGAAAATATCCGTTATAAGGCTTCTTTTGATATCAGGGCTAAACATAATAAACTTGAATACACTATGAAAGGGGTTGCCCATAGCAACTTCAGGAGTAAGAGAACAGGCTTATGTGTTCATCATCCTATTGAAACATGTGCAGGAAAAGATGTATTGATCGTTCATGCGGATAAGAGTGCGGTAACTTACAAATATCCTGACCTAATTAGTCCCCAATGGCCGTTTACAGATATTGCTACTATGAAGTGGACTACCGGTGCTACTGAAGTGCACCTTGAATTTGAAGGTGACCGTTTTGAAACAGAAGACCAGCGCAATTGGACCGACGATAGCTATAAAACTTATAGCGGCCCCCAATATAATACTCCTATGCTTGATATTAAAGAGGGTGATCAATTATTGCATAAGGTTACACTAACGGTTATACCACAGCGTAATTTTATCAGAGAAACCCAAAGCCGGCCGGTTGTTAAACGTTCGTTTCCTAAAATAGGATATGGGAGAGGTAGCGATCAATCTCTATTAACTAATGAAGAAATCGAACTGCTTAAAAAAATTCCTTTTGATCATTACAGGGTAGAAATAAAATTGAGTGATGATAAGTGGAGATCTATACTGGATAATGCGGTCAAAGAAGCAGAGTCGCTGAATACGTTGCTGGAGCTGGCAGTTGTGTTTGATGCTGCTCACGACGATCTGCTAAAGGAGTTGAAGCGTTATGAAGAAAGAATTGAAGTGGTGCATACATTATCTCCTGATGGACCTACAATGGAAATTGAAAAGTACACTCCCTTATATAAAGAATTGAAAAAACTATTACCAAAATCAATCGTAGGGTTTGGCAATAGCGGATGGTTTGCGGATCTTAATAGCTGTGAAATTGAATCTATTGATGCAGATGCTTTTAGTTTTATGGTTAGTCCGCAAGTGCACCAGGATGATAATTTATCCATTTTGGAGAACCTCGGCAGTCAGCACAGGACTATCGAAACATTCAGGAGTAGAAAAGGCGGTGTGCCAGTATATGTTTCACCGATATTGTTTAATAGCGTAGCAGATAAACGGTTGCATACACAATTCGCAGCCTGGTGGACTATTAACACTATTGCGAACCTGGCGGATGCCGGCCATCTGAGCTTTTATGAAGTAAAAGGAGAAAAGGGAATTTTACATTCTCCTCTATACGATGTATTATGTGAAATAAAAGCATTTGATCCTATTATTATTTATCGTGAAAACGGTTCTGTGATATTAGAAAACGCCAACAAAGAGCATCTTATTTATAAAAAACAGGAATAATGTATAAAAGAATATTACTTATGGTTGCCATTTTATATATGGCTGCCTGTTCAGAGAAAGCTGACAATCCTCAGTTAGAAATTATTGATGAAGAAGCGCTATCGCTAGTCGACAGATCTGCCGCTTTGGAAGAACTTACCAATGGCTACGATTGGACAGAAGGACCAGTATATGTAAAGAGTGGAGATTTTCTATTGTTCTCTGATATACCTCGTAATAAAGTATATAAATGGAAAGAAGGTGAAGGTGCATCATTGTACCTCGACTCATCAGGGTATATAGGCACTGAAATGCCAAAGAATGAACCCGGCTCAAATGGATTGCTTATCGATCACCAGGGGAAACTGGTATTATGTCAGCATGGAATGAGAAGGGTAGCCCGTATGGATGCTGATGTTAGTTCCCCCGCTCCTGTATACAGCGTTATAGTAGATCAATATGAAGGTAAAAGATTAAACAGCCCGAATGATGCCGCAGTGCATTCCAATGGAGATATTTATTTCACTGATCCTCCTTATGGTCTTGACCAAAGAAATAGGGACTCTGCAATGGAACAACCTGTGCATGGTGTATATAGAGTGAAGCCTGATGGCGCCATCGATCTGTTGACCGGTGAATTCGATTATCCTAATGGCATTGCTTTTAGTCCCGATGAACAATACTTGTATGTCGCCCATTCAGATTCGGAAAACATGAAGTGGATGAAGTACAAATTGAATGAACAAGGAACGATAGCGGAGAAATCTGAATTCTACAGGATCAATAAAGATGAAAAACAGCTGCCCGGCTTACCAGATGGACTTAAAGTGAACAGTAAAGGATATGTTTTTGCAAGTGGTCCGGGTGGTATATGGATATTTAATCCTTCAGGAACATTGATAGCAAGAATATATACTGGCCAGGCTACTTCCAACTGTGCTCTTTCGGCAGATGAAAAAACATTGTTCATGACCTGCGATTCGATCATCTATAAAATGAAGCTGAAATAATCAGTTGATCACATTCCCATCGACGACCGTTACGGTTACTCTATCGGTAGCCCATTCGGCTCTATCGTCGATCACCCGAAGTTCGAAAGTATAAATACCCGGAAAGGTAAGTCCGGTGGCTGTGGGTTTTGCTGTCACATCATCCAGGAAAAAGCCATAAGGCGGACCAGAAACTTTTTGCCAGGTATAGCGTACTATTCTACCATCAGGGTCAGTAGAGGCAGAAGCATCAAAAGTCGCTTTACCATCGGCCGAGGAGATCGTCACATTCTTACCTGCTTTTGCAATGGGTTTGATATTCGGTGGTAATGTTCTGTTTTGTGCAAGCATCCATTCGTACATGTTCGGATTAAAGTAGTTATACGCTGTATCATATGCTCTTCTTATCCAAACAAAATGTGCACCATTATCAAATATTACAACATTGGGAATGGCTTTAGTGCCGCAGTCGATAATACTTTTAACAGCCTCGGTAGTGCAAGTATAACTTGCCCTATTATCGTCAAGGGCATGAACAGCATAAATAGGAAGATTGGCATTGGCTATATTGCATCCATTGCCCATAAAACATGGTGATACAACCGGTGCGATACCGGCAAATTTTTTAGCATTGGCTAAAGAAGAAGCAGTGTAAACCCATGTACCTCCACCTCCCAGGCTCAAACCTGTCAGAAATATTCTGTTGGTATCAATATTCAGGTTATTGTAGGCATAATTGATCATGGCATCTATATAATAATTTTCCCATGTTCCGTAGCGGGAGTATAACTGTGGGTAGAGTACCACGAAACCTTCAGTTTTATCGTTCCATGTAAACTGCATAGTGTGACCCAATTCAATATATTTGGGGATACCACAGCAATTGATCTTAATAAGATCTTCTTCTGAACCTGTACCTTTTTCCCCGATCCCATGCAGAAAGATGATCAACGGCTTTTTTTCTCCCTCTTGCGTATAATCGGGAGGGAGGAACTGGTAAAATCCAATTTTACCTCTGGGTCCATCTATTAATTTTGGAGTGCGTTGAGCCGATAATTGAAAGGAAAGTATAATAAGTAAGGCGCAGAAAACTATTCTCATCAAAAAAAATTCCATAGACGAAAATAATGAATTTTGATCTTAGATGAGCGGTTAAAGAGACCCTGTCGTCTGTAATTCATTTATAGTCAGCAACATTTATTATTAAGAACGACTAGCTTTTTTTGGTCGGCCTGCTTTACGTGGTCTGCCTGGCGTTTTTTTTGCACCCTTTTTACTTGCTGCCTTTTTCTTTGGCGCTGATTTTTTTGCTCTTTTTTTTGTGGTTTTCCCGCTACTGGCCGATTTCTTTGGGGGAGGTACTTTCGCTCCTTCTTTTCTTGCTTCGGAAAGACCGATAGCTATGGCCTGTTTGGAGTCTTTTACTTTTTTTCCACTTTGTCCCGAAGTAAGTTTTCCTTTTTTCATTTCGCGCATTGCTCTTTTCACTTTTGACTGTGATTTTTTCGAATACTTTGCCATAAGACTTGTTTTGATATAGTACTGAAAATTATGTGCCTGATGTTATTATGAGCTTTTCAACTGCCTTTTGCAGTCCCGCATCACCAAATGCGCAGCAACTATTTTATAAAAATTGTCTATTAAGTGGTTCTGAACCAAAAAGGTGAATTAAATTGTTACTCCTAAAAAGAGGATAATAGAAAATATGCACTTATTCATGAGACCACTAACTGCTTATGCTCTCATTCTTGCTTTTTGTTTGAAGGGTGGGATGGCAATGGCAGGAACTGATCATTTCTACCAGGCTACAGATACTACCGTAAGAGGGAAAATTACAGACAGTATCGGATCAGGTATTGCTGGTGTTTCTGTTGCCGTCAAAGGAAAAAATATTGGCACTACTACCGACTTCGAGGGAGAATTCGTATTATATAATGTACCTGCACGTTCAACGTTGGTTATCAGCAGTGTTGGTTTCCAAACCCGTGAGTTCGCTTTGTTGCCCGGCCAATCCTATCTATCTCTCTCACTTTCTGCCGAGGCCGGTACGCTGACGGATGTTATCGTGACGGGTTTTCAGCGTATTGAAAAAAGCAAGTTTGCAGGCGCTTCTGTAAAGCTGGACATGGATGAGATCAAAACAGACGGTATGACCGACGTGAGCAGAATGCTGGAAGGAAGGGCTGCGGGTGTAGCTATTCAGAACGTCTCGGGGACCTTTGGAGCAGCGCCTAAAGTGCGCATCCGGGGAGCGACTTCTATTACCGGCGACAATAAGCCACTTTGGGTAATAGATGGTGTGGTGCTGGAAGATATTGTTAATATTTCCAACGACCAGTTGTCGAGCGGTGATCCCAATACTTTGCTTGGATCTGCTGTGGCTGGTCTGAATGCTGATGATATTGAAAGTTTTGACATTCTCAAGGATGCGGCGGCCACAGCGCTTTACGGAGCAAGGGCTATGAATGGAGTCATCGTTATTACTACCAAGAAAGGAAAGGCAGGCAGCATGAACATTAACTACAAAGGAAATTTTGGCGTATTACTGAAACCCAGTTATGCCAATTATGATATCATGAATTCAGCCGATCAGCTTTCGGTATATGCTGAACTCGAAGACAAAGGCTTCCTGGATTATAACAGTATTTCCAACAGAGCCGATGCAGGTATATATGGAAAGATGGCCGATCTGTTAAAGCAGATTGATCCTGTTACTGGTGAATTCGTTTTGAAAAATACTCCTGAAGACAGACATGCTTTCCTATTACAGTATCAGAAAGTAAATACAGATTGGTTTGATATACTGTTCAGAAATGCACTCACACAGGAACATTCCATTAGCTTTTCACATGGTACAGAAAAGGCTCAGTCTTATTTTTCTACCAGCTTTTATAACGATCAGGGTTGGTCAATTGCTGATAATGTAAAACGCTATACGGTTAACCTTAGAAATACATACAATCTTTCAGACCGCCTTACTGCGGGATTTAAGTTGCAGGGCGCTGTTCGCCAGCAGCGTGTTCCCGGAACAGTGAGTCGTGTTACTAACCCGGTTGAAGGATCTTATTCAAGGGATTTTGATATCAATCCATTCAGCTATGCTTTAAATACAAGTAGGGTATTAACAGCTTATGACCAGGATGGGGACCTTGAATTTTTCAGAAGAAATTTTGCACCCTTCAATATCATTCATGAGGTTAAAAATAATTATATAGATCTCGGTATGATGGATCTGAATCTTACCGGCGATCTTCAATATAAAATAACACCCTGGCTCGATTATAATTTTATCGGCGCTATCAGGTATGTAAAAACATCCAGGGAACACCAGGTTACAGAAAATGCCAACCAGGCTAATGCATTTCGTGCAGCTCCGAATGCCACGATCGCACAGGCCAATAGATTTTTATACAGGGATCCCGATGATCCCGAAGCCTTACCTGTAGTGGTGCTTCCTTATGGCGGTTTCTATAACCGGCAGGAAGATGAATTGAAAAACTATACTTTCAGAAATACTGTTTCTTTTAATAGATCGATTGCAGAGATTCACCAGTTGCAGGGACTTGTGGGACAGGAAGTGAAATATACAGACAGGAGAAATTTTAATAATACCGGTTTCGGGTATCAGTATGAAAACGGAGGTGTGCCTTATGTAGACTATAGGATCCTCAAGCAGTTTCTTGAAAACAGTTTACAGTATTATGGAATGGGTAACGAGTACGAACGGTTTGTCGGATATTTTGCTAATGCAAGATATACCTATGATAGAAAGTACACCCTTGATGCTACCATCCGCAGAGATGGATCTAACAGGCTTGGCCGTTCTGAAAAAGCCCGCTGGCTTAATTCATGGACGTTAGCCGGTAGATGGAATATCGACCAGGAAGAATTTATGGCCGATATCAATCTTTTCAGCTACCTGACATTGCGCGGTAGCTATGGCCTGAACGCCAACTATGGAAATGCTACTAACTCGCTGGCGGTATTAAGAACAAAGCTGACCAACCGCCCCTATTTATCAGATCGACAGTTGGCCATCGATATAGAAAATCTTGAAAATGCTGATCTTACCTGGGAAAAAAAGTACGAGGCCAATATCGGGATAGACGCAGGGTTGTTTAATAATAAGCTTAATATCAGTATAGATGCTTACAAGAGAAACAGTCTCGATCTGATCAATCTTATCAGAACAGCAGGTATTGGCGGTGAACTGATCAAAGCGGCTAACTATGCCGATCTTACCTCAAAAGGTATTGAGTTTATGATCGGAGGTAAACCTTATGTAACAAAGAATTTTACCTGGTCAAGTAATTTGACTTTTGGATATAATGTCAATGAAATTACTAGGGCAGAAAATTTTCCATTGATTTTCGATCTTGTTATTCCTGAAGGTGGCGCCAAGAAAGGTTATCCTGTAAGAGGATTATTCTCTATTCCTTTTGTTGGTTTAAATGAAGATGGCATACCTGTGTTTAATGACGAAAAAGGTGAAACCGGCACAGCAGTATATCTACAGAGCGATCAAACTGATTTTTTGAAATATGAAGGTCCCGTTGATCCCACAATTATAGGGGGATGGGCTAATAATTTTTCTTACAAACAGTTTTCTTTCGGATTTCATATTTCTTATCAGGCAGGAAATAAAATTAGATTAACGCCTGCATACCGGTCTTCTTACTCCGACCTGGATGCTTCACCTAATGAATTTAAAAATCGCTGGCGGTTGCCGGGAGATGAACAGATCACTTCTGTTCCTGCCATTATAGACAGACGTCACCAGTTTGATCTCAATAATGCTGGTTCTTATCCGTACAATAATTACAATTATTCTTCGGCGAGAGTAGTGGATGGTTCATTTGTGCGATTAAAATCCGTGACATTCCAATATGCGGTTCCTTCGAAGATGATCGATAGAACGCCGTTCAAAACATTAGCCTTTAATCTTGTAGCAACCAATTTATTCCTGATATATTCCGATCCTGCCCTGCAGGGTCAGGATCCTGAATTTTTTAATGCCGGTGGTGTGGCAATGCCTATTAATAAACAGATAACACTGTCATTAAGAGCAGGATTTTAAAACATATATATTGAATATGTCAACTAGAGTTTTATATATTATTATTGGTCTGACGACGCTATCACTGGCGGGGTGTAAAAAATACCTCGACAAAGAGCCGGATAACAGGACGCAGGTACGCACTCCCGATCAGATTGCGCAACTGCTGACTACCGCTTACCCTAAGGCCAATTATATGTTGTTCTGCGAATCAATGTCTGATAATGCAGAAGATAAAGATGGCGGAGGTTCAGGTTATAATATGCAGGACCTGGTAAACAGGCAATCTTACCTTTTTGAAGAAGTGACTGTTTCTCCGCAAGACATTGACGGCCCGGATTTTTACTGGAATAGTTGTTATAAGGCCATAGCTGCTGCTAACCAGGCGTTGAAGTTTATTGCACAGATGGAAGACCAGGATGCTGTTGCGCCGCATAAAGGAGAAGCATTGGTAGCCAGGGCATACGCACACTTTATGCTGGCTACCTTATTTGCCAAAGTGTATGATCCGTTAACAGCAGCAAATTACCCTGGAATACCTTATGTTACAGAGCCCGAAACGGAAGTGTTTAAACAATACGACCGGCATACAGTGGCTTATGTATATGATATGATTGAAAAGGATCTTACCGGCGGATATCCTTTGATCAGTGATGCTATATATGGCAACGCACCAAAATTTCATTTTAACAGGAAGGCAGCCGCTGCATTCGCTGCGCGTTTCTACCTGTTTAAAAGAGATTTTGAGAAAGTAATCACTTACGCTAATGAAGCGATAGGAAGTGATGCAGCAGCTAATCTAAGACCGTGGAACGGCTCTATGCAGATGTTACAATATGCAGAGTTACAGGCGGCCTATGCAAGATCAACCACTCCCGGAAATCTATTACTACAGGAAACCAATTCTGTTTGGGGACGCAGTTATTATGCAATGAGGTTTGGTATAGGAACCACAGTAACGAACAGTATATTTGAACGCCCGACTGTTACCAGCGGCTATTTTGCTTATCCTTTATATGGCGCTACGCCTCAGGCATATAATGTTCCAAAGTTGTATGAATATTTTGTTACTGAAACTATTAATGCTAATTCAGGTGAGCCCTATAATACGATTCCCCTATTTACAGTTGAAGAAGCGCTGTTGAACAGGGCAGAGGCATACCTGTATGACAATGATAACCTTTCCAGTATAGCAGACTTAAATGCATTTGCCAGTAAGAATATCATCGATTATGATCCGGTGCTGGATAATTTAACAGCATCTAAAATTTCAAACTATTACCAGATGCCGGCAGCTCCGGCCATTCTGAATGCTATCTTAGATTTTAAAAAAGCATTTTTTCTGCATGAAGGAATGAGATGGTTTGATATTATTCGTTTAAACATACCCGTTACACACAGAACAATAAATGGAATTGTTGTGGAATTGCCGTCAGATGACAATAGAAGAGTATTGCAATTACCCGTCTTAACCAAGCAGGCGGGACTTGAACCTAATCCAAGATAATAGGCAGTGATCATGATAAGTTCCATCAGACCATTAAAAAACAAAGAATAAACTGATGAAATTATTCCATATTGCCCTTTTGCTGATAATAATAATATCGGCATGCAATAAAAAAGAAAATCTTGATATAGATCCGCCAGAGAACCTGGGAGGAGAAAGAGTGCAGCAAACTGCCATTGACCAATGGGTAATGGATAGTTTAACGACCCCCTATAATATAACCGTTAAATATCGCTGGGATCCCTGGGAATTGGACCTTGACAAAACAGTTACTCCACCTGATGAAAGTAAAATTCTTCCTGCCATGTCGCTTGTTAAAAGAGTATGGATAGAACCGTATAATGTGGAAACCGGAAGCGACCTGTTTATGAAACAGTATGGCCCAAAACAGTTTAAACTGGTAGGAAGCGTTGCCTATTTTCCTAACGGAACAGTGAACCTGGGTAAAGCAGAAGGTGGTAACAACATAGTGTTCATGGACATCAACCAGAATTATGATTCGGACCCTGTAATCTCTCTTAAAAGACTTATTCAGACTACTCACCATGAGTTTGCACACGTGCTTCACATGGCTAAGATCTATCCACAGGAGCTTAGAGGGGTGTCGGCAAAACTGGGTCTGGCTGGCTACACAGGAACATGGTTTAATGTAGCAGAAGCTACAGCTTATGCAAACGGTTATATTACACCATATGCTATGTCGGGACCCGACGATGATTTTGCTGAAATGGTGGCTACTATGCTGATGCTTGGAAAAACAGGATTCGATGATATTGTTGCGCTGCAGAATTCTACTGCACAGGATGCTTTCAGACAAAAGGAACAATTAATAGTGGATTATTTCAGGGACAACTGGAATATTGATTTTTACAGCCTGCAAAATAGGGTGGTGCAAGCGATAAATGCATATGCTCCTCCTCCGACAGTTGATGCTGTTTTTGGTCCCGATGGTAACTATACTGCTGCAAGCGTTAATCCTGCATTTACCACTTTACTGCCTCATTCTAATTATTTCCAGAATCTATATGATGAAGCAGTGGATGCTGTAGCCGGGCTTCCCCAGGGATATAGACTTGATTCATTGCAGGTGATTGCTATTGATGACACAACGATGTACCTGGCTTTTTATCTTGCGCATGGTTCCACACCTACCTACGGCTTGTTTGGATTTGATGATGTGAAACTTGCCAATGGCAATCACGTTTATTATATATTCGGTGCAGATGCTGTGGGTGCGGAGATTGAAGACGGCGTACTGGATATCTTATTGTATTTCCATAACCGGCAGTTCAATTTAAGCTGGTATGCTAATCCGAATGAAAGTAATTTTCCCAGAGTGAAGTTTACACCGGTCGGTTCACCGAATAATTATTTCATAGGACTGCTTGTGCCGTAACCGTCAATTATAGATTATGAAGTATTTAATGTATATATTATTACCAATGCTGGTTTTTTCGGGATGTTCAAAAAAAACAGGCGACCTGTTTGATGAATCTTCCGATGCAAGAGTAGCTAAATACCTGGCTACCTTCAGAAATGCATTGATGGACGCACCCGGATGGAAATTATTTGTTTATCCCGAGGGTTTACAAAACCAGGGCATTGAAGTTGGCGGCTTAACATACTACGTGACTTTTCCTGATTCCAACAGAACAGTTATGGTGTCTGATTTTATATCGGAAATGGGATTAGTGCCTAAAGAAAGCGGATACCGCTTAAAAGCGCTTCAGCACCCCTCTTTGTTATTTGATACTTATAGCTATATCCATGTTGCCGCCGATCCCGATGAACTTGTTTCTTCCAGTCCCACAGGAACAGGTGGGTTTGGATGGGGTACCGATTTTGAGTTTTCAATAAAAAATACTGAGCCTACAGATACTATTACCCTGGAAGGTAACTTCAATAATAGCCGGGCCTTACTGATTAAGATCTCGCAGGAAGAAGTTAACCAGGCTTTTAGCGGCCGCCTCTCTTATATTGTAGATAAGACGGCTGAATATGCTACAGATAATCCCTTTCTATATTTTTTATCTTCGTCAAACCAGCGTATTGGCGTATCGCTAAATCTGTACCTGTACAGGATTAATTTTAATTACCTGAATGGGGGAGAATTGGTGACTATTTCCGCTCCCTTCAGCCATACTATTGACGGACTTCATTTAAAAGATCCTATTACCATAGGCGGATATACTTTCCAGGATCTTTATTGGGATGAAGGTATGCAGGTGTATTATATTAATACACCATCCGGGAGAGTGAATATTGTTAACTCCGACACTCCTTTGTTTCCCTTTGCAGCGGTGCTCGGGAAATCCATTACTACCATAGCAATTCCTACTACACCATTACCCGGACAGTCTGTCGTATATACTGATGTATATGAAGAAGTAAAAGACGGTTTAAAGAACAGTGGTTACAATCTTGATCTCGACAGGATGCTGTATATTTTTGATGAAGAGAGTGGCAGCATGGCGCTACAGGTATTTGTGACACGTGGAGGTACTACTTTCCTGATCCAGTATGTTTTTGCTTATATTATCAATTCATCGGGAATAGCTGATTTTCAACTGGTGGCGGCCAACGCAAATGGTCAGGCAGTGTTTGAAGATATGTTGCCTTTATTGATATACCTGGAGAATGATATATTTAAAATGGATTATTTCCTGAGTGGCGGACAGATATTGGGACAGTTTATCAGCCAGGATAATCCTGATTTTTACTTTACCGGCACACTTCAATAGCGATTTGTTATCAATAATTGGTATATTTAATTGTACGAAATTACTTTTTATGAGAAAAAGATCTTTCTCACTTATCGTGGGATCCCTGTTTGTGTTAGCTTTATTTAGCGCTTGCCAAAAAGATGGAGGCACTGGTCCGGAAGGACCCGCAGGTCCTCAAGGTCCTGTCGGACCGAAAGGAGATGCAGGTACTGCAAATGTTATTTATTCAGATTGGCTGGATGTAGAGTTTATAGCTGTTACAGCCCAGAATGATGATACTGATACTCTGGCATTTGTTGCAGACATTCCAGCACCTAAATTAACATCAAATATTATTTCTACAGGTGAAATGAAAGTGTACGTAAATGTGGGTAGAACTTCTCAGCCTGTTGTTTACCCTTTGCCACTATTTGACGCTTACGAGCTTACAGGAATATTTAATCTGAACGTTACTTTTAGTGAAGGAGTAATCTCTATGTATTCAACAGCGGATGCGTCTACTTTTCTTGTTGATAATGGAGATAAAGCCTATCAATACAGGTATGTGTTAATTCCCGGATCGGTATTAGCGTTAAAGCCTGCTAATATAGAGTTGAACAATTACCAGGAAGTTCAGCAATATCTGAAATTGAAGGATTAGCAAAATAAAAATTGATCTGTAACGGGACCTGGCATTGATAATGACCAGGTTCTTTTTTTATATGGTCTGCAAAATTTTATGCAGCATCCTGTGAAGACTCGTTCAGTATTTTATTCCATTGTTTTTGCCTTTCCCTGATGCTTTCCATAACTGCTTCTATAAAATATTTCCTGGGACGTGGGGCAACAGTTTCGCGAGTGGCTTGCCTGATAGCCAGCATAACCATGATAGGATCCAGATCGGGAGAGGAACGGATGATTTGATCCAGCAGATAATTGAATTCCCAAAGTTGCTCAGGACAAAAAATAGCCGGATCCTGATTGGTTGTAGCCTTTCGTTCATCATATGTTTTCCAGGAACTGTCGATTAAGGGTTGGTTCTTCATTATCGTTAAGGGTTAAGTCATTCAAAAATATAAAACCGGCTTTTTAAGGGAAAGAGTGCCATTACTGATTTTGAACCGTAAAAATACGCTGGCCCGAAATGAGGGTTTATTCGCATCATAACTACCTGACCAGGTACATATTATAACATCAGGCTATGCTGACTGGCTGTATTGATATTCCTCCAAACCTGGTTAATGATGTTTGACTGTATGGAAGCGGTTAATCCACAGTAGGGAAACATTTCATTGGCCATGGACCGCGATCGCTGGGCCATTATTAGTGCCGACTGGCTTAAAGCGCCGAGCATGGTTGAGGAAACATAGCCCTTTTTAACATGCTCACTCCATGAATTATCCAACTGCTTATAAAAGTTCTTTTTTAATTCTTTACATTCTTCTACAGCTTTTTTCAATAGCGCCAATCCTTTTTCTTTTGCTTCAACAGAAGCATGATGTTCTGTTTCTTTTCTTTCTATCATGTTCATCGCTGTCTCAAAAAAAAAGGCACACATCCCTGCAATATTAATAGCAATAGTAGCCTGGGCCATTTGTAAGAAGGGAAAACGGTAAATAGGTTGGGGTAGAGTAGCAGTTTGCGGTGAAATGATAAACAACCTGTTTTGGGCGACTCTGGTATCTTTTACACTGAAAGAATGTCCTGCAGTTGCATTCAGTCCGATATAGTTCCATGTTGGTTCAAGTATAACCTCTTCCTTTTTAAAAATAAAAGAACTGATAAGGGAAGATGAACCTGATATTCTGCAATTAGCCGTTAGCCAATCTGCAAAGGGAGCACCGCTAGCATAGGGCCATTTTCCATTTACCAGGAAATCACGCTCACCCGGCAAGGCTGTACCGTTGACTTTCCCGCTACCGGCAATACAAACATCCTTATTGGCAAATACTTCATCTCTTAGATCCTTTTGGAAATAACCGATAAACATTGCCGCACCTGCACAAAGTGTTACTACCCACCCTGTGCTGCCATCGCCATAGGCAATTGTTTCTTCCAGCCGTACTGCTTCCGGAAGAGATAGCTCAAGTCCGCCATACTCCTTTGGAACAAAAAGATGAAACCACTTTTCCTCCTGTATAATTTGGAGTTGAGCAGGATGTAAAACTCCTGCCTTCTCTGCTTCTGCAGTATACCTCCTCAATTTTTCAATTTGTTGCATGTTGAAGCTTTTTCTTCCACGAAAAGAAACCCTGTACGGCAACTACAAAGAGGAAGATAGTAAGATAAGCATACAGCGGTAGGTCTTTATGAAACATCAGTGGAATGGCAAATGCATTGGAAATATTCAGGAATATCCAGTTCTCAATTTTTCTCCTCGCTAATAGCCAGGTCCCGGCCCATGCTGTAGCAGTTACCCACGCATCCCACTGGGGAACATCGGAATTCGTGTACCGTTGCAGAATAAAATAGAGTAAAACATAGCCTGCTACAGAAATGATAACAGCTATTAAAAGTTCCTGTTTATTTGACCAACTGATTTTCACCGGAGGTGCATTTTTCTTTTTCATCCAGTTCCACCATCCGTATATGCTCATCAACACATAATAAAGATTGAGTACTGATTCAGCATATAATCCCGATTGCCAAAATATATAAATAGTGATACCGGCAGACAGTATGCCTGCGGGATATAGCGCTATTTTATTGGCTCTTGCGAGTAAAACTTCCAGAGCGGCAAAAGATGCTCCAATCCCTTCCAGCCATCTCATCATGCTGCACCGCTTTTTTCACCTACAAACCAGTGTTCCTTGTTTTTAAATAGTACATTGAATGTAGTGAGTGTGCCGTAGATACGAGTAATATATTGTTGAAGATTTACTTTTTCCTCATCACTCAGTTTTTTATGTGCGTTGATCTGTTGTTCCATCACTCTTAGCCGGTCGCGCAACATAACGATCTTGTGAAAAAAATCTTCAATAGGAAGTTCTTTAGGTTTAAGTGATTTGTCTGCCGGCTGTAGCATCAGCGTACCATTTTCCCACCTTTCACCTAATCTGACAGTTTCGGTAACTCCTCCCCATAGCCTTAAAATTTTCAACAGAGAGCGCTCTACGTCCGAATGCGTTTCTATTTCAGGTGAAACATTTTCAGGAATAATTTCATCCAGGTGATTGTCGTCTTTATCAATTTCCTTGATACCATGATGAATAAAAGAAATGAGGTAAGTGGCATACCTGATACCAACAATTACACCCGGGCCATATTGTGTGTGCTGGAGCCTGGTTCCTATGCCTAACTGAAGTACATCCATAAGCTGATTTTAGGGGGTAAAAGTACTAATACCGTATTAATTTTCTTGCCCGGGAATGGTGGACGTTGTTTTATCTCCTTCCTCAATCACAATTTCTTCCTGTTTAATATGCACGGCATATTCCGCCGGTCTGATATGTTCTCCCCGCGCTTCTGCATTTACCTTAGTAAACTCTGCGCCGATATAGAGAATAACAGCGCTGTAATAAATCCATAATAGTAAAACGATTATTGCCCCTGCAGCTCCATAATTGGAAGCTGTTGCCGAGTATTGTATATACAGGCCGATAAGATATCTTCCTATCATGAACAATACAGCAGTGAATATGGCCCCTGCTCTTACATGTTTCCACTGTATTTTGGCATCCGGCAAAAATTTAAAAATAATTCCAAACAATGTAGTGATGATGAGAAATGTAATAAAGAGGTCGATACCAATGACCAGTAGCTGAAAGTTAAATCCGAAATAGCTGGTAAGCGAATTCATCATTGCCTGTATAATGCCATTTACTACCAGCGAAACGATCAGCAGAAATCCTAATGATACGATGAGAGATGAAGAAACCAACCTGTTTTTTAGAAATGCCAGCCAACCTCTTTTAGGCTTGGCCTTGAGCTTCCATATTATATTCAAAGAATCCTGCATTTCCACAAATAAAGTGGTGGCGCCTATTATCAGCGTTATAATACTAACGACCAATGCAAAATTGGTCTTATTTGAAAAATGAAAGTTTTTGATAATTTCCTGTAACTGGGCTGCTGCAGATTGACCCAATAATCCTCGTAACTCTTCAAAGACCTTTCCTTCGATAGCTGCTTCACCTAAAAAAATACCTGATAGGGTTATTAATAACAAGACCAGGGGACCAATAGAAAAAACAGTATAATAGGCCAGGGAAGCACTTAACTTCATACCCTTATCTTCTACAAAGCTCTTAAAAGTAGCCACAATCATTTTTGGGAGACGCTTAAATACTCCTGTCTTCATTAGTTATGTTTTAAAGTCTTTGTCCAGAAAAACAAAAAAGCATACCGATGTTTATTAACTGATTTATAAACGAATATACAGTCTGACTAATAGTGGTTTTTAGTAAAATGGTCAAACTTGTGTAATTTTCACCCCTCATGGACACGTTTAGTAAAAAAATAGCGGTAAGATGGGCCGATCTTGATCCCAATTTTCATTTGCGTCACAGTGTATATTATGACTTTGGCGCCGAGCAAAGGGTAGAAATATTGGAAAAACATGGCCTGACGCTTCAGTTTATGAAAGAAAACCATTTGGGGCCAGTGCTTTTCAGGGAAGAATGTATATTCAGAAGAGAGATCAGGTTGGGTGATGAGGTAACTATTACGGTAAAAATGGCCAAAATGAAACCAGATGCTTCTCGGTGGTCAATACAGCATGAGTTTATGCGGGCAGATCAGAAATTGCTGGCTACCCTTACGGTTGAAGGGGCATGGATAGATACCGTTTTAAGGAAATTGGCCAGCCCTCTGCCGGCTCTTGTCAGCGAGGTGTTTGAACATTTTCCCAGGACTAACGACTTTCAACTATTATAAAACAGGATAAGATTTAAATAAAAATTGAATTAAGTTTTAATATTGTCCTATCGATAATTTCCTTAACTTTTCCGTTTGTTATAAGATAATTATGACCCTTATCAAAACTAACTGCTGTTCACTTGTTGTTTGTTTATTTACAGGAATGGCTTCTTTTGCACAGACTGCTTCACCACTAACAGGTAATGATGATCAGAATATCAGTCGCATGATTGATATATATCATCTCGGCGCCGGGGCGAATGATCCTCTTTTTAATGGCCGCGAATATGAACGTCTCTCCTTTTATATTAACAAGGGTATTCCCTATTATGTAGCGGATACGCTGAAGAATGGTACAGTGGTATATGATGGACTCAACTACAATAATGTGCCATTATTGTACGACCAGGTAGTAGACGAACTGGTCACTCTTAACTTTACAGGACAGCACCTGATAAAACTTGTCAAACAAAAAGTTGATAGTTTCTTTCTGTATGGGACAAAATTTATACCTGTGCAGCAAGCCGATAAAACTGTTTCAGACGGTTATTACGAATTATTATATGATGGGTCCAGCCAGTTGTTAAGAAAAGAAATAAAAAGAGTTACCAATAATATCCGCTATGGCCAACAACTGGAAAGAAATATTGAAAGTAAGATAACCTACCTGGTAAAACATAATAACAGGTATTATACTGTGGCTTCAACAAATTCTTTGGTGAACGTCTTCAGTGATAAAGAAGCGATCAAAAAAATTATAAGCGACAATAGGAAAAAATATAAAAATGCAGATCTGAAAGTAGGACTGATGGATGCATTGATGAAATATGACCAGCTAACAAAATAACGATGAAATTCCTTTCTTGTGTTCTATTGACCATTATTCTATTCAATGAGAATCTTCTTGCTCAGCAAAGTGAGCTGCCAGTAATTTCCGGCGAATATAGAAATCTCCCCCTGAAAGATTTTATTGATGAAATAGAGAAAAAGACCGGCTTTTATACCTATTACAATCTTCATGAAATTGATACTGTTATTGTAGATATAGTGGCTTCGAATGAGCCTGTTGATGAAGTGCTGGCAACCGCCTTGCGCAATACCGGCCTTAACTATGCGATCCTTGATAAAAATATTTTTGTCACCAGAAGAATGAAGATTCAGACTGCGCTGGCAAAAGACAGAAAAGAAGAGCATGCCGTTTTAAATGAAGCGATGACTTTAGCTAGAACCAAAGAACAACGATCGCCCGTCGCTACACTGGAAAATAAATTGTATGAAATAGGTACAGCCTCAAATGTTAATAAAACAGGTAAAGCTACTCTGGCAGGATATATCAGAGATGAAAAAACCGGGGAGCCTATAACTGCAGCTTCTATCATGGTAGAAAAGCTTAAAATAGGTGTAGTGTCCGATGAATATGGCTATTATTCTATAACAGTTCCTGTTGGCCGGCATGTATTGAGTATTCAGAGTATTGGTATGACGGATGCGAAAAGAAGTATCATGATTCACTCCGATGGCAAAATGGATTTTCAGCTAGCCAGCCAGGCTGGTACGTTAAGGAATGTTATCGTATCGGCACAAAAGCAAAGTAATATCAAAAATACACAGATGGGAGTGCAAAAAATTGATATTAAAACTGTGAAGCAAGTGCCGGTGGCTTTTGGTGAAGCGGATATTATCAAAGTGGTCACAACACTTCCTGGTGTAAAAACGGTAGGAGAGGCCAGTACCGGTCTGAATGTCCGGGGTGGTTCTGCTGATCAGAATCTTATATTATTCAACGATGCCACTATTTACAATCCGGCGCATTTTTTTGGCATGTTCTCTGCGTTTAACCCGGATATTGTAAAAGATGTTGTTCTTTATAAAAGCAGTGTGCCCGCCAAATATGGAGGCCGTCTTTCTTCTGTATTGGATATTACCAGCAGGGAAGGGAACAAAAAGGAAATTTCAGGAACGGCAGGGATTGGTGTGATAACCAGCAGAATTACACTTGAAGGACCTTTGGTAAAAGATAAATCTTCTTTTCTTGTAGGCGCGCGATCCACCTATGCTAATTGGTTATTGAAATTGCTGCCCGACGAATATAAAAACAGCCAGGCTGGTTTTTATGATGTTAATCTGATGGTTAATCATGAAATCAACAAAAACAACACGATTTATTTAACCGGTTATATCAGCCGCGACCGTTTTAATCTTAACAGTGATACAGTGTATGGTTACCAGAACAAAAGTATTTCTCTTAAATGGAAACATATATTTAATAACAAGCTGAATGCTTTGTTTATTACGGGCATCGATGATTACGGATATGATGTGAGCAGCGACAGAAATCCGGTAAACGCTTACCAGTTGAAATTCGGGATAAACCAACTTTATTTTAAGAGTCATTTTAATTATTATCTGAATTCCAGGAATACTATAGATTTTGGGGTTAATGTTATCAACTACAAATTAACTCCCGGTATTTATTCACCTGTAGGTGACCAGTCGCTGGTAAACTATGAAGCAATCAACAAAGAGCGGGCTTTGGAATCGGCCATATACTTGAATGATAAATTTGATATTACTCCTTCATTAACTGTCGAGGCAGGTATCAGGTATTCAATATTTAATGTACTTGGTCCGCAATCGGTGAATGTATATGCACCAGGTTTGCCGAAGACAGAGGATAATCGTATTGAAACTATTGATTACGGAAAAGGCAAGTTTATCGAAACTTATGGCGGGCCTGAATACCGTATTTCGGTGAGACAAATGCTGGGAATAAATGCGTCTATAAAAGCAGGGTTTAATACTCAGCGCCAGTATATTCACATGTTGTCCAATACTACTGCTATGGCGCCAACAGATATCTGGAAACTCAGTGACCCCAATGTAAGACCCCAAAGAGGGAGCCAGGTATCGTTGGGTTATTATCACAATCTTAAGTCCAATACCATTGAAACATCTGTTGAAGTGTATTATAAGAAAATACAGGATTACCTGGACTTCACCAGTGGTGCCACACTTGTCATGAATCCATCGATAGAGACTGATATTATCAATACTAAGGGAAGGGCCTACGGTGCTGAATTGATGATTAAAAAACCCGTTGGTAAGTTAAACGGGTGGATTAGTTATACTTATTCAAGGATACTGTTGAGACAGGATGATCCGAGTATCGGTGAATTGATCAACGATGGTGAAGAATATCCTGCTAACTATGATAAGCCTCATGATGTAACACTGATTGGTAACTATAAGATTAATCATCGTTTTAGTGTTTCATTAAATACTACTTATAGTACCGGCCGTCCCATTACTTTACCAATAGGCAGGTATTACTATGCAGGATCATTCAGAACGCTGTATGATAAGAGAAATGACCACAGGATACCGGATTATTTCAGAATGGATTTTTCCATGAACATTGATGGTAATCATAAGGTTAACCAAAAATTTCATAATTCATGGACGATCGGTGTATATAATCTGACTGGCAGAAGAAATCCTTTTTCAGTTTATTATGTATCGGAGGAGGGTGCAATCAATGGATATAAGCTGTCGATTTTTGGAAGCGCTATTCCTTTTATTACTTATAATATCAGGTTTAGATAGTTAACGGACCAGAATAAATGATCATGAAGAAATATATTTTATCTGTTATTGGTTTTTTTTCAGTGTTTTCTGTTGCTATGTCGCAGGTTCCTGAAAATGTATATATACACACCGATAAGTCTGCTTACCACGCAGGAGAAATTATCTGGATGAGGGCCGATGTAGTTAATGGAAGCACAGGAAAACCTTTGGCTGTAAGCAAGGTGGTATATGTTGAATTGCTGGATGCAGATAATAAGCCGGTATTACAAGAAAAAATAGGTACTATGAATGCAGTAGGTAAAGGGTATTTTGATATACCATTTAATATTGCAACCGGTAATTATGTATTGCGGGCATACACCAACTGGATGAAAAATTTCTCATCCGATTATTTTTTTCATAAAGCTATTACTATCTATAATATTAATGATACCAATGAAGTGCTTTCTTCCCTGGTAGTAACTCCAACACTTAATCCAAATCTTTCGGTGAAGGATCTTTCTATTAATATTACAGCGGATAAAAAAGAATATAATTCCCGTAGCAGGATCGTGCTGGATATTTCGACACCTGTTGATGCCAGCGTTTCCATTTCAGTATACAAAATAGATTCTCTACAGCAACCTGACCAGACAAATATTAAGGAACGTTTGTCGCGGTCGCTTACTGCACTTCCAGCGGACAGGTCTTCTTACAAATATCCACCTGAATATTACGGCCATATTATAACCGGCAAAATTGTAGATGCTGTAACAGATGCTCCTGCAGCGGGTATGGCGGGTTATATATCTGTGTCAGGCCTTCCCCAATTTTTCAGATCGGCTGTTAGTGATGATGCTGGTAATATCAGTTTTCATCTAAAGAATTTTTATGGCATAGATGAAGTGGTTTGCCAGACCGACAGTCGCACTGATTCTAATTATATTGTTAAGCTGAACAATCCTTTTTCAAATAATTATACCTCGTTCAGGAGAGCCGATTCACTACCGTTATCTGGGATAGCATCCAATTTAAGAGTGCGGCAGGGAGTTAGCGCCCAGGTGCAGTATGCCTATTTTGCATCTATGAGAGACCGTTATAGTGTTCCTGTTATTGATACATTACTATTTTATGGGAATCCCGAAAAGAGATATATCGTAGATGAATATGTTAAGTTTGGTTCAATGGAGGATGTGCTCCGGGAATACGTTATCGAAATAGGTGTTCAGATGAGGAATGGCAAGCCGTTCCCATTTGTTTTTGATCAACTGAGAAGAAAACCTTTTACTACACATCCTTTCTTTTTGGTAAATGGGATGCCTGTGTTTGATGTTAACCGGTTGATGGCGATTGCTCCTGAAGTGCTTGAAACCATAGACGTTGTTGATTGGCGGTATTTTTTAAACGGTAAATCTTATGAGGGGATTGCCTCTATAAATACCAGGAAGAGAAGTATAGAAGATTTTGGTATGGAGAGTAATGCTGTAGTAGCCGATTATAAAGGATTACAACTTGACAGGATATTTTATTCGCCAAAATACGAAACTGAAGATCCGGCTTCGGCAAGATTGCCGGATTTTAGGAGTGTATTGTTCTGGTCACCTGATGTTTTATTAAGCGGGGGTAATAGTCAGAAGATCGAGTTTTATTCTTCGGATATAAAAGGGGAGTTTATAGTTGTTGTTCAGGGTATAGGAAAAAATGGAGAAGCCGGAAAATCTGTGTTTTCATTTAATGTAAAATGACCGTTTATGCAGTATAGAATGAGTATATTTTTGTTTAGGCTAATCGAGAAAGCTGCTGTGTTATTACTAGTGTGCTGTTTATTTGCCTGTAAGGACAGGTATGATGTTATTCTCCCTCCTTCACAGGTTAGTCTGCTGGTTGTTGAAGGAACAATTCTTACGAACAGTCAAACAATAATTAAGTTAAGTAGAACATCCGAATTAGACGAAAGAAATATTCATTTTGAAGACGGCGCTTCAGTAGTAATAGAAGCCAGCGATAATTCCTATTATCCATTATTTGATATAGACAGCGGCCGGTATGTATCTTCTTTTTCTGGGCTGAATGAAAATGTTCAGTACCGTGTTCGGATTAAAACAAAAGACAATAGAGAATACCTATCGGAATTTTCATCACCTGTCAAAACACCGGCAATAGATAGTTTGCCATGGCAGTTTTATAATGGTGGTGTTGAAATTTACGTGGATTCGCGGGATAGAGAAAATAATGTGCAGTATTACAGGTGGGAGTATGATGAAACCTGGGAGTTTCACTCGCCATATCAGCAATTTGCAGAAATATACTATGAGAATAGTCCAGGTTTGCGGGCTCATGTAGGATATTATGATTCTATTGGGTTTGGCTATAATCAAGCGAGGAGAAAGTGTTGGCAAAGCCGGAACTCAAGCGCTATTTTATTAGGGAGCAGTGCGAAATTGTCGGCCGATAGAGTGTATCAACCACTAAGATATTTTGAAAATCATGCCTGGGAATTGAGTTATCTGTATAGTATTAAAGTGAAGCAGTATGGATTATCAAAAGAGGGATATGATTTCTTTGCTAAAATTAAAAAGAACACTGAATCACTCGGAACTATTTTTGATCCCCAGCCTTCGGAAATAACAGGTAATTTTCGCTGTCTGACCGATACTGCTGAAAAAGTTGTAGGTCATGTGGAACCCAGCAGAGTAGTAGAAAAGAGAATGTATATAAGTATTGATGAATTACCTCCTAACTGGAATCTTCTTATGGAATGCGAAGTGAAGGGTGTGGATAATATTTCTGATTCTCTTATCAAGTATTTTAGAGCAGGAGAACTTTTACCAGGTGAACCTGTAGTTGATAGGAGTGGCTGGATCGTACAAGTTATGGGGTATCTGCCGGTGTGTATAGATTGCACCTTGAGGGGTACAAATGTCAGACCCTCATTCTGGCCTAACTAATGCTAAAAAATATCGTCGTCGTACATTTCCTGGAGTCTTTTTTCCACCATGCTCATATGATGTCTGCAGCAGCCAGTTACACTTACCACCCATCTGCCCCGGGTGTATTCAGATGTGCAGGAAGGAAGCTGAAAATGGCTCATACATAGCATTCCCCCAAGTTTTTCATCAAGCGTATCCCTAAGGGTGTTGATTAGAGATATTTCCAGTGGGTCGGATTGTATTGTCAGTAGTTGCCGGCTCGAATAGTCCCTTACCTCAACTTCTATTGTTAAAATACTTGCCATAGTACAGGAATTTTAGGGTATCTACATTTAAATATTGTGCCATAAAATGAACTGAATACCGTAGAACTACGGTAAAAAAATGTGAGGATTACGGGAGCCTGCTGGCTGGTCATAAAATAACTTTGAGCTAATTTTCAACCTATGTCACGTACCTGGACAGATGATCAGCTTTGGTATGATTATGAACAGCGTAAAAGGACCGAAAACAGGGATCCAGGCATTTTTTCGCCAAACCATCCCTGGGAGCTTACTTACCTGATAAGGATCATCCGCCAGCATTACAAAGAGTATTCGGAATCAGCGGTTTTTACTGCTATAAGAAATGTGTCTAAAGCACTTCCCCGTCCTCATCGTCGTGAAGAATTTGTGCAAGCAGTGCTTAAAGAGTTGTTACAACGTCAGTCCTGTGCAACGTATCCTGGAACCTAGCTGTCTGATATATTGTATGCTATGCCGAATGTGCGTTGAGAATTATAAGGGCATCAGAATTGCATAGCTACAGAGTGATATACAGAACATAAAAAAGAGTTTTTTTTAAATCAGAGCCTTAACGGCCCGCCATTTCTATGGCGGGCATTTTTTTAATAAACAACCTTGTCAGCGGCTGCATCGTGTTAATATTATTTAACTTTCCATTGAGTAATGTTCACATGTTTCTGTATATCATTATATTATTATTGTTAATTGCACTCCTGCTACTCTTATTTTATATCCGTTCGTTATCCAAACGAATTCGGGCAGAGCGCATCCTGACCTATTTTGCCACCTCTCTGTACGGAAGAAATACCATCAACGATGTATTCTGGGACTTGGCTACCAATTGTATCAGTCAGTTGAAATTTGAGGATTGTATTATTTACTACTTTGACAAGGAAAGAAATGTGCTGGTACAAAAAGCTGCTTTCGGACCAAAAAATCCACAAAAACATGAAATTCTTAATCCAATAGAGATACCCCTGGGCAAAGGAATTGTTGGTTCCGTGGCTATCACGAAAAAGGCGGAAATCGTTCATGATACCTCAAACGATCCACGATACATCGTTGATGATGAACAGCGCTTATCAGAGATAACCGTTCCTATTATCATCGATGATGAACTGTTTGGTATTATCGATTCTGAGCATCATAATAAGCATTATTATAACCAGTGGCACCTTAAAATACTGGAAAACATGGCGGGCATTTGCGCCACTAAAATTTCAAAATATATTGCTGAAGAAAAGCTGCGATTAAAAATTGCCAGGGATCTGCACGACGAACTGGGCTCCGCCTTGACCAATATCAACATTGTAAGCAAAATTGCAATGGACCAGGTGAATGTTGATGATCCTCTACATCGGCAGTTGTCAAAAATCAAAGAAAATACTTCATTAATGATGGATTCGATGCGGGATATCGTATGGGCAATTAATTCTGTAAATGACAGGTTTGAGCTGATGCTGGTAAGAATGAAAGAGTTTGCAGCCGAACTACTTGAGCCTGCCGGCATACATTATTCTTTCAAAGAAGAAGGAGACTTTATGGCTTTAAGCCTGAATTCAGAACGACGAAAAGATATCTATCTCATATTTAAGGAAGCATTGAACAATGCTGTTAAATACAGTCAGGCTAATGTCATCGAAATTACTATAAAAAGAAAAGGTGATTTTTTACATCTACAGATAGCAGATAATGGTAAAGGTTTTGAAACTTCCGGTTCTTACTCTGGTAACGGACTTAAAAATATACAGAACAGAGCAAAAAATATGAATGCAGAATATAGCATTACCTCAAATCTCCAATCCGGTACGTCAGTATGGTTAAGTATTCCGGTCACATCATTAGGGTAGTGTATTTTAATAAGAATCATTGTAAGTTGCAACCATAAAGTTTTATACTTTATTTTTTATATGCTGGTGCAGATACTTATTTATGAAGATAATGGCGATCTCAGGGAAAGCCTTGGAAACCTCCTGCAACTCGAGGAAAACTATATAGTAGCCGGTAGTTTTCCTGATTGTACTAAAGTCGAAGAACAGGTAAAGACCTTAAAACCCGATGTGATTCTGATGGATATCGATATGCCCGGGATGAATGGTATAGAAGCAGTAAGGAAAATAAGAACATTTGATCAAACGGTGCAGATCATTATGATCACCGTTTTTGACGATAATAATCATGTGTATGATGCCCTTTATGCCGGCGCTAATGGCTATTTGCTCAAGCAATACATTTCTGATAAAGTGATTAGCTCCATCCAGGAGGTACTACAGGGAGGAGCTCCTATGAGTCCTTCTATAGCCAGAATGGTCATCGATAATATGCAAAAGCCATTAGGGAAAACGGGAAGTGATTACCAGTTGACAGGAAGGGAAAAAGAAATTCTACAACTTCTCTCCAAAGGAAACAGCTTTAAAATTATTGCGGCAGATTTAAATATCAGTATCGATACTGTACGTACACATATCAAACGTATATACGATAAGCTGCATGTTCGCTCACAAATTGAAGCGGTAAGTAAAGCGATTAATGAAAAATTAGTATAGTCTTTACCGTTACTTTCCTACTTTATGTCCGGATACTGCATAATACAGTATATATAAATAACAGGGAATGGTACACAAAGTGAAGGATAAACTATTGGAGAGACCTGCTTTGACATGTAATCCACTATAGACGAGGGGGATCAACGCACCGCCGGCAATACCCATAATTAATAACCCCGATCCTAGTTTTGTATATTTTCCTAAACCTTCTATAGCCAAAGGAAAAATAGCTGGCCACATTAAGGCATTGGCTAATCCCAGTAATGCAATAAACGTAATAGCAGTATAGCCATCGGAAAAATATACACAGATACTAAAGATCAATCCGACTACGGCAGAGATCCTAAGTGCCATCTGCTGACTAACATACTTAGGTATGGTAAAAATGCCTACGAGATAGCCAATTAGCATAGCGCATAATGTAAACGTGGTGAAATATTTTGTACTATCCAGGCTCATCCCCATAGCATTGCCATATATACCAATAGCATCGCCGGCCAATACTTCAACGCCAACATATAAAAAAAGGCATAATACACCGAGTAGCAAATAAGGATATTTTAAAACACTTGATCGCGCGGTTGTCTTGTGTTCCGTCGTTTCAGATTCATTGTCGGCGTCTATTTCAGGTAATCCTGAAAGTTTGATTAAGACAGCCAGTATAAATAGTACAACCGCAATAATGATATAAGGTGTAATTACTCTTGTGGCAAGTTCCTGCAGCAATATTTCTTTTTGCATGGGGTCGGTGGCGGATAAAATACTTTTCTCTATACTGCCTGCATCTTTTAAAAGGATAACGCCTAATATCAGCGGACTTAGTCCGCCCGCAGCTTTATTACAAACTCCCATAATACTAATGCGTTTTGCAGCACTCTCGATTGGGCCAACAATACTGATATAGGGATTAGAGGCGGTTTGCAGGAGGGCCAGACCTGTACCTTGTATAAAAAGACCTGTCAGAAATAGTCCAAAATGCCTGGCGTTGGCTGCCGGGAGAAACAGGAGCGATCCAATCGCCATAACAAGCAGTCCCAACGCCATTCCGTTTTTATACCCGGTTTTTTTGAGGATCCATGCTGCTGGCAGGGCTAAAAAGAAATAAGCCATATAAAAAGCAAACGTTACAAAAAACGCTTCTATATCAGATTTAAGCTGGCAGGCCAGCTTCAAAAATGGGATTAAAGTACTATTGAGCCATGTAACAAAACCGAAAATAAAAAACAGTGTGCCTATAATAAAAATTGCGTAAGTACTAGAGTTCCGTCCTGGAGCCATATAAAGAGATATTTTACTGAGAGCCTAAATATAGGCATTTCATTTACTATTAGTATTACCGATTATATACAAACGTTTGCATGTGGATTATTGATATTGATTAGCTATGTTTGGTTCATAAATACGTGGAAAATGCAGTATAGCCGCAGAAAATTTATTCAGCAGACCGTCCTGGCCGGGGGCGCAGGCATGCTTAGCTCATCATTACCATTATTTGCGTCAGAAAAAAAGAAGGTAGTAAAATTGGGAATGATAGCTGTTGGTCTAAGAGGTCAGTTTCATTTATTAGAAATGTTGAAAAGAAAGGATGTCCAGATAGTAGCTATGGCTGATCCTGACCAACAGATGATGGATATGGCCCGGCAATTGGTCAAAAAAGCAGGGAAAAAAGCTCCTGTTGAATATACTGATGGTCCATACGATTATAAGAATCTTCTCAAAAGAACTGATATTGATGCTGTCATCATTTCCTCTCCCTGGATATGGCATCTTCCCCAGGGTGTTGATGCAATGAATGCGGGGAAGATAGTAGGTATGGAAGTGGGCGGAGCTAATAAGCTGCAGGATTGCTGGGACTTTGTGGATACTTATGAAAAAACAAAAGTGCCTCTGATGGTACTTGAAAATGTTTGTTACCGTAGAGATATTATGGCTGTGCATAATATGGTCAAACAAGGATTGTTTGGAGAAATTCTTCATTTGCAGGGTGGCTATCAGCACGATTTAAGAGGTGTATTGTTTAATGATGGTGTCACTCCTTATCATTCAGGGGTAGAGTTTGGGGAGAAGGCATTTAGCGAAGCAAAATGGAGAACGCAACATTATGTGGATAGAAATGGAGAAAACTATCCTACGCATGGCCTGGGTCCGATGGGAACAATGATTGATCTGAACAGAGGAAATGTGCTTACCAGGTTATCGTCTGTTGCTACCAAATCGAGAGGGCTCAATAGATATGTGGCTAGGCATCCTAAGGGTGGCCCCGACCATCCCAATGCAAAAATCAATTACCGTCAGGGTGATATTGTAACTACGCAAATACAAACAGCCAATGGCGAAACCATAGTGCTTACTCTTGATACCAGTTCTCCGCGGCCGTACAATCTTGGATTCAGAGTACAGGGGACCAATGG
>CAZSFY010000020.1:0-17013 GCA_964606315.1 uncultured Chitinophagaceae bacterium | reverse complement strand
AATGGTATATGGCAGGAACATAAAAAGGGTGGGTTTGCCGATGGTATGATTTATTTTGAAGATAAAAGTCCTCCACATGAATGGGAAAGTCCGCTAAAATATATGGAGGAATATGATCATCCCTTATGGAAAAAATATGCGAATGAAGCGGAGGGTTCGGGACATGGGGGAATGGACTTTTTTGTAGACAATGATTTTATTGAGTGCATAAAGAGAGGAGCAGCATTTCCTTTGGACGTATATGATCTTGCCACCTGGTATGCTATTACTCCTTTAAGCGAAAAATCTATTGAAGAGGGAGGAGGTATGCAGGAAATACCTGATTTTACCAGAGGCAAATGGAAAGAAAGAAAACCGGTTTTTGGTCTTTAGCGTATAATAGGATGTTTCATAAGGCGAGCAATTACTTTTTCAAGACTTCCTTTTTTTGCGTGAAATGCCTGTAATAGTTTGATCTGGTTTCTTGCCCTGTTTAAATTATGATGCTCTGAATTAGCTCCATAATAGATATCATTATTGATATAGTCTGTCAGGAATCTAAGTCCCTGCATATAGATCATACAACTTCCTGCATATACAAAATGCTCCTTTTCTATGTCTGTCAGTTCATCCTGCATGTAGTGAAGATATCCCTTAGAGATAGCGGTAAAATATTCATCCCGTATATAGATCTTTGAAAGATCAATCTCTTCTTCACTGACGGGCGAGAGATAAGTTCTCATCATATCACCTACATCACTGATAAAATATCCTGGCATTGTAGTATCCAGGTCAATTACGCAAATTCCTTTTCCTTGCTTATCAAATAGCACATTGCTGATCTTAGTATCGTGATGAGTAGCGCGTATTTTAAAATCGGCGTTTTCTTTTATTTTTTGATATTGTGATACAATATTTTCATTTTCTCTTATAAAATCAATTTCTTTTTCAGCGGTGGAAATTCGTTGTGGGTTACCATTCTTTAGCGCTTGGTTGAAATGCTCATAACGTAGCGGAAGATTGTGAAAATCGGGCAGTGTGATTTTTAATTTGCTGATATCTATATCGCATAGCAACCTGGTAAATAATCCAAACTGTTGCGCAGCTTCATAGGCAATTGAAGGTGTTTCAACAATGTCAAAGCTTAATGAATTGCTGACAAAAGGCATTAGCCTAAAGAAGCCGTCTTTACCGGTGATATAACTTTTACCATTGATTGTTTTGATAGGATTTACGAATAGATAATCTTTTTTATGGCGTAGGTGGCTTCCAATATGATCAATGTTTGATACTATATCTATCGGATTGCTAAAAACATTTTCATTTATCTTCTGAAGGATATATTCCCCATGTGGATGTACAATCTTCCATGTATGATTAATGAGACCCGTGCCAAAAGTGGTGATCCTGCATTCTTCTGCAGGTATTCCATAATTAAGGAGAATATGAGTAAACATTTGCCTGTTGGTGATATGGTAATTTAATAAGATTTTCATATATCCTGGAAGTACTGCCATTTTTCAGTTCGGTATTTGATAATACCTCTTTAAATTGTGGCGAAAGGAATAATTAATTATTATATATGCGACATTTGTTTTTATTACTGGTGATGTTTGTTTCTTTTTCAACATCATTACAGGCACAAAAGAATAAACAGGAAGACAAAATGCTAAGACACGTTGTTTTGTTTAAGTTTAAGGATGGTACTGCAGCAGCAGATATTAAGAAAATAGAAGATGCCTTCAGGGCTTTGCCATCGAAAATCAAGGAAATTAAAGCCTTTGAGTGGGGCACCAATAACAGTCCTGAAAATCTAAATGCCGGACTTACCCACTGTTTCCTGGTAAGTTTTGCCAGTGAGAAGGACAGAGCGGTTTATTTACCCCATCCCGAGCATGAGGCTTTTGTGGGAATATTAATGCCACACCTCGACAAAGCTGTAGTAGTGGATTACTGGGCTGGGGAGTAATGCGCTTTTCTGCGAAGGACTGATCCTTTAACGGCTATATAGGCAGGCAATACCTATTGTATTTATGGTCGGACAGGCTTTTGCCGCTGAAATTGGTATAAGTGCGGAAAAACGGGTATTGCCATTCGGCAGCGTCCGAAATCTTCTTTAATAGGGGATGAGGAAAGCCAAATAAACGATCAAATAAGTTTGGAAGGAAATTGTATTGCCTTTATCTTTGCCGTCCCAAAAACAGGGTATGCCGCGTTGGTCAATCGGTTAAGACGCATCCCTTTCACGGATGAATGAGGGGTTCGATTCCCCTACGCGGTACAAGGATTAAAAGGTTGGAAGTCAAGACATATTATTTGTTCTTGACTTTTTTCGTTGTGGTTAATTTTACTTCTTGCAATCTTTCGAGATCATATTGTATTCTGCTCCTGAAGGCAAAACCCAAATTGAGGTTTTTTTCGAGGATGAAACCTTTTGGCTATCCCAGAAGAAAATGGCAGAGTTGTTTGGAGTGGAGGTGAACACTATTAATTATCATCTAAAGGAAATATTCAAAACCAAAGAGTTAGAAGAAAGATCAGTTATTCGAAATTTTCGAATAACTGCTGATGATGGCAAAAACTATTTGACAAATGTTTACAACCTTGATGCTATCATCGCCGTCGGCTATCGCGTAAATTCTCAGGAAGCCACACGTTTTCGTATCTGGTCTACAAAAATACTTCGGGAATTTATCATTGAGGGATTTGTGCTGGATGATGAACGGTTAAAGCAGGGTAAAAAGTTCGGCAAAGATTACTTTGATGAGTTGCTTGAACGTATTCGCGAAATACGTGCTAGCGAACGAAGATTTTATCAGAAAATAACAGATATCTATGCATTGTCTGCTGACTATGATAAACATACACCGCAAACCAGGCAATTCTTTGCTGCAGTTCAGAATAAACTCCATTGGGCAATAACCGGTAAAACTGCCGCTGAAATAATTTATACTGAAGCAGACGTTTCCAAAATATATATAGGACTTAAAACCTGGAAGCAGGCGCCTGATGGAAAAATTCTTAAGTCGGATGTCAGCATTGCCAAAAATTATTTAAACGAAGCACACATAGCAGAAATGAATCGTATTGTTTCTGCATATCTGGATTTGGCAGAAAATAATGCACAAAGACAGCAGCTTATGCGGATGGAGGGCTGGACTAAATTTTAAATAACCTCCTCCAGTTATCAAACTATCCAATTTTAAAGGATGGTGGAACAATAACAACGCTCGAAGCTAAGTGAAAAGCAGAACAGGAGTTTGAGAAATACAGGATAATTCAGGACAAAGAATATATATCCGATCTGATTTTTACAATACCTTTTTCTGCAGTGGCAAATTAATCCTTCTTTTCAGCAAACCTGTTTATATCAATCGCTGCAGGGATTATTTCCTTTGGTTCGAAACTTCTGTCGACTAGCTCACTCATGGGGATCTTCTTCTTTAAATATCCCAGTTTTAAACCCATGTCCTGAATTTTCATAAGATCTTCATCGGTGGCGCTGAGATCTACATATTTTACCCTGTTTGGCCTGGAGGTTAATACGAAATTTAATACTTCTTCATTTTGCCTGAAATAGGGAGCAGCCAGTTTTGCCGCTTCTGCTCTATTGTTTTCTGCCCATGCGCCGGACCTTGCAATACCACTAACAAGGTCATGTACTACATCAGGGTTGTTTTTTATGAGCTCTTCATGCACTACCAACGCACAGGAAATGAAATTAGGCCATATGTCCCTGGAGAAATACAGCACGCGGCCAATACCATCAAACTCCGATTTGGCACAGAAGGGCTCACCCACGAAATAAGCGTCTATTGCACCTGCCGCTAACGAAGTGGGCATATCAGGTGGAGGTAGCACAATAAATTCGATATCTTTCTCTTTCATACCATAATCTTCCATCAACCTGTGAATAACAAAATTCTGATTACTGAAAAGACTTGGGAGAGCCATTTTTTTTCCTTTAAGATCACGCAGACTCCTGATATTACCGTTTTTGGCTACTATGATTTCCGAACCATCGCGGTGACCTAAATAGCAGATTTTAACCGGCACTCCCTGTTCACGAAGTTTCATAGCGAGGGGAACAATCATAAAAGTAGCCTGCACTTGTTTTGCTTCTACTGCACTGGCCACTGTAGGAAAATCGGTGAACATGCGCGAATTAAAATTCGTGTTTGACTGGGTAGTTTTAGAAGCAAAATCAGTAACGGGGCAGGTAAGATGACAGGTTACAGGAAGATATCCTACTGTCAATTCGCGTGAGGCTTTTGTATTTGAGCCTTCATGGATTACATCACGTCTGTCGTTCTTACCTGCGTTTTTCCAGGGCTTGAAACGAAGTACTCCCAACCCTATAACGGTCAGGGCAACTATCGCTATTATGTTTATGACTCTTAATTTCATCAGTAATAATCTTTAATTTAATAATATCATCAACTATATCTCTATCGCTTTTCTCGATGATGACTGTAATCCTAATTCTTCCAGTATTTCTTTCATCGCTTTCACTACGGCAGTGTCAGTAAGATCCCTGGGTTTAGCTGCATCAATCATCAACTCCCGGCATATAGTTGTTGGCCTGGGAGAAAGAACAAGAACGCGATCGGCCAGTTGTGCCGCTTCTTCAATATCGTGGGTTACAAAAACAACTGTTCGTGGTCTCATTTCGAGCAGACGAATAAACTCTCCTCTCATGCGAAGCCTGGTTTGATAATCTAATGCCGAGAAAGGCTCATCCATTAATAAAATATCAGACTCACCGGCCAGCACTCTTGCCAACTCTACCCGCTGACGCATACCACCTGATAATTCATGCGGATAGTGGTTACCGAAATCTTCGAGGTGAATCAATTCCAGTAGTGTTTTTAATTCTCTTTTTCTTTCCGATTCATCAGCAACAGAGCGGAGGCCAAGGCATATATTTTCGGAAACAGTTAACCAGGGGAAAAGTCCGTCCTGCTGATATACTGTACGGATAACTCCTCTGCTTTCTACAGAACCTGCACTGGGTTTTATAAAGCCTGATAGAAGATTCAGAATAGTTGTTTTTCCACAACCGGAAGGACCAACAATAACCATAACTTCTCCTGATCTCACATCAATATTCAGGTTATTAATAACTGGTACTTTACCGTATTGGTGCGAAACACTTTTTAGTGTAAGTCTTTTTGTAATATCCTTATCTTTCATATCCCCAGCGTACATTTGGCATTTTAGAAAATTGAGCTAATAATCGGTCGATAATCATACCCATTAGCCCTATTACAATCATATAACAAACGGCGGAATCCAATCTTAATCCATTTCTTGCCTCCCAAATTCCATATCCTAGCCCATCCTGGCAGCCTACCATTTCAGCAGCTACAATCACCACCCACGAAATCCCATAACTTACGCGAAGCGCTGTAATGATCTGCGGAAGTGCGGCGGGAAAAGTCACTTTTGTCAGTAATTCAAATCCCTTATAGTGATAATCTTTTGCAACTCTGAAGTAAATACTTGGTATTGTTGCAACCGCCGACATGGTTGCGAGCGCCAATGGAAAAAAGGTCGCCATGAAAATAATAAAAATGGCCGGCTTGTCACCTATATGAAACCATAGTATGGCAAACGGTATCCATGCGAGTGGCGAAAGAAACCTGAAGAAGTTAAGCATGGGCACAAATGCTTTTCGCGCATACAAATGTTGGCCGAGCCATAATCCAAAAGGAATACCTAGCAGCGCAGAGAGGAGAAATCCTACTACTACCCTCCATAAGGAAGCAACAATATCATTAAATAATCTGCCTGCGGCAAACTCTTCACCAAAACTTTTGGCTACACTTAAAGGTGTGGGTAATGCATAAGCAGGGAAGATATTTAATATGGACACTAAAAACCATATTAGAAGAAAAAGCAAAATAACGATAGTTGGCAAAACCCAGTTTCGCCAGTCCCTGCTGTCTGATCCCTTGGCAGGCGTTTTTTCTGAAACAAGAGGTATGACCTCCGAAGAAGTAGACAATGATATAAATATTTAATAATCCTAAAATAAAGTGTGCGAATATAAATACACCCTGTAACATACTGTTAGGCAGTATGTGATTAAACAAGGCAAGCTTACACTAGCCTTGGAGGGAGCTCGGGGATCATAACAAAAGAAGAATATGAAGTATGATCATTTTTCAAATAATATACCTGTTGTTCTATAGGCAATGCTAAAAGATTATATACCTGGTCACAATAACTATATTCTTTTACCCATGATTTTTCCTGGAGATGTGATCCGGCTTTTTCACTAGATGATCGGGCATCACCTGCCATTTTCGCAAATTCACCTTTGGCCTCATTTAATTTGTTCTTTGCTATATTAGGAATACACAATAGTATAAGTGTATCGTTGTGTACTTTACGTTTTACGTAGTTATAATGTGTGCCATCAATTTCAACCGAACCGTCAAAGCGCTCAAATTCCTGCCAGTTGTTCGATAAGTAAGCCAAATTGAGTGGGACTTTTATTGTAATCAGGTCCTCTTCGTCATATGAATACTGATCAAGTTGCTCAACTATGTGTTTGTCTGCCTTTTCAGTAAGAAAATGAAATAGTAAACGATAACCTCCTATATTAAAGAGATGAACAGAAATGAGTAGTATGGTAAAAAATATTCTCAAGCTACTGATTTAATAGAGGCATTAGTGATGCCAGGCTTAATCTCCTTTTTAGGAGGATTTCTCCTCATATCAATAAACTTGGCTATTGGTCCAACCAGGAACAATGCATAGAAAGGAGCGTAAATGTAATTATTCAACCGCAGAACAAATTCTACCAGGGCCACTAATACCGCAACCAGTATCTGCCCCTTTTTGCTGTATACAGATGTAGGAGGATCTGTGATCATAAAGAATATGAACAATTGGTACATCGGACCGGTTAGAGGTGACAGTTCGGCAAGAAAAGCATTATCGTTAATCAGACTTCTTACATAAGCTAGCAGTATAAAACTAACTACATAAGTCACTGTTACGTGAAGTCTTTTTGCTTTGTTTACTATCAATAATCCGAGGAACCAGATTACACCCATAGCCAGAAAATTATTTCCCCATTGCACACCTAATCCGGCAACATAAGTTGACCCAAAGAGCAACATCCATGAAACACCAAAATTAGAAGGGTTCCATAGATGTCTTCCCTTATAATTCAAAACGTATTTTGACATGATTGAGAGTAGGGAAGTAATAAGATATGGCCACACCATATTTGATCTGATCAGAATTCCTACGCTTATACCTGTGATGTAAGCGCTGGTAAGATTTTTCCATGTTCCCTGAACATACCTTGCAAGTATTATTTCGGCAATAACAGCCGTTGAAACAGATACTACGAAGTTGGCGTAATTGTCCAGGATGCCAAAACTGATCTGCCCTATCAGCAGGATCAACGTAATGAATGCGGGCGGAATGTATTTAAAATAGCTTTTGTCCCCGGAAGACCGTGAAGGTTCTGCGACAAGATGTTCTGCTTTATGATCCTGCATCAGTTTGTTTCTTTATTTTCTACAATAACATGAAGAGTGTCAATGGCGGGGGAGTCTATAGTAGTTGTTCTTCCCGATGGCCAATGTATTGTCACCCGATCGATCGCTTTATTTTCTCCAATACCAAAATGAATACGATGCTGATTTTGTGAAGAAAACCCGATCCCTCCCGTTACAACCTGTGTTTGTTGTTTACCATCCCATTCCAATAATATTTTAGCGCCTATGGCGCTGGCATTGGTGATAGTGCCGCGTAAATCAAAGTCGATCCAATGGTTGGTATTGATCACTTCGTTCCGGTAAATTAAGGGAGCGCCATTCTGGTTAGCTACAATAACATCCAATACCCCCTTGTTCCAAAGATCAGCCATTGCCACAGCACGGCTATCGGATGTTTCAATGGTGCTTACTTTGTCGGATACATCTTCAAAAAACCCTTCGCTGCTATTCATCCATATCTTATTTTGCTGGTATCCCGACTGACTTTTATCTTTCATATCGGGCCAGTTGGCTGCGTCACTGATGATAGCCTGGTTGCCTCCTGTTATTTTCGTATAATCATACCAGTAAGATGTGCCTTTTTTTGCTGAAATATACCCGTTAGCTACATACAAATCGAGGTAGCCGTCATTGTTTAAATCACCAAACTGTCCACAATAGCTCCATCCTGCATTCTCAATACCTAATAACTGCGACAGGTTGGCAAACCTGATATCACCTTGCGGGTCTTTAGGTTTCCAGAAGTTGTTACCCTGGATTAAAACACCTTCCTCTGTAATATTCGTTACATACACACCCGGAGTTCCTGTGTTGTCCACATCACCGAAAGAGACGTTCATACCGCTTTTGGGAATATGTCCCATCCCGGTTTGCCTGCCTCTTTCCTCGAATTTCTTTCCTTCCACATTCATATAAAACTCTTCAACACTGTAGTCGTTAGCCACTATCAATTCCGGGAAATTATCTCCGTTTATATCAAATGCGCCTGCTGCCAGCGTCCATTTAGTTGAGGATAGCCCATATTCGGTAGTTACATCCGTGAACTTTCCGTTACCTATATTTTTTAACAGGTAATTTCTTCCACCGTTATTGGCATATTTAAAGCTTTCGGGCATGATCTTCGTTGTATTCAGATCGGCGAGATTAAGCTCTTCCCTATAATAACTACCCAAAAAGATATCAAGCAATCCGTCGTTGTCAAGATCAAACCATATAGCGGAATTGGCATTTACCCATTTAGGCAGACCGCTTTCTTCCGTTACGCGGATAAAATTTTTACCGCTGTCATTTTTGAATAATTCCGGTTGTCCCCATTTATATAATAGCAGGTCTTCAAATCCATCGTTATCATAGTCACCCCATACGGCTCCCATCGAAACGCCGGTTTCTTTGTTATTAACACTGGCAATGCCTAATTGGGGAGCAACATTTTCGAACATCCCGTTTTTTAAATTACGGTACAGGGCGTTCTCCGTTCCTGCGCGACTGTTCGTGAAATAGATATCATTCCAGCCATCGTTATCATAGTCACAAATGGAAACCGAGGCGCCAAGAGAGGCGATCTGTCTCTCAATATGTTTGATTTTTGGGTCGAGATCGGGTGCAGAATGAACGAAGTCAATTCCCAGCTCTTTATTGAGCGGCTCAAGATAAAAGCCCTGCTTTGAAACCGAGCGTTCTTTTTTGAGTGAAGTATTTTCGAGTTGATACGATTGCTGTCCCGAAAACAACAGCGTACTCGCCAGTAAAGCAACAAACAATATAGTGGTGATTGTTTTAGCTAATTTTCTCATTTTAGTCATAAAGCACAGCGTGTTGCAGGTTCAATTATGTAAAGATAATAATAAACACGGAGTTTAGGCTTTCCTGCTTATGGTATGCCTATGAATACATTAGCGCAATGGAGTAGCTAAAATGTTGACTAATAATGCTAACTTCATCTCCCATAATGAACATTTAGGAAAGTTTATGTCTAAATTATTATTACCCGTTCACGAAGCTCTTTTCAGAGCACGGCTCTTTTATTTGATTTCCATTGTCTTTCTGTTTACTAACTGTGGAGACCAGCAGGAAGGTTCAAAGGAAGGTGATGGAAACATCCCTCCCCGTGCGGTAGCGCTTAGTCATTTAGTCAAAAACCAATATGACGAAGCTGAGGCAGCTTTTCTAAAAGCAATTCAACAGAACCCTAAAGAGATGTCGAATTATTCAGATCTATCGTTATTATACATACTGCAACAAAACTATGATGCGGCCGAAAAGCTGGCTCAAAAAGGGTTAAAAGTTGAACCGGGTAATACCAGACTGCAATTTGTATTGGCGGATGTTGCCATTGAAAAAAACGAAAAGGAAAAAGCAACAGCCCTGCTGAACGAAATAATTGAAGCGGATCCTAAGAATGCAAGAGCTTATTACAGACTTTCATTGGCCGCTTCGGATACATCCGACAATACATTAGAAAAGAAATACCTCCTTACATTAACCGATATTGTGCCGGCCAATGTTGTTCCGCGTCTTCGACTATCTGAACTGTTTGCGGCTGCGGGTAACACTGATTCCTGTCTTTCTTACCTGGAAAGTGTAAAAAAAATATCTCCTGATTTTTTGCCTTCAGCAAAGTCGACATATCAACATGCATTGAGTTTTTTACAAAGTAACCAGCCTCTTAAGGCACTGCCACATATCCGGCAGTTTATCAACCAAATGAAAATTACCAACGATTATGGTATTGGAGAAGAAGAACTAAAGGGTCCCAAACTAATAGCGGGTTATCCGATCATTGTAACAGGCGAGTACTATCACCTGGAAGATGAAAAAACATATAAATCGGAAGCCAGCGGACATTTTCAATTTGATAAATTGATTGATGCTTCAGCATATTCAGGATTAACACTGGAAGATAAAACTGAAGGAGATTTTTCCGTCATTTCCATGGCTGATATTGATGCTAACGGCAACAGGTATATCTATATGAGCAAACATTTTTCCGGTAAATCAACTTCAGAAAGATACCTGTTTGTTAATAAGATGGGATTATTAAAAGAGTCTATAGCTTCTTCAGGTATTGAGCATAGTGGGAGAGACCTGTCAGCAGTTTTTTCAGATTTTGATAATGACGGCTACCAGGATCTTTTTATCGTTACTACTAAGGGAAATGTTTTGTATAAGAACCTTGCAGACGATAAATTCTTAAAAATGCCGGTATTGGGAAAAGGAAATTCTAATAATGATAGGAGCAAGGTTATATCAGCCGACTTTGATCAGGATGGCGATCTTGATTTTTATATCGCCAATAAAGGAGCCAATGAGTTTTACCGAAATAATGGAGATGGAACCTTTACGGAGAATGCTGCAAGCATGGGACTTGCGGTAGGTAATACTTCTACCATTGATCTTGAATTCGGTGATTTTGACCAGGATGGTGATTTGGATATAATCGTTCTTAATAGCCAGGGCGGACTACAATTGTTTGATAATCTCCGGCATTCAAAATTTAAAGACGTTACACAGGATGCCGGTCTTAGTGGTTACGCAGGTACAGCTTTGGGTGTCGCTGATTATAATAGTGACGGATTACCGGATATTCTGTTGGCAGGAGGGAAAGAAGGCAAATGCACTATGTTTAAAAATATGGGGGAAAAAAGATTTTTACCCGACACTGTCTTCTCCCGGTTTTCACCGTTATTTGATAAGGTAAATGTTCATGATGTTAGCTTCCTGGATATTGATAACGATGGCTACCACGATGTATTGATAAGTGGTGTTCCCGAAGATGCATCGATCTCTGGAGTAAAGCTTTTTCACAATGATAGTACGAAGAGTTTCAGCGATATTAGTTTTCTGTTACCACCCACTGTTAAAAAAGGTTGTGAAGCGGTAATTTTTGATTTTAGCTCCGATGGAGATGAAGATATTATACTTGCCGCTCCGGGAGATATTTATCTAATCAGAAATGATGGGGGAAATATAAATAATTATATGCAGGTTCAACTGAAGGGGCTTTCCTATGGAAACAGTAAAAATAACAGGCTTGGCATTGGTGCACAGGTTGAGCTTAAGGCAGGTGATCTCTATCAGCTTAAAACAGCCACCGGGCCGATTGTGCATTTTGGAGTAGGTCCACGCGATACCATAGATGTTTTACGTATTATATGGCCTAACGGTGTACCCCAGACTATTGTTGATCCTTCTCTTGTAGAAAGACTTGTTGAAGAAGAAAAACTAAAGGGGTCCTGTCCGTTTTTATTTACATGGAATGGTAAAGAATATGAATTCATAAAGGATATGATGTGGCGAAGCGCTTTAGGTATGCCGCTCGCCGTTAAAGGAAAAGATACAGTCTATGCTTTTTCAGATGCATCAAAAGAATATCTGCTCATTCCTGGAGAAAAACTCAAGCCCCTCAATAATAAATATTCCATTAAAATAACTGAAGAGTTATGGGAAACGGTTTATTTTGATAAGGCTGCGCTTATCGCTGTAGATCATCCTGAAGATGTTGATATTTTTGTAGACGAAAAATTTGTTCTTCCTCCATTTCCGGGAAGAGAGCTTTATCATGTAAAGAATAAACATTTGCCGCTGACGGCAAAAGATGAAAAAGGTCATGACCTTCTTTCAAGGATTACTGAATATGATTTTCAGTATATATTTAATTTTTCGCTGGGCAAGTACCAGGGACTGGCAGAAGATCATGAACTTATCCTGGATCTGGGGGACAAAGCTATCGCCGATAGCGTGTTTCTGTTTATGAGAGGGTGGACTTTTCCTACTGATGCCAGTATTAATGCAGCCATGACTCAAACAGGAAAGTATAAAGTACACTCTCCATCGTTACAGGTGATCAATAAAAAAGGAGAATGGGAAACTGTTATAAAAGATCTGGGCTTCCCTATGGGAAAAGACAAGATGGTGATTACTAATCTGTCTGGTAAATTCCTCACAAAAAATAATCGACTTGTAAAGATCAAAACCAATATGCAGATCTATTGGGATCATATCTTTTTCAGTACCGGCAACATTGTGAAATCCGATGTAAAAATGTATGATCTTCCTATGGCAGAAGCTGAATTGAATTACAGGGGATATTCTGCTTATTATAAAAAGGGTGGACCCTTTGGTCCGATGTGGTTCGATCATAGTAAAACCACTCAAGGTCAGCAGTGGAGAGATCTTACCGGATACTATACCCGTTACGGAGATGTGTTGCCGTTGGTAATGCATGGAGACGATCAGTATATAATTGCTAACTCTGGTGATGAGATCACTATTGATTTTGATGCCGGCGGATTACCTGCATTGCCTAAGGGGTGGAAAAGAGATTTCCTTATTTATAGCGAAGGATGGGTAAAAGATGGCGACCTCAATACAGCACATGGTCAAACTGTCGAGCCTCTACCATTTCATTCAATGCCTTCTTATCCTTATGACGGAAAAGCTAACTATCCTTCTGGCGAAAAACATAGGAAATACAGAGAACAATACAATACCAGGGAAGTGAATACTGATAGCTTCAGGAACTTTTTGCGTGACTATAAAAAATAATGTGTTTTCTGTAAGGATATTACAGTCTTGCTACAGTATGGTAATACATATTTAAAGCAGAAGGATTCATTAGACCAACATTATTAAAGGGCTCGATCCTTCTCTTAATATTGTCGATAAATATGCTGATGTCTTTTTTCGACGGATTTTTTTTATCAACCAGTTTAAGCATTTCATCGTATGAAAGATTGACGTTGTTCCTGATCTGTTCATTATCTGCTCCCAGTAAATATCCTGGCGGTTCATTTCGAAGCCGTTTTTGTTCATAGGTGATAGTAGAAGCGAAGTAAAGCATTGACCATGTATTAAAAAGCTCAAAATGCGGCATCGTTTTATAACATCCTGCGATAAGCTGGTCAGTTAATTTCAATTCTTCAAGAACAGCATGTTCATATTCACCCAGCTTTTTATATAAAGAGTCGGAGTTTTTCCAGTTGTTGCTGATGATGTCAATGATTCTTTCCATGCCTGCTAATGAATAGGCAATACCAGGACTAAAAAGCGGATCTACAAAACCTACAGTATGAGGTAGGGCTACCCATCCCTCCCCAAAACATTTTTCCAATTTTCGTTGTAGTCTCCCTGTTTTGATAATAGAACCGGGAGCCTGTGCCAGTGTTGCCTCCTTTATGATATTATTTACTGAAGGATAACGTTTTAATAAATAATTCCATAGCTGATTGGTTTGCATCTCTTGTAATTGTTGTTCATGGCCATTTAACGCAAAACCAAAACTTAACCGTCCATCGTTGAATCTCAGCATCCATATCCATCCTTCATCCAGCACCTGGTGTAATGCAGAATCGTCAGCATTATAGGGAAAATCTTTGGTCGGAATATCTGCCTGCTGAAGTAAGTCTGTCCACCTGGTTGCTCCTTTAAAGTGAGAAAACACAGCGAAGGAATTAGTCTGAAATTCATCAGCAGACGATTTAACACCGAATAGATTATTCATTAAATTTCCGCTGCCTGTAGCATCGATGAAAAACTGAGCGTTGATAACAATATCATTTTCGAAGTATCGTCCTTTAACTAACCAATCATCTTTTTTTTCAACCGATACTATTTCAGTATTATCATAATAAATAATTCCCAACTCCTTCAATTTGTTTACCTGGAATGCATCGAAATCAGCACGCAGCCAATTTGTGTCCGACTCTGTATCATTAGCGCTTGCGGCTACAAGGAGCTCGTTAGAATGATTGGCATCAGTATAAAATTCCTTACCGGGGTAATGCTTAAAAAAACTGAACCCTCTCTTTAGTCCGCATACAACTTCAGGATGTGCTTTTTGCCAGGTTCCATAACGGGAAAAATCGTGTAACCAGGGCAAGTTATATTTTCGTGCAATATCTCTTAATAACATATCCGCAATAGGAGTAGAAGATTCACCTATGGCAAATCGGGGATGTTGTCCTTTTTCCAGTACACAAACCTTAAATCCCTGGTTATGTAAAGCCATGGCTGTAATGGATCCACCAAATCCAGCGCCGGCTATTAGTATATCACAATGTTGGGTAATTGTATCAGGCATAATAAGTTTTACAGTTGCAGTTTATCTGCGGATAAATTTTTTGATTAAGATTCATTGCTTCCAATCGTTGCTTTCTTTCATTAAAGCATAGCGGGCACTCTGAAAGAAAAGAGATATCCCAGGTGTCAACAAAAACCTGTCCCTGTTGCATATTCAGGGAATATTCAAAAACTTCTTCTAACATATCGAGAGTGGGGGGGATATAAGACCCTTCTTCCAAAAGTTTTTCCATAACCCCATTGCCAGGTCTGACGGGAATAATTGAGCAACGGCTAGCCCCGTGTTTAAAAGCGAACTCCACTGTATTAATTGTCCAGTGAATATTTTCTTCTCTATTAGTAATACCTGGGGGATTGAGCAGTATAAATGCACGTATGTCGATACGGTGTTTTTTCAAAAGATCAGCGGCGCGTTTAAAATCTTCCGGTATTATCTGTTTATTTAACTGGGGTAAAGCCTTTGGGTGAATGGTTTCGAGACCCATAGCTATCTCCAGAATCCCATCTATTTTTTTATTAAAGTCAATACAGTTTTTGCCGGTGAGGTTTGGGTGATTTTCAACTATAACCTTCCGATACGGTTTGAGACGTTCTATTATTGCAGGATAATCAGACAGCGGAATAGCTTTAGGGTCAAAAAAATTCCCGCTATTGTATAATTTAATTATTTCCGCTTCCGGTAATCTGGCAAGAGCATAATCTATCTGGTTAACGATAGCGCCTGGGGGTGTAGGAAAGTCCAGTGTGTTTTTCCATAGGTCACACATCAGGCATTTAAACGAGCATTCTTTACTGGTTAGAAAAATAGTATTTACATCTTGCGGAATACCATCAGCATCCGGTTCCTGCTCCTGCAGGAAATGATAGGGAATGTTGGGGTCTAAAGCATTTTTTGCAGGACGCAGACTTTGAATATGCTTATTGTCATACATACAGAGAATTAAAATAAACCCGGTAATCTATTCCCGTCTCCGAGAATAATTCCTTAAAGGTATTTTCTGTAGTTGCGCCAAGTTGAAATCTGCGTTTTTCAAAAACCGGCATATCCATGCCTGTGAGTGCTTTAATGCCTCTGTGGACAATATCTCCTTTTAGTGCATACAGTGCTTCTTCACTCCAATTGGTGAGTTGTATAAAAGGGATGCCTTCGGCTACTTCTATGACGTTGGGAAGCGCATAGGGACTAAAGGTGTTGAATCCATACTTACGTGCAGGTGCATACGAACGTACGTGGCCCCGGCTCTGTCCGCCTGAATAGGTAAGCGAATGTTTGATTTTATCCACTCCCCATCCTTCCTGATAAAGCATTGTATTGTTCAGTACACTGCGTATGGTCAGTTCACTATTTTCCTCAATGGGATAATCTTTAAGATTTTCATCTCCTCCGTCTCCATCTGCCAGGTATTTCCAATCGGGATACACTTCACGAATTTTTTTGCATAAGGCAAGCGTCATGGTAGCGGCTTCAATGTCCAGTCGTTTATAATCCTCCACCACCTTGATGGCTTCCTTATAACTAATGGAAGAAGATGGAACTTCCAGCACTTCCAGGAAAATCGATAAGCCAAGTGTGTCCAGGAACTGATGTGCCTGTACCACATCCGGTCCGTTATCTACAGATAATGTGAACGCTTTTAACCTTTGCGGAGATAATCCCATTTTAAGCATGAGATGGTATAATACAAGAAAAACAGATCCGCTGTCGATACCTCCTGAGAACAATACTCCTACCGGTTCGTGAGCAGGAATGGATTGTAGCCATTTACGGCATTCATATGCAAGGGTTTCGATATATAATTTTCCTATAGCATCAAGATCTGTGGGCAGCATATTTCTTTTAGGCTCAAAAAAGCGTGTATAAACAGGATTAGGATCAGGGCATCCTATTATTTCTAACCGCACTACAAAATGTGCCGGCACCATCCTTGTATAGGAGGGGTGAAATTGTGTATGAAGACCTTTGGATTTGAGAAAATCGTAGATTTCATCAATTCTTTCTGCTACGATCAACAAAGGACCCGCAGTTTGTTTGGCAAGAAAATAACGCATTGGCCGCCCAATAGACCGCGCCATAAATACCTGCTGACCTACTTTTTCCACTATGGCAAACTGTCCCTCTATGTTGCGCACACGGGCAGCATCACCGGAAATAACAGCTTCCGACGCTTCTTCAGGCGTCATATTAAAAATAATATTGTTTGAAGGATCGAGAAGACTTACAAAATCATTTACAGATTGGGCAATGTAGTTCATAACATAATATTAAATAATAAAAGTAGCCTGTCCAAAATATTTGACAACCGGGATTAACTGCAAATATTATTGATAATTGGAATCCTGTTCAAAAGATCGAAGTTAAAATTTCTTATACATTCTGATGTGGTAATTTGTAATAGGTAATATTTGATCGGACAACTTAGGGATTTTAGTTTTTTAGGGT
>CAZSFY010000019.1:0-71251 GCA_964606315.1 uncultured Chitinophagaceae bacterium | reverse complement strand
CCAACCCTAAAAAACTAAAATCCCTAAGTTGTCCGATCAAATATTACCTATTACAGTTTAAGGTTTGTCTTATCCCTTATCCATTTCTTACTTGGAGTAATGCCTAAGGCAACCGTTATTCTTTCTACATCGTAATTATCTTCTTTGAATAAATTAAATATAAATTTGAAAGAGATATTCGATTTCATTTGTATTTATTTTAGATATCCTCCAGTCCGTATACCGTCACCTAACCCACCTTTTCTATAGATTATAATTTCACCTGTCCCTTTATTAACATAAAGATCATATTTTTTTATTTCAGATTTATTACCAAGCCATTCCTTTTTTAGCTCATGCGTGTTAATGCCTTGATCCTTCAAACGGCTATCACTTATTTTTTCGATACTTCCTCCAACGTCATCCCCACCTCCACCGCTTCCACTATGAACATCTCCATGCGAATCCTGTGTTTTAAGAAGATTAGATATAGCAGAACCACCAACAGATACTCTATGAACAATTCAGATTTGTCACAAACCATATCAATCACTGGGCTTTGTTTCGCCAGACGAATATATCTAATCCGTTTCGATGTAATTATTAAAAACAAATTTCTACTTATCAGTAGTACAAATTACAGGGAGTTTACACAGTGGCTATACGCAAGTATATATTAAAATCCTTTTCTTCGAATATAATATAATTCTTGTCTCCCGGGACAGCATAGCAGAAAATAGTGTTCTACTTCACTGAAATAAACGTAGCTGTAAAAATTAGTCGGAGTGACCAAATCCTTTTTTAAAGATTTTATACAGCTCCCTTTACTAATATAATTATTGAGTAAGTCGAAATCGCATAGTTTTGCAGCTTGTGAATCAACTGGACAATTTTTCCATTTAATAGAAACAGTTTCTGACGTGAAGCTTCTATTCTCCCAGCTAGATTCAAATCGGGGAAAGTTTGGGCTTACAGAAGCGCTATTAACTTTATATTGATAAATTTCAAAATACTCTCCTTTTGCGTTTATACCTAGAAAATCTTTTGAGCAAACCTTTTTAGCATCATCTTGATAAACTTCAAAGAGCTTTTTAATCTCCTTGTTTTTCAGCGGACTAAACGAGAATTCATCATAAATTAAATATGATAAGGTTAAGCAAAACAGCAATAATATTGTTCTTAAGAGCTTTTTCACAAATGTATTTATACGGAATCGCAAATTGAGCGTACTCCACTTAAAAAAATGATTTGTCTAATATTTTACTGGAACGGTAGCTTGTACGTAACCCATTATATCAAAATCACGACCTTCGTTTGCGCCGCCAGGCCTCCCCCACCAAGTTGCAAAATCTCTGACGATCCTGCCGTCCATATTAAAATCATATCTATCAACCCTTGCTCCAGTTCCGATATGCACATGACCCATAGCATAATTTGTTAAAGTTAATCTCACTTTAATTAATCTATCCATAAAGTCTGTCCCAAATTTTTTAACCCACCTTGGGTTAAGACACCATGGTAGCCTAAGCGTTGGAAATAATTCGACTTACCCCATTCTTCATAAAAAGGAAACTTAGATGTACTTCTATACAATCCTAAAATCATTTCTTCCTTCCTGAATAAGATAAAGCTTACCGGCGTGTTACCAGCATAGCGAGAAGAAGCACCTCAACTTATAGTAGTTACACTTTTTCCAAGTAACTCATTCTAACAATCTACTTTATTTCCAAGGAATTGTATCAACAATAATGAAATACGGGATACCTATATTTTTCTTTACGTTGTAATCCTGCAGAGAAACTGTAATCAAAATCGTATCATTACTTAGATTCAAATCTTGTATGTTGGTAGACTCAAAAAAGGCATCCTCTGGTATTAGGTTATTTAAATTACTGTCGATCGAATCTTTAATAGCAATGAATTGAACGCCTCTTCCGGTAACTCCTCCATTATATTCGTACCATACAATCCTATTGTTATTTAAGTCAAGCAGTTTATTTACAACCAAGTTCTCCTTTGTAAAAATATTTTTAGCATTAAAAAACTTATTATTAAAGGATTTACTCCACTGAAATATAAATAACATAATCAAAACGATACCGAATAATAAGATAATAAGTTTCTTCATAATAATTATTAATAGATTGATCTTACCCCAAGCTGATTCCATTGTGAAATTTTCTTATTGTATTGACTACCCCAAAAACCCCTAGCTATATTTCTACCAGAGTAGGGAATTTCACCAAAATATGGAAATTGACCTCTAAGCTTGGAATGTGGTACCTTATTATGAATAATATGATACTCTCCTACTTTTTGCATCGCTTTATACCACCAATCCGATGCCGTCATCGGAAATGCTGAAGGTATAGCATATGAAAGATTCATTCCAAAAAGGTAGTTACCGATTGATTCTCCGGAATAATAGAACCCATCTCCCATTAAATACCCTGTACTTGCACCAATTATTTCTTTAATATCAAGCGGAGCAAATCTTTTTGAATTTTCTGCTAACCAATCAGCCCCTCCATGAAGTCCGCCCCTATTTTTGTCAATATTTTTTTGTGCCCAAGACTTCATCGAATTAACATACTCTTGCATATTTTGTCCAAATTTAATTTGAGCTCCGGCTATTGGTTTTTCGAATGTATTACCTAGCGCATCATGTACTGCAAACTCGTCCCACTCTCTAGTATACCCCATCAATTTGCCGTCATTTATGCTAAGTTTCTGACCGTTATAGTCTGAAGCGTCAATATTATGTTTATATATGCCAGTATTCCCATCGTTATAAACAGCCAAAACTTTTCCATTTTTATCTGTATGAGTTGAATTTGTACTCCCTCCATCGGGATCAGTTGTACCAGTTGGTGAATTTCCCATAGCGAGGTACGGTGAGTGAAATTCGCCCTTCGGATCCACACTCAACCACCTGGCGATCCTGCTATCATACATCCTTAACTCGAACGCGTTCCAGTCTGTCTCGGCGTCCTTCTCTGCGTACTGACCCTGGTATTGATAACGATAACTTGTACCACCGGATTGGATCACCATTCCATAAGGATAATAGTCCGTGTACATTCTCACCTCCAGGTTACCGGCGTTCTTGGCCACCACCGCTCTCACATTACCCAAATGATCGCTCATCTCATATGCATAGATACTGCTGGGACGGTAAAATGTGCCTATTCTCCCTGCTCCGCCATCTATGGCGTATTCCTGCACCGTAGGACTGCCAGGTACTGGCTGCGTGTAGATCACTCCCCCTACATAAAAAGTATTTTGGACATGTACATACGAGGCGTTGTAGCTTCTTTTGATGATCCGCTCGCCCAGTGCATTGTACACATACTCTACTACCTTCTGCGTAAAAGCCGCGTCCCTGGCTACGGCGATCACTTTACCGGTCACATCATATTTGATGTATTTCTTTTGAGCAGCGTTCAGCGTGTTCTCATACGTCAGCTGACCGATATTATCATAGGTATAACTCGCATACGTCTGGGGTGTGCCGCTGTTATCATGCACCACACTGCTCAGCTTGTTCGTATTAGTGATGTAATTATAGGTGAACTTATCACTGATGGTTCCTGCTGTGTTATACCGCTGCAGGTACTGGGTGTTCCCATTGGCATCATAGGCGGGAGCTTACAATACCATCCTTAAAAATTCTCATTAAGCGGACCGGACGGGACTCGAACCCGTCTCGTTGCTGCGGACGAGATGACAGGGCGGCACTCGCCGATATAAAAGTCTTAACCCAAAATATCTCTTAACTTATTTAATGGTGAATGAATCAAATTATTAAGCGATGACCTGTTCCATCTTTTGATCTTCTTTTCAAAAATCAATGCTTCACGCTTTGTTGCAAAAGAAGTGAGGAATACAAAATACCAGTTTCGTTTAGTGGAAGTAAAAGATGAACATTGATTATTATGCTGCTCAAGGCGCTTTAACGGATATTCGGTGAATCCTTTATAGAGTTCATCGTCGCTTTCATTGGCAATTATGTACACATAGTAAGGCATAAAAAAAGGCCCTGGTATAAACCATGGGCCTATGCGGACCGGACGGGACTCGAACCCGCGACCTCCGCCGTGACAGGGCGGCATTCTAACCAACTGAACTACCGATCCAAATATCGAATCAAAAACTTTTTAAAGAACTGTGCGGACCGGACGGGACTCAAACATGAGACCCTCACCGTGACAGGGCGTCTCGTCACTGCGGACGAGATAACCAACTGAACTACCGATCCAAATATTGAATCAAAAACTTTTAAAGAACTGTGCGGACCGGACGGGACTCGAACATGAGACCCTCACCGTGACAGGGCGTCTCGTCACTGCGGACGAGATAACCAACTGAACTACCGATCCAAATATTGAATCAAAAACTTTTAAAGAACTGTGCGGACCGGACAGAGACTCGAACATGAGACCCTCACCGTGACAGGGCGTCTCGTCGCTACGGACGAGATAACCAACTGAACTACCGATCCTTACCTCCGGAAACTGATTTTCCGGTAAGGGATCGCAAAGATAAGGGAACAACGGGTTTATTCCCAACAAAAATAAATGGATTCTAAAGGATTCTTATATTCACATTACCTTTAATTATATAATCAGAGAATATGTACATGAGACCCTATTTCTTAGGCCTGGCACTAATTTGCTACGTATTGGTATCCCAACCGGGATTAGCCCAGCAAAAAATCTCTTACGAAGAATTCGTAAAAACCCACAAACCCCAAAAAGAAGAAATAGATGTTTTTCTCCATGATAAAATCAGTTGGACAAAATTCGATCCCGTAGTAGGCTACACGCTGGGCAACTATATGCCTAAAGACGGGGTCGACAGAAGTGCCACTATCTCAACCGTCCAAAAAAATGGCGCACGCAAACAGTGGATGTATGCCCACAAACGCTGCCGTATCAACACCTACGGCAATAGCTTTACCCAATGTCACCAGGTAAGCGATGGAGAAACCTGGCAGGAATACCTGGCAGCACACCTGGGCGAACCGATAAGAAATTTTGGTATGGGTGGATACGGAACCTACCAGGCATACAGAAAAATGCTCCAGGAAGAAAGCACTAACAAAGCAGCGGAAAATATTGTCTTCTACGTTTGGGGCGATGACCATATCCGCAGCGCACTCCGGAGCAGGTATTTCCTGTTTACCAACTGGACAAAAGAAATGACCAAAAGAGAAGGGCTGGGTAAACTCTTTCACGGAAACTTCTGGGCCAATATCGAAATGGACCTGGAAACAGGCCAACTCGTAGAAAAGGAAAATCTTATATCCAGGAAAAAAGACCTCTATAAAATGACAGACTCCAGTTGGGTGTATGAAAACCTTAAAGACGACCTGATGCTGCAAATGGGGTTATACGTTGATAATCTCACCTATGATTTTGATACCGTGAAAGTGAAAAAAATAGCCCAATGGCTCAATTATCCTTTTGATACTGATACTATCACTAATTACAGAAGCGCCGTACAAGGTTTAATGTATAAATACGGATTCGCAGCCACCAAATATATCCTGCTAAAAGTCAGAGAATTTACTGAAAAGAATAACAAAAAACTACTGGTTGCTATTTTCGATCCCTGGGTGCTTAATCGTCTTTTACATGATAAGCCACGCTATGAGCAGGAAATTGTTGACTTCCTGAACGAAAATAAATTCAACTATTTCGATATGAACCTTGTTCATGTTGAAGATTATAAAAACTTCAAGATTCCAATAGATGAATATTATAAGAGATGGTCAATTGGACACTACTCCCCTGCCGGTAATCATTTCTTTGCCTTTTCCATTAAACCCAAAATTGTTGAAATGCTGGACCCTAAACCCATTACCTATCAGGACCAGGAACAACAAATGATCGATTTTAAAGGCTACCTGAAGTAATAACGCTATCCTGTTTCCTTAGCAGGAACAATACAACAATTACTCCCGAAAGCGCCATGACTACTCCAACAAGTTGCGGCGAAGCATAACCGTACCCCGCCGCAATGGACAGTCCTCCGAAATAGGCGCCAAGCGCATTACCTATGTTAAATGCTGCATGGGTAATGGATGCTGCAAGCATTTCAGCACCTTTGGCCGATTTGATCATCAGCATTTGTATTGGCGTTGAAAGGGCAAATGTCACTGCACCGGTAATAAATGTCATGATAAGAGAAAGTATTTGATTACCAGCTACCAGCTTAACGGTTAACAGACATAATGCAATGCCTATTAGTATCATACCACAAGCTTTAGCAGGAGGTAACATATCACCAAGTTTACCGCCTAACAAATTGCCGACAACCATACCAAAACCGGCAAGGATTAATATATAGGGTACGGATGATGGTGAAAAATGTGCGACTTCTATCATTAACGGAGCTATATAACTGATCCATGCAAACAGTCCACCAGTTCCGATTGTAGTTAATAAAATAATCAGCCAGGCTTCCTGACTCTTGAAAAATGCAAATTCAGCACCATTGCTTTCCTCTTTCTGTTCTGGTAAAGCAGGGAGAAACCACTTCAAACTTAACACAGTCATAATCCCAATAAAACCTATCAATGCGAAAGTAATTCTCCATGAAAAATGATGACCAATATAAGTGCCTAAAGGAACGGCTACCAGATTAGCTACAGTCAGCCCGGCAAACATCATTGAAATTGATCTGGCTTCTTTGCCTTTTTCGGCCAATCGGCTGGCTACCACAGCACCCACCCCAAAGAAAGCACCGTGTGGTAAACCGGATAATAAACGGCTTACCGACAATAACGTATAACTAGGAGCAAAAGCCGACAGGATATTAAATAAGGCAAATATGCCCATCAAGCTCATCAGTATTTGTTTTGGCGGAAACTTATTGGCTATGGTGACCAGTACCGGTGCACCCACTACTACACCTAACGCATACATAGAAATTAAATGTCCGGCTTTAGGGATACTGATATGCAGATCAGCAGCGATATCGGGAAGCAACCCCATAACCACAAACTCGGTAAAACCTATACCAAGACCACCCAATGCAAGTGGCAACAAACTCTTTTTCACAATTTTTAATTAAATGTTTGCGGAAAACAATCGTGGCGGGCAGTAAATCGAAAGATTAAGAATTGGCGAACGCCATTAATGAAACACAAAGATAAACAACCTAGTGAAATATCATTCGGATATTTTTAAAACTCTACCGGTGGACAATGAGGAGTGGGCAGTTGACAATTGACAGTTGATAGTTAAAGGTCCTCTCCGGTTGTCTTCAATGTCCACCGTCCACTGTCATCATTCCCTATTTCGAAAACTTCTTTACCAAATTCGGCAATGGAGCACAGATTGAACTGTTACATTAGAGAAATAGAAAAAGTAATAATATTTGCCCATGTGTACTTACCAGACTTTGAGTTACAACGATCAGTACGGCTATATTTTATATTGTCGGCAATGCCAGTATATCCAGTTTGGATTCGGTTGCGTGCTCATTAATTTTGTTAAATCTGAATTCCAGGGATTTAAAAGAGTAATTGAAGAAATTATCCTTGATTATGAAGGACTGCCAGAGTCTAACCTGAAAAGCATTACGATACCCACACCTTGCGAAGGATTATCACTTTATCTAACAACTAAAGAACTACGTGTTCTTAATAGTATGAATGAAGAAGCGGAAAACAATTTACGCGCCAATGAATTGCTGGAGCTTTTTTCGACTCCGCTACGATAAAGATTTTTTCGCTCTGACAATTTCTCTTTTTCCTTTGGGACCTCTTACTTTTTCCACCCTGAACCCTGCTGCTTCCATCGCATGTCTGACGATGGTTTTGCTGCAATAAGTAAGCAATATCCCTCCTTCATTCATCACTGCATATAGTTTTGTAAAAATGGGGGTTGTCCATAACTCGGGTTGAGCAATAGGATCAAAAGCATCAAAATAAACAATATCAAAAGAGGTTTGAAAAAAACAATTTTGAATATCATCATATCTCTTCACCAAACAGAAATTATTAGATAAAATCACTTGCTGTTTTTCCTCTGCTTTATGCATAGCAGTAAATACATTGTATAGATCAGTTCGGTTTAGTATATCCGGATAATTAAGCTTTGCAGTTAACTGGCTGGGTAGCGGATATTTTTCAATAGCTTCATAATAAAAATCAACAGGATAATGTTCACTTACTATATAAGAGAGTAATGTATTTAAACCCGTTCCAAATCCTACTTCAAGGATCGATAATGATTTTTTGTCTGTGAATTGTTTTAATCCGCAATCAATAAATATATGAGCGGATTCCTGTATAGCGCCGAACGTAGAATGATAGGTGACATTCAGAGCTGTACTAAGAACAGAATGAGATCCGTCACCGGTTAAAATAATTTCCTGCTGCATTCATACAATTTAAACATAATAATGCATCGCTACTAATTCCGAATTAAATATCAAAAGGATGCACCTTAATAGGCACATCCTTTTCAACTTATTTCTTGTTATTAATTATCTTTTTACAAAGCGGGTTTGTAATTGTGTTGTTACTCCGGTTTGGATCTTAACGTAATACACTCCACTAACCAGTCGACTGATATCCAGGTTATGCATATATTTTCCTTCATTTTTATGGAAGGTTATATTAGTGATAACCTTACCTGATACATCGAATACGCTCATAACAGATTTTCCAGAAGTTGATGATGTATATTGAATATTCACCATGTTCACCGCAGGATTAGGAAAAGCAGTAAGCTGTGCCGGCATCGACAATACCGTAAGCGGAATAGCTGCCGGATCTTCTTTTACTACTACATTGCTAACAGTAGCAGCGCTTGTCATTGTTTGCTTTTTAGTTTCCTGGGTCACCGTCACCGTAACATCAGCATAGGAAGTAGCGCCTTTATTATCATGCGCCGTAACCCTGAATACATACACACCCGGAACAAGATTTTCCAACTTAGTAGCGCAGGATCTCGGACTTACTATTGTATAAGAATCAGGTCCGCTAATTTTTTCCCATGTAAATAAAGCGATCCATCCGTCGGGGTCCTTCGAAGGAGAACCACTTACCGTCGGTGACCAGTTCCATTCAATAGGCACTACTACATCACCCTGTGTTTTTGCTATAGGTGGAAGATTTTCAGGTGGTTTAGGTTTTTCCTGGGTCACTGTTACCTTAACATCAGCATAGGAAGAAGCGCCTTTATTATCATATGCCGTAACCCTGAATACATACTCACCGGGAACAAGATTTTCCAGTTTGGTAGCGCAGGATCTCGGACTCACTATTGTATAGGAATCAGGTCCGCTGATTTTTTCCCATGTAAATAAAGCGATCCATCCATCCGGGTCCTTCGAAGGAGAGCCGCTTACTGTCGGAGCCCAGTTCCATTCAATAGGCACTACTACATCGCCCTGTGTTTTCGTTATAGGCGGAAGATTTTCAGGCACAGTTGGTTTTTGAGGCGCTGGTACTGTATCAACAGGCGCCGGCGTAATAATAGTATCTGTTGGAGGAACAGGCGTTGGTACAACAATATCATTTGGAGGTGTTGGCGCCGGAAGGTTAGTAGCGACAGTAATATTTACTGTATCTTTTGTAAATCCTGCTCTTTCATCTACAACCGTAAGTTCATAACTATACACTCCCGTTGTTGTTAATCCCGTTACTGTAGTAGAAGGGTTGGCGCTTCTTACAGCAGTAATTTTCCCATTATTAGGTCCTGATATCTTTTTCCACACATAACGGATTATTTTTCCGTCGTTGTCTTTAGAGGCTGAAGCGTTCAATGTAACAGTACCCTGATTGATGCTTATTACCTGGTCTGCTCCAGCATTGGCCTCGGGTAATTTATTAACCGGTAAACTTTTATTCTGTCCCAGAAACCATTCGTACACATTCAGCGCTTCGTTATAAACATAATTTGTGTCAGCATATACTCTATCCCATATTGCATGTCCGCCTGAAGGCCACATTGTCTGTATAGGTTTTACTTCGGGTTGGGCTGCATTAATTCTGTTCATAGCGCGATCTGTACAGGAAGCCGGTGCAGCATCATCATTTGCCGCATGAAATCCCCAAACAGGTAGTTTGGCATTGGCAACAAATTCACCATTATCAAAAGTACAGGGAGGACATACAGAAGCTACTGCGCTTACTCTTCTTGGAAAGTCGGCATGAGTAGAAATATACCTGTATGCTCCACCACCACCCATACTCAAACCAGTCAGATAGATCCTGCTGGTGTCACTCTTTAATTGTTTACGAACATATTCCACAAATTCATTTACCATTTTTTGTGGCCACATGCCATATGAAACAGGACATTGCGGAGAGACCACCAGGAAAGTTTCTGTTTTACCATTCCAGGTAAATGTCATCGGATGACCATCTCTGATCATTTTAGGCAAGCCGACAGTCGCCACGTTTTTAAGCTCTGTGGTTCCATTACCTCTTTCTCCAATTCCATGGAGAAAAATGATAACAGGATATTTCACATTGCCTGAAGTAGAATAATTTTTGGGCTTGTATTCCAGGAAGCCGATACGCTCTCCTGTAGACATCACCAGCGACTTTTCTATTTGCTGTGCATTGGTGACAGTAAGCATCGCGGTGAGTAAGATGAACAGCAATACGGTCCTGTTCAAACAGTTAAAGTTCTTCATTAGGTTTTGGATTTCGGATTAAAAAATTAGATCCCATTTTATGGAACCGAGTAGCAAAGAAACAAAAATATTTTTTAGTTAATACTTTTCTGCAAACTAAAAAATCAATTCAAAGATTATATTTTAATAGACGATAAGAGAAAAACCTTATACATTATTTACACTATGTGTTTGTACTTAATCATTATCGTATAACAACTATTTTTTTTCAAAAAGAGGATGTTGAAAACCGCAATACAAAACGAAAATGCGATAGAGATTTTCACGCAGGGAAAATACGAAGCATAGCAGAACAAAATGGACAAGGGATAGTGAACAGTTGATAGTTGACGGTGGATAATGGTCAGTTAATACTTTAAGAACTATCCATTATCAATCATCAACGAAATATTGAGCATGCAGAAAAGAATTATCCACTGTCTGCTATCAACGGTCGACTGATTATTGAGTCCGCGTTTGCAAAAATGAATTGCCAACTGTCCACTCTCCACTTTCCATTGTCCCCTATCCACTGCATTAAGGCTAATTTAACGGCATAAAATATATGCAAAGCAGCATCATAAAGCGCGATTTATCAGTACATTGCCCAATAAAAAATTAAATAATGATGCTTAAGTTATTGAATACAAACAGCAGAACATTCATTAGCAGGGGAAAAAGTACATGGAAAACTCCATTTTTTCTGTTTCGCTTTATAGCTACTGCCTTACTTTTAATGATGCTGGCATTAACCGTTGTCGCCCAGCAGGGTCCTGTAAAGTTCAAAAAAGTTCCTATCGCTTCGGAGAGCTTTGAGTCAGTTGGGGTTTTTGATGTAAATAATGATGGCCACCTCGATCTTGTATCGGGAGCGTTTTGGTACGAAGGACCGGATTTCTGGCAAAGACACCTCATTAATCAATTTACTAGGTACGAAGGCTACTACGATGATTTTTCTACTATTCCTTTCGATGTGAACGGAGATGGTAAAATCGATTTTATTACCGGAGGTTGGTTCGAAAAAACATTACGCTGGTATGAAAATCCCGGTGACCCTAAAAAATTATGGACACCACATGATATTGCTAAAACAACTAATATCGAAACCTCCTACGGCTGGGATATCGACGGCGATGGAATCGATGAGATCGTTCCTAATACTCCCGAAAATCCACTGTTGGTTTTTAAATATGATCCTTCCGGCAAAAGCTTCACCAAATATGTAATTCATGATTACCAGGATCATGGCATAGGAATAGGTGATATTAACGGAGACGGACGTAAAGATCTTATTGTTAGTAAAGGCTGGCTTGAACAACCTGCTAATCCGTGGAAAGACAAATGGATAATGCATGAAAATGAATTTGATTTAAAAACTGCTTCTGTACCTATCGTTGCGGCAGATGTCAATGGGGACGGACTGACCGATATTATATCAGGGGTAGCTCACGGCTATGGATTGGACTGGTACGAACAAAAGTTTGATAAGAAAACAAAGAAGAGAACCTGGATCAAACATACTATTGACGGACATAATTCCATGTATCATTGTATGATGTGGGTAGATATTGACGGAGATGGAAAAGGGGAGCTCGTAACAGGAAAACGTTACCGCGCACATGATGGCAGAGATCCCGGCGAAAAAGATGATTTAGGCTTGTACTATTTTAAATGGAACGGCGAAACCTTCACTAAAAATGTTATCTCTTACGGTCCCTATGGTGTTGGTAAAGGTGCGGGACTATACTTTTCAGTAGCTGATCTGAGAGGAACAGGAAGAAAGGATATTATAGTAGCCGGAAAAGATGGTTTATGTGTATTTTTTAATGAAGGCAACTAAGTACTTACAATTAATATTAAGAGAAGAAGCTGTATCGGTTTTTGATACAGCTTCTTTTTTATAGGACTAACTTTCTTTGTTTTTCACCTGGTCCATCACAGCGTTCCTATGGAATGAAGTCGCTCACGGCAATTCATAACTCTTATAAAAGTTTTATTTCCACTCAAACAGAAACTTCCAGGGTTTAACGATTCTTCCCTTCTTCAGCCCAAACTCTTCGATAGCATATTTAATAATATGTTGCCTGGCTTCTTCTACGGAATCGGTAAAAAGATAAAGCTTAAGATCTGCAGGGTCAATTGTTTTTTCCCTTGACATTCTTTCCATATGATTAATCAGATCGGCATGATATTCTTTTCCCATCAATACCACAGGAAATCGTTTAAATTTTCCAGTCTGGATCAATGTAAGCGCCTCATAAAATTCATCAAGTGTTCCATACCCTCCCGGCAACACTACAAAACCGTACGAATACTTACTTAACAATGTTTTTCTTACAAAGAATAAATCAAAATCCACCCATTTATCAAGATATGGATTAGGATGCTGTTCATGCGGTAAAATAATATTACAACCTATTGATCTACCTCCAACATCCTTGGCTCCCCTGTTAGCAGCTTCCATAATGCCTGGCCCGCCTCCTGTAATAATGGTAAAGCCCAATTTGGCAATTTCCTGCCCAACTTCTCTCGCCAGTTTATAGTAATGATTATTCTCATCAAAACGAGCCGATCCAAAAACAGTAATACATGGACCTGTAAAATGCAGCTTTCTGAATCCATAAAAGAATTCAGCCATTACTTTAAACAAAAAAGTAAATTCTTTCCATCTCGATCGGGGTCCGTCCAAAAACTCAGTCTCTGTTTTAGAGCCTATCGGTGTAAAATCTTCTCTATTGGTCATTGCATATTTTTTGATAATAATACATTAGTTATTAAACCGCTTCGTGAAAATAGTAATGATTGCAAAAATAATCTACCCGGAATTTCTTTATCCTAATCCAACTTCCTGGTGCAATTGTGGAATCTGCACATCCAAAAATCCTTTTTTAAGCAAGCGGTCTCTGAAATTGACCTGCACATCATATTCACCATGCACCAAAAATAATTTTTTCACCTCCCGTGGGTCCTGGCAGGCCAGCCACTGGCTCATATCTTCATAATCACCGTGTGCACTTAATGTAGTGATCTCATCAATAGCTGCTTTTACCGGGAATATTTTACCAAATATCCTGATCTGGTCAGGGTTCTTTTTTAACCGGCCACCAAGAGATTCCGGTTCACAATAACCCGTTAATAGTATGGTGTTCCTTCCATCATCAATATTATTAGCAATATGATGTTTTACTCGGCCTGCCTCGGCCATACCTGAAGAGGAAATAATTACAGCCGGACCGGGCATTCCGTTCAAAGCAATAGAATCTTCAACCTTATCAATATATTTCAACCCTTTAAAAGAAAATATATCCCTGTCTACTTTCAGAAGATTCTGAACAGTTCCATTAAAATAATCGGTATACCTTTTAGCGGTTTCAGTAATTTTTATAGATAAGGGGCTATCTACATAATAAGGAATATCAGGCAATCTTCTTTCAAGTTCAAGATGATTAAGCATGAATAATATTTCCTGCGTTCTTCCCAAACTGAATGCGGGTAATATCAGTTTTCCCTTCTGTTCGATACAGGTTTTATTAATATGTTCAAGAAGTTTATCTGTTGCGGTAGTTAACATATCATGTAACCTGTCGCCATACGTTGATTCAAGAATAATATAATCGGCTTGGGGAAATACCTGTGGTGATCTCAATATCATATCCCTATACCTTCCAATATCGCCACTGAAAGTTAAACGAGTTATTTTACCATTTTCTTTTATTTTAAGATTCACAGCAGCGCTTCCAATAATATGTCCCGCATCAGTGAACATTAATTCTATCTGGTTATCAATGCGGAAATGTTCATTATAAGGAACCGTTTCAAAAAGAGGGAATACAAGCGCAGCATCATCCTCTGTGTACAATGGCTCTACATGTTTTCTGCGTTCTTTATCCCGCAACCGGTTGATGTATGCAGCGTCTGCTTCCTGGATCTTTGCAGAATCTATCAGTAATATTTTAGCGAGACTCGCCGTAGCGGGCGTACAAAATATTTTTCCGGCATATCCATCCTTGATCAGTTTGGGAAGCAATCCAATATGATCAACATGCGCATGAGAAAGTATAACATGATCAATTTCGGAGGGTTCAAATCCCCATTCATTATTTAGAGAAACTGTATCTATGCCCAATCCCTGGAACATTCCACAATCGAGCAATACTTTTTTATTAGGATTAATGGTTAATAGATGTTTTGAACCCGTTACGGTACGAGCCGCACCATGAAAAGCAATCTTCATATGGAAACTATAGTTTTAAAGCCATTCCAAAGCTCTATGAAAAAAATCAAAGTAACCTAATTCAGATAAATAGAATAAATACATTTTATTTCTTAAGCACCAACGGTGTGCAGCCAATAGTTGTGCGATTCTTATCTAAAAAGTTCAGCTTTTTCAGACCAGTTCTTTTTTGCGCCACATCATTTCCTTCGGTAATAGTGTATTGCTGATCAGGTTCAAGATGATTAAACACCTGGATGGTATTCGTACCTGGCCATTTCACTTCAACACGATCCACTACGGTAGCGCTTCCTATACCAATATGTTGCAACAGAGGATTCGCCCCATAACTGCTACCGGAATTTACTTCACGGTGCACTACTCTCTCTTTTCCGTTTTCTTTAAAATACACTTTGATATTTGCACCAATAGCGGGTCTGTTAGCTTTCACACCTACCAATTCGAGCTTTATCCATTTATTATCATTTTGTCCGGGATTAATATAAAGCGAACCCTGGTAAGCATCCCCTTTATAGGCACCACCCATATCAATATAAATATCCTGGTCACCGTCATTATCAAGATCTGCGAAGGAAACGCCATGTCCCTTTTGAAGATTGCCTACACGCGCCGCCAAAGTAACATCAGTAAAAGACACTCCTGCATTATTCCTGAACAAGCGATTAGGGACCAGTACACTAAAATCCAGATTTCCGGATCCTATATAAAAATCCAGAAAACCATCATTGTCAAAATCCCCAAAATTGGAGCCCATAGCAATAGACACTTTATCCAGTCCAACCTGTTTGGCAACTTCTTCAAAAGTGCCATCTCCTTTGTTACGGTATAAATACATTTTAGCATCATAATCCGGCAACTTATTACCTAATGCTTCATACGCATAATAGTAAACAGGAGAAAATGCAAATTTTTTACTGTGAATAAGTATATCCTGCCAACCATCATTATCATAATCAAAGAACCAGGTAGTGGAGGTTCCATTCCTGTCTCTGATACCCGCATGCTCAGTTACGTTTTCGAATACAGGAATATTATCCTTAATCCCTGTGTTTTTAAAAAGAAACTTTGTACCATCCTGCCCTGAAATAAAGATGTCTATATAACCATCATTGTTATAATCGGCAGCAGTAACACCTTTAGCAAAAGCAACTATTTTGGTATTGGATTGTTCAGATACATTAGAGAATGTACCATCCTTATTATTAATATATAGTTCACTAGGTATATTAGAAAAAGCATCTTGTGCCTGGTTGGCAATATATATGTCCAGCCACCCATCATTATTAAAATCAGCCCATACCGCACTTTGTGATTGATGAGCTACCAGCAGGCCGCTTGCTTTAGTAACATCTGTAAATGTTCCATCACCATTATTCCTTAACAAAGAGTTGGGTTCGGTGGCATAAATATTTGCTGAATGACCTCTGCGGGTGACAAAAATATCTTTCCAGCCATCATTATTATAGTCGGTCTGCATCATATTCAATCCCCCAGTCAAATAATTCAATCCCGAAAATTCTGTAGCATCGCTGAATGTTCCATCACCATTATTAATAAAGAAATGCATGTGTTCATCCAGATTTTCACTGCTGATGACCACATCCAGGTAGCCGTCGTTAGTAAAATCGTCAACGATCGCCGCTCCTGCCCTGCTAAAAACGTCAAGACCTGTTTTTATAGCAGCGTCAGCAAACGGTTTTACGGTAGTAACGGTATCCTTATCCAGTCCAGGGATGAGGTATTGTTTAGGAACCTTATCAGGGTAGCCAGCGGTTGTCATATAAGCGATATTTAGCAACCAACGCGAATGAATATCTTTTGGATCTTCGGATAAAATTTGTTCATACAGCGCTATAGCTTTTTCTGCCGGCATCTTGTTTTTATGAACACCCCCACCTTGTATTGGAAACACACAGGACTCAGCATTATGGTCGTTAATGCAATTTTTCTTTTCGGCTACCCGCATCCAGGCGATAGCCATTTCTTTCAGTACTCTTGTTCTTAAGGCATTGGGATGAGCGCTGTCTACCAATTGTTTTAGCATTTCATTACCGTAACCAATAGCCAGGTTTTCGTCACCGTTCTCCAGGCATGCTCTTAGTAGCTGATATTTGATCTGCAATGATTTTTGGGGATCTTTAGTGGCCCTGTATAAGGAATCGTAATAGGCCATCCTGAATTCGGAGTTAGTCAAATTTTCAGGTACAGCATTGAGTCGCTTTACTTCCTTTAACCACTCGCCCATTTCTTTATTGGAATCTACAGGCTCCTCCCTGCAGGCGATGAATAATACAACAAGAATAAAAACAAGATACCTCATCCCATATAAACAGTTTAGATAGAAGGTTTAAAAATAATCAAAATTAGCTGCTGGCAGATGTTAAATATGTTACACTTTTAGCTAATTTCGGAACATTAAAATGTTTCTATTCATTTTACTTTCATTCGAATATTATTGATTGATTAACGCTTCGGATAGGAACAATCACCGGATTAACTCATTGTGAAACATAACTTTCGTGGATAAGTTTCACTTTAAAATTAAAACACTCTTGCTGTATGGGAGATTTTCAGGTTAAAAAGCAATCCAAAAAGTATGACGCAGTAATTGTTGGCACAGGTGCAGCTGGCGGAATGGCAGCTTATGTGCTTACCAAAGCAGGATTAAATATATGTGTCCTGGAAGCCGGTCCCGATTATGATCCGGCAATCCATTCTTCCCAAATGAAAAATTCATGGGAAAGTCCACGCCGGGGAGCTACCACTAAGTTCAGACCTTTTGGTGATTTTGACGGCTCCTTCTGGGGATGGGATATAGATGGTGAGCCTTACACAAAAGCAGAAGGAACAAAATGGGACTGGTGGAGAGCCAGAATGGTAGGCGGAAGAACCAACCACTGGGGAAGAATATCGCTTCGCTTTGGTCCGCAGGATTTCAAAAGAAGAAGCATCGACGGACTGGGAGACGACTGGCCGATCAGTTATGAAGATGTAAAACCTTATTATGATAAAGTTGACCAGTTGATAGGGATCTTTGGAACCAATGAAGGTTTACCGAACGACCCCGACGGTTATTTTCTTCCTCCTCCTAAACCCCGTCTGCATGAACTGTTCATCAAAAAAGCGGCAACGGGTATAGGCATTCCTGTCATTCCATCACGAATGTCAATTCTGACCAAGCCTATCAATAAAGAACGCGGAGCGTGTTTCTACTGCCATCAGTGCTGGAGAAGCTGTAAAGTGTATGGCGACTTCTCTTCATCTTCCTGCCTGGTTAAGCCAGCGGCGGAAACAGGTAATATGGACCTGATCACCAATGCCATGGCCAGGGAAGTGCTGACCAATAACGAGGGACTAGCTACGGGAGTATCATATGTTGATAAGCTATCACTACAGGAATACCAGGTGTATGGAAAGATCGTTATTCTCGCTGCCAGTACCTGTGAAACAGCACGACTGCTATTAAACTCAAAATCCCCACGTCACCCTAACGGTCTGGCTAATTCAAGCAATGTGGTAGGAAAATACCTGCATGATTCAACAGGAATGGCTATGAGAGGTTTTGTACCTGCATTGTTTAACCGCAAACGCTATAACGAAGATGGCGTAGGTGGCTCGCATGTATATACACCCTGGTGGCTCGATAATAAAAAACTTGATTTCCCTCGCGGCTATCATATTGAGTATGGTGGCGGTATGGGTATGCCTATTTATGGTTTTAACTGGGGCATTGAACAACTCAACGGAACTTTCCCGGTGAACGGCGTGCAAAAAGAAGCCGGTGGTTATGGTAAATCGCTGAAAGAAGATGTTCGTTTCTTCTACGGCGCACAAATAGGTATGGCCGGACGTGGTGAAGCAGTAGCCAATATTGATAACTATTGCGAAATCGATCCTAATGTGGTTGATAAATATGGTATTCCTGTTTTGAAATTTCATGTGAAGCACTCCGATTATGAACTAAAACAGGCCAAACACATGAAGGAAACCTTCCTCGAAATATTTCATAATATGGGAGCCACTGTAACCTGGGGAATGGATAATAATGAAAAAAATCAGTGGGGACTTGATAATCCCGGTAACGTGATTCATGAAGCTGGTACAGCCAGGATGGGTAATAATCCTAAAGATTCAGTTTTAAATAAATGGAGCCAGGCGCACGATTGTAAAAATCTGTTCTGCGTAGATGGCAGCCAGTTTACTTCGCAGGCTGATAAAAATATCACCTGGACAATCCTCGCCCTTTCTATGAGGGCCAGCGAACATATTGTTGACGAACTGAAAAAACAGAACATCTAAAAATCATCTCTGAAAACAATTCATTATGGATAGGAGAAATTCGATAAAAGCATTATTTGTAGGAACAGTTTCTACAGGTGTATTACTGGAAGCCTGCAACAACCCTGACACCAAAATTACAAAGGCAGATCCCCGCGATCTTATCTCCGGTGCAAACGCCGACAGAATGATTGAAGAGGTTGAACATAATAATAAACTGAATGAATCAACATTCTTCACCGAACACGAACTGGCAACAGTTGCAGTATTAAGTGATATTATTATTCCGAAAGATGATGTGAGCGGAAGTGCGACAGACGCAAAGGTCCCTGAATTCATCGACTTTATGATGAGAGACAGGCCGCAGCATCAAACCGAAATGCGCGGTGGTCTGAAATGGCTGGATTTGCAAACATCAAAAAGATTCGAAAAACCTTTTGTTGACTGCAATACGCAGCAGCAGATTGAGATGGTTGATATGATTGCCTATCCCAAAAAAGCCACTCCCGATATGATCGTTGGCGCTAACTTTTTCAGCCTGCTTCGCAGTCTTGTTATTTCAGGATTTTATACGACAGAAATGGGATTCAAAGATGTTGGATATGTTGGCAATAAGGTTAATCAGTGGAACGGTGTTCCGGAGGATGTATTACAGCAATACAACATTGCCTATACTGAAAAGGAATTAAAAGAATGTATAAGCTTTGATAAAGCGTAATACAGTGGAGAGTGGAAAGCGGACAAGGGATAATTGACGATGTGGGCAGTGGAAAGTGTTGTCTCCCGCTGGCGGGAGTGTCTCGTGGTAATCTCGTGGTAATCACGAGACGAGGACGGACGGAAAAAAGTAGACAATAGGCAGTTGACAGTTATTATGTTCAATTAATTAAAAAGATAAACGGATGACCGCGAGCCTTTAGGCCTGTCTAAATAATAAGAAGGTTACCAAGGCGAGCAGACATCCGACCATTTAAAAGACAAATAATATACGGATGAAACCGATAGTTCAGATTTCTTTAGACCTTACAAATATTGATGAAGCATTAGAAACAGCAGCAATGGCTCTACGCGCAGGAGTTGACTGGCTCGAAGCAGGAACTCCTTTGATCCTTGCTGAAGGATTACACGGTGTTAGAAAACTGCGTGAAGCATTTCCAAAAATTCCTATCGTAGCCGATCTTAAAACAATGGATGGCGGCTACCTCGAAGCAGAAATGATGGCTAAAGCCGGCGCTACCCACGTAGTAGTGATGGCTCGTGCACACGAAGAAACTATTCACTGCGTAGTAAAAGCAGGAAAAGATTTCGGCGTGGAAGTGATGGGCGATAACCTGGGTTGTGAAGACATGGTAGCCGCAGCCAAATGGCTGGAAGATCTCGGATGCGATTATGTTATTCACCATATCGGCTACGATGAAAGAAGAGGCATCGCCGCAAAAGGCAAAAGAATGCCCAGTCCCCTCGACCAACTAAAAGAAGTAGTGAATGCGGTAAATATTCCTGTACAGGCTGTAGGCGGACTTTCACTAGAACAAGCTATCCAGTGCCCCGAATATGGCGCTCCATTAGTGGTACTTGGCGCTCCGCTGACTATTGATGCTGATAATTTCAAAACAGCAGATGGTGACCTCGAAAGCTCACTAAGATTGATTTGCGAAAAAATACATTCATACAAGTAAGAAAAAAATAGAATGAAACGAAGCAGTACAGTTGACAAGAAAACAACAGGTCAGGATTCCAAACAACTGTTCATTGTCTATGGATAAAATTTTTAATACACGAAGAAAAAAACAAAAAATATGTTGACGAAATCGGCGGCAGTTGTTAACTACGCCCCTGAAAAAGGTTCTGTTGAAATAAGAGAAATAGAAAAACCTTTTATTGAAGATGAAGACGTTCTATTACAGGTTGAAAACGTAGGTGTATGCGGAAGTGATCTTCACCAATGGACCAGCGATCATAGCTGGCCGGTAAATTATCCTGTAGTATTGGGACATGAATTTGGAGGAATAATAGCAGAAGTAGGCAGCAGAGTAAAAGGCTGGAAAGAAGGCGACAGAGTAGTGAGTGAAACCGCGGCTATCATTGATCTTAATAATCCTATGTCAAGAGTGGGACTGTACAATCTCGATCCCACACGTAAAGGATTTGGATATGGTGTGAACGGCGCAATGACCAAATACGTTAGAGTGCCTGCACGCTGTTTACATAAAGTGCCCGATGCACTGCCATTTGAACAAGCCTGTTTAACAGAACCTTGTTGTGTAGCTTATAGTGCAGTAGTTGAAAATACACGTATTAAACCAGGCGACAGAGTAATTGTTCTTGGTCCGGGTACGATAGGAATTCTCTGCGCAGCAATGGCCAGACTCTGTGGAGCACAGGTTGCGGTAGTTGGGTTAGCTGCCGATAAACACAGGTTGCAGATCGCAGAGCAATATGGCTGCGAATCTATCATTGGTGATGCAACAGCCTGGGCAAAGGAGCGTGACGGATTAGGAGTTGATGTTGTAATAGACGCAGCAGGCGCAAGTGTTACTTTGGGCATTGCTATGCAATTGGTAAGACCAAACGGAAAGATCACAAAAGTAGGTTGGGGTCCCCAACCATTGAATATTTCTCTTGATCCACTGGTTCAAAAAAATATTACCCTCCAGGGTAGCTTCAGTCATAACTGGCCAATGTGGGAAAGAGTGCTTGCACTACTGACTTCAAAACAACTGGATGTGAAACCTATCATCGGAGGAGTGTGGCCCATCACTGAATGGCATACTGCGTTCGAGAAAATGCATAAAGGTGAAGTTGTAAAAAGTGTTTTAAAACCAGTTTAACATGAGATTAAAAGACAAAGTAGTAATAGTGACCGGTAGTACTACCGGTATAGGAAAAGCTATAGCCATTCGTTGTGTAGCCGAAGGAGCAAAAGTTGTAGTAAATGGCAGGGATAAAAAAGCGGGAGAAGAAGTAATTAAAAAACTCGGTGAGGGAAATGCCGTACTACATATCGAAGACCTTGCTAATGAAGGAGCACCCCAACGATTGGTGGATGTAGCAGTAAAAACTTTTGGCAGGCTCGACTGTGTGATCAATAATGCTGCAATGATTGTTTCTTCGGATATAGAAAGTACCGATGCCGCATTCCTTAGAAAAGTAATAGAAGTAAATACCGTTGTGCCTTTTATATTAATTAAGGCTGCATTGCCTCATCTGGCAAAAACAAGGGGTAACGCTTTAAATATCGGCTCTGTCAATGCCTACTGCGGAGAACCCAATCTTCTTGCCTATAGTATTTCAAAGGGGGCATTAATGACGATGTCACGTAATCTTGGTGACGCCATTTTCAGGCATTACGGCGTTCGTGTTAACCAGTTGAATCCGGGTTGGGTACTTACCGAAACAGAAACCGTTCGCAAACGCGAACATGGATTAGCTGAGGACTGGTATAAAGATCTTCCTAAAGTATATGCACCCGCGGGAAGACTGCTGGCTCCCGAAGAAATTGCCGCCGCTGTTGTATTCTGGATAGGTGATGAAAGCGGTCCTGTTTCCGGGCAAATTACCAATCTTGAACAGTACCCGTTCATAGGAAGAAATCCGCCTAAAGACCCTGAAACTATTAAAAATCCTTTTTAGAATATCAGTCGCTGATTAATAATATTTTTCACTTGCGGGTAATGTGTTTTAAAACTATTAACCGCCTTCATTATTACACAAGATTATGCCAAAACTAGCTGCATTCCCCAAAGCATTTATACATGCTCTTTGTAAAGACGGAACAATGAAAATTGCTGAATGGATAGAACTGGCAGCGAAACTCGATATTGAGGGATTAGAATGGTATTCAGGCTTTATCGAAATGCAGGATAAAAACAACTGGTCTACATTCAGGAAATTAGTAGAAGAAAAAGGCAAGACCATTCCCATGATGTGCTGCTCTCCCGACTTTACACACCCCGATAAAAAATTCAGAGAAAACGAGATCAATAAACAAAAGCAGTGGATCGATATGACCTATGCATTGGGTGGATCTTATTGCCGCGTGTTATCTGGACAGCGACGCCCGGAATTATCCATTGATGAAGGCGTACAACTTGCTGCGGAATCCATAAAGGAATGTCTCCATTATGCACAGGAAAAAAATATCATATTGATTTTGGAAAATCATTACAAAGATGATTTTTGGGAATACCCCGAATTTGCACAAAAAATGGATGTGTTCTGTAAACTGGTTGATGCCATCGATCATCCGAATTTTGGTGTCAATTACGATCCCAGTAACACATACCTGGCAGGAGAAGATCCATTGGAATTATTGAAGAGAGTTTCTCACCGTGTAGTAACTATGCATGCCAGCGACCGCTATCTCAAATATGGCACCATTGAGGATTTAAGAAAAGAAGAAGGTGGCGCATTGGGTTATGCGAAAAGATTAAGTCATGGTGAAATTGGAAAGGGACTAAATGATTATGATGCTATTTTCACTGAATTGAAACGCGTGGGATTTGATGGATGGATTAGCATCGAAGATGGTGTTGATGGAATGGATCAGTTGGAAAGAAGCGTTGCCTTTCTGCATAAAAAAATTGCACAATACTGGCCTGAGTAAAATAGCTACGCTATGGTCTGTCAGTTGAAATAAATTTTAAAAAGATCACACAAACGAATAACCGTCTCTATTAATAACCCATCAAACAAGAGGCTGCATTTTCAGATATGCAGCCTCTTACTTATTTCGCTTAGCGCTAAAATTATTTTTCAGCTACGATGGTGTAGTTACCTGGCTTTACAACAAATCTGATAAACTTGCCTTCGCTATCAGGTGATGGTACAACATTGGAAGAATATTTTCCATTCGACCAAACCGCTTTCTTATTCATCACGATTTTCTTTACTCCTTTGGCCGGTACTCCTATAATTGCGGTCGTGCCTGTTGGAACAGTTGATGTTAAAGTAAATCTTTTTGCTTCGTTGGAGAATGAAGATTTGATAACTCCCCTTACAGACTCCATTGTAGTAGAAGCAGTTTTCATATTTCCAGGCTGAGGCAGAATATGAAACACCTTATAGCCAGCTTCAACAGGAGCTATACCACAGAGATATTGCGACAGAATAGTTAATCCGCCACCACTCCACGCATGGTTGGTCGTTCCACCACCAAAACCTTCTTCCCCTATTCCCCATCCTTCAAACAAAGTCGTGTATTTATCATTGTTCACCATCGGACCAAATCTTTTCTTATGTCTTTCTAATCCATACTCTTCTTCACCCATGATAAACAATGCTTCCATCACATATTTCTCTAAATACGGACTGGCATGTTCCTGTGTTTTTAATACTTCAAGAATAGCGGGATACTTGTCTTTATCAGCTAGTCCTGATACGACAGCTAATGCCTGGCATCTGTCATCCGTCAAACCAGTGTAATGAGTAGAACGATATTCTTTACCATTCCAATAAGCTTTATTAAAAGCAGGTTTCAGTATTTCCATTTTTTTCCTGTACTCTTCTGCATCTGCAGTTTTATTTAATAACACTGCCATGTTATATGCACCTTTCAGTCCAAGATAATAGAGCGGATTATACATTAAGGCCACATCAACATTCTCACCCCAGTCGCCCCATGTCCAGTCACCACTCCTGAAAACAATTGTTCCCGTATCATTAAATTTCCAGACAGCCAGGTATTTCCTTACGCCATCATATAAGTCGGCAATCGTTTGTGTATCACCGGTATTAATAAAATAAGTCCAGAACCCATAATAGCCTACCATTGTTAAAGATTGCGAGGCAAGTTCTTTATGCCAGTTACCGGCAGGAACAGGTGAATAAAGTGTACTGTCTGCCCGTTGCCATCCAATGAATTCGTGCATACCTTTTTTCTGCAAAAGATGGCTTTTCACATCAAGTGCATAAAATGCCTCTCCGGCTTCGTTCACTACATCTCCTATCCATTGTGCACGCTCCCGATCGGGACAATCCATATACGTATCACGCATAGTGATATATAAAGTTCGCGCTGCTTTTTCCCATAGTTTATTAAAGAAAGGATCGTTGGAGGTAAATGAACCGGCAAACTCCGTGTCGTATCCTGTTTCCCTGAATTTAACATCAAGTATCTTCACACCTTTGGGAATGATATATTGCATAACTTGTCCATTTACCCATCCCATATTTTCATATTCCTGCACGCCTTTCGCAGTAACGTATTCAGCACGTATATTATGGGTCCCACCTGCAAAAGAATTATCTGTGTTCAAATAAATGGTTTGTCCTTCTTCTGCATCAATTTTAAAATAAGGAGTGAATTGAAGATTATAAGGGAGTTTACACTCGAGCGTATCATAATCTTTTCCTGAAATCACTCTTTGGGAAACATAATCCTTCATACCATAATCTTTCCACAAAGGAATGGGACGTTTAATCAAATTGTTCCAGGGAGCAACAGGCGCCACTCCATATTCATTTGACTCTTCATAGCTTACTTTACTCTTATCAGCACCAGGTTTGTACCATTCTCCTATATCATTCACGGCATTGAATCTGATATTGGATTCAGCCAACCTGAAATTAGGTCGCACGCCATAAGCTGTTTCATAAGCTGGATGCATGGCCGATAACCATGTTTTATCTGAAAGAATTTCTATTCCTGAACCTATAGCCTGGAAATATAATCCGGCTTTTCCACTACTCTTATGTGCAAATCCTTCTTTTCCAAAATAACACACGAGAATACCAATAGTGTTATTACCGGCCGACAGGTAAGGAGCAATATCTACTTCATCATAATAGGTATCGTTCGGATTAGGACCACGTTTTAAAGATCCCTCAAATACTACCAGCTTACCATTGATCCATAACCAGTATTTACTGTCAGCCGCAATCTTGGCCAGCAGCACTCCAGGTTTTTTATCGATTGAAACATCTTTCCTGAAAACCATCCAGGTGTTGGTTTCACTCTGACATTCGTAAGCGTTTATCCATTTTGCTTTCCATGAATTTTGGGAGAAAGAAAAAAATGCAGACATCATCATGCATAAGAATAAAGCAATTTTGCAAGTCATAAATATTGATATTATTTATTCAAGAATAAAGACAGTCATACTAATGGGGCCATGAGCGCCCAATACAAGTGATTGTTCGATATCAGCAGTTTTAGAAGGGCCGGCAATAAATATGGAAAATCCGTCATCACGATTACCGATACGCTTATAGGCTTCATGCATATCCCAAACCATATTCGATGCCCGCAAAACAATTACCAGGTGCTGGCATATAAACGGAAGCGTTCTGTCGCATATAATATCTTCTGTAAGCCATACCGCACTATTTTCGGCAACACCAAAATGTGCACCTAATATGGCTACATCAATATTATGTGCCTCATTAATAGTATCAGTATTACAATATACTTCCGCTATATCTTTTAACTCTGAAAATGTAGATACTATACGTTTTGCATCAGGAAACTGGTACTTTACTGATTCAGCAATATCATTAAAGTCAATAGCTTTTTTGCAATGCCCCCCAATTGCCTGAAGGGTCAGCATATATTTTTCGACCATATCACTATGATCATTATGCGTATTTTTTTCATGACTAATCTCTGAAATATCCGGTAAGGGAATAAAATCAGGCTGATTATTTTTTACCTGCAACAATATTTTTTCCCTGCTGCTCATCTGTTGTTCATTCGGTTTTTGCGATACCATTCATTGAATGATGATTTAGGTGGTGCGGGCATTTCTCTCTGTTTATACCAGGGATTTAATTTATTGTTGACCAGGAACGGTAATGTTTTTAATCCCCATCGTCCGAATTTACCAGCCATTTTAAATAAAGAAGGTTTGGATAACACTCCCGACATCAGTTTAATACCCCATCCTTTTGATTTAGGCGTATATCCTTCTTTTGTGAGCACCTGTCTCCATTTATATAGTTGATCATGAATATCAATCTTAACCGGACATACATTCGAACAGGATCCGCATAAGGTAGAAGCAAATGGCAGATCTGCATATTTTCTCATATCCAGGTTAGGAGATAATATAGAGCCTATTGGTCCTGCAATAGCCGCATGATAACTATGTCCACCGCTTCGTCTGTAAACCGGGCAAGTATTAAAACATGCGCCGCAGCGTATACATTTTAATGAATTCCTGAAATCCTTTCTTCCTAATTGTGTGCTGCGGCCATTATCGACCAGCACAATATGCAACTCCTGTCCCGCCCTGGGTTTTTTAAAATGACTGGAATAAGTAGTAATAGGCTGACCGGTTGCACTCCTGGCGAGCAAACGGAGAAATACACCCAGATGTTTTTTTTGTGGAATGATCTTTTCGATACCCATGCAGGCGATATGTACATCAGCCAGATGAGAACCTAAATCAGCATTCCCTTCATTAGTACAAACCACAAACTCTCCTGTTTCGGCGCAAGCAAAATTCACTCCCGTAATAGCTACCCGCTGGGAGAGAAATTTTTCCCGCAAATGCAATCTCGCTGCTCTTGTCAGGAATTGCGGATCAGCATTGCCGAAGGGTGTACCAAAATGTTTATGAAAAAGATTGCCTATCTCTTCTTTTTTCCAGTGAATACAGGGCATAACGATATGACTGGGAGGCTCTTCAGCAAGTTGCACAATTCGTTCTCCCAGATCGGTATCTGTAACATCAATTCCTTTATGTTTAAGATATTCGTTAAGGTGACATTCTTCAGTAAGCATCGATTTACTTTTCACTAAAGCTTTCGCACCATTCTTTGCAACAATATTATAAACGATCTCATTATGTTCCTGTGCATTTGACGCCCAATGAACAATTACACCATTAGCACGGGCATTTTCTTCAAACTGCAGGAGGTAATCATGCAGATTGGAAAGCACATTATTTTTTATTTGCGAAGCAATTTCTCTTAACTCTTCCCAGTTATCAATGGTTTGGGCAGCCTTATCTCTTTTCTGTCGAACGAACCAAAGTGTTTCATCATGCCAATCCACCCTGGCTTCATCGGCATTAAACTTACTCGCTAATTGTGCATGATCTTTCATGGCCGGTTAATTACTACTGTTTAATATTTCAGCAATATGTTTTATTTGAACCTTGCTTTTTTCTCTGCGAAGTATTCCCTCCATATGCATCAGACAACTCATATCTCCTCCTGTAATTACTTCAGCGCCGTTCATGATATGATCCTTTACTCTGTCCTTTCCCATCTTAACACTAACAGCTTCTTCCGTTACGCAAAATGTTCCTCCAAAACCACAACATTCATCCTTCCTACTTAATTCAATTAATTCAATACCCTCTACCATTTGCAATAATTGTAAAGGTTTGGAAAATTCGGGCTTCATCAGTTCAGTCATAGATGATAAATGCAAACCCCTTTGTCCGTGACAGCTCTGGTGCACACCCACTTTATAGGGAAACCTGGCATTAAGCGATGTAACTTTTAATACGTCTACCAGAAACTCTGTTAATTCATATATCTTCTTTCTTATATGCTTTGCTCCTTCCTCATTCTGTTCATCATGCAGGTGATCCTTAATATGTAATGTGCAACTGCCCGAAGGGCAAACGACATAATCAAAGGATGCAAAATTTTTAGTGAACAGGCTGTTACATTCGGTTGTTAAGTGTTCATAGCCCGAATTAGCCATTGGTTGTCCGCAACAGGTTTGAGACAAAGGATAGGTCACCTTACAGCCTAGTTTTTCGAGTAACTCAAGCGTAGCGATGGCAACCTGGGGGTAGAACTGGTCTACATAACATGGTATAAATAGCGCAATATTCATCGTTAGTGACTTCTAAATTCCTTAAAATGAAACAATCGCCTGTACTGTTCTATCCTATTTTGACAATTTATAATAAAAAAGGTGCTTCGCCCGAAAGAGAAACACCTGATAGTATAAAAGGTTATTTGTATCAGATCAGGGCCACAAGCTGTTAATCATTGCGACAGTACGATCTACCAGGATCATTCCACCTTCAGGTCCTACAGGAGTACTTTGCACAACAGCACTATAGCCTCCGCCCTCTTTTGCTTTTTGCGTAGGCAGGTAATTACCGGCGCCCGCCAACTGAACAACAAATGTTTGAATGGCTTTGCTTCTCGCCTGTATCTGAACACTGTAATCGACAAACAGTTCAAAGGGGCTGGTGCAGATTACTGCGTCACCAATGCGTACCACATGAACTTCACTGGGAAATCTTAGATCTGGTTCTTTTGCCTGTCTTTCTGCGAGCTTAACAGTAGCGTTATTCCAGAATCGTTCTCCCTCCAATTGCGGAAGCTTAGAAGGGTCAGTAGCAATTTCAGCCGCTACTCTGTCGCGGTTCTTTATGGCATTCTGCAGTTCGGCTTCTGTAACTGCACGCATAGGTAGTTGAAGCGTTTCATATTTATGTACCAGCGGTACATTATCATGTTTGTCGTTTTTCACCACGTCATACGCTTCCTGTACCGCAATACCAATTCTTCTGGCTATTTCTTCCATATTGGTTCTGTTGGCCAGTTTATGCATACGCTCATCAGCCCTATGACGATAACGGATATGAGGTGATTGGTCACCCGAAGCACCGGCCCAGCCGGCAACAACAATATCGTTACCAAATCTTCTTTTAAGTTCTATGCGTGTATCGTGCCAGTAATCAGCGTTGATAGCATCCCTACCTTCCACTTCCTGTGCAGGACAGGGAACATTAACAGTCATTCCTATCAGCTTTCCACTTTTATTCCAGAAGAATAAAACATTCACATCATGGTCCTCTGGTCCTTCAATGCCGCGAAACTCCGGAATTTCAGTAGCACCATACATTACAGAACGGCCATCGGCGTAAACACTGCGGCGGTTATACCCTACCACAGCGTGGCTAAGACCCCAGGTAACAGATCCGGGTTTACGGCTTTCCCAGGCTTTCGCTACTCCTTCAGTCACCCTGGCCGAAAAGGAATCGAGATATTCCTGTATTTGCGTAACTCCTTCTTTTGGAATAGGGTAATTCATCAGTATTGTATCCAATACAGGAGAAGTATGTGTGTGCGTTGCCGTGATAATCACTTTGTTCACATCAATTCCCGGCAATCTTTTTTTGATAGCCGCCCTGGTCTGTGCCAGTATAGGAGGTGAAATCACAATCAGGTCGCAAGCTACAAAAATGGTATAGTCACTTGCATTTCCATCCCTCGATTCTACCGCAACAATATTAGCTAATAAGGGTGATTCAACAGTATTGGCTATACGAAGATGAAATTGCCCCATCAACGCTACTGGCAGTTTCGGTGTAATATCTACTGATGTAGTACCAACAAAAATATTGCCTGCAAAAACATTTGCAGACAATACTATTGTTAACAATAAACTAGTTAGCAGGTTTTTTACGTAAATCATCTAATTCACTTTTAGTTGGTGTTGGAGTTTCTATTCCGTTTTCAGGTATATCTACTTTAGCTACCCATACCAGGGAATTCAACACCAGCTTACGGAAGTTATCGTCCATCCAGTTATCATGCACATGCCCCCCAGTAAATCCAAAACCTCTTCCGCCATTTGGCCTGGTGTAAGCCCATGCCATAACCTGGGGTTCTTTTTTTACCAGAACAGCTTCTTTAACATGAGGATTATTGCTATGCGGACCATCCTCACGATCCAGTGTTTCCGGCGGTGGTAACTGTGTTAAGATAGGAACCAGGTTTGCGTCATTTTCTTTAAACCTCATATGATAGTACCACTCATCACGGATACTGAAAGGTTTAACACCATTGGTAACAGGATGTTTGGGAAACTCATTGAATTCTGCAGTCCAGAAAGGATTAACAGAATAGTGCGTTTCAAAATAACCTCCTACCCAATCCAGGAATTTATTTCCATATTCACCTTCTGTAATTTCTACAGCATAGTGAAGATTCATCAGACCTACACCTTTCTGCATTAGCCTGTCCATATGTTCCATATGAGGAATAACCATATGTCCGCCGCCGCCATCAGAATACATCAGGATGGCATCTGCATCATCCAGTATAGTAGTATCAACGGGCCATCCCTGTTCTGTTACGACAGCTTCCACACCGGGAACATTTTCATTTAATAATTTGGCCAGCAACTGACAACCACCCAAATGCTCATGCTCACCAACGCTATGACTGTCTTTACCGGGAATCAGAACAATTTTCTTTTTTTCACTGTTCTCTGATTGTTTTTCCGCATCGCCGCAGGATGCTATAGCAAAAATGGACAGCAATACAAATAAGATGTTTTTCATCGTCTTTTTTTTAAATATTAATTGGCGGTTAAACGGCCTATGCGATCAACATAAGCCGTTCGACTATTTTTATTACTTCTGCAAAGAACCCAGGTATTCCAACAAATCTGCAAGCTCCTGCTTAGACATAGCTTCATGCAATGCGGGCATCATTGATTCAGGAAGCTGTTTCATCGTTTTGATATTTGATGTTTGTATTTTATCAATGGTACCACCCGGCAATTTCAGATCGATGGTATTTTCCGTTTTACTAGCCATCAAACCGGTAAGGGTAGAACCATCTTTCATTTTCAATTCCATAGTTTCATAACCAAAGCTTACACCTGCAGAAGGTTCAATAATAGCATCAAGCAAACCATCCTTTGGCAATTTAGAACCGATTTCAGATAATTTCGGACCGAAATCAATTCCTTCTCCTTTAACCTGGTGGCAAATAGCGCAGTTAGTTTTGAATACCTGGTATCCATTTTCTGTATTACCTTTTAAAGCTAATACAGAATCTCTATTGAATACTACTCTTTCTTTATTTCCGCCTCCGTCACGCTCATTAATAAATTCCTGTATTTTGATCAGCATACTTCTTCTCGGACCGAATTCAAGGCCTGCAAGAAGTGGCGTCTCCAACTGCGGGGTGAGTCTGTTTGCTTTTACCAGCCTCATAGCCATGTCCTCACCTGCCCAGCTTCTGCCTAACATAAATGCGGCAGTTTGTTTTAATGTATCTGCGTAGTTTTTACCTTCCAGCACATCTTTATATACATCCAGGGTTTGTGCGTATGCTACCTTGCTGAAAGCAGTAAGCATATTGACTGCTTTACCTATATCCTTGCCTTTAACGACATTTTTCATTTCATTATCGGCCTTGAAATTGTATAGTATCCTTACAGCTTCTGTAGCCATATTCGTCTCAGGTTTATCAAGCGCCAATTGTATCAGGCCAGGCACTTCACTCTTAAGAGAATAACGTTTTACCAGGTCAATATAAGTATCCGTTCCGTACGCCGCCTTAACAACAGCAGCCAGCGCGTTTTTAGCCAAAGCAGAGTGTTGGACAACTTTGGGATCGAGGCCTGTCAACACAAGCGCATTGATCTCGGTATTATTATCCTTATTATTTTGAATGATACCTAATAACGCCTGTGTTTTAGCCGCACTTGGATTAAAGTCGAAGGCCCTGAAATATCTTAAACGATTCTTCAACGGTACACTTTCATCACTGGCTAGCTGTGCCAGGAAAGGCAGACTTTTATCGGTACGTGCACGCCATACAATATCTCTTCCGGTTTCGGTTTTAGTAGGTTCCGGAACTTTTTCAAGATAGGCGCTAAAGAAGCTATCCCACTGTCCATGAGCTCCAATACCCAGCGCCTCAAGATACCACCTATCCTTACCATCATACTGTAATGCCAATTCTGTCCACAGTCTTGGAGCTTCGGGAGCTTTATTAAAGTGTAGCGCAATAGCACACTCGCGACGTACCTGTGGATCTTTATCATTTACCAGCTGGGTAACTACTCCTATCACATTAGCATTAAGCTGACGCGCAGCACGTAAAGCGGTGATGCGCAAATCGGGATTATCATTTTTTATAGCGTCCGCAATATATTTTTCTCCTCCGGGTAATTTAACCAGCGCCCAAAAAGCCCTGGCTTTCATTCTGTCATTTTTAGCAGATGTCCATACTTTCTCCAGCTCGGGAACAGCTTTATCTCCGAATTGCTGGATAGCCGCCCATGCTTTGCGGTGGACAGCAAGATTAGGATTTTGTAAAGCGCTTACTGCTCCTTCGGGAGTAGAATAATCCAATTTGGGCATTATATATTTTGCTCCCTTAGGCGCAACACGATAAATACGGCCGCTCTCCTTATCTTTTGCATCATGTCCACCTACTACAGGATCGTACCAGTCGGCCACGATCAAAGAACCATCAGGCGCTACGCACACATCAGAGGGACGGAACCACTGGTCGTATTCACCTAACAAAATATTATCAATAGTGGCTGTATATCCAGCGCCATCTTTTTTAACCGGATAGGCACGTACCACATTATGGCCGGGTTCGCAATGTATCACCTGGTTATGAAAGCGCTCGGGTAGTAATGAACCTTCATATACGACCATGCCGGTAGGAGAACCCGAACCTGTCTGTAGTAAATTAGGTACTACACCAGGATCGTTAAGATGCCAGTGACGATAAGGAATAGAGTCTTCCATATTTGTCCTGGGAATATTCCACCATTCACCTGTCATCTCATCGGTATAACCATAATTACCATATTCCATAACAAAGTTTATCCTAACCCCACGGTGACCATCATCATCATTATCGCTTTGCCAAAGTGATCCATAACTGTCGACAGCCACTTCATAATTATTTCTGAAGTTATGGCCAAGACGTTCAATATTGGATCCATCAGGATCGCAACGAAACACCATTCCCTGTTTATATTTGGGAGAAGCTATAGAATCGCCATATTGATCAAATACTACTTTGTTATTTTTATCACGTAATGTTTTGGCATCATTACCAAAATTGAAATAGAGTTTTCCATCGGGGCCGGAAGTAAATGTGTGCATACCATGATCATGCTGCACACCTTTTATACCCTGGAAAATAACTTCCTTGCGATCGGCTTTATCGTCACCGTCATCATCAAAAAAAGCCCATACATAAGGACTTTGAGAAACAATCACACGATCGGGTAATACACAAATACCTAGTGGGGAAGCAATTTCGGGACCCTGATAAAACACTTTTTGTACTTCAGCAACTCCATCTCCATCATTATCTTCAAGGATCATAATGCGGTCGCCTTCGGGTATTAATTCCACTCCCGGCCAGGGGCGGTAATTAAATCCTTCTGCAATCCAGATCCTTCCGCGATCATCAACATCGATATTTGTCGGATTTCTTATGGCAGGCTCCGCAGCAAGCAGTTGTACTTCCAGATCTTTTGGAGTAACAAGACCTTTTAATGCATTTTCAACAAGATGTCGCTGGTCTTCGGGAAGCGTATCGCGTTTACTTCCGTCAGAGGATCCTCCTTCCCCACATGAACTGATCATTATTGTAACGGAAAGGATAAGAGATGCTAAGAAATGTTGTTTAAATTTCATCAGAGTTTTAGTTGTGATTATTTGGAATACTTAATCCATACCAGCATTTTACCTGACTCACGATTCTCCCAGGCATAATACGGTACAAAAGTTATTTTATCTTTTCCGACAGTAGTTTGAATTTTTTTAGTGCCTGCTAAAATACCATCACCATCTACTAAAGTGAATTTGTTTTTTGGACCAAGCACCAGATTATTGAGGTCATATCCTTTATTATCTACCTGTTCAACACAGTAGACCAATGGTCCACGCTGAACAGCACGGCGGCCATCATTGGTTTTAACATTAGGGTCTGATTCTACAACTGTAACAGGCATATCGAAATTCAATTCGATAACATCGCCTTTATTCCATTTTTTGTTCAGTGACAAATAACCCTGCTCAAGATTATTCGTCTTTACATTTTTACCATTCAACTTAGCAGTGTATGATTTACACCAGTCTGGGATTCTCACTTTGATTTTACCCTGTGTTGTTGAAGCTGGAACAACGGTGATGGTTACCCTACCATCGTAAGGATAATTGGTTTGCTGAATTAGCGTAAGCGGAGTATTGTTTAATTGTAACTTGGTTTCGCTTCCCATATACAGATTAACCAATACTTCATCTCCTTTCTGCGCATATATATAAGAACCGATTGAAGGAATAAAACGCGTCACATTAGTAGGGCAGCAGGCCGTACCATATTTTTCACCACGGTGATGTTTTCCATCAGATTCAAGTGGATTGGTATAAAAAACCCTTCTGCCATCCAGCGAAACGCCGGCCAGTAAAGCATTATATAATGTTCTTTCTGTTACGTTGGCATATTTGGCATCTCCATATAGTAAATTCATCCTGTGATTCCAGAGAACCATGCCTATTGATGAGCAGGTTTCAACATAAGCTTCTTTGTTAGGAAGTTCATAGTCGTCACCAAAAGCTTCTCCATGATGCCTGGCACCCACTCCGCCGGTGATGTACATTTTTTTATGGATCGCATTGTCCCATACAAGGTTCACCGCAGGAGTAAATGTATTGTCTTTACGATTTACATCAATATCCAACATTCCACAATATTGATACATGGCCCTTACCGCGTGACCCCATGCTTCTTTAATATCTTTAGCAGGAATATCTGTCTGGCAATCTACTCCTTTAGTATCGGGACCTTTATCCCACATCGGACCAGCTTCTTTGCCATGTCCTCTTTCTTCCAGCAACCATTTGGCAAAGTCCAGGTATTTTGTTTCATTGGTCTCCTGATACAATTTAACCAGTGCCAGTTCAATTTCCTGGTGTAAGGGAACCCAGCGTCTCTTATAGGGACCGAAGTTGTCCATCATATGGTCGGCGAATTTCCTGGCTATTTCAAGTAGTAAGGTTTTGCCTGTTGCTTTCTTATAAGCAACGCCAGCTTCTATCATATGACCCAGACAATAATCTTCATGTCTTCCCATATCAGACCAACGCCCGAGGTTGCGACCGAGACCATCATCTTCCTCTGAAAGAATGAAATAAGTATTCAGATACCCATCTGGTCGTTGTGCCTTCTTAAATGTAGCGATCCATGAGTCCATTAATTTTTCCAGTTCAGGATCAGGATTTATCGCTAAAGAATTCGCAAATCCCTCCATCACTTTATATAAATCCGAATCATCCCAAACCACTCCATGAAATTTCCCTTCTTTTTCTCCCGCGGCAACCTCGAAATTGCGTACACGGGCACTGGAATCACGTACCTGGGTAATAGCAGAAGGAATAGTCCCTTCTTTATGAGCTTTTAATCTGGCCGACCAGAATTTATCATTGACTTTTACATCTTTTAAAGATGTTTGCTTATAAGGATAACCTTCCTGGGCAATAGTCCAAACAGGAACAGCAAAACACAGTGCAGTTATTACTTTCTTGAGTATCATGTATCAAATTATTTTAAAACTGAATGCAGAAATTTCAATCCCTTAACGGCGATATCTTCTTGCGATGGTTCAAATTGTCTCCAGATGGAAGCAGCTTTAGCAATTACTTTCACATCGGTAGTAAACGATTCAATGGCAATACTTCCGTTATAATTCACTTGCTTAAGAGCGGCAACAATACCTTTCCAGTCAATATGATCATTTCCCGGCGTACCCCGATCGCAACCACAGGCATGAAAATGTCCTAATTTATCACCGGCAGCAAGAATAGCTTTAGCCGAATCTTTCTCCTCGATATTCATATGGTAAGAATCAAGATGTACAGATATTCCATCGCTGTTTACATCATTAACCATTTTCATTGCCTGCTCACATGAGTTGATGAAATCAGTTTCATAGCGGTTAAGTGGTTCAATAGCCAGCTTTATATTACGCTGTTTAGCATAATCGGATAATGTTTTTAAATGTCCCACAACAGTTTCCCATTGTCTTTTATATTCTTCTGCGTCCGTCGCTTCGGCGCGTCCAACAGTTGAATATAACGGTCCGGCAAGTACCGGAGTGCCTACTTCGGCCATTACATCCAATACACCTTTAATATAATCGAGAGAGTTTTGCTGATCTTGTTTCGATCCTCTAAGATCACGACCGGGCCCCATCGCTCCGCACATTGAAGCACATACGAGACCATTGTCAGCAAGCGCCTTATTTAAGGTTTTGGGATCGATATGAGAAGCATCTTCAAGTGCTATCTCTACAGAATCAAAACCCCATTCTTTGAATTTTTTCAGGAGTGGCAAACTTTCGTTAGTGAAAGGCGACTTAAATAGAAAAGTATTAATACCAAAAATCATTGCTGGATTTTTTTGACGATTTATTAATTGATAACTAATAGCTTTATTTATTGTTGTTATTTACTTGTTCAAATACAAATACTCCTTTTTTATTACCAATAACGATATCTTTCATTTTATCATTATTGATATCCCGTACCACAAAATTCAATCCTATACCCGAATCATTATCTATCAGATGTGGGATCCATTTTGGTTCCGTACCGGGAACAAATTCAAACCAGTAAATAACTGCCGGTTCTGTTGCTCCGGGATCACCACCATTATGTGCCCAAAACCTTTTTCCAGTGATCAGATCGGGATGACCATCATTATTGACATCTTCGAATACAAAGCCGTGCGACTGTGAAAATTCTTTAAAAATTTCATGCTGTATCCACGCAATCGTATCTCCCTGCTGCTTTTGCTCATACCACCAGATACCGTAGTTATGGGCCGAAGAAGTGATCACGTCATTATCACCATCACCGTCTACATCATAAACATACATTTGTGCACACTCCGGACCCAGATCAGCAGGGTGCCATTTCCAATCACTTTGTTTCCTGTCAACCGGCGCTTCCCACCATCCTTCACGAATCAATACATCATTACGGCCATCGCCATTAACATCACCAAATCCTAGCCCATGAGCAAAAAGATTTGTCCCCAATAAAGAGTCATTACTGATCACATAGGTTGTCCAGGTGGTATCATTTTTTTTAGATGGAGCGCTAAGCCAGATTACTTTTTTGTTGGCAGGATCATTACATAACAGGTCCAGGCGACCGTCACCATCAATATCGACAAGCGTTGGCGATTCATTTCCAACGGATTGCTGAACAAGTCTTTCGGTCCAATATCCTGGCTGACCCTTAGGATTTTCATACCAGAAAGCTTCTTTGCTGGGAAATCCGACTTTAATAAGGTCATCCCATCCGTCGAGGTTCACATCCATAGAAAAATTCAGAAATGAATTACCGTATCCGCCAATGGAAGGATGAATATAGGGAGTAGTCAGTTCGTGTCTTTCCCAATTGGGCGCTTTCCACCAGAATGTACCGGCAATAACGTCGAGTTGACCATCCTTGTCTACATCGGCTACAGTTACACCCTCTGAGATGTATTCGTTACTAAGCACTGTTTTCTTAAAAGAAACATTCTCAATCTTCGATATTTTTTTTGTTGCCGAACAGGATCCGCATAATACTGCAATCCCCAAAAAAACAGAGGCAGTAAAAAATGTTTTTACCATAATCATTATTTTTTGTCCTTTGGTTTGAACACAGGATGGTTTTCGTTTCCACCTGATATCAGATAAGCCATCAGGTCTCTTAATCTTTCAGGGTTGAGGTTGTTGATCAACAACGGTGGCATAAGCGACACATCGGCCAGCCTGGTAGAAGCAACATCTTTAATATTGATCTCCTTTAACTGGTCGGGTGCAAATGGATTTTGGGAAATATAATATTTTCCATTTTCTTCCTTTACAAGCTTCCCGATAACAGTGTTACCGTCTTTAAGCGCAAAAACGGTAGAGGCATATTGGTCTGAAATTACTTTATTCGGATCAATTATTGACTCCAGGATATCTCTTTTCGTGAAACGTGTACCCAATTGGGTCAAATCCGGACCTATTGTACCGCCTTCTCCCCGCATGGTATGGCAGGTTATACAGGCAGCAGCGGTAAACATAGCCCTGGCCGATTCGAAATCACGATTTTCCAGCACTTCGACAGTATCCACAGCGGCCTGCAATTTCCACTGCCGGCCGGGTCCGCCATCGCTCATCACCCTTACCCAGTCAATAACCGCTTTCTCCGACTTGGTATTTGTAGAAACAGAGTCGTAGTACTTATACTTCTCTTTTGGCACCAACGCCAATGCCTCTTTTTTGGTTTCATTGATATATTCCAGATAATGCCTGCCACCTTTGTACCCATAAGCTTTGTACAGCCATTTGAAATAGGTGTCGAAGTCTTCATTGGTCCAGCCAGATTTTACATTACTCAATAAAATAGCATTATAGATCTGCTGGGCGGGAGGAGTGCTCGATAATACTTCAGCCAGATCCATTCCATACTGCGGATTTCTTAATATCAGATCAGACGAAGCTGATATGGTGGGCTGTTCGGTAGTATCGTCCATTACGACGTCGAGCAGAGGTAATGTTTTGCGGACAAAATCAGGATCATCTACATAGGACAATATTTTTCCAAGTGTTCTGTCAAGATCATTATTGTTAGAAGGATAATTACCCGATAAATAAGAAGTTACCTGTGAAAGTTGCTGACCTTCAGGTTTACCCAACCGTGCAATGGCCACTTCAAAAGTCCTGGCGAGATCTTTTTGGTGGGAAAGCTCAAGCGATTTAAAATCTATTGCCAGTAAAGCATTAAAGACTCTTGCTTTCAGATTTGGACTACCCATTCTTACCAGCGCCAGTAAAGCGTGCGTAGCTGCAACAGGATCTTTTTCATTCAATGCACGTTCCTGCCACTGGCTCACAGGCTGCTGTTCTATAGCAGTTCTTGCAGCAAAGCGAATAAACCTGTCACTATCCTTCAGGTATGGCCAGGCAATGTTTACCGCCTCAGGATCTTTTTTAATATGATATTCTTCCAGTTTACGCCTGGTTTTAATAGCCTCGGGAATCTCCTCGAGTTGGGTATTTTCTTTAATTCTTTCTGTAGTATTATCCCCGTAATACACCCTATAAAGGTCCGAGGACAGGCGACGGCCACCCGTGAGAAAATACATTGCTCCATCGGGACCTATCACTCCATCGGTCAGTGGTAAAGGTGCGGCAGACAGGAACTCTTCCACTGTTGCAGAATAGGTAGCGCCTTCAGGCTTTAGGTTTATGGCGTACATAATACCGAAGCTCCAGTCAGAAGCCAATAAAGTATGCCGGTATTTTTTGGGGAAACGTGCATCACCCAGAGCGATGAGGTTGGTAGGAGAACCCTGTCCGATATTAACGATAGGAGGAAGATTGTCGGGATAACTTGGCGCCCATTTACCATTTCCGTCCCGCCATCCAAAATCGGCTCCGCTGGTCACATGGCATATACGCGTCGGACGATACCATGCCATACCAATATCCCATTCCATATCTGAATCATAGGTGAAAATCTCGCCAGCTTCATCAAACGCCAGGTCAAAGGGATTTCTTAATCCCGATGCTACCAGTTCCCAATTCTTACCGGTTGAATCCACATGAGCGATCCATCCTGCATAATCTCTTGTACGAGCATCTGTTTTGTTCAACCCTACCAGCAGGTTATCTCTTTTCCATACTTTAGGTACACGCGAAGAAGTTAAACCTTCAGGTAAACTGGTATTGTTACCGGCAATAATATAAAAAGACTGACTGTCGGGAGCCAACTTAAGGCTATGCGGTCCATGTTCTTCTTCACCTACCAGCGATTTTAATAAAGTAATTTTATCGAACACATCATCACCATCAGTATCCTGCACGCGATAAAAGCCACTTGTTTTTTTGAAAGCAGAATCGCCGCGATGATTCACGACCGCATATAAACTGTTAAATGCCCAAACAAGACCCTGGGCATAGCCCATCTGTACTTTATTTTTTTCGTCTTCCGTAGTATTCAGTTTAAAAGGAAGTTTTTCAACTTTTATTTTTTCAGAAGAATCGGCGCCGATAGGAGGAATTATCAGGCGATAAAGATCGCCATACTGGTCAGAACAAATTAAGCGTCCCTTATCATCGAAAGTCATCGATACCCATGATCCTGTGCCACTTTCATAGGGACTGTATAAATGTTCTGCATGAAAGCCTTCCGGTAATTTTATCATTGCAGCTTTTCCCGTCAACTGTTTTTCTTTAGCAGTATTTTTTGTTCCATCGCTACAGGCTGCAACTAAAAATGAACCAAAGAATAATAAATAATGTATTCTTTTAAAAAGCATATGGCGTTATTCTAATTTTCTTTCTGACTTAGTAAATATTTCATTAGGGCATCAAAATCCTTTTTGCTGATCGTATTTCTGAAATTATCGGGCATCAATGTATATTTCGATGCCACTTTTTCTTTTATATCAGCTTTAGGCACAGAAAATTCCTGTCCGGTAAGATCAGCAAACACTTCAACAGCCCCTTCGTTTCGTCTGAACAAACCCGACAATGTTTTACCGTTGTTCAATGTGATATTATAGGTACGGAAGGCTTCGGAGATATTGGAATTAGGATCAAGTATTTTTTCTGTCAGCGATGTTAGTCCCCAGGTACCGATACCTGTTAACTGCGGGCCTATATGTCCGCCTTCCCCTTCAAGAGTGTGACATATAGCGCAATTCTTCACAAATATTTCTTTACCCTCTGCCTCAGTTACAGATGAAGGATCATAGCTATTCAGTCGGGCCTTAATAAACTCCTTACGGTCGTCACCGCCCATTTTTCCGGCAGTCAATTTACTTAATTCTTCTCTTTGGGAAGGGTTAATATTAGCCATCAGCCTTTCCTTTACAGCAATCTCTTCCAGGATGTCAGTAGGTACATTACCTGTTTGCAGCGCTTTCAATAAATATTCCGCCCCTTCTGTAGTATTGGCGAGAGCGGTTGAAATGCTTACCTGTAATTTCCTGGGAGCGTCTTTTAACGCAGATTCAAAAAGAGTAAATATTTCAGGTGTATTTAATTGACCCAAGGTCATGCTTATCTTTTCTCTTACTTCGATATCTTCATTGGCATCTTTTAGAAGATTACTTAATACCTGTACGCTCTTAGCAGGTGAAATGGTCATCAAAGCATCTGCAGCAGCCATCCTTACTTTGGGAATTGTCGATTTATTATTCAGCAACTGCAGCAATGAAGACTCCAGGTTATTCAATTTGAGATCGGCTGCAATTTTTGCTGCATTTTCCTGCCTGTAAGCACTATCATTGGGGTTCTGTAAAAAACCACCGGCAATACTATTGCCCCATTCTTTTAAGCGCGCGCTAACAGGCATACCTTTTTGTAAAACACCCTCTCTTATTGACGTATACAGTTTGTATTCTTCATCTTTATTATCACCGGCATTTTTCTGCGTAACGGCTATCAGCTTATCGAGATCGGCCGAAGAAGCATAACGACTGATATATTTGAGATTATCTTCCAGTTGTTTTCCTGTTACAGTATGTTTTTGGAGATAGTTAAGCGCGTAATAAGCGCCTTCTTTTGAAGGAACTTCTGGAATCACTTTAATGAGCAATGCCAGTTGTTTTTCATCCCATTGCTGTGTAGCTACCTGTTTCATGATAGCACTTTTTTTCAGATGATCGCGAATGCTCAGCAAACAGGTGTACTGCAAGTGAGAGTCTCCTTCATTAGCGCCATAATATACAGCAAGCAACGGAGCCACAGCAGAAGACTCCGGAAAACGACCCAGGGTTTCAACAGCTATTCTCCTGACTTGCGGATTATCACTTTTTAAAGCATTTAATGCAGTTCCACGATGTTTTGCGGCAAGTGTTGTCAACTGCCCAAGTACTCTTAAGCCATGTACCTGCACCATAGGATCATTATGCGCCAGAGCTTTATCGATCAGAGGATCCGGAAGCGCTTTTAACCTGAACAGTATCCACATTCCCTGTATAAAAGATTTACTGTCTGTTTGTTCAGCTTCCAGCAATTGTTTTACAGGTGCAACAGCTTTATCAGGATAATTATCCACTATATAATTAGCTATTATCATCCTCGTAGTAAGCTGAGGATGATTTAATGCTTTAATAAGTTCGTCAAGGGTAGCTTTAGACCAATCTTTTGGTGCATAGGACTGTGGCGTTTCCTTTTTTCCAGTGTAAGTGATCTTCCATATTCTTCCGCTTGTTTTATCGCGGCCGGGATGATCTTTAGGTACTTCGTAATGACCAATAATGCGATTGTAAAAGTCCGCCACATAAATGGAGCCATCCGGTCCTACTTTCAGATCAACCGGTCTGAACCAGGGATCATCGCTAACCAGGAAATCCTCCTCTCTTTTGGAAATGGGAGAAGATCCATCCAGGGTCATGGTATTGCGATTAATGCGGCAGGTCACCACATTGCCGGAGTAAAAATTACCGCGATATTCTTCAGGAAACTGCTCACCAATGTAGTAAACCAGTCCGGAGTTAGCGGTGGAACCGAATTCATAACTCATCATTACCGGAGCCCATCCAATTGTTGGTTCCTTAGTATAAGCCGGATATTGTGCACCGTTTATAAGCTGATAGATAGGTTTGGTATGACAGTCCAGCGAATAAAGGTATCCCCAGTCGTCATACGCATAGCCAAAGGGATTTATTCTGCCGAAAGTAGTGGCTTCTACCCTGCTGCCATCTTCCCTGAAACGGAAAGTGTTGCCGGAATCCATATGGATCGAATCACCATCTTTTCCTGCTACATCAGAAGTATTGGCGTAACCATGACAGGCATACACCCATCCATCGTATCCCCTGATGAGGTTGTTCACCATTCCATGCGTATCCAAAAAGCCAAAAGGTCCCAGCAGCTTGGTCGTTTCATCGGCTTTGCCGTCACCGTCTTTATCAGTAAACCTATAAACATTGGGAATACTATAAGCTATTGCTCCGTCTTTCACCGGAGTGATGCCTATGGGAATATTAAGATTATCGGCGAAATGTGTAAACTTATCAGCTTTACCATCACCGTCTGTATCCTCCAGTATGGTGATCCTGTCGCGGCCTTTACCCGGAGCAGCAGGTTTTGGATATTCAACAGTATTCGTCACCCATAAACGGCCTTTTTCATCAAATTCCATATTAATGGGCTTGCTAATATCAGGTTCTGATGCGAAAAGAGTGATCTCAAATCCTTCCGGCAGTTTGAAGCCTTTGCGTTCGTCTTCGGGCGACTGAAAATCAGTTTTACGTATATGATCAGCAAATTTGTCTCCTTCCTCTACTTTATCTTCTTTCGCAGAATTCTTACAGGCGGGAAGGCTAATCAGGAAGGTGCCCATCAAACCCACCGCAAGAATGGTGAATAGTCTCATTAGTGGGTAAAAGTATCCAGAAACGCAAAACCTAAATGTTGTGTAATTAACAATAATTGTAACGAATTTAACAGCGAAAATACCCGGATTTAAAAGGGATTTTGAGTTTTTTTTAACAAGTAATTGATTATTTATTGCAGGTTCTGAAAAAGGCAACTTTCTCATCCGCTTGGCTCATCCAATTATTCGTTTTCCATTATGCTTTTTACAAAACAAACAATCGTTTCGAAAAAGTCAGGAATGTTTTTTTAATAACTGTTGGTAATACAATTTCGCCGTTTTTACTCTTTGCAAAATCCCTTTGTCCGGTATTGGTTTTGAATTTTCCTCTTCTATGATGAGATCAAGCAGTTGGTTTTGCTTCCTGATAATGGATGGAGCTTTTTGTTTATTAAAAACAGGTTGGTTGTCCACTATAATGTAAACCGGACTGGTGTGAGCTAACGCGCCGTTTTTACAGAAAACTGCGGCGGTAATCCATTGACTTTTATCTACCAGAATATTTTTTATGATATAAAATGAATCCGTTGCAGAAATATTTTGCTTTAGTACTAATCCATCGCTATTATAGATCTCTATGCGGTCGAGTGGAGCAATATCGTTATGAGAAAGTGCCTTTACGGAAAGACTAACAGTACCGCGATCTTTTAATATTACTTCTTCACCAGGTATTTTTTTCTCTACTTCAAGAAATAGCGCAGGGCCGTTAGATACAAATGTCTTTCCCTTCTTTAATGCTTTAAACCATTCAGCAGTTGAAAATGAATTACCCGTATAGACAAATGTCCGGCAATCACCAATAGTAGAGCCCCAGGGAAAATCGCTGCCGGCAGTAGCAGCAATTCTGAAACCCAGATCCAGGTAATCATAATAATCTTCCTGGTTAATCTGAGTGTTCTGCATTAATTCTACAAAATCAATTTGTTCTGTTGGAGCGTATAAAGCCATTCCCTTTGTAACACCTTCTCCTTTGTAAGCGAAGTGGGCATAACCGCTGAGCGCAAGAGATGACTGATGAATTTTATCAAAAACCCTGTCATAATGATTGTAATGTGCAGTATCTCTTGCGAGCGTATCAATATTCAACCCTATAACATGGCCATAATCACTGCGGGGTTCTTCCTGGCCAAAACTAAGGCAATGGTTTCCATCGCAGATAGAATGTTGCCTGAAAAAAGGTGATTTAAAATGAGTGCTCTGTCTGTCGCCCATCTCTAACATATTCACCACATGAACATCTTCTGCACGGGCCATTTGTAAAAGATACTCTATGTAATGGGGTTTGTCCAATGCATGATGAACATGCACATCTCCCGAATACCATCCTCTTGCAGGTAGATCAATCCATCTTTTTAAGAGAAAAGAATGATGAACATCTTTGTCTTTTTCCGATACAGTAAAGTAAGTATTGATAGGGATATACTCATTACCATGCTGTATGCTGATCTTATATCTGCCAGGTGAAAGATCAATCAAAAAATCTCCCGGCACCTGGTACATTACAGAATCAAAAAAGTAAGGCAGTGTCCGGTTTTCGCCATAAACATAGGTACGCTGTCCGTTAACTTCACCTTTACCGTCCATTCTGCGAATGGGCCCTACCCAATGACGACTATTTTCATAGTCAATACCCTTAAAGAAAATATCGGGATATGTTGGCTGACCTACGGGACGCCCATCGGGAGGAACCACAATCTGGCGGTTATCCATATCCGTAATACATATCATTGCCGGAGTGTTATTTCTCTGGTCTTCCTCAAAAATGTGAATATTTACATTCACTTTTTGTCCTATACTCTTACCTGCGCACGAGCTTACCAGCAACGATATGAAAAAAAACCTGAACATTGCTATTTAGCAGTAACCCTGAATATACCACGCATCACTATATAATGACCAGGATAGGTACATACAAAAGGATAATCTCCTGGTTTATCTGGTGCAGTGAAATAAATAGTTTCTGATTTATTAGGCTGCAATAACGACGTATGAAATAATACTTTGGGTGAATTAGGAACAAATGCCATTTTTTCTCCGCTTAGTCCAAGATTAAGTGCAGCCTGTCCTACTTCATCTGCCGCTCCTGGTGTAGTGATGACCACATTGTGAAGCATATCATCAGTATTATTGAATGTCAGTTTAACCTTTGCTCCTGCTTTAATAGTAACCTGCGAAGTATTGAACTTCAAATTAGGAATGGGTTTTAACACAATAGTCTGATCAGGTCCATTTTTCCACTCTGCCGGTTGCTTTGTTACCCGTTTCGCAGGTGGAGTATTAGTTTTTGGTTTGTCGGTAGCCGGAGCTTTAGTTGCCGGTGTTTTAGATTGTGCGGTTTTCTCCGGCTGCATATGATGCTGGTGCTGCTGCACTTTCACACGATTCTCATCGGTAATAACGAGTTTCTCACCATCAGGTAATTGATTCAAAGTATAATAACCAAAACCATGCAGCAATGAATAGTTTTCAGTTGATCTTACACCCTCTGCTTTTATTTCATGGATATATCCCAATCTTAAACTGTCTACTACTAATCTCACTTTTAAACCATCATCTGAAACGCTGATAGCTTTAATCGGACAATTAGCATCGTTAATAACGGGACTTCCATATTTACTTCCATATTTATAAGTAAAGCCTGTTATCTGGTACGAGTTCACGTCTTTTGCTCTCTTAACATCCACAGGATGGGTAAATTCAATTTCAAAACCATCGGGTTTTGCCCTGATAGTTTTCATTTCGAATGGTGTTTTTCCATTCCATGCAAGACGCTGGAGCCCGTATGGCTCCGAACCGGTAGATCCCCACCCTCGCGAGGTCATACCGACAAACATGCTTCCGTCCGACCCCCATAGCAAGCGAAGCACGCCTGAGCTAAATCCTTCCCTGAATGGAAATGCCACACCCTGATATTGTCCTTTCACTTTTTCCAGGTCAACACGCATAATCTTACTCTGCCCCTGATCGCCAACAAATAACTGGTCCTGGTAGGGTCCCATTTTTCCAGCCTCATCATATAAAAGAATACCTGATGTAGAAATACCGAGAATAGATTGCGGGAACCACACAGCGGGAATTTTTAATCCCGGTACTCTTTTAGCTACTTCATGTTTTGGTTCATCGGTGTTAGGAATATCACTAACTCTCAATTTTATTTCAGATCCCGGTTCGCCGGCCCACTTCAATCCTTCAGGATTTCCCAGGAAATCATTTTTTGCCACATGCGCAATATATCCTGATCCAACCCAGTCGCCCTGGTTCTCTGCATAAAAAATATCTCCTTCCTTATTAAAACCAATCGCAGCGGGTGAACGCAGACCAGTAGCAAAAGGCGTCATCTTTCCATTAGAATCTATCTGCAACATCCATCCGTGCCATTTGGATAAACTCTCACCATGATCCGTCCAACCGAGATTCAACGTTACATACAAATTCTTCTCTTTATCAATGATTGGTCCGTATGCATACTCATGATAATTACCGGCAAGCGGCCAACTATAGATTGTTTTATATTCATCTGCCACTCCATCAAAATCAAGATCTTTGATTTTGGTAACCTCTGAACGGTGAGTAGTATATAATTCACCATCAACATAATTCAACCCGGTTGCCTCGTGTAAACCATCGGCAAATAATTTATACTGGGGCGCGGCACCGTTAGTCATATAAGGATTACTGATAGTCCATATTTCACCGCGACGCGTTGAGACAGCTAATTTGTCATCAGGCAATAATGCCATTCCACCTACTTCCAGCTTTATATGTTCAGGAATAGGAACAGTAAAGATCTTATAGAAATCATCTTCCTTCTGAATTCTTGCAGTGTCATCGGGATTCTGTGCGAACACCGATAAAGAAAAACAACTGCATAATACCACTATTATATATTTCTTCATGTCGATTTCTTTTTACCAGATTAGTGACCAGTTTACAGGGGAATTATTATACTTCACAATAATTTCCCATCCGTTTTTAGATTGTCTTAATAGGGGTTTTAATTTTTTGTCTATGCTGATATAATATGCTTTATCATTCATCGCATAGATATTGTCGGAAATCTTTTCAATTTTACTTCCGCTAGCTATCCTGCAATAAGTGTCTGCAGGAGGATTAGTAACAATAATCGATCTGGACAATCCTTCGTTATCCTCTCTCACTACAATACTATCGGTAACATTCAGGTTATTATAAGTATAACGGAAGGACGGTGATCTTTTTTTGTTGAGCACATATCCTTTATTGTGCATATCATCGAAGGCAACGGAATCGGGCCATACTTCATTTTCATCTTTCAGTACAGCAGCAGCAGGAGCATTTGCCAGGCTGATCACACTTCCTAAAGGAATACCCAATTGCATACCTCCTCTGTCATGCCAGGCAGGAGTAACATCAATAAATTTACCTCTCCACACCTGGAATAATCCTCCCTGCTTAACATCATAGGAATAATTCACTTCATTAGGAGCGCCTACAGAAAGCACGTGTGTAAGCTTAACATCTCCGTTCATCAAAAATGTTTTAATAAATGAAGGTTTTGAAGCAGGTGTAATAATGATAGGATTTATAGTGTTCCAATAGTTTGATTTAGGTATCCAGTATTCATCACGTTCCGGGCCGGGTACTGGTGGAACAAGCGGGCGGTACTTAATATTTCTTATAGCTACCGGACCATGATCTCCCTGGATCATTATAGGTCCCAATGCTTTTTCATCTGAATACATACTCGCTACAGTAGGTCCGGTCACTTCAACTTCCTGCTGCACTAAAACATCATTATAGTAAACAGAAACAAATCTGGCATTTTCTATTTTTTCTCCTTTATCGTTAAATCTCGGTGCTTTAAACTTGATACGCAACTGCTGCCACAATCCCGGAGCTCTTGCTACATTCATCGCCGGCGCTGATCCTTCGACAGCTCCTTTGGACGTCCATCTCAAATACACACCACCCGCATCGGAACAGGCCGGATCAAGTATTTTCCAACTATCCAGCATTTGAATTTCATAACGGCCCTGCAAATACACTCCGGCATTTGAATTTTTAGCCATCATAAAATCAAGTTCCAGTTCAATATCTCCAAATTCTTCTTTTGTAGCGAGATTCATTCGATCGTTGCGGGAAGCAGTATTCACCGCCACACCTACACCTTTTACAGGTTTAAGATCATGTTGCTTTAAATAATTACTCACAGCATCGCCGGCGATCACCCAATTTTTACCAGGTTCACGAAATGCATCCAGGTTAGTTAATGCAATTTCAATGAACGGAGTCTGTGCTGTAGCAGTATATATATACAGACATAATACTGCTGACATTACAACAGACCTGGTCACTTTCAAAAAACTCATTAATTGATGTTTTATTTGTTGATTTATTTGTATGTTAAATTAACAGCAAAGTCCGAAACAGGTCCGAGTACAGTTTCCAACCTAAACTTCACAGTATGACCTGAAGTCAGACCATCTTTCACGGAAACAGGCAAAGTAATAGAAGATCCTTTTTTGAAAACAAAAGGACGTGGTGGTAGCTTTACTACAAATTTATCAATTTCTGCGCCTATTAGTTCAGCCGCAATAATTTCAACAGGTTCTCCTTCGTTCGTTATTTCAATTACAGCAGTTTCATTGCCATTGATGATTACCTCTTTTTGTTTAGCTACCAGCTTAGGACTGGATTGCTGGAAAGAAATAGGTCTTAATTCAATCTGCTTGAAAAAATGTTCAGCACCTTCACTTTGAAATTGAATTTTACCTTTTGTTACCTGTTCATTCAGATCATCACGAAAAATATTAAACAACCTGTTTACAACAAATCCATTTACGATAAATACCGCATCGGCATGCCTGGCCACCATTTCGCTGGTAGTCCACTCGCCTTTTGGACTTTCAAAATCACCTGAGCGCCATACACGTCCGGGATGTCTTACCAAAGGTTGGGTAGGATCATACTGATCGGATGTTTCGTTATAGATTGTTTTTACTTTTTCTTTTACCTGGAATTCTGCTACACCACCACCTACATTGAAATAGTCGCCAATCTCTCCTTCCTGTATCTGCATTTCCAGGCTACGCATCCAGCATTGGAAAGCATAAGTGAAGCTATCGGTACAATGAAACAACAAACCTCCGTCGCGGGGAGATTTATCTTTAGGAAAATATTTCTTTTCGCCCCATTTCGTAACAAAACGAAGGTGATAGTTGCCATATTCTTTTTTGGTAGTGATAGCGCCCCATATTTCACCTGAAATATTGATAATACCGTCCCTAACAGTAAAAACATTATAGGGATCATTATTAAGACCAATATTAGGTTGTTCGGGTCCGATCCTTTCATCATCGGAATAACCGGTCATATTGGGAGCACGTAGCCAGGTATCCCAGTTGCTAAGATCTTTCCCATTAAATAACTGTTCCCATCCACCTTTATTTTTTTTCTGCGCATAGCCGGTTGTTGTGCAGGCTATTAATACCAAAAGAAAAAATGATTTCATGAAATGGCTATTCATCATTAATTATTTACTTTTTTTATTGACTACAATATCATGTACGCCGTTAATGATTATTTCCTCTATCCTGTCGGAGAACCTGAACGGATGGTCATAATAATACATATTGAACTCACCTTCATATCCCCCTTCTTTCAAATTTCTTCGGGAGGGAATATAAGCTTTTACATCGTTAGTGTATGCATTGATCCAAAGCCTTTCCCCGCCAATTTCATTTTTTAATCTGACGGCATAATCAGCCAACACTTCGCCTGCAAGGAATAGTATGGTTAATTTTTTTCCAAATGTCCAGCTATAAATCGGATAAGCCATGGTAGAATCAATGGGAATCCCTCTTACCATTCGGTCGAGAAACACTTCTGCATTATGCCCCTTGGCGCCGTCGTCTTTAGACAATTCCACAAATTCATAAACATCAGGAACATGGTCAAACGGTAATTGTAACATTTTATGCCGTACGATTGGCGGTCCATCAAGTGGTTCGAGATCTGTTGCCAGCAGACGGTTTACTTCGTTAGCTATAGATCGGCCATGTTTAGCGGCAATAGCCAGAGTTCCCCGTTCGTTGGGATCCGAATCACCGGCACACCCCTGGGCAACAAGGGCTGTTACACCTGGGTGGTCTTCTTCTATTTGCTTTGATGCTTCACCAATCCAGTCGCCGTGTGTTTTATTAATATTGTCGAATAAAGTAGTACCGTGACAGGCATATTCTACAAATACCGCCCTTAGTTTTCCGTCAGGTTCAGCAATTTTCATCAGCGGCATGGCATGATCGACAGGACCATCGGGAACTTTTCCGTGACCTACCCAAACACCATTTTTGATCACCCTCCTGTTGAGAGCAAAATCAACCTTGCCCATGCCCCATGAAATATGAGCTGGACGTCTGTTATTAAGCGCCTCAAGCGCTACTTTTTTGAGTTTGATAGTTAAAGAATCCAGATAAATGGCAATTCTTCCCAGTTGATCGACGGGAAGAGTTGGATTGAAATACATGTTGTGGGAGTTGCCCATATCTGGACCAGAGTGAGTATGAGAGCAGTTAATCACTAGGTGTCCTCTTTTAAAACCTGCTTTTTCTACCAGGTAATCCTCTACTTCTCTTACCATGTTCAGTTTGATACCGGCAAGATCGGTAGTAATAACAATAGAAGCATTTTGTTTGTCATTGCCAATGGCAAGAGCTTTTGCCCACAGACGTTGCTCTACTCCCTCCGATTCATTGATGCGTGCCCCATATCTAAGATATCCGCTAAGCCGGATGGGACCATAAGGGGTAATATCTATTGTAGATACCCCAACATCAACAAGTGGCTGTTTTTTGTTTTTTGATTGGGCATAATTTTCCTGTACAAGAAATATGAATGCAATAAATGCAGCTAGATGTTTAAAAATTCTCATTATCACCAATTATTCAACATTAATTTGACTGTCTAAGGAAAGACAGCAGATCGGCCATTTGCTGGTGATCGATCTCTTTAGTCAACACGGGCATAATGGATGTGTTCATTACTTTGAGTGACTCAATATCCTGCCTGTTCAACACTTTTTCTTCTCCAGGATTGGTTCTTAATGTTATGGCGGCTGATGTTTCGCTGGCGATAATACCTTGGAGGGTTTCTCCTGTTTTTAATTGCACTTCCCACAAATCGTATCCTACGGCAATCGATAAATTTGGCGCCAGTATATTCGCCAGAATATCTTTAGGCAGCCAGTTTTGTATAGTACCCAGATCGGGGCCGAATTTCACTCCCATTTTATCCCTGATCTGGTGACAGAGCGCGCAATTTTGCTGATAAACAAGTTTACCATTTACAGGGTCACCTTTAAGATCAAGTGCTTTTTGATATTCTTTATTGATCTTTTCCTGATCCTGGTTAGCTAACAACGCACGTGCTTTATTCCGGATGGTATCATTATCCTGTCCCATCAGGGCAGAGGTTCTGTGCCATCCCAAACTGGAAGACTGTATCGTTCCATTTTCAACAGCATCCAGTAAAATTTTCATACGCTCCGTGTTGGCCATAAATGTTGCCAGCGCAGCATCCCTGATACCTGGCGTAAGCGTTTGCCACTCCTGCAATATATAATTGCTCACCACATTACCAGGTACCGTATTTAATGTAGCAAGAGCCGCCAGTTGAACAGTAGGATGCTCTTGCGGTACTATCATTTTCTTTAATAAATCAGCATAAGGAGCCGGATTACGTAAAGCTATAAAATTGATAGCTTCAGAGCGTTTTTCATTGGAAAGGCTCTTATCCTCTGCAATTTTAACAGAGCGCTCAATACCTGACTGAACAAGTACCTCATTTTCAATACCAGTCACTTTCAGTAGTTGTAAAGACGCTCTTCTTACTTCTGTCGTTGGATGCTCGAAAAATGTTTTTATCAGCAGTTCCTTATCTTTTTCTGTTACAGGAGAAGGCTGGCGATTTCTTAAGCCTGATGCTAATCCTGCTAATGCAGGTCCCTGCCAGGGAGCTACCTTACTACCCATCGCCGAAGCTTGTTCAATTAAACTTTTGATAGCACCAGCCGAACCGCTGGCTCCGGTCATACTAGTCAAACGCTCTACCAGTGAGCCATAAGCGGGAATATTGGCCTTATAATTCTTTAGTACATAGGACAGCAATGAACCTGATTGAGCCGATGATGCTGTAAGTGCAGCAATCTGTACCCACTTATCATTAATATCTCTGAAAAGTAATTTTTGTCTTGCCTGTTCAGCTTCCGGAGTACTTAATTCACCAAGAGTACAAAGCAACTGGAAACGCACTTTAGCGTTCTCATCATTTTGGAGCGTCAATAATGATTTTGCCAGTTCGGGATATTGTTTCAAATGTATTTCTGCCAGGCGAACAGCATTTTCTCTTATACCCGCTTCCTTATCTTTTAATGCAGCGACAATCACTTCGGGTTTCAACTCATCTAATCCTTCCAGCGTCCATAAAGCATGGAGACGCGCTTCTTTAATAGTATCCTTAGTAAGTGCGACTAATGCAGGAACAACAGATTTATCGTTTTTATCGACTAATAATCTTTGTGCATTAATTCTCCACCAGTGATTTTTATTCTTCAGGTATTCAACCAGTTCAAGAGGAGAGGCATCGCCTAGTTTTAAACCTTTTATCCAGTCGGCTGCCGGAGCATCTGTTGGCGTTACACGGTAGATGCGTCCCATATCAATACCATTATAAAGACCGCCTGCTTTTATTGCTTCGTCAGACATCCACTCGGGATGTTCAATGATCTGCCGGTAATAGTCAACCACATATAAAGCGCCATCCGGTCCTACATATAAATTTACCGGACGGAACCAGGCATCACGAGAGGCCAGAAATTCTTTTCCCGGTTCTCCTACTCTGCTGGCCACAAAAGAAGCTCCTGAATCTTTTATTTTATCTGCGTGTACCAGGTTACTTACCGACTCACAAATAAAATTAACATCCTGATCAAAAGGGGCAGGGAATAGTCCACCCAGGTAAGAAACAATACCACTTGCAGAGGTCATCGTTCCCACGCCGCTAAACATCTGGCGTTCGGGATTAGTGGTGATCTGATAGATCTCGGCTGCAGCGCCGTGATCCGAAATGGCATCGGTAGCTTCACCTACTACCAGCTCTTTGTTACGGGCTATGTATTGTGCTCCCAATACTTCAGAGAAAGCATGGTTCTGGTTATCTCCAAAATGGTGTCGTCCCCACAAATCGAAAGTATGGCCAAATTGGGCACGACCGGGAGTAGTTTCCAATAATCCTTTATCGGGACGAAAACGGACAGAGCGGCTATCGGCGTTTTTAGGTAGTTTGGGCGCATCGGGCTTTCCGGGATAATATACTTCCGAGCCTTTATCGCCGAAAACATTTTCATAATTCCTGGTGGTGATGGCTCCTCTATGGGCTAGGTGAATCCAGTTATCAATTCCGTATAAAGGGTTATTTACATTGATATGGGGATTAGAAAGAGAAAATCCCGTCAGCATTGTGTCTTTAATATCCGCTTTCCCATCTCCATCTGTATCTTCAAAATAATAGATATTGGGCGCATCGGCCACCAATATTCCTTTTTTCCAACGCATTAAAGAGTTAGGAAGAACCAGTCCTTCCGCAAAGAGGGTGCTTTTATCAAATTTACCGTCACCATCGGTATCAGTAAGCATTCTTACAGTGCCTGAGCCGCTTTTATCTAATGGGTAACCGTGCATTTCCACTACATACATTCTGCCATACTCGTCAATTTCCATGTCTACCGGATCAGTAACAAGCGGTTCAGCAGCTACCAGTTCAATTTTAAATCCTTTTTGCAATTCAAAAGTCGCCACCGCATCTTCCGGTTTAGTAGCGCCCACATCAGAGTGCGTTTGAAGTTTATCGTTGCAGCTTAAAAATATTAGAAAAAAAACACATGTCAACATTAGGTTCGAGAACCTACACAAATCTATTTTCATTCTTGAATTACGATAATTAGAATTATATATCACGAAAATTAAAATTAGAACTTACCGAATCTTCAAAATGTCGTCGAGTTATCCATTTTTGTCTGCATTTAGCGGCCAGACAAGCTATTTTTCTTTTCTCATATTGCCTTTATTATCACTGATTTCCAGCGATAATAACTGATCGTTTATAATGATAGCCCCGGTTGACTGAGAAAGAAATGAGTATCCGTAATATCTTTCCCGTTTTTGTTTTCTTCCATCCTGATAAGTAAGAATAGCATACATATCACCGGGCTTAAAATTAATACTTTTTACAGGTTTACGATGGGCAAAAACCAGGAGGGGACCGTTATGCTGCGTGACTGCAATAAGGTTAGCGCCATCTTTATTATTGAGTTGAGCGAGAGCTTTACCATTTTCAGGGATATATATTCCACTTTCCATTATAGAAAGCGGCCGAAAGTTTCCTTTTCCATCACCTTTGAGATAGAGGCCATCCAGCGCGTCCATTCTACCGTAACTCACATCAGTTCCATAATCGTTACCATTAATAATAACATCCAGGTTTCCATCACCATCAAAATCCTCAACCGTCATAGCTTTGACAATACCAGCCTGGGCAGCAGAGGGGAGTGGTATCATGGTAAACTTTCCATTTCCATCATTACGCAGATATACTGATTCAAAAATATTAGCTTCATACCGGATAGCGTTTTTTAGTTCTTCAGCAGTAAACATATCCTGCATAGTTGCTGACGCATAGGATTTAAAATTCTGGAATTTTCCTCTCATGCTGATCATTTGTTTATTCAACTCGTCTCTTGAATGAACAGGAAATTCTTTTCGGGTAGTATCAGTATGTGAAGCCGGAATATATGTGGAAATAAAAGCATCATAACTTCCATTCTGATCAAAGTCTTTAGCTGTAACAGCAATAGGATATTTTTCGGTGGCTTTGAAAAAGCTATTCAGTCCAAGATTACCTATTATATAGTCGATATCACCGTCGTTATCAAAGTCGCCCGGCGCAATAGAATTCCACCAGCCTGCTTTATCATTTATACCCGATCCATCACTTATATCATTAAACTTTCCATTTTCATATTTCAGCAACTTAACAGGCATCCATTCACCGGCAAGAATTAAATCGAGCTGGCCGTCGTTATCAAAATCAGAGAATACGGCATCGCAAACCATTCCAATATCTTTCAACACAGGAGCTACCTCATCAGTAACATCGGTAAATTTTATCTGACCGTTATGGCTATCATTCCTAAGTATAAAGCTTGAAACCGGTGTGGGGTAATTAGCTGGCGCCACTCTTCCCGCGATAAAAAGATCAAGGTCGCCATCTTTATCAAAATCTGCTGCACGCACGCAGAATTTACTTGTATAATTAATAGGAATAGCCTTTTCATTGAGTGTGAAATTCCCTTTTCCATCATTCACATAAAAACGATCGCGGTAAGCATCTGTACCTGCTTCATAAGCATATCCGCCTCCCGAAATATACATATCCATATCACCATCACCATCTGCATCGAATAATAAAATGCCGGAGTCTTTAAATGTACTACCAATATCTTCGATATAAAATTCTGTTGTACCTGGAACAGGCTCATATCTATCTATAGGAGAGAACAATTTCTTTTGTGTGAATGTACCATTGGGTTGCTGTAAAAAGATAGTAGTCGGATAAGAAGAAGTGCCGCCACAAACCATATCATCAAGGCCATTGCCATCAATATCGGCTACAGCAATAGCGGGTGAATATTCAGTGAATTTATGAGGAATTAATTTCTGGATAATGAAATCAGCATAGTCAGTTTCTTCATGAATAAAATTAATTTTCAGCGAGTCGGTTACATTTCTAAAAATGCTGGTTTGATTTAAAAAATCCCAGGGATAAACATATACTTCATTGGCATCGGCGGCATTTACAGTCAGTACCTGGTTAGCAGTAACATTTTTTAATGTTTGTTTTTTATTACCTGGCCAGATAATAACTACAGAGTCTACAGATGCAATAGCGCCTAAACCAAAATGAGCAAGGTTTTGATGACTGGAAACATATCCTCTATAAGGACTGTTTTCATAGGACTGCATTTTACCGTTATCGTAATAGATATTTACCCAAGTGCCAATGCCACCTTTATTTAAACTATCACCTTTAAATTTAATATTGAGGTAATTGTGATCTTCTTTTTTGTTTGCTGTGTTTTCGTAAACAAAAGCTTCATCATTAATATTATTGATAACAATGTCAAGGTCGCCATCATTATCCAGGTCGGCCCAAATTCCTCCATTGGAAAAACTGGTAGCATCAAATCCCCAGTCAAAAGAATGATTTCCGAAAGTAAGGTTGCCATTATTTTTATAAGCGTAATTCCTGATCTTTACTTCAGGTACCTGGCTCAATATATCTTCTGTTTTAGCAATCCTTGCCGCTTTTGAGCGGTAGACTATAAAATCGTGATCAGTAATATCTTTCGGGTAGCCATTAGTAATAATAATATCACGATAACCATCATCATCAAAATCATTTACTACCGGGCACCAGCTCCAGTCGGTTTCTGCAACGCCAGCCTGGAATGCTACCTGGCTGAATACATAATTACCTACTGTATCTTTTTCTCTCATTGAAGGACCCTGATTAATTTGAAGCGTGTTACGTATGTACTGATGCTGGTAATTGTAAGAGGCAAAGTTTTTCATAGTTTGGTAAGAGTTGGCATCCAGCATCATTTTTTTTCGCCAGTTATCTTCAGGATTCATATCCAGTTCTATAATATCCATCAAACCGTCATTATTAAAATCCTGCATATCCACTCCCATAGCAAATCTCGAAGTCTGCTTAATATATTCTTTAGTTCTGTCTGTAAAAGTGCCGTTCCTGTTATTGATATATAAAATATTGCTTGGAGCGAAGTCGTTAGTAACGTAAATATCCTTCCATCCGTCTCTATTAAAATCGCTTATTATTGCGGCATGACCATATCCTTCGATCAACACATTAGCTTCTTTTGAAACATCAGTAAATGTCGGGTGGCCTTTTTGACTATCATAGTCATTACGATAAAGCCTTCCTGTGCTGGGGTGAGAACCATCACCTAATATTTTCCTGAAATTATTTTGATTTTGGCTACTCACCGGGTGATTCACCAGCAGGTAAACATCAAGATCTCCGTCATTATCATAATCAAAGAAATAAGACATGGCTGTTTGCGCAGTATCTGCCAGTCCGTATTCAGCAGCCATTTCCTTAAATACAGGTATTCCGTTTTTGTCGGGGCCCTGGTTTACATAGAGCAGGTTTTTTCTTTTTTCAGCATCCTTTACAACCGCCACAGAAATATAGATATCTTGCCATCCATCATTATTGATATCCACCACTGAGACACCTCTCGACCATTTATCTTTTGTAGCAATTCCCGCAGCCTCTGAAATATCTTCAAACCGCATGTTACCTTTGTTCAGATACAACTGATCAGGTACCATATTGGCAGTGAAATACAAATCGATCAGTCCATCATTATTAAAATCACCCGCTCCTACTCCACCGCCATTATAAATATTAACTTCTGTAAGAGGGTTCACCGAATCATTCTCGATGATCACATTATTGAAGCGTATACCTGTTTTAGAAGAGGGAAGTTTATTAAAAAGCGTGGATCGATCACTGCTGCAGGCAACAAAAAAGACAACAATTGGTAGAATGCTTAAATATTTCATTACATGTAATTGTTTTCGATAACAGGATGCAACTTACTACGATAAATTTTCAATTGGGAATTTACAAGAATGAAATTTTATCTGTTTATATAGGATAGGCTATAATTTAAAAGAGGCAGAGACCAAAGTCCCTACCTCTTTTAAGTTTTATTGAAATATTAAATATTAATTATGACCAGGATTCTGTTTTAGCGTAAGCTCACCACTTATCGCTGATCTGTCTATTTCCGACTGAGGAATAGCATATATTTCATGTTTTCCTGCAGTAAAGGAAGCTCCTTTAAGAATCTCATAAGTAAGGCCACCGAGAGCAGCTTCATACTTAAGAGGTTCGGATGTCATATAAGCATTCAATACATCAGCCATATAGTTTGTCGGACTTATACTGTATTTCTTATTTATACGATCGTAACGTTGAAGATCAAAGAAGCGATGGCCTTCTGTAGCCAGTTCAAGTCTTCTTTCGAACCTCACTGCTTTTCTGGCAAAGTCCTTATCAGGGAATGAGGAGTATTGACCAACTTCATAGTCGGCAGCAGGAACGTTGGAAAATCCTCCCGCAGGATCACTATTGTCCAGATAGGTTTTAAGGAAACCATTCGGATTAGCAGCTCTTGTACGAACACGGTTAACATATGTCAACGCCTGGCTGAGACTTCCTACTTCTACTTCAGCTTCGGCAGCCATCAGCAGTATATCAGCAAAACGAATCATTGGGAAGTTTATAGCACTCGCTGCTTTCCATCCATCAATAACTTCTCTGTTAGAGCTAGACTGGAAATATACCCATTTTTTACCCCAGTAAGGACCACCGCTAACATCAGGAGCCTGAATCATAAGTCCCCAATCGTGATAAGGGAGGCCTTTTCTTCCTACAGTCCAATCAAGACGTGGATCAAGAGGAGCTGTTTCAGGAGTATAGGGTAAGGACTGATCCAAACCAAAGTTATGTTTTACGTTCACATCGTTGTATGTATCCAGAAAAGGAAGTCCGTCACCATCTACTCTATAAGTATTTACCATATTAAATGATGGTTGGAATCCCCATCCTGCAGCGCCAATCCATGGTGGATAGTTAAAGCTCATACCATCGTTCCCGTTAGCGCCATTAGCACCACCACCTTCTTTAACTGACATCTGTACAGCAAAAACAGACTCTACACCATTTTTATATTCAGCCTGGAATAGAGTAGCATACTCAGGCTGCAAATCATACTTTGCACCTTGTGAGGTTACCCCATTCTGAATAAGATCTGTTAATACAGGTAATGCTTCATCCAGTTTGGCTTGCTGCATATATGCCTTAGCTAAGAAAGCCTTGGCCGCCCAGCTTGTAGCGCGTCCTACCTGCGCGTTAGTAGGTGTCAAATTGCTTATAGCAAACTGAAGATCTTCTTCGATTTTAGACCAAACCTCTGGGATAACACTCTGATCCTGCGTATTAGGAACTTTCACGTTGTTATTGGCAGGCGTGATGGTTTCATCAACATACGGTACATTATAGTATACCTTTGCCAGCTCGTAATGGTTAACGGCACGAAGGAATCTGGCCTCTGCTGTAATTTGTACGGCTTCCTGATCAGTAATAGTACCGTCAGTTACCTGCGCTAACAGTCTTAATACTTCATTAGCACGTTGTACAGCGCCGTATAAAACTTTCCATTTATTATCCAGAATCTCATTAGTAGGCGTATATGTCTTGGCTTCAATCTGACGCCTGTCAGTTTGTTGGCCGGGAGCACCACCTTTATGGGCCTCATCAGCGGCACCACTACCTAACCATGGGTTCCAGACAGTAGTTCTGTGTGGATCAATCATCCAGTCATCTATTCCCGTACCATCAAGCATAGAATAAGCAGCAATAAGCATACCCTCCACTCCTGTCTTGTTAGCTAAGTCAGCGTTACTGATAGCTCCCACCGGCGGCTTCTCCAGGAAGTCCTTTGTACAGGAGAAGATCGTAAATGCTCCAAGCCCAAGGCCTGCAGCAAGAATTATTTTATTTTTATTGATTTTCATTTGATTTTCAATTTATGACTTTAAAAGCTAACTCTTAATCCTCCAACAACACCGGGATTTTGAAAATAGGATCCGGCATCGCTAGCATTAAGTCCTACAAATCCACCGGTTACTTCAGGATCCAATCCGCTATACTTGGTAATCAAAAACAGGTTAGTTCCACCTACAAATACTCTCACACTATTTAATCCAACATTGTTAAGATTTCCACCGCTAAACGTATATCCTATCTGAAGGTTACGCAATCTCAGGAAAGAGCCTTTTTCCAGATATTGATCATTGAAATCAGACGAGTTACTAAAGTTACGAGAATTTTCTGCTATTTTCCAAGTACCGTTGGGATTGCTTGGAGACCAGGCATCACGAACAATTCCTGCTTTAGAGCTAGAGGTACTTTCCCAAGAACCTAACCCTGCTTCAAACAGACCATTATTAATATCCTGACCTACAGCGGAGTAGAATGTAACCTGGAAGTCAAATTTTTTCAGATTTCCGGCAACATTCAAGCCTACGACAAAATCCGGATTAGGACTTCCCAGGAAAGTACGGTCGAGTGAATTGATCGTACCGTTACCATCTGTGTCCTGATACATCCACCTTCCCAAAGCTTTGTCCTGCTGGGCCGGAGAATTATCAAGATCTCTCTGGTCTCTGAAAATACCAACAATTTTATACCCGAAGAAAGCTCCCATTTCACCACCGCTGGCCATTCTCATAGAGCCTTCATCATAATAGCCCGGATCAGGAAGCTCAACGATTCTATTCTTATAAGTAGTGAAGTTCACTCCAAAGCTCATGCTAAAATCATTGGAGAATCTTGCACGATAAGTGGTATTGATATCAATACCTTTATTTTCAATATCTCCAAAGTTGATTCGGGGCGACAGTCCTTCACCTGCAGTACCTGATAAACCTATTTGTCTTAGAAGGCCATCAGTTCTTTTTATAAAGTAATCTGCGGTAATGTCGAATTTATTATTGAATAAAGTCGCGTCGAAACCAACGTTAAATTGTCTATTTGTTTCCCATGAAGTAATAGCATTACCATAAGTACGCGGAAAGAATCCACTTATAAGGGAATTTGTGGTACCTCCAATATCATAGTAAGAAAATCTTGGGTCGGTTGCATAAACTGAGTAGGCATTATAAGGTGGCACGGCCTCCTTATTTCCTACTTCTCCATAGCTGCCACGTATCTTCAGGTCATTCACCCAGATCACATTCTTCATGAAGTTTTCCTGGCTGATTCTCCATCCCAATGCTACCGAATAAAAGTTACCATATTTGCTGTCAGGACCAAAAGAGGAGAAACCATCTCTTCTGGCTGTAAAGGTTGCCAGCCATTTATCATTATACTGGTAATCAAGTCTACCCATTAATGAAAACATAGCCTCTTCTCCCACACCATCTGATGCAGCATTCTCTCCGTTACCGGCAGGAAAGTTCCTATTACCGGCGCTTTGCAGCACAAGGTACTGGGTTGTATTTAAGTAAAAATCATCACCACGACCATACAGTTGTCTCCGTTTTACTTCGATGGCTTCCGTACCTACTAATACATTCAGATTATGTAAGCCGAATTCCTTCTTATAATTCAAAGTATTGGTAAACTGTGCCAGAGTACGAAAACCAGAATATTCTCTCAGTGCATCAGCACCACCGCCTTCTCTAGACCAATAGGCACGAGGAGAATAAGACTGATTATAGTAGTTATCTATTGTACCGCCAAACACACTCTTAAAAGTGAGATTTTTCAAAAAGTCAATCTCCAGGAAAGCATTTCCCTGCATGCCATAACTTCTGTTCCGGTTTTGGTACAGGTAGTCAACAGTAGCCAAAGGATTTCCCCAGTCGCCCGATTCCAGATTAGACGGCTGAGCATAAGTACCGCCATAGTTGCCCGCTATATCATAAATAGGCATAAACGGTACCGTCATAATAGCAGCCTGAATAGGGCCAAATGCTCCATTAGCAGGAACACCACCGGGATTATTTCTATAATATATATTCAGGTTTTCGCCGATACGAATATTCTCACGAACCTTAAATGTGGTATTGATCCTGGCAGTATATCTTCTCATGAAAGTATTAATAATAGTTCCCTGATGATCAATAAATCCCAGAGAGAGGAGATAGTTAGCTCTATCGCTACCACCACTGGCAGTAACGTTGTGCTGCTGCATCAAAGCGCTCCTGGTAAGTGCATCATAAAAACTGCCAGCCTCCTGGTTCATTACCGGTTGAATAATATAAGACTGACCAGGCTGCTTGATACGCAAATCGTAGTTTGAAGCTGCAACAACCGCATCTCCGGCATTAGCAGCGCCTCTTGTACCCCCTGGCATTCTGTAAGTAAAATCTTTGATACTGTTACCTGCAAATATTTCAGTTGCAGGAGAAACTGTTCTGTAAATTTCACCCCAATCTTCAGTGTTTAATAAATCCAGTTTTTTTAAGCTGCGGGGCATCTGTACATTATAATAAGAGTCGTACACTACTGAAGGAGCACCCGATTTACCTTTTTTAGTAGTAATAACAATTACACCATTCGAACCGCGAGCACCGTAAATAGCTGCTGCACTGGCATCTTTTAATACCTGGATGGACTCAACATCAATCGCAGGAACGTCGTTGATCTCTCCTTGCACTCCGTCAATTAATACCAGAGGATTATTAGCAAAACCAGTAACACCTCTTATAAGAATATTACTAGTCGAACCAGGAGAACCATTGTTTATTATATTCACTCCTGAAGCCTGTCCCTGTAACGCGGATATAGCAGATCCTGACGGTACGGCTTTTAAAGCTTTAACGTCAACCACTGATACAGCGCCTACGATATCCTTTTTTCTTTGGGCTGTGTAACCAGTTACGACAACTTCATCGAGACCGGCAGACTGACCGGCAGCAAGCGTAACATTAATTACAGAACGGCCATCAACTTTTACAGTCTGATCTGTAAAGTTAATAGCGCTGATAAGCAAAGAAGCTCCTGCAGGAGCCGTAAGACTGAAATTACCGTTCTCATCGGTAATCGTTCCCGAAGTGGTACCGCCGATACTAACGCTGGCACCTGCTACAGGATTGTTGTCCGGGCCTATAACCCGACCTGTTACCCTGTTTGTTTGTGCAATAGCCTGCATTTGACAAACGGCAACGAGAATTACAATAAGCTGTAGGATTTTTTTTCTCATATGCATTTTATCGTTTTTAGAAAATGGGTTAAGAAGAAGAATGATGGCATGATTGAAAACAGTTTAGCTTTGGTTGTTAAATAAAAAATAAACTTAAAGTATTTATAAAAAGCAAAATGTTCTGCCGTTAACAAGATATGTTCTCTAATTATCTATACATTTTGATTAAAAATCTGTCATATAAATGGATTTGGTTATAAAATTAGGTTAACCTTTCCAGTGGCCTTCAGCCTTCAGCCAGTCGAATATCAGCTTTGTCCAATCTTCAAACGCCGGATACTTTATGTACCCATGGTTTCCTTTGGAAAAAATATGAGATTCGAAAGGAATAGCATTTTGTTGCAGAGCAGCACTGAACAGCATAGTGTTGCTTAGTAAAAAATCATCCGATGCAACAGTGATAAATGTTGGAGGAGTGTCCTTTTTTACCTGCAACTCAAGAGAAAATTTCCGAACGTTTTCCAAAGTAGGATTATTGCCCAGTAAATTAAAAACAGAACCTTTATGCCCTACAACAGTATCCATAGTAATAACAGGATAAATTAAGATCATAAAATCAGGGCGTTCATCCTTACAGGTAAACAATACTCCTGCAGAAGCAGCCAGGTGTCCACCAGCAGAAAAGCCCATAATGCCAACTTTATTAACATCAATATTATACTTATCAGCCCGCTTCCTCAATAGCTTAATAGCCTGATGAGCATCTTGCAAAGGACCCATTGTGCGATCCTTCATGGTCTCATCGGAAGGGAGTCGATACTTCAAGACAACAGCTGCTATACCTTTCGCTGCAAAGACCTTCGCCATTTTATGACCTTCGCGGTCAATATACAAACTGCCGTACCCTCCACCCGGACAAATTACCACAACAGGAGTCGGTTGCATTTGTGCAGCAGGGAGATACACGGTAAGTGTAGGAACGCTGACATCAAATATCTGCAGATCATCTCCTTTACTATATTCTTTGTCAGGCGATTGAATAGCATTAGGTATATCACCAGTATATAACGGGATTGTCTTTTGGGCATGTATTCGCCCCTGAATCACAAACAATAATAGTAGTAGTATCTGATAAATACGGCACTTCATCGCAGGGAGTCGAAATTATCACAAGTACAATCATCAAAATGTCACCGCCTTAACTACATTTATCGTAAAATAATCATTTAAAATCGGGAATCCAGGGTTTTGCTGTAGAGAAGAACTCAGGAGTTAAAGCATCCGACCATAATACCGCCGCTTTTTTCACTCCCTGCTCACTCAAATGAATACCATCGTAACGGTCTTCCTTAACGAGATCCTTATCATAGTCCGGGCCAGGAAAAGTATTAGCTTCTTTTAACATTCTTTCCTGTACTGTTCTTACCCAGGGAGCATGAGGTTGGGTCTGTCTGTTCACAACAATAGCCAGTTGTTCATAACCTATATCTTTACGCGCCTGCTGAAGAAAAGTTTTATAATCATTGAATATGCTGTCAGCATTGGGCCTACCGGTATCATTCTGACCCTGGTCGGACAGTAATGCCCGCACACCAGTTACTGCGCCATATTTTTTTAATGCATTGTACAGGTTGATATAAGGCATTCTTATCCCGGATCTCACAAACCCGTGTTCAAACTGTTCTCCCTGGGATGACTTTGCCCAGTGCTCAAGACTGGTACCACCAAATGCTGCATTCAGAATAAGGACAGGTACATTATTTTTTTGAGCCACGTAATCAGCAAAAGCCGACCAGAAATAGGTGTTACTTCCAAAGGGAGCCAATCCTACACCAGTCGAAGCATGGGAGAAAACCAAACCAGGCAAATATTGGAGGTCGCCTGTTTTCAAATAAAAATTATTAAACTCATCCGATTTATTATTAGCCGGAACAGTGCTCACTCTGTCATCTTTAGCGCCTTCGGCATTAATTTCACCACCCTGGGCAACAGAATGTCCCACAGCAATAAATACTTCTCCTACTCCTATACGCTCGAGGGTGGTAACAGCAATTTGTTTTTTCTTTTGCCTGGCCACTACTTCCAGGTTATACCATCCGGCCGGCGCTGTTATAAAACCAGAGAATTTTCCTTTGCCCGGGAAAAGATTTATGGTCATCCATTTTGTAGTAGTACCCTGACCTTCACCACGCGCTACCAGCCTCGCCTGAACGGTTGTTGTATTAGCGGGACAATAACCTCTTACAGGAATAACAGCCTCATTATTTAAGTCCCGCTGATAAACTATTCTCGAAAAAGGAGAAACAATCTGAACGGAGTCAGTAGCAAAAACATTAGAAACAAATGCAATCGATATTGCCAAACAAAACAAAAAAACACTACGCATGCTAAAAAATTATATTATTTCAAAAGAAATGATTGTAGCTGATCTGCATTAACCGCTGCTAAAATAATATGTTCATTCTTATTTGTAGTGAAAACTTTTAAATCCTTTACATCGCCGTCAATTATTAACCCCGATTCTACAGGACGTAACGGATTGAAGCTTCCTTTTCCGTCTCCCAATAATATTAAACCATAGGAAGCGCTATACTGACCAGTCATTACTTCGGTCTGATATTCATTTCCGGCAATAATCAAATCGAGTTTGCCATCAGCATTCACATCAAAGCTAGCTATAGCATTTACAGGGGCGAACTGTGCTTCAACAGGTAATGCATGAAGGGTAAATTTATTGCTGCCCGTATTTTCAAACCACACAGTTTTAGTTTCATTGCAGGTAAATTCAAGTAAATCATCACGCGATGTACCGCTAAGCACTGCATCCATATTGCTCACTGCATAGTCATTATTATACAGAAATTTCTTTTTTACCAATGGTATCTGTGCAGCAAATTGCTCCCTGGTAATCGCCGGGAACAGGTCCTTTTCACCATTAAGCCCTTTCCTGTAATAGGCTATAATGGGGTCAATACTACCATTACCATCAATATCCTTCGCAAACATTTTTATGGGATACTCCTCTGAATTATAATAGTGATTATTTAAACCAAGATTACCGGCTACAATATCAAGATCTCCATCATTATCAATATCTGCAAGATGAAGGCTTCTCCACTGGCCCTTGTATTTAGCCAGGCCCGAAGACCCTGTTATATCAGTAAGCCTGCTTCCTGTATTCTTAAATATTTTTACCGGCATCCATTCTCCGGCAACAATAAGATCCGGTTTATTATCACCATCTATATCCTGCCAAATGGCAGCGGTGATCATACCGGCATTTTCCAGTTCAGGACAAACTTCTGCAGTAACGATAGAAAATTTACCTCCATCGTTTCTTAAGATGTAGCTATTGGGAATAACCGGGTATTGACGCGGTGTTATTCTTCCGCCTATAAACAAGTCAAGGTCTCCATCGCCATCATAGTCGGCAGCAGCCACTGCCTGGGCACTGGTAAATATTGTTTGTGGAAGAGCATCAGACGCCAGGGAAAAATTTCCCTTCCCATCATTTAGATAAAGCCTGGGAAGATAATCTGATGAACCTAACTCCGCTTCTACTCCACCGCTATTAATAAAAAGATCAAGGTCATTATCGCCATCAGCATCAAAAAGCAAGCAGCCTAAATCCTCCTGCAGTTTAGTACCCGTTCCTAATTCCTTAGACACAAAATTTCCATCGCGCTGCTGGATATAAAATTTACCCCACTGACTTCTTCCTCCGCCAATAAAAAAATCTGTTAGTCCATCGCCATTAATATCTCCCTGCGTAATAAATGGACCCAATTGAGAATATTTCTGTGGTAATAGCTGCTGATAGCCATAGTCATAAAAAAACATTTCTTTATGGGTGAAGTCAAGCCCCATGCTGCTGGATATATTTTTTACATAATGCACAGGCTTTATTTCGGGAATCTTATAAAAATCACCTGAAGCATTTTTATAGTCCAACTGTATTACTTCATTAACTTTTATATTGTACAGTATTTCCTGTTTCCCATCGGGCCATACTACACGCAGTGAATCAATGCTTGTTGCTGCTCCTAATCCAAAATGCAATCTTGATTCTACCGTAGAAAGATATCCTCTAACAGGAAATTTTTCCCGTACCTGCATTTTACTATCATTATACAAGTATACTTTAGCGCCTAATCCATCTGTGTTCAATGCATATCCCTTTAATGATACCATTAGAAAATTATTCAGGGAATCGCTTAAAGCATTTCTTGCATTATTTTTTAGCACAAAAGCTTCTTTATTGATATTATTTACCACCAGATCCAGATCACCATCATTATCCAGATCAGCGTAGACACAACCATTAGAAATAGCTGAATCACCAATACCGCTGATAGCTGAAACATCAGTAAAACTCAGCCCACCATTATTTCTATAGCAATAATTATATAATTCCACAGTACCGTAGGAATTCAATTTCTGCCGGATATGTTTATAATACTCTTTAAAGTCGGATGTAGACTGGCGTACCGAAGAAGCGTAATATGTGATAAAATCGCTGTTGATCATATCTTTTCCCATTCCATTAGTGATATGAATATCATTCCAGCCATCATTGTCAAAGTCAGCCATCAGTACACTCCAACTCCAATCCGTTTCGGCTATTCCGGCTAACCGCCCCACTTCACTGAAAAAAACGACAGGGGTATCATTCATATAGCGTACGCCATTGTTCAGTTGAAGCATGTTTCTGACGAATTGCGGTTCATATCCTGCTCTTCTTTCCATTACAAACCGGTCATAGCTCATAAAAGAATACATCATTTTATTCCGGTAATTATCCTGGGGCATCATATCCAGGGATATAATGTCCGAATAACCATCATTGTTAATATCACCAGCATCTACTCCCATACTTGAGTAGCTTTGATACCTGGCAGATTTTTTTATGGTATTAGTAAACGTACCATTCCTGTTATTTATCCATAACACATCATTCTCCAGATAATCGTTAGCTACATAGAGATCTGGCCACCCATCATTATTAATATCTGAAACAGCTACTCCTAATCCGTAACCGTTTTCCAGTATGCCTGCCGACAGGGAAACGTCCTCAAAAACAGGGTGTCCTTTTTTCTTGTCAATACCATTATTCCTGAAAAGTTTATCTCTTATAGGGGAGGTAATCGAAGTTTTTCGTGGTATAATATTGTTAGAGGTTTTGTGATCATTAAAATGGTTAACCAGGTACATATCAAGATCACCATCCTTATCATAATCCAAAAATACAGCCAGAGTGGAAAATGAATTATCATTAAGTCCATATGCGGCCGACATTTCAGTAAAGTGCAGATTACCATCATTAATAAAGAGCTTATTTTCTCTTTTCGAAGGATCGCTCCAATATGAAGCACAAAGATAGATATCATCAAATCCGTCGCCGTTAATATCAACTATGGTCACTCCTGTTATCCATGAAGAAGTTTGTACTCCGGCCGCAACCGTAATATCTTCAAAAACAAAATTCCCTTTATTGATATAGAGTTTGGACGATTCCTGGCTAGCCCCAAAAAAGATATCCGGTAGTCCGTCATTATTAAAATCTCCTACTCCAACCCCTGCTCCCATATAAGCATATGCGCTGTATATCAGATTTACCGAATCATCTTCCGTAATTATATTATTAAAGGTTATATTGGTTTGAGAGGATGGAAGAGAAGTAAAGCTGATAGGGGAAACTTGTGATATCCTGGTTTTATCCTGAGCGCAATAAGCCAAAAAAATACTCAGAGCAATTAGAGAGAAGAAAACATTCTTTTGCATAGCTGCACAAATTACAAATTTAATCAACCTCTCCCGTTAAAATCAACGTTGCCCGACCAACTGAATTTCAGCATTTATTTTAATTTCATCGCCTACTACAATACTACCGGTTTCTGTTACAGCATTCCAGGTTAAACCAAATTCTTTACGGCTGATTTTACCGGTTACAATAAAACCAGCTTTTTTCTGTCCGTAAGGATCAATTGCTGTACCGGCGAGTTCCACATTGAGCATCACAGGTTTTGTCACTCCTCTTATAGTCAGATTACCGTGAAGGGTAGCTTCAGACTGTAGCATATCGAACCGGGTACCAGTAAATAATACCTGCCCATATTTCTCCATGTCGAAGAACTCATTCGACTTTAAATGTGTATCCCTTTGCTCATTATTGGTACTTATTGAATCCACATCGGCGGTGAATATTACATTAATAGTGCTGTTAAAATCTTCTGTTTCTGTTTCAACCGTGCAGTCGAATTTTTTGAAGGTCCCTGTTATTGTAGTAAGCATCAAATGCTTAACCTTGAACTGGATCTCTGAATGTGCAGGATCTATTTTCCAAATAACAGCCATAACAGATATTTTATAGTGAATAAATAAATGATACCATATGCTAATATTATACCTGCGTTACCTATGATATTCAATGCTGTTTGGACAAGACCAACAGTTCTCTTGCCTCCACATCAAGAGCAGCGGCAATTCTGAATAAGGTTTCAATGGTAGGCTGCATATGGTTTGTACACCATTTGGATACGGTATTAGGACTCATATCCAGTTTTTCTGCCAGCCACATATTTGTTTTCTGCTGTTCTGCCAGTACTGCTTTTATTCTGTTGTACTTTTTCCTATCCAATGCTTTTTTATATATTTTTTATAAAGATAAGTTGATTATTTATGTGATATACTTAGTTTTGATAAAAATCTTTACCGTGAATAAACGATTACCTCCTGAGGCTGATTGGCAAAAAGATGAATACCTGCGAAACGCTGAGTTTCGTTTTACACTACCCTACCAGTTCCTGCTTTTATGCAGGTTAATGGAAGTTACGCCCAAACAATTGCTTATCGATTTTATGGATAATATTTCCTGTGGAAGCTGGAAAAGAGAAGGACGGGATGCCGCCAAACAAAAACTAATAGATTACTTCATTGAACATGGCTATGGACGGCAGCATTATTCAGTTGAAGAAACAAGAACTATTTTCAGAGAGATGGATGCTATTGGTATGTTATATCCCTTTGGAGCCGGAGAAGAGTCTATAAATAAACACACCAGGTGGAAAAATGATTATCACACCTGGTGGTTCAACAAATGGTTTAATAAAAATAACCGGACGCTCTGATTATTTGTAATAGGTAATATTTGATCGGACAACTTAGGGATTTTAGTTTTTTAGG
>CAZSFY010000018.1:0-71317 GCA_964606315.1 uncultured Chitinophagaceae bacterium | reverse complement strand
CGGCAGCGGTCAGATGCCGTCCTGTTTGTAAGAAATCCTCTTTTGTACAGGGCTGCCCTAATGGAGAACATCTTCTGTAAATACCAAATACAGTCCCAAAAGTTATGCAATTATCACCATTGGCACTTCCATCTATGGGGTCAAACATGACAACATATTTGCTCTTGTTATTTTCCCGGTTATCAAATACCAGCATATTTTCTTCTTCTTCACTGGCCGCGCCGGCACAGCTCAGACTATTTTTAAGAACGGCCAATAGCTGGTTGTTGGCATACTTATCTATGTACTTGAGCGTTTCCCCGGAAGTATTGCGGATCATTACACTATCATGTTCTTCATTTTTACTGTTACGCGACACAACAGCGTGAATTCTTTTAGCTGCAAGCGCTATTTCTCTGAGTAAATTACTTAGTTCACCGGTTGCGTTGGGATATAGCCTTAGTTCAGCTAACCTGAATTCGTCAAGTGTTTTCTTCTCATTGCAGATATCAGCATTCATGGGGTTATATCATTTTGATGGATCTGTTCAAGCAGTTCTTATGCCCAAGCAGTTACAATTTTTGCTGTATTGATGCTTCTACAGAAGCGATGGCTTTAATAGTTTTAATTACTGAATCTGGTGTTACAGATATACTGTCAATACCTTGTTCAACGAGGAATTGAGCAAAATCGGGAAAATCGGATGGCCCCTGTCCGCAAATCCCAACCTTTACCTTATTACGCTTAGCTGTTTCGATTAGTGTGGCGATCATGAATTTTACGGCTTCATCTCTTTCGTCGTATAAATGTGCCACCAGCGATGAATCCCTGTCAAGCCCGAGGGTTAACTGCGTTAAATCGTTGGAACCAATGGAAAAGCCATCAATATGTTTAGCAAATTCTTCAGCCAGAATAATATTTGACGGTAATTCCGCCATCAGGTAAATTTCCAATCCGTTTTTTCCTCTTTCCAGCCCGAATTCTTTCATCACAGCCTTAACTTTTTGCAACTCTTTTACCGTTCTACAAAAAGGGATCATGACTACCACGTTTTCCAAACCTATTTCTTCTCTGACAATTTTAATGGCCTTACACTCCAATCCAAAAGCTTCCTTATAGTCCGGCGAATAGTAACGGGATGCCCCCCGCCAACCGAGCATGGGATTTTCTTCATTGGGTTCAAAATAATGTCCACCCAAAAGATTGTAATATTCATTTGTCTTAAAATCGCTGAATCTGACTATTACCTTTTCAGGATAAAAAGAAGAAGCGATTTTGGCAATACCATAGGAAAGCTTTTTAATAAAAAAGTCCTGCTCATTCTCATACCCATACATGCGCTTCTCTATTTCTTTTGATAGTTCCGGATCATTTAACTCATGGTGTTTAAGCAGCGCGAGCGGGTGGATTTGGATATAATTGTTAATAATGAATTCTTCACGGGCAAGACCGACTCCTTTGTTAGGCAAATGTGAGAATTGAAAACTCATGGAAGGGGATGCCACATTCAACATAAGCGTGGTGTTGATGTCAGGCAGATCCCGCAGGTTGTATTCTTTTCGTTCAAAAGCAATGTCGCCATCATATACAAAACCGGTTTCCCCTTCGCCACAGCTTACTGTTACCCAGCTTCCTTCCTGCAAAACTGTAGTAGCCTCTCCACAACCCACTATGGCGGGCACTCCCAGTTCTCTGGCAACAATAGCAGCATGACAGGTTCGTCCGCCTTTATTAGTGACAATTGCAGACGCTTTTTTCATAATCGGCTCCCAATCCGGATCGGTCATATCAGTAACCAGTACGTCTCCTGCAGTAAATTCGTGTCCTTCGATTATTCTTTTGTCCAACGAAAAGAGAATATTTACTTTCCCCCCTGCGATTTTATCACCTACTGCTATGCCTTTGATGATAACTTTATCTGCACGTTCTTCATCGGCAATAGTGTATTCGGTGATTAAGCCATAGTCTTTCTGGCTATGAACAGTTTCCGGCCTGGCCTGAACAATAAAAAGTTGCTTTGACAAACCGTCTACCGCCCATTCAACATCCATTGGTGTCCATTTCCCTCTTAACCTGGTATAATATTCTTCTATCGTCACTACCCATTGGGCAAGCTGAATGACCTGTTCATCATTGATACAAAAACGTTGCTGGAAACCCTTCTCGGTAGGAATTGTTTTTACTCTCTCATCCGACTTATCTCCATAGACCATCATTTTATCCTTGATGCCGAGTTTCTTTTCTATGATAGAATAAAATCCTTTTTGTAAGGCAGGTTTGAACACGATGAATTCATCTGGTGAAACGGATCCCTGAACAATCATTTCACCGAGTCCATAAGATCCATTGATGACGACGGCGTCTTTAAATCCCGCTTCTGTATCAAGACTAAATGCCACTCCCGAAGCTCCAAGGTCACTTCGAACCATTTTTTGTACACAAAGGCTTAGACCAACAGAGAAGTGGTCGTAGCCGAATGATTTGCGGTAGCTGATAGCCCTGTCAGTAAACAGACTTGAAAAACAGTTCCTGACAGCATCCATCAGTGAAGCCGGTCCTCTTACATTGAGATAAGTTTCCTGCTGCCCGGCAAAGGAAGCGTCAGGCAAATCTTCGGCAGTCGCTGAAGACCTTACAGCCACATCTGTAAATTCCTGGTTATATTCTTTGGACATACGCTCATAGGCGGCGATTACTTCCTCACTGATTTCTTTGGGAAATCTGCCGTTTTTGATCAGTAATCTTACCTGGGCTCCGCCTCTGCGCAGAGATTCCAGGTTATCGTAGTCGATGGTATTAATAATATGGCCGATGGTACTTTCCAGTTTATTAAACAATATAAATTCCTGGTAGGCTTTTACCGTGATAACAAATCCCTGTGGAATATTGACGCCTACTGAAGTCAAATTTTTCAACATCTCACCGAGAGAGGCATTTTTTCCACCGACCTTATCAATATCATGAATACCCACCTCATCGAGACGTAGCGTAAAGCTATTTTTTTCCATTTGGCTTGCAGTATTTATTACCGCAAATCTATTTGAGTTAATAAGAAATGTATTCAATGCTTTTATCCTCTAATTGCATTATTTTATCTATAATCTCTAAATCGTCATAAAACGTGGAGGAAAGCTTGTTGCTATTCGTGCAGATAATGTCTCGGGGTTCACATCAAAGGATTTTGAACACCGAACCAGGATCGCGGCTATTATCATCCAATATATACAGTCTGGGAAATCTACTCAAGATGGCCATATAGAACGGTATAATATAATACCAGCCAAGTGGAAAATAATATTATAAACAGTGAAATTAATCATCCAAGAGCTATCTGAGAAAAGGGGTACTTACATACAGGTATTAGTAAATAATATTTAAAACTGGTATATAAAAGGTCTCTTACCAATAAAAAAATAGGTATCTTAGTTATAATAATTGTATTAATTGCCATGAAACTACTGAGGACGGAGATTACTCCACTGATTAATGATATGATGCATGTGGAGATACGTAAGCAGCCTTTTTTTTGGTCTCCTTTTCACAGTAAACCATGTCTTCATTCACATCCCGAGCTTCAATTAACCTTTATTTTAAAGGGTTATGGAAAAAGAATCATTGGTAATATTGTTGAGTCTTTTGAACCAGGTGATATGGTATTCATTGGCTCTAATGTTCCCCATATCTGGTTGAGTGATCCCGCTTTCTATGAGGAAGGTTCGGGTTTACAATCCGAAGTAATTATTGCTTATTTTAATCCTAAAATTTTTTTTCAGGTATTTAATGCTTTAAAAGAATTTGATGGGATAAGAGAGGTGATCCGGCAATCATCGAAAGGAATTCGTATTGTGGGAGAGGCAAAGCAGATGATTGCTGACAAGTTGATTGATCTTTCTGCCAGGCAGGGTTTTGAAAAAGTAGAAGGATTATTGCAAATAATGAATCTTATCGCTATATCTACTGATAAAAGTTTTATTGTTAAAAATGAGACTGGATATTATGAAGATCTTTACCCGGATAAGCTGATAGATGTATTGAAATATATGAAGGATAATTTTCATAAACCTATTATGCTTAGTGAAGTTGCTGAGATTGCCGGAATGACTGAGCAAAGCTTTTGCCGTTTTTTTAAACAAAGAACTAAAAAAAGTTTTTCTTTGGTATTAAACGATCTTAGGATTGAAAAGGCTTGTGAAATGTTGATACAGACAGATAAAACAATTGCTGATGTAGCTTATCTCTGTGGATATAGTTCAAGTTCCCATTTTTGCAGAAAATTTAAAGAACAAACAGGGGTTAGCCCGCTTCGCTATAAAACTGCTGCTACTAAAAATGATGTCTATAGAGTTTCAAAGTGAAAGTGCCGTTTATTGCTTAAGCTCTATTATCATTGGATAATGGTCGGATAGTTCATGGGTTATTTCATCTTTTATTATTGTGGCACTAAGGCTTCTATCTCTTAGGGGTTTGTTCAACCATACATAATCAATGCGGATATCTTTTCCAGTTGGACCTTCTCTGAAACTGTATTTTTTGGTGGCGTATGAAGAAATGAATCCTTTATTATGCAATTCAAAAACATCAGTGTATCCGGCAGCCTTCATAGCATCAATTGTAGAATAATCTATTTTTCCATCTTTCAGCACATAATAATCATCATACTTTCCACTCCTCAGTGATTCATAATTTTTTATCATCCTCATTCTTTCCTCCCCTGCATAGGCCATACTGTCGGAAGAGGAAAGACTATTAAAATCACCAAGAATAATGATTTTTTCTTTTTTGTTTATTCTGTCTGCCTGGGCGAGAATGCTATTGATCTGCGTTAGTCTTTTTGGATATTGAAAAGGATTGAGGTGAATAACAAAAAAATGATAATCCATTATTCTTCCGTAAATATATCCCATAGTAAAATCATCGGATCTTTTTTCAATATCTGTTATTGGATACCGAGATGTTATTCCCACAGGATACCCCCAATCTTTTTGCAATACAACATATGGATGTCCGTAACCGGCTGCCAGTTCCTCTAGCAGAGTATGGGTAAAACCATTCAACTCCTGGAAAGCGATTATATCAGGATTGAATTGTTGAACCCATTTTTTAAATTTTTCTTTTTGTAAACTATCTTTCTGAAATCCTTCATACACATTATATGTTAATACAGTAAGTTTTTTCTGACTTTTAGCTATTGTTGTCTGTGTGATGGCAAAAAAAACTATTAAAAGGAATTTGAAAGAAAGATATCTCATATGTATAATTTGGTTTTAAAGATACAATATCTTTTCTGGCGATGATTGTTTATAATAAGACGCCTATTATTTCCTTTTTCTTTTTATCCACTTTTCCAACTCTACGGCATGGAAGATGATGGCTGCAATAGCTATACATATTAGTAGTTCTGAAAGGGAGAGTGGTTGTGTATGAAATATCTCATTAGCAAAAGGAAGATAAATAACACCCAGTTGCAGGACAAAAGTAAATAGGATAGCTCCTAGTAACGGCTTGTTGGAGAATATCCCTTTTCTGAAAATGAATGTTTTGTCGCTTCTGATAGCAAATACATGTCCCAGTTGCGCCAGCGAAAGCACGGTAAACACCATTGTTTGCCAATGTGTGTTATCAGACCTGATGGCAAGAGCTTGTGTGGCCAGTGTTATGAATGCCATCAGTGCACCTACCCAAATCACGTGAATACCTACGCCTCCTGAAAATACATTTTCATTTGTTTTACGCGGTGGTCTTTGCATAATATCTTTTTCTGCGCCTTCGGAAGAGAGCGCAAGACCAGGAAGACCATCAGTTACGAGATTGATCCATAAAATATGAATAGGTTGTAAAGGGATAGGAAGACCTATCAACGGTGCAAAGAATATTGTAAGAATTTCTGCGCCGTTACAGGTCATAATGTATTTAATGAACTTACGGATATTATCATAAATTCTTCTTCCCTCGCGTATAGCATTGACGATAGTAGCGAAATTATCATCGAGCAAAATCATATGGGCCGCTTGTTTGCTCACATCTGTTCCGGTAATTCCCATCGCGATACCAATATTAGCAGCTTTTAATGATGGTGCATCGTTAACGCCATCACCTGTCATGGCTACAAAATGTTTTCTGGATTGCAGCGACTTTACAATGTCGAGCTTTTGCTGGGGAGAAACGCGTGCATACACTTTTATTTTTTCAACCTTTTCCCGCAATTCATCATTTGACATTTTTTCTAACTCCGTTCCGGATATGGTTAGCTCATCTTGCGAAAGAATTTGTAATTCCCTGGCAATTGAGGTGGCTGTCTCGCGGTGATCGCCGGTGATCATTACAGGTTGAATACCTGCCTGCTTACATTCCAGGATGGCTTTTTTAACTTCTTCTCTCGGTGGATCGATCATTGCGGTTAAACCTGCATAGGTTAAATCATTTTCGATAGTTTCAGGAGTAAGCTCTTCAGGAATATTATCCAATATTCTATATCCGTAGGCAATTACTCTTAACCCCTGACCAGCCATCTCCATTGTATGACGCAGAATATCTTTTTGTTTATTATTGTCATTTAATTTTGAGGCAATGGATTCTGCTGCACCTTTAGAGACGGCTATATATTTTTCACCGTGTTGGTGTATGGTCGTCATACATTTACGATCTGAGTCAAAAGGCAATTCGCCAACACGTGGTAATTCGTTTTCTATTCTTTGCATTTCCTGTACCTCATAATGCTTATTAAGAAAATCGATTACTGCTATTTCGGTGGGATCTCCTGTGAGTTCATGGTCACCATTTTTTTTCACATCATGATTAAGCGCCATTAAAACATCATGGAGGATATATTTTGATCCAGAGAGCAATTCATTTTCATCCCGTTCAACCTGCACCACTTTCATTTTATTTTGTGTAAGCGTTCCTGTTTTATCTGTGCAAATAAATGTTACAGAACCCAGCGTTTCGACAGCAGGTAATTTTCTGATAAGTGCATTTTTCTTTACGAGTCTTTTCGCACCTCTTGCCAGGGCGACAGTAATAAGTGCAGGTAATGCTTCAGGAATGGCAGCAACAGCAAGAGAAATGGCAATCAATAACATATGAACAGGTTCTTCACCGCGCACGAGTCCCATTACGAACAGAACAATACAAATGGCAAGAATGATAATAGATAACTTTTTGCCAAAATCATTCATTCTTTTTTGCAATGGAGTAACGGCTTCTTTTTCCTGTAACATTTCTGCAATGCGGCCGATTTCCGTTTTCATTCCTGTCGACACTACTACACCACTTGCTCTTCCATTAATTACCTGCGTTCCTTTATAAGCCATATTTATTCTATCGCCCAGAGGAACATTTGTATCGTCTATAGGGTCCGTAGCCTTGTCAACGGGGACAGACTCGCCTGTAAGGGAGGATTCGTCCACACGAAACGCATGTGTTTCAAACAGACGAATATCTGCAGGGACTAATGCACCGGCTTCCATGATGACAACATCTCCTGGCACAAGTTCGGTAGAAGCTATAGATACAGTCTGATTATCCCGCATTACTATGCTTTCAGGGGCCGACATTTTCTTTAATGCATCCATTGCCTGTTCAGCACGATACTCCTGTAAAAAACCCACTACAGCATTGAGCAATACGATAAACACAATGATAATAGCATCAGTAACATCGCCAAGAACACCAGATATGATGGCTGCTGCGACCAGTATAATGATCATGAAATCCTTGAACTGGTCGATGAAAAACATAAACGCAGATTTCTTCTTTTTTTCTACCAGTTCGTTAAGGCCGTATTCTTTTTTGCGTTGAGTAGCGAGAGTAGTAGTGAGTCCGGATGACGACGATTTTAATACCTGGAATACTTCATTGCTGTTTCTCTTATGCCATTCCATTGTTATCAGTTAAACAGTATAAAATATGAATATACCGTTTATATATAAAATATCTGTAGATATCATTAATTCATGGCCATTTTATATGGCTGATCCATGATGAGTTCAATAACTCGTATTAGTAATTACATAATTGATTATTGACTGAAACATCATACACTTCTGAAGGATAGAAAATTACCTGATATGCCGCTCAATACCTTACTGATATCAGTTAAAATCGAACAGGGCTTAAAGCATTTAATAGCCTATAACTACTCTAATGATGGGCAATAAATACAGGCAAATTTGTTGCTTTCAATAGGAGTTCAGCAGTACTTCTTCTTAATATGGATGATACTAACGATCTGCCATACGCACCTGTAACCACAAAAATGTTCTTTTTGTCCAGCAGATAGCTGAATAGTTCATCGCTTGCTTTTCCATACAGAATATGAAATCCGATAGCAGAGTAATGCATTTTCAGGTAATCACCGATCTTTTCCTGGTCGGTAATTGCAGCTTCGCCTTTTTCATTCACTTCCAGAAATACAGCTTTGGTATCAGAAAGTTCAGGGAAGAGATAGGTAAACTGTTTCATGGCGTACACTGCTGAAGCGCTACCGTCATAAGCAAACAAAACTTCATCTATGCCGGTAAAGTTAAGTGGCGCGATCACAACCGGGCACTCCGACCTATAAAGGATTTCCTTTACACAGTCGGACGGAGGAGTTTGAGAAGTTTTATCGAAGCTTGAACATGCATTTACAATCAACAGGTCGGTGAATCTTGTTTCATTAACCAGTTCATCAACACTGTGAATGGGCTGAGTATATTCATTCCACCTGATACCTTTTTTACTGCACGCAATTGCAAACTCTTTTTTATTATTTTCAAGTTGTGTTCTCCATTTTTCTTCTGAAGAGTCATCAGCAAGCAGGACAGGAATAGCATCTCCTTCCACAAAATATCTATTTGGGTATGTGGCGCTGACAGAAGGCTCAGGAACCATAAATACGCCGGTTAATGCCGAACGGTTCATCTTAGCAAGATAACAGCCAAATTCAAAAGCGCTCTTGTTGAAACCCTCTTGATCTATTAATAATAATATCTTTTGCATTTTCTTACTGATTTGTTGATTCTGCAAAGTTTATTGATTATCGGGGCTTATCGAATGACTGTTACTCACCAGGGGCATGATTTTGGTCATGTTCGTGAAGGATATATTGCCGCTTCCTTTTTGGTATATGCTGGTTATATCTTATTTTTGCAACAATGTTTCATAAAAAACATTCCTGCATCTGGCAAAAATCGGTAGTTAATGCACTGCTGTTGTTGCTATTGTTAACCGGTATAGTCCCGCAGCAATGGTTACATGAACTGACGGCCGATCATGCTCATGTCTATCACAGGACAATCAATAAAGACTATCCACAGGTATCTGCTGATAGCGTACTCTGTCAATGCGCCCTTGTTATTCATCATCAATTATCTTATGACTGTCCTTTAGAGTACGGTTTCCGTATTCTATTTACGACTATACCCGAATATAATTGTAAGGTGTATCAGCATATCCCTTCTATTCCTAAATATTTCTTCTCTCTTCACGCTCCCCCTGTAGTATAAGAATTGTCTTTAACTACTATTACTCTTATGAATCTATTGTTTTGATGGGGGAGCTTCGGGCTTCTTTCAAAAGCTTTTATCGAATGAAAAAGAACATTATCATCATATTGTTCCTGGTGTTTTTCATGATAGGAAAACAGGTGAGTGCACAATCTCTTTCTATTAAAGGTATAATAAAAGATACTGGCGACCAGGCTTTGTCTTATGCAGAGATAGTATTACACAGGATCGAAAACAATAATAATACGCTGGTGACAAGCGTAATTTCGGATAGTGCTGGACGTTATCATATAGCTCGTCTGTCGCCCGATAAGTATTTACTAACCGTATCAAAGATGGGGTATAAGTCACAACAGGATACTATTCACCTGGTGGCGCAATCACTTTCTTATCAGTGGGACTGTGTCTTGATGCCCCAGTCCCTGCAACTTGAAGAAGTGGTGGTAACAGCTAAAACGCCGGTTATGGAGATGGTTAATGGTAAGCTTGTTTTGCACCTGGAAAAATCAGCATTAACCGGTGGACAGAACGTTCTTGACCTACTGAAAAAACTACCTGGAATAAATGTAGATCAGAATGAAGACATTTTATTTAAGGGGTCAGTGGGAGTTAACGTAATGATCAATGGTAAGATGACTTATTTATCAGGTAACCAGCTTTCCAATTACCTGAAAGGTTGGAATGCAGAAGATATTGCCAGCGTTGAACTGATTGCTAATCCTTCTTCAGACTTTGATGCAGCAGGCAATAGCGGTATTATCAACATAATTACTAAAAAGAAAAAGAAACAAGGTTATGCGCTTGACTTACGTTCGGTAGTAAGCAAGGGTAAATACTGGATGGGCAATGAAAATATTTTAGCAAGCCTGTCTTCCAGTAAATTCAGTTTGTTTACTTCTCTGGATTATAACACTCCTCACAGTTTTTATCAGAATCAAAGTGGTAATACCATACAGAGAGCAACAGATCAATTGATGCTGGATCGGTCTAATGAATATCATTATAAGATCAAATATTATACGTGGCGTTTTGGTGTTGATTGGCAATGGCATCCCAAGCAAAAACTGGGAATAAACTATCACGGTTATTTTGATGATTTCAAGAGCAATAATTATTCTACTGTTAATACCCTGCAAAGCACGGGAGATATGCAATCCTATATAAAATCGGACAACATTTTAACGGAACCTTACCATTACGATGCGATGAATCTGAATTATCAGTTTGATATGGATAGTATGGGTAAAAAAATTACTGCTGATGCTCATTACACCATGTACCGGAATTATTCTGATGGATTGTTAACCACCCGTTATTTCGATGCTGAGAATAATTTGGTTGGTGATAATAGATTAATTTCTCATCAACCAGGTTCAGTAAAGATCCGTTCCCTGAAAACTGATATTGAATGGCCGCTGAAAGAAATATTATTGAAGGGCGGCGTAAAATATGCACAAGTGGACAATGATAATAATTATCGTTTTGATTCTATTGTTGGGGGAGTACAAACGGCCATACCCGAAATGAGCAATCATTTCATGTATAAGGAACAGATCTTTGCCAGCTATATCACAGCGGGAAAACAATACCGGCGAACACGCCTCAATGCAGGGTTGCGCTTTGAACATACACAGGCGAGAGGCTATACTGTAGTAGAAGATGTGGCTAATCATTGGAAATATTCCCAACTCTTTCCTTCTTTTTCAGTTGAGCAGAATTTAAACAATCAACAGGCGCTTAATATTTCTATAAGCCGGCGTATCAATCGGCCTGCCTATACGCATTTAAATCCTGTGCGCTGGTATACCGATCAATATTTTTATTTTGCCGGGAATCCCAGGCTTCTTCCTGAACTGGCATGGATATATACAATTCAATATAGTATCAGGAAAAAATATGTTTTCTCGATTAATTATAATAGTAGTCAGCATTTTATTAACCGCAGATTGGAGATAGATAATAACGGAGTGACGATAAGAAGCCAAAGCGCTAATTTTTCTAACAGGCAACGTCTGGATTTGTCAATCGTGCTGCCCGTGACAATATTTTCTGTTTGGGATCTTCAATTATTATCTAACACATATTATACTACTTATCCTATTACCATGCGGAATAATGAGCAACGATTATTTCAGTGGTCACAAACACTAACCTTATTACAGGAAATTACTTTACCAAAATCCTATAAAGTGGATATCGGTGCTTATTATTATTCAACCGATTTGCGGGGAATATATGTTACACAGCCTAACTATTATATTGATATTGGAGGTCGAAAATCCTTTTATAATAATCGTTTGCACATTAAACTAACTGCAGGAGATATTCTTAATACAAGCCGGTATATAGCGACCTCCAAAACCGACTTTACAGATTATCATTATAATGATAAACCCGACAGTAGAAGATTTTCTCTCTCCTTAGTATTTCAGTTGGGCGGTAGTCTGCTTAAAGCTACCAGTGATAAGACAGAGGAGCAGCAAAGGCTGTAAAGTGTCGATTGTGTTTGAAATAATTATATAAAAATATTCGGTCAATAATATAATGATCATCTTCGAGTAGAGTAATGTTTTTCCCGAGATTTTTATTTTTTCACCTTTGACACGTTCAGGATTAGTCTTATCAGTTACCCTGCTAAACAGGGAGTCCAGTCATCATATTATTCATGATACTATTGCTGAAGCACTCGGTCGACAGCCGGTTAAGCGAATAGAGAATCATCACAATTTAGCCTGGAAAGAAATTGTTGATGGAAAGGAAGTGATCGTTCACCGCAAAGGCGCCACGCCAGCAGGGAAAAATATACTGGGTATTATTCCCGGTTCAATGACTGCACCAGGATTTATAGTTAAAGGAAAAGGTGAAAGCACGTCTCTCAATTCAGCTTCTCATGGCGCTGGAAGAAAAATGAGCAGGTCAAAAGCAAGAGCTTCTATTACGCCGAAGCTAATGAGAGAAACACTGACAAAAAATAAAGTGGTTTTGCTAGGTGGAGGATTAGATGAAGCGCCACAAGCCTACAAGGATATAGAAGTAGTGATGAAAAGTCAACAGACACTTGTGGATGTTGTCGGCCGATTTATTCCTAAGATTGTGCGCATGGATGGTTGATGCTATGTGAATATTAGGTAAACATATCTTTTTCCGTTGGGTATTTTTGAGGATTGATAATTAAACGCAACGTAGGATCATTGGATATAAAATTCCACAACCAGCTACAAACCAGTTTTATCTTATTCTTACATCCTGCAATAGGTAAAATATGTATGACCAGCCATATCCACCAGGCAATAAATCCTTTGAAAAATCCTACTGGTAATTCCGCTACAGCTTTATACTTACTGATGATAGCCATACTGCCTTTATCATTGTAACGAAAATCTTTAGGCGGTTTACCGTTGATGATGTTTTTAAAATTCTTTCCTAATAAGATTCCCTGTTGTATAGCCACCTGAGCCACTTGCGGATGCCCGTTAGGGAATGCAGTATCTGTATCCTGGTAACAAATGTCCCCGATAGCAAAAACTTTGGACGTTTCCATTACCCGGTTAAATTCATTTACAGCTATTCTCCTATTTTTCAGTACAGCATTTCGAGGTAATCCTTTTACCTCATTTGCAATAACTCCTGATACCCATATCAGTGTTTTCGCAATGATTTGCTCTTCGTTAGAGAGATATACGACATCCTCTTTAAAATCTTTTACCGCAACGGACAGCTTGATGTTTACGCCCAACTCTGACAGTGCAGCAAGTGTTTCTTTCTGTGACTTTTGGCTCATTGAACCAAGCAATGTTTGTGCTGCATCTACGAGATAGATGTGCATTGGGTCATCGTTTAATTCAGGATAGTCCTTTTTACGAATATTCCGGTTCATCTCCGATAGCATACCTGATAACTCTACACCTGTGGGACCTCCACCAGCGATAACAAAAGTCATTAGCTTTCTTCTCTCTCTGGCATCGCTTGTTTTACAGGCCTGCTCCATATTGTTCAGAATAGTATTTCTGATTTTCAAGGCATCATTGATATTTTTTAGTGGTAAAGCTTTTTCACTAATAGAGGGTAAACCGAAGTAATTGGGTTGAGTGCCTTGTGCAAACACAAGATAATCATAGTTGAGGATTCCCTCACTGGTATGAATTATATTTCGAGTTATATCCACACTTAGAAAAGTTCCCTGGTAAAAACGTACATTATCCTGTCCCTGAAGCATTTTACGGAATGGGTAGCTGATGTTGGAGGGTTCAATGAAAGAGGAAGCTACCTGGTAAATAAGTGGCGGAAAATAATTGTAATTATTTCTGTCTACCAATATTACTTCTATACCTTTTGTACCTGATAGACTTTTTATAAGATTCATTCCACCGAATCCGCCGCCTATTATGACAATTCTTTTATTCATATCAATGACAATTGAGCATATTTATTTAATCACTTACATAGTAGCCCCACTCCGATATGTTCTTATTAGGTTTTGTTCGGAACAGGTTGATGGTTTATTTAGAAATCTGTATTGTATAGTTTTTTGAATTGCTTATATTTTATACTTGCCGGTATAGAACGGAATAGTATATTGCGAACCTTAATCATAATAGGATTAGTAGCCTGTGCGATTTTTCCTATTCGGGCAGATTGATTGGTGATAAAGTGAGTGCGGGCAAGCCTTCTTTTTTCAAAGTGGAGAAATATATTGTTTAGTTCACCTCCTTTTAAAAGCTCATCATACAAAACTGCCGCATCTTCAATAGCCTGACAAGCCCCTTGTCCCATATTTGGTGTAGTTGCATGAGCAGCATCGCCAAGTAGTAATATGTTGCCAAAAGCATATTTTGGAATAGGCTTCAAATCAATGATGTCATTCCATATCAAAGCATCTTCTGGAGTTTGGCTGAGTATAGATCCTGTTTCGTAAGGATATTCTCTGAACCATTCTTTCAAGTTGGTAAGTGTAAAGTTTTTGAAACGAGCATTGTTTGCTGTGCTATTCACTGTTGCAAACCAGTACAATTGATTGTCTGCAAGCGGCACTGCACCAAATCTTCCTTTGCTTCCCCAGATCTCATAGCTGTTATCTATTTTCAGAGTACTGTTATCAATAACTGCCCGCCAGCACGTATACCCTGCAAAGCGTGGTACAGATCCCGGAAGCAGCTTCTGTCTTACCGGAGAGTGAATGCCGTCGGCAACGATGAGGTAATCTGTATCAACACTGCTTCCATCCTTAAACAGCAACTGGATATTATCTTTCCGAATAATAATATCAACGCATTTTTTACCGGTATGTAATTGTACTCCTGTCATTTCAGAAAGCAGAGCTTCGTGTAATGCGGCCCGGTGTATAGTGAAATTATCCAGACCATATTCATGACTTATCTTCACGCTATCTGTATGAGTAATGACTTTGTCTTTTTCATCTTTTATAGTAAATGATGAAAGTATCTTTCCTTTTTCTACTACTTTATTTTTTACACCGAGCTTATCCAATGCTTTGATAGCATTGGCGGCAAGCGCTAACCCTGCGCCTACAGGTTTTAATGTATTTGCGGCTTCAAAAACAATAGGAATATACCCTGCTCTTTGAAAAGCTATTGCAGTAGTAAGTCCTGCAATGCCGCCACCTATAATAGCTATCTTCATTTTATTTCTTTTTTTCGTACCTGTTCACGGAATTTTCAATCGGCTTTATACTTTGCAGATAAGTATATATCGCTTCCAAATCTTCTTTTTTCATACCCGAATACATATGCCAGGGCATAGGACTGTTTAAATCATCGGGTGTATATTCGGGCGATTTGTAACTGCTGTCCGCATATATTTTGAAACTCTGCACAAATGTTTCTTCTGTCCAATTTTCTATACCTGTTTCTTTATCCGGGGTGATGTTGGGCGAACGTACAATACCTGCCGGTTGTTTGAACTCCATACCACCACCAAACTCGGAGCCCTTTACGATGGAACCTTTATCTGTTTTGCTGTGACAATCTACACAACCAGCAGCATTTACAAGATAAGCGCCATAAGCTAAACGGTTGTTTTCATTGGGCTTTGGTTTTGGTTGTGCTTCCCTGGGCATGGTATTAACCAAAAAATTTAGTGGAAAGTCCAGTTCACGCTCTGCTATATTGTTTTTGATAGGAGAGAGTGTTCTTATATAAGCAATAATGCTGTAAATATCTTCTTTATCCATTTGACCGTAATGATGATAAGGCATTACAGGAAACAGCGCATTACCGTCTTTGTCAACACCGGTAGTAATAGCTCTGAATATTTGACCGTCTGTCCACTCGCCCAAATTAGAAGGTGTGATATTGGGTGCATAGATAGTGCCTGGGAATCCCATATCCCTATCAAACTTTTCTCCACCACCACCCAGGTTACCTGATAATGGCCCGGCAAATTGTGACCAGTCCCTCGAACTATGACAGTCCATGCACACGGTTACATGATGGGCAAGATAACGCCCGCGTTCTATGCGTTCGGGACTTTGTGCTATTTTAATTTCGATTGGCTGACTGATATCCGGCAAAAATACTGTCATATATATACCAGTAAGAGCGCTGCCGATAATAATAAAGGCGAGAGCGCCAAGTAATATTTTATAAACCTTTTTCATTTTAATAATAATTCTATACCAAAGATCGCTGTTATCACTTGCTTAACATAACTGTATTCCATTGAATTGTAGAAAATGGTAAATGAACTGTAATATGAATAATGGACGGTCAATATGCAGGAATGAAACGGATCTTTCATAAAGCATTAAAGCATAACTGCCAATGCAAATCTCACTGGAAGCTACTTCCCTGTTAGGAGGATATTATGGTTTGTTATTTGTTCTTAATTATTAGGAAATGCCGCAATAGCTTGTTTGTCGTAGTTGTTTAGACCTTGCTTTTCTTGCATCGCCTGCAATGGTTCCTCCTTGCGTTGGTTAATCCAGTTTTCCGAATAACCTAATTTCATGTATTGTTCCAAAGCCCTGTCAATCGTGATTTCGGGATCCTGCATTTCGTCTAATCGTTCTGACGCAACTTCTGTCAACCATACTTTGAACGGTTCTGCCTTTGGTGACGGGATAGACTGGATTAAGCGGAAAAGTTGTTCAGTATCAGCAACATCAGTCATACGCATTTTACCATCTGGGGCTTGCATTTTCAACTGTCCGATTTTTTCGGACAGTTCACTTCCTTCCTTTTTCAGCCTGGTTTTCAGGTCGCTCCAATATTTTCTAGGGCGATCTGTTTCAGTTAATACTTCGATAACATCAATAATAGAGAAGTACCAAAGCTCCTGCTCCTCATCCCAATGAGTACGCACCTGCTTTTTATCAAATATCTTTATAGCATTTTCTTTGCTCATTTTATATAATTATTGAGCAAATATACCAAAAGGCCCTCCCTTAATTATAGCAAAACCTTATTACTTTTTTCAATCGGTTAATTTTTTTTATTGTCTGTTTTTTCTATCCTGTATTTAGTTAATCTAATGAATTGTTTGTAGATATTCTTTCCTACACCCACATTTCAACAAGCAATACATCTATTACAATTCACCTTGCCCAATCAACAATTCACAGTAAATGCCGTTGACAATGGGCTGTATCTTCTCTCATTTTTGTTCCGGAAAATTTTAATAACAACAATTATGACAAGACTAGTTATCACAGGGTTATTATTTCTGCTTATGCAGATAACTGCTTTTGCCCAAAGCACACAGACAATTAAACGAAACCAGATTGCTTCGTTTATGTCGGAAGGAGCAAGTGGTTCCGAACACCATTATATAGTGGAACCGGACGGTACGCTTTCTTTTTTCAAACCCGGAGAAAAATCTCAACCCTTTGCGGGAATAGATAATGTAAAGGAAATCTGTTCGGGACAATGGCACATACTTGCATTGAAAAATGACGGAACGGTTTGGGCCTGGGGCAATAATGAACGGTTTCAATTGGGCAGTGAAAGCCTGATTGACGACAAAGGAAAAGGTATCGCTTCCATGAAGCCGGTACAGGTTGAAGGCATCAGCAACGCCATAGGTATTGCCGTGTATGATCAAACATCGTATGCCTTATTGAAAGATGGAACCTTGCTTGCATGGGGTAAAGGTTCGCAAGGACTTACAGGTAATGGCGAAAAATTAATTCCTAATGGAACTGCTGCAAGACTTTCTGCTGTAAAGAAACCCGCTAAAATCGTCGGCTTACAAAACGTTGTGACTATCTCGGGAGCAATGGCATTACTGAAAGACGGAACCGTTTGGACCTGGGGAGCGGGAACTATGGGACGGCTCGGAAACGGAGATATCAAAAATACCAGCACTCCTATAAAAGTACCAGGAATTGAAAATGCTGTTGCTATTTCTTCTTACGAACAAACCTGTCTGGCATTACTGAAAGGTGGTACGGTAAAAGCGTGGGGTACTAATTACAAAGGACAGTTAGGTAATGGCAGTAAAGCAAATGGGCCGGGAACATTCAGCGCCGTACCTGTAACGGTAAGCAATGTAAAAAACGCAGTAGATATAAGTGCCCATGCCGTTTGTATCGCTTTATTAAAAGACAGCACTATTATGGTTTGGGGATGGAACGAAGTAGGAGGATTAGGCAGTGACAGAGGACATGATTTTAATGTAGCAGGTAAATTATTACTGCCTGGCAAAGTAATATCCATTAAAGGAGGACACGGCACTGGTTTCGCTCTTTTGCAAAACGGTACATGGATGGGGTGGGGAGCTTCTGTAGTAGCCACAGGATTATACCGGGAATCTTATAAGCCTGTAACTATCGCAACACTTAAAAAATAAAATCACCACCTATTCCAAACAAAGCTGGATAGAAGCATAGTTTATAGGGGCATCATTCAGAAGACCTGTAAAAATCTATGCTTCTATGTGATTAATCTAAAAATAAAAACAGAAATATATTAAAAAATAAAACAGTTATTATTAATGACAGTCTTATTTGCCAATTCGTGCGACAAAGTTGATACAGATTTACCAATCCCGGACAAGAAATATGTCAAAGGAAAAGTTACCGATACCAAAGGCAATCCCATACAGGGTGCAAAAATTATTGTTGACAATACTATTTATTACAATTCCGGAACTACCGGTATTACAGATGTCAATGGAAATTATGAGATAGCTGTAGGTATAGGCTCATGGAGAGTATATGCGGAAATAGACATAACATTTGAAGGAAAAAATTTTAAAAAGCTGGATATGCATCCCGATAGGGACAATGCTTTTGCCGGAGTGGACGGTGCTACTGTTAATTTTCAATGGAAGTTAGAGGGAGAAAAGCCCGCACCCTTAGTCGGATTTTATGGTGGGACTGCTTATTTGTATGCCGATTCCGAAAGCGAGATCTACGATTCAGAAAATATTGAGTTTACGTTCGCGCCTATCGGTAATTTGATTGACGGAAATTCCGGAGAAGTAATTAAACGCAAAGGTGAGCAGCCTAACAGTGGAACCTATTCGCAGGTTGTGGATATACCGATTGGAAAATATACAGTTACAGCAAAGCATGTTCCAACAGGTAAAATATTGAAGTTAAGAACTGCCTATGAAGGCAATTACGAAATCAGCATGATTGCAGGATTTGAGCCGGAATTTAATTTCTGTTCACGCTGTTTCACTATCCAGTTTACTGATCAATAAGCAGATTCCGGCGAGCGGATCAGGCGGTTAAACATTGGAATCAATTTAACAGGATCTGTAGGTATAGTAGTTATTGATAAAAAATATTTTTATTACGCTACCAGTATTATATACTTGGTATCATACAATAAGTCGAACATGTCTATTTTCCCATCCATTCTTTAAATTCTGGGGCTTTTTCACGGCTAATTAAAACTTCCTTATCAATATTAGGTTGTAGTTCTAATTTTAGTTTCCCATTAAAGTAATTGTGGATTTGAGCGATAGATTTAATGTGGAGGATGAACCCCCGGTTTACACGATAAAATTGTTGAGGGTCCAACATCTGTTCCAGGTCTTCAATGGTGTAATCTACTATATGCTTTTGTTTGTTCCATGTAATAAAGTAGCTCAACCGCCCATCAGCATAAAAATAAGCGATGTCGCGGGTTTCAACAGATAACAGCTTTTGTCCCTGCTTTACTAAAAATCGGGAGCGCCATGCTTTAGGTTGTTGTTGCTTCAATTCCTGGACAAGTTGCTTGACATTCAGTATAGAAGTGGAGAATTTTTGCTGCCACTGCTGGTATTTGTCCAGTGCATTTTTCAATTCTTCTCTTTTGATGGGCTTTAAGAGATAATCAACACTATTTACTTTAAAAGCCTGTAAGGCATATTCATCATAGGAAGTAGTAAAGATAACCATGCTTTTTATCGTAATATGATTGAATATTTCGAAACTCTGTCCATCAGTTAGTTCAATGTCCATCAAAATGATGTCAGGATGCTTGTTTTGCAACAGCCACTCTACTGATGATTTAATGCTTCTGGTATTTCCTGCTATCTTAATTGAAGCGTCAATAGAGGTAAGCAGGCGGCTCAGTTTTTCAGCGCCTAATTGTTCGTCCTCAATAATTAATACGTCCATCGTGTTATTGAATATTTTTAATTAGTGGTAATGACACTATAAATTCATTATCAGTTTCTTTAATCTCCACTTCAGGATAGTTCAGTAATTCATATTTTGATATAATATTACTCAATCCTACTTTATTCGATACCACTGATTTATTTTTCTTTTGCAGATTGTTGCTCACTACCAGCTTTTCATTTTGTGTATATAGCTGTACAATAAGTGGTGTGTCCGGGTCTACAATATTGTGCTTTACTGCATTTTCCATTAGTAATTGCAGCGTCATGGGTGGAAGCAACCACTCCGTTAATTCTTCTTCTATTCTTATCACAGGCTGAAAGCCGCTGCCAAACCGGGTTTTCAGCAGAAGATTATAGGATTCAATAAAATCTATTTCCTTTTGCAGTGTTGTTAACTGCTCTTCATTGCTGCGTAGCAGGTAGCGATATACCCTACTCATTTCTTCTACAAACTCTTCCGCTTTACCAGGGTTAGTCGCGATCAGGGAGGATAATGAGTTTAAACTGTTGAATAAAAAATGTGGGTTTACCTGTTCCTTCAAAGAATCAAACTGTGTTTGCAGTTGCTCTTTTTTCAACTGTTCAGCCTCTAATTGCGATATTTTGATCCGGCGATAAGAAGCCTCAGTTTCATACACGGCCTGATTCACTATGGTGCATATCGCTCCTGCCGCAAGGCCCCATAACCAGGTTTTAACCGTAAACCGGTAATCTAATATACTCAGAAGGTCAAATACCCAGCATATTAAAGTAACGCTCAATATTACAAGGAGCAGGTTCAGGTTGGAGAAGAGCAATACCCTTTTCACCGTGTCGCGGTGAGAAGGATATATCTGCAGCATCTTCCATCCCAGCCGACCCTGTAAGATCCATATCCCTGACAAGACAAGAAATGAAACTGCCGAAGCAGAACCAAAATTCGCAATACTTGAAAAATACATTTTACCCAGGATGAAATAAGTGGTGACTACCAGCGTGGGGGGTAGTAATATTACCATTAGTAATAGATCCGTTTTATTCTTAGGTTTTTGCTGCATGCTACAAATATCCAAAAAAACAATTTTATAAGCAGATGGCTTGTGTATAATAGAACTGACTAATGACTTGATAAAAATCTACTTTTACTAATCAAATTTTATAAACATCCGATTGAAATTTAAAGTCATTTTATCAAATCGTCCTATTAAATCCTGTCCAATATTTCCGTAGATCCCTTTATCCTTTTCTTCCAAATTACTTATCAAAAGGCTTACGTTTTTTAACGTTACATTTTTGCCATTAAAGTTGAAGTTAAAATCTATTTTATAACCATTAAATTCCTTAACTCCTGCTGCACCTCCAAAAGAGATGGTTGTTTGAGTATAATTTGATTCTATTTCCTAACGATTCTCTGAGTAATAGGATGAATACAGTATCGTATGATCGGCACCTGTGTCAAATGTAAAATGTTTGTCGTTTATTAAAACCAAAGGCGTGAGTCCATCCATTGCCATATTTGATTTTCCTTCAAATTTTGTTTCTTCTTTAGGGACTATAAAGTATCCGTCCTGTGTGGTTTGTATTTCTTTTAAAGCTTCGATTATCGGAAATCCTAAAATTCCGTTGATGCTGTAATCTATTTGAGGGAATGCCAGTCCATCATCTTTCAGTACAAGGAAAACAGCATTTTGAATTTCAATATTCCCTAATGTCATTATTGGACATACTGCAAGTTGTGCTGGAGCTTTTTCTCCTGTTATTGTTCCCACTTCAATATCAACAGGTATAATTTTCATATCCAGTTGTTTAGCTGTTGTTTCCGAGGTTGTTGATAGATTGGCTCCTGTATCAAAAATAAAATCTACAATGTTTTTGCCGGCAGAAACTTTCAAATTGTTTAATCCCGCCTTGTCTTTGTTCATTTTCAAATAGTTCGCCTCTTTTATTTTCACCTGTTGTTTAGGTTCGTGCTCTAAGGCAGTCCAAATTTTCAGACTATTTTCCATTTCGTTCTTATCATCTTCAGAAAGCAGTTTTTTATAATTATTCATTATAGTAGTGATTGTATTTTTTGCTTCTCTGTAATTAAATAGTTTAATAGAATTGTCTTCTTTTGTTTTGTATAATTTAAGCATCAAAGAATCCGAAAGATTGTTTTTTTCCTGAATAAGTTGGTCAATTTTTTTGTTTGAAGCTTTCAATCGGTTAAACGCATTGTCCAAAAATATTTCGATTACTTTCTGATGTACTGTAGCCAACTCATCCTTTTGAATATTGTAAGTTTCCAATGCTTTAAAAAAATTCTTTTGCTCAACCAAATTATATATTTTGTCAAACGTTGTATTTTGTGACTGCCCGAATGCGTTTAAGGTTAACGAAGTCAGTAAAATCAGCAATAATCTTTTTGTTTGTTTCATTATAACGTTTTTACAGGATTATTAACAATGTGCAAATAGCTGTGCCAGGTAACTTCACAAACACTCGTGGCCATTTCTGTATAAAGCATCTTGACAGTTTTTAAAGGTTCTCCAAAATTTTTGCTATACCGCTCGTTTTCACCGATGATTTATAACCACTGTTGATACTAATGGCATTGGTTATTTCTATTGCGCCAAGGTTTGTTCCAAGTTTTATTCCGCCAAATCGGATAGGGTTTGTTGAAGCACCTACTTTCATTGTGTTTTTCACACCAAAATCTGCGAACTCTTTGTTTTTATCAAAGGTTATAAAAGCCTGTACCTTCGTTTCTGCTTTTGCCAAACCTAAAAACTCCAGTTTTGCACCAGGGCCCGCGAGAAAAGTTGAGTTACCGGTAGTGAATTCATGCTCATAGCCAAATGTCCATCCCTTACCTGCTTCTACTGCGTATTTGCTGCAATCTGTTTTTAGTGAAATACCTCCGAGATCTACCGATAAATTCAGCCAGGCAGGACAAGCAATCTGCCATTGCCGGTCAGATTGTATAAGGCTGTCTATTTCCTCCCGGTCATAATCATCTTTACACCCTGCCAGTAAATTATTAATATCTCCTGTAGTGAGGAACAATGAGCCCCAGCTTAAGTAATTAAAATAACCAGATACAGCACCATAAACAGTGGCCTGATTGGAAGCACTTGGATCCAATTGAACAATAGCTACCAACTGATTGATATATGATTTCCATCTTTGTTGCCCCGCTGTTGTGATTTTTTGCATATGAGAACTAATCTCCTGTATGGTTTGATCTGCGAGAGGTCGTTTGTTTTCTTCACAGCATTTGATTTCATTGGCCATTTGAGCTTCAAGACTTGCTCCTCCAGGCAAAGGTGGACATTTTACTTTTGCAATATCAGACATTCCTTTTTGTATCCTGTCCTGTACCCATTGCGCATCGTCATCAGAATAATTAGTAAGATAGCCTGGATCGAACTCCTTATGCAATTCTTCCAGCATCGCTTCTACCAGGTAGGAATAAATACCGGGTTTTTCATTAGGATTAGTGGGTGTGATACTCACTCTGTTCATTACAGTCATCCAATGCATTGCTTCTGTCTGAATACTAGCTGCATAAGCTTTGAATTCGGACGTCCGCATTTTCGCATCCAGAGCACTGGCAGGAAAATCAGGCATTGAGAATTTACCCATAGTGATTTCCTCGAAATGATTTTTTATTGGCACCCCATTTCTTGCATGCTTTCTCCTTGTTATTTCTCTCAGGTTAAAATTTACACCTGTTTTATAAGCCATTGCCAATGTGCTTCTGCGAATGGCCACGCTCATTTCTCTTTCAAAATACTTCATGCCTGCTGCATATTCTTTTTTAAACATGTGTAACATTCCCATACTGTGATTGGCCTCAATGTTTAAAGAGTCTAACTCAAGACATCTATTAAGGTATTCAGCGGCACGCATGGCATCGCCTAAAGCCATAAAACTTTGTCCGATATTATTTAAAACCGTACTGCTTTGTGGAACTCTCTCAAGACAGTATTGTAACAAAGGAATGGCTCTGTGCTCTGCACCTATCATGTTCATCATCGCTCCCAGGTTATTAGCCATTTGCAAAGAATCGGGGAATTTAGCTACCGCATGCATCAGCAATAACATACCTTCTGCCGGATTACCATTATAGAAGCTCATAATCGATGCATCATGAATGGTGGCAATAGATTGGGATGCGCTGAATTGTTCTATTTGCTGGATTTTAGGGGCAGGTACACCTTGCTTCAATTGACTGATCGACTGCTGCACACTGTTCACCATTTCCTGTCTTGTGAGTGGTTTGGACGGGATGAGCGCCAGCTTAGCTACATTTTTTACAGGAGGTTTTATGTCATAACCGGGAACGGTCCGTACATCTATATTCAGATTATTTTTTTCTATGAGATCGGTGGCTTTTTCCGTTTGCTCTTTGAGCATTTTCTTTTTATATGCTTCCTGTTCGACTGGACTCATTTTCATGAGTTTATTCACATCGGGATGAATAGCGCCATTAGTTTGTGCCTTGACGGAACTAATGATAAAACAAATACTAACTAAAATGAATATACGTATATTCATGATCATTTTATTTTATTTCTTTTAACCATTGTTCTGCAATTGGTTTTATCGCATTATATACATCTCTCCCTCCACGGTAGACTCTCTTCCAGTCACCGTTCATAGATTCGTATTCCTTCTTTACAAATACTTTCTTGCCATTCTTTTCCATAATTTCAGCATCAAAGTCAACTAAGGCAGCAGTGCTGAGGTAGCTTTCCAGGTATTTTTTAATTTTCTCCCTGTGGTTTTCCGGGTAATTCTCCTCCCATTCCTTCATTTTTTTATCGTGCTGCTGCTGTTTATTTTTCTGTTGATTAACGGCCGTTTCATAGAAGATATTCAGCATTTTGCTATCTGGACTTTCATAATCTTTAATCGCCTTTTCGTACCCGGCAATTGTCTTTTGAGCACTCTTTTCCAACGCAGGCATTTTTTTTACGGATTCTTCCGCTTCTCTGATATTTTTTCTCAGTTCGTCGATTCTTTCTTTTCTTATTTCTTCTTTGGAAACCGGTACAAGCATTAACTTTTCTGGTTTTGAAGCTGCTCTTTCTTTAACATAAGAGGCTTCAAAGGCTGCTCCATTTAAATATGTTTTTGTATAGATAATTAAGTCTTTAGCAATAGCGGTCTTATCACCCGAAGCCAGATTGCGCAGGTTTTTAGAACTGCTATTGTCGATATATCCATATAAGAAAGCATTCTTTATTTTATCGGAACCCTGTTGTTGTGTTAACCCTAACTGTTTCCATACATCATCTACCAGCCTTTCAGATGCTTTAAAGGATAATAAAAAAAGACTGAATACTATAAGCAGGGCTGTGATAATAGATGCGTTTACACTTAATATCTTTCCTTGGGTTGTGAATTTTTTTTGAGATGGGTCTGTTTTTAAATTTGTTTTTGTCATGATGATATATTTTTATATTAATTGTTTTATAAATTCAACTCGACGATTATTAGCTTTACCTTCTTTAGTGCTGTTATCGCTTACAGGTTGTAATTCACCTGATCCATCACTTTCAATTCTTGAAGCATCTATCTTGAATTGATCTATTAGTGTTTGCTTTACCGAGGCCGCCCTTTGTTTTGATAATTCCAGATTAGCTGCTTCATTGCCATCACTGTCAGTATGCCCGATGATTTTTACTTTGAGTTCGGGGTTCTTAGTTAAAACGGTAGCTATTTCACTCAACACGCCATTACTTTCGGGTTGAACGATATATGAATTGACATTGAATAGTATTCCTGTTGTAGAAAATCGGCCTTCATTTAGCAGCTTGTGCCTGGTATCCGGTAAACCTTTTGCGATTTTTATATTACTGATGGCATATCCCACTTCCTGTTCAGATCCGCCATATCTTTTTACTGTAAAATAAAGCTGATTGATGTTTACATTGGGGGCGATGGCTTTGGGTAAATCGTATATTTTTTCGCCATTCCACCAGATGCGCATTCTTTCTTTTTGTATCTGCATGGCTACATGTACCACTTTATTAAATTGCTGCAACAATGCACCCGGCTTTTGTATATCGGTTTTGAAATAACTGCTTCTGCTTTCATAAGATTGAAACTGCATTGACGAACGGATGTGATCAGAGGGTTGAATGCTCATTTCTGTGGCGAAAGTTGCTGTATAATCTTTTAGCAAGCTATTGTGATCTGGTGTTAAATTACCTGAAGACAATATACCCCAAGTCAATTCAGGAAAAGGCGCTTTTGGGTTGCTGCGACGCAGCACAATGTCAAACTCGACAGTGAAGTTCTCTGTGAACGAAGCTTTGTTATCGGTGAGGTATGCCACATTCTGATATAGCTGTACCCAATTGCCTTTTAAAGCTTCGATTGTAACTACAGCGGCATTGCCATTGCTGTTCCATCCTGTGGGTATTTCACCCATATTATCGGTTGAAAAATCATTGCTGTAAATAACCTCCTCTCCCGGAACGAAATCGTACTTTATATACATTTTTTTTGTCGTATCGAATGGGATTTCTGACTGTTTTTGGGAAGATTCCTTTATGTTTAGTTGGCCTTTCCCTTCCATTATATTCAGAGTGTTATCAATAGCCTGGTCAATCTTTCTTTCAGTACGCGCTGTGGCTTTATCTTTTATTTTCCTGGTTATTTTACCAGTCAAACCACTTACTTGCGCATGCACTATAGCAGGACCGGTTATCACTAATAGAAGTATAATTATTTTCTTCTTCATATCATTTTTTGACTGCAAATATGAAAACATTGGTAAAGTGAAGAAAGCAGAATGCGGATCAAATTGAAAAAACGGAGTATGAATCAACTTAAAGGATGAATCAACTGATAGCCTTAAATAAAGGATAATAGGGAGATTAGATATATAAATTCTTGTAAAACTAATACACTATCAAAAATATCAGTTTCATACGCTTATCTATACGTTTCATAACAAGCTTTATTGTCGATGCATATTGAGCGATTTAGGTTTGATCCTTTTATTGTACTACGTATTTTAAATACAAATTTTTATGCGTTCTAAAAGAATTAAAAAATTAACCAGGCATATTTCTAAAGGAACGCGACACAAACCTTACAATGAAACGTAGTTTAATAAATATAAACAAGTTCTGCCAGAGCAATTATTCTTAAAACAATCAATCATTTTATTATGGAATTTAAAAACATTATTTACGCGTTTGCCTGCCTTTCTTTTGCTGTTGTAGTAGGGGCGGCCATTTATGAACATATTGCAGTAGTACCCAGATGGAGCGCGGCTCCGCCTGCATCCCTGAGTATGTTCCAGGGAAAATACGGATTACATCCTACGCCCTTCTGGGTGGCTATACATCCTGTTACACTGGTATTGCTGACTGCCACTATTGTTTTATTCCGGAAAACCGGTAGTAAACCTTATCTGCTCATCACAACTGCCGGCTATATGGTAGTGCTAGTTATTACATTTGCATTCTTTGTTCCCGAACTCATTGCAATAACCGGTGGACCTTATTCAGAGAATATAGATGACTCTTTAACAAAGAGGGCAAAGCAATGGGAAGTACTAAGCCTTGTACGATTGTCTTTTTTAATTATCCTGGCTATTATAATATTTTTGGGGCTTACAAGATCAAAGCCGCAATCATAAAAATAATTGCGCTTTCTTTAAGGGCGGTATAGTATTATTGGTGAATATCAGCGGATTGATTATGGATTGAAAGGCGTTATGGAGAAAAGACGTTTTAATAAGAATGGAGAATCATATACTGCCTGCAACAAAAGGAGGTGAAGAGAGATTCCGGAGTAATGATAGTATCTTTTTTATAAATAACTATCCTTTTAGAGGGTTGGTTAATAATATGACCCGTCGCCTGCAAAATATGGATGTTGAGAGACCCTTTGTTGATGAAACAAATATTGATCCTGACTTAAAGGTTGATATTGAGATCATGAGCAATTTAAGGGATATTGAAAATTTGCGCACTCAACTGAGGAAATACGGTCTGGATATCATTGAAGCAGAGAGGGAGATGGAAGTATTAATAATCAAGGATAAGAAGATATTTGGTAATTACCTGACTAACGATGGGTCTGCTAATTAAAAAATATCTAACTATTGTTAAAGCATCCAACTATAAAAAGTCTCACCTCTTGCAGTATGTAGGGTAATTGATAAATCATTACCATGATTGATACCAAATCTGCTTACTAAATTTCTTAATTGTTCCGAAGCATTCGTATAATGAAATATATAATACCGTGTAAAATAATATCCCTCGTCCTGGGTTTGTTTGATTTGACCATTGGCTTCAATTTGGAAACTTATGTAATCACCTTCGGGAAACAAAGCAGTTGTTGCTCCATAGAATTTCAATGAATCTAAAAATTTTTCAACCAATGGAACTGTGATTGCAGAGTGATAATGGACAGTTCCGTAAATCGTGTTTTCCGGAACTCGTGAAAGGTTCGGGTTCAGAAACTTAATTCTTGTTTGTTGAGGAAGATCTACTGTAAATATATTCGCGGCAACATTGATTTCTCCCACAACCTTGGTTGATCCAAAATTACATTCAAGCGTATATACATTATTGGGTAGATCATTCAGCTCTATTAGCGTACTGGCAGGACCAAGAGCAGTAAGACAAATCTCTGGCTTTAGTATCTGAATAAAATCGATGACTATCTTATTTCGGGAAACTTTATAAGCAGATTGAATGTGATAATTGATACAAGGGAATATTGTCTCCGTCAGACAACGAAGAACCAACGTCCTTCTGCTACCGTCAATAACTTCATACATGTTTACTTGCAGATTCTCCTCAAAGTCCCATGCTGATATTTCTTCCTTTTTACAGGAATGTATCCCTGATAAAAGCAACAATATAAAAACAATGACATGCTTGCCCATATAGCTGTTATTGATATGTTGACCAGCAAAACAGATGAATCGTTGCAACTAATTATCAGATCCTATCCTGTTAGTTTATGGAAGGAAGTGTCGTCCGCTGTTCCGACTTTTTGATGAATGTATTTTTGCTTTTTTCCGCTAGTTCCTATTAGGCATGAGTTTGATTGATGCAGTCATCTCATCGCCTTAGTGATTACTCAGTGTCAGGTATTATTTTCAAATACCCTTCTTTGTGTGAAAGGAATGCGTTACACTTTGTCAGATATTCTTCCATTGCATCGAGGCTCTCATTATGTACGTGGCTGCTGAATTCCCATGTACGAAGTAGCATTCTAATATACGAATCGGCATCTTTCTGTTTGGTCAGTTTCTTTAATGCTCCCATATAGTCTTCCCGGAAAACAGTGGGGATTATGATCTTTGACAATCCTTTTGCACTTAATTCTGCATTCATCATGACACGTGCAACTCTTCCGTTTCCATCTAGGAAAGGGTGCACTTCACTTACCATGAACATCATATACGCTGCCTTCGCAAAAGGATGCTGCAAAAGGCTGTACCAGTCAAATCCTTTTTTTAAAGTTCCTGGTACCAGTTTCATATCTACAAACTCGGTAGTACCGGCCCTGTTGTTCCTGTCTTTGAATTCGCCCGGATTTTTTGTTTTTCTGGCGCTGAGTAATATGGCATGTCTTTCTCTGAGTAACTTCAATAGATCATCAGGCGAACCGGGTAAAACCGACATTTCTTTCCTGTTGGAAACAACCTGATAAGTTCCCAGTACATCGTGTGAATCTTCATCCCGCGCTGGTAATGGAGTGGCTGTAGTAATGATTTGTTTGGCCTCATCAACTGTAAACTCGGTACCTTCTATATAATTCGAAAAATAGCTTTCAAAAAAAGCAAAATGTTGATAGGATGTTATACTCTTATTCTGATCCTCGTAATCCGGGTAATCTTCTTTAACCAGCGCTTCATAAACCAGTTCAAAGAGTTGAATCCGATCCGGATCCATTGGTTCACCTAAGACACGTGCACGGGCAATAGGGCTTACCAGGTTTTTCGATAATCCTGTACCCAATAAATCGGTGATCAACTGAGTAAGCATACTAAGTTCTTTTTCCATTCCTAGCGCCGGTGCGATTTGCCGGGCCCGATCCCGCACCTGGTTTAAGGCTTCTTTGCCTTTTACACGTAGGTATATTTCTATTTTCTCTTCCAATTGTTCCCGTTGGAGGTTTTCCAGGTAGGCCCGCGCAAGTCCGGATGATCGCAGGTTGCCAAAAAAAAGAGCATCATCTTCCAATGGCTCGAGACCTTTGGAAAAATGCAACATAAGCCCCGGCAACTCAATCAGACGTTTATGGCTATAGGTAAGGTAAAGATGACCTTCGGGCGTAGGCATGCGTTCTAAAGCACTCCGGTGACTTAAAAATGCCCCGGGAAAAAGGTCGGACACCAACCTGTACCAGTTCCGCCGCATAACTTTTTCAGGAGCCTCTTCCGGATTCGATGTGTAAACCCGTGGCGCAATTTTGCGTATCAGTCCTTGTTTTTCCAGTTTCCCAATTTCCTTAGACTTATCCGCTACCCCTATGATTATTTCCTGAAGTCTTGCCATAGCCATTATTTTCCTCCTAATTCTCGGATTTTAGCATAATGAGTAATATTTTAATCCATATTGGTATTTACGGAAATATTTTAACCTATAAATTCATGAATATCAATGGTAAGACCAGATCTTATCTACATCCTGTGTTTCAATTATAGTTATCGGGTGATGGACGAGAGGAGGTTAAAACGCGTGCCCAGGCCTGGATTCAAGCTAACTCTGATTATCAATACATTATAAGCCTTGCTTGCCGACTAAAACGACTACTGTTAGCTAATTGCAGAGATAAATAGACTTTAATACAAGACGTCATGCAAAGTGTATCAAATCCTGATTACAATTCATAGTAAGAGCAGAGTGATAGAAGTAAACAAATTTGTTTACTTTTATAATTATTTTTAACTTTGAAAAAAGTAAAGATTATGCTACCCGAAATCTCAAAAATAAAAGGTATTCACCCAGGGGCGCTGCTGAAAAGAGAGTTGAAAATCCTGGGTATAGGGGGCACGGAACTGGCAGAAAAGATAAACGAGCACAAACAGACTATCAGCGCTATTTTGAATGAAAGAAGAGGTATTACCCCTTCTCTATCCATAAAGTTGGCAAAACAGTTTGATATAGCTGATGATTATTTTATGATGCTCCAGGCTGGATACGAAGTGAGGAAAGCAACAGAAGAAGATAAAAAAGCAACTCCCGATTTAACCCGGTTCAGAAAAGCTCTTTTTTGGGATACCAATATCCAGAAACTTGACTGGCAAAAAAACAGACGAGCTATCATTAAAAGAATACTTGAACGTGGTAACAAAAAGGAAGTTGAAACAATGATTGCCTTTTACGGTAAAGACACAGTGGTCAAAGAAATACGCTCCATTAAATATTCATTCTTATCTTCTTTTCAAGAAAATACCAGGAAATATCACCTGATAGCAGAACCGGCCTGATATGAAACTATTTCAAAATACAGTTTCCTTTTTGCTTTGGGAATCTCTCAATAAGATAATGACTTTAGGATTACTCAGGCAATTCAGACTGGTGGGTGGCACATCGCTTTCACTACAATTCGGGCACAGGGAATCTGTAGACATAGATCTCTTTACGGATGAAGCTTACGGGAGTGTCGATTTTCTTTCAATTGAAAAAGAACTGAAAAATAATTTCCCTTATGTAAAAGGCGATTTTAAAGTAGACAATGGTTTAGGCGTGCCGTGTTTTATTGGGAATAGTGAAAATGATGCTGTAAAACTTGACTTGTTTTATACCGATCCTTTTGTTTTTCCTTTAGTGGAATATGATCATATCCGGATGGCGGCACCCGAAGAAATAGCTGCTATGAAACTGGAAGTGGTTGGGCGTGGTGGCAGGAAAAAGGATTTCTGGGATTTGCACGAGTTGCTGGCTCGTTTCACGTTAACAGAATTACTAAACTTCTACTTCACTCGTTACCCTTTTAGTTATTCCGAAAATGAATTGTTGCAAAAGCTGGTTGACTTTTCGGAGGCGGACAATGATTTCAATCCCAAATGTTTTCAGCAAAAATATTGGGAATTGATCAGGCTGGATTTTGAGGGGTTGGTGAGCAAATACCAACTTTGATAGGTATTGCTTTTTTGATACATATATAAAAACAAAAAGCCCTGCAATTTTATTGCAGGGTCTTTGTGCCCAGGACTGGATTCGAACCAGCAGTTTTTTGCTATCTCAACCCGATTGTAAATCACTTGAAAACCACTACAGCATTGGTTTACGGAAACCGCATCTAATTTTTGATTAGACATTGTTTTCCTTTCATTTTCCATTTTTTTGTGACTATTTTGTGACTCGAGGTGTGAAGCCTGTGTTTTTTTCATACCTTAGGGAAATCAAAGAAGTAGCAAGAAGTAACAAAAAGTAACAAAAATGAGTGTAAAGCTTCGCAAAAGAAAAAACAGGGACGGCTCGACCACCTTGTTTTTAGATATCTACGAACATGGTAAACGTCAGTATGAATTTCTCCGGCATTTGCGACTATCAAAACCTTCTGGGGTTATGGATCGACAGAAGAATAAAGAGAATTTAGAATTAGCACAGAAGATTGCTATTGAGAGAGCTCATAAACTATCAACAGAGGGATATTCTGCGTTGAAAGGCAATAAGGTTGTGGTTCTTGACTGGCTAGAGAGTTATGTAGATAGATACAATAAGAAAGATAAACGTAACATGCAAGGGGCGTTGAATCGTTTTAAGACTTTCCTTGCCGATAGAAAAGCAGCGGGGTTAACGTTTGGCAAACTCGATGTGAAGATCGTTACAGAATTTAGGGACGACTTAAAGGCTTCCTGTAGTGGGGAAGGTGCAAATTCGTATTTCGCCCGCTTCAAGAAAATGACAAAAGCGGCTTATATGGACAAGCTTTTAAATCGTAACCCAGCAGCCGAAGTAAAGAATGTTGGCGGAGCAGCAAGAAAGAAAGATACTTTGACAATGGAGGAAATAACTATGCTCGCAAACACTCCGGTTGAGAGCACAGATGTGCGTAGGGCTTTCCTGTTTAGTTGCGTAACAGGTTTGCGCTGGTGTGACGTGAAAGCTCTTATATGGCGCTGTGTGAATCTCGAAAATAAATATATGGCTATTCGCCAGTCGAAAACGGAAACAGACCTTCGCATTAACCTCAACGAAACCGCTCTTGCTTTGCTGGGGACGGCAGGGAAGTCGGATCAGCTCGTGTTTGATCTGCCAACTGCTAATGGTTGCAATAAGACAGTAAAAGCTTGGGTGAAGCGCGCTGGCATAGAAAAGCATATCACATGGCATAATGCCCGTCATTCCTTTGGAACCAACTTGATCTATATGGGCACCGACATTTATACTACGTCAATGCTGCTGGGACATTCGTCCTTAAAGCATACTCAGCGGTATGTAAAAGCATCTAATGAGCTGAAGGAAAGAGCAACGGATAAATTGAATTTTAAGTTGTAAGCCATGAAAAAAGACATAACACTTGGAGAGATAGAAGAAGGATTGAAAGAGGAGCTGACGATTTCACAAATATACAAGCAGGCTGGTTTCCCTGACCACAAAGAGAGAGATGCCCAGCTCCAAAATGTTCTCGCGAATTTTAATAAGACACAAAAGAAATCGCTTTCGTTTTTAAGATCGAAAGGAATTAACTCATACAGTGAGTTAATGAATAAGGTAAAGCAAGCAGAAGATTTTATAAAAAGAGATAACAGGTTTCTCGAAACACACAGGGGCACGACAATCGATGATTTTACAGTACAAGATAAAATAAAAAGAATGCCTGGGTTGTACGATGTCGTTATATGGTTGGAAGAAGCAAAAGATAGAGGCATTGAGGATGTCAACGAATGGATTAACAAAAAAATTGAAAAAAAGATGCAGAAAATATCCTCTGTAAATCAACCTTCTCTTGATTTGAGAAAAATCTTTAAAAATGACGCAGGATACACTTTATGTATTGGTATTATGGAAGATCTTAGGATTACGCAGGAAGGTAGGCCAATTATCACTAAGGGAAAAGGAGGAATGCTATTTGGGGCAATACAGGCTATGAAAGAAACTCCTGATTTGTTGATAAACCGCGATTTCACTAATGTGGAACAGCTTCTACCTTACTTCAATAACTTTTTAGGTACAAACTTTAAGCGTGTTAGAAATAATACAAGAAGTTTTTTGGAATCATATGACGACGCCAAACGAGCTTTGGAATCGGGATATAACTCTGCTTGATCGCCCTTAAGCATAAATGTGTGTACACACTTCACACACACTTCACACACACATTCACTCCTTTTTTTTTTTTGTTGTATGACTTTTGTTTCAAAGCAAAAGCATCATGACAAGCATATCTGCACAAATAGCCAATGACATTGCCGAAATAAGGGCATACCTACCTGTTAGCAAGCGTATCCTGACGTTCGCAGAAACCTGCAAATATTTAGGCTATTCCAAATCTTATCTCTATAAGCTCACCAGCGCAGGTATTGTTCCGTTCTCAAAGCCTAATGGAAAGAAGCTGTTTTTTGATCGTGAAAAGCTCGATGAGTGGATGTTATCAAACGCATCAAGCAGCGCAAATGAGAAAACACAAAAGGCCGCTACTTATGTGGCGATGGGTAAATAAATAAAAAAAGCCCAGAGGAAACTGGGCAGGCACAAACGAATTAAAAGTAATACAGGTGCAAGATACAGAAAATATAGATAACGTAGCGAAGCGTTTACTCAAACCGCTTTCTCTTGAGGCATTTGTTGGCGATGTAGAATCCAAGAAATTGCAGAGTGATAATAAACAGAGTGAGTTGATTGATAAATTTAATCAATCACTTTTAGATCATTATAAAGAGTACCCTTTACCAGAACCAATAATACTCATCTGTCAGAATGATAATGAAATTCCACTGCTTACGCTAAAATCACTCTCTTTATGGCAAGGCAAGCAGAAATCAAAAAAAACAACTGCGCTGGCACTCATTATAGCAGCTTATATAAATGGTGGAAGTTCTTATTTTAAAGCAGGAGCGCGAGGCATGGTTTTGTTTTTTGACACTGAGCAAGGTCAGAGTTATGCTGCGAGAACAATGAGGTTAATTCTAAAGCTGGCCAATAAAGACACAAGCGATAATTTAATGTATTCAGATTTAAGAGAATTTTCTCCCGAAGAAAGGCTGGATATTATTATAGCGGCAATTAGAGCTAATCCTGATGTGAGATTAGTTGTTATTGATGGTCTTGTTGATTTGATGACCGACTTTATGGACGCAGGCCAAGGACATTCTTTAGTAACTACCATTCTAAAACTTTGCTCTCAACATAACATTCACATTGCTATCGTTCTGCACCAAAACAAGGGTGATAAAAATCCCAGAGCGCATGTTGGTACAATATCATCCCAAAAATGCGAAGTGGAAATATCAACAGAGGTTGATACCCACGACAGGAATCAAAGTATTGTTGAATGTGTAAATAGTCGAGGACTTCCCTTTGAAAAGTTCGCTATCCGATGGGAAAAAGGATCACTGCCTAAAATCAGCGAAGAATTTGCTGCTGACAAGCGTGATGAAAAGTCTGTCAGGGCTTATAATCAGTCCAAAGAGATCGCCGAGGCGATTTTTCGTCCGTCCATTGCATTAACCCATACCGAAGCAATAAAAAAGATTCAGACAGCCACCATGAAGGGAGAATCGACAGCAAAAACTTACCTGAGGAATTATTTAGGATGGGGTTTTGTTGTTCGTGGAGAAGACGGCAGGTATCGCAAAAATATCGGCGAGGGTCAAGGGTCAACGAGGGTCAATTCGGGGTTAGATTAACCTGTCAAAAGAGGGTCAATCAATCCGCTTATATATAAGCGGTTGACCTTGACCCTGACTATTAACCTAAAGGGTCAATTTGACCCTCATAAAAAAAATATAAAAATGAACTGGCTAGACACAAAAACAGGTATCTATAAAACACACCGCCACACCGCCGGACGGCCTGCCACGCCACGCGAGGCTTTGTTATGCCCTGACGGAGCAGATATAGAAATCGGCATCAAAATCAAGAAACTTGATCCGAAGCAGCCGGATTACGACGTTTTGAAAAGAGGATTAAAAGAAAGTCTACGTTGTTGGACAACCGCAGGACACGTAGCTTCCAGAGAAAAAGGAAAGGTGATCGTAGTCAGCAGGACAGGGTTATTGCAATTGGACTTTGACGAAGGCAGTATTTCCGAATACGATATAGCAGAAGCGAAACAGGCGGTATTTAGCCTTCCATTTATCGCTTTTTGCGGCCTGTCTGTTTCTGGTAGGGGTTTTTATGCATTAGCGGCCATATCGGAGCCAGAAAGGCTTGAGGAGTACGCTGAGCACTGTTTTGCCGTATTTCAGGCTTACGGATTACAACCAGATACCAGTAAAGGGCGAAGGGTTACAGATTTGCGGTATATGAGCTACGACCCTGACATGTTAATCAGGGATAATCCAGAGCCTCTCAAAGTCAAACATTTTAAAACCAGAAAGCCAAAGCAGACACATTACAATCTGCCCAGTATCAAACAGCGTAATATTTCAGATCGCAGGGACGGTAGAGTTGTTGCGGGTTTAAAGCGTATCAGGGAAGCACAAAAGGGACAGCGCTGGGCTACTGTACAAAATGTTGCGTACACTTTAGGTGGGCTGAATAATCCATCAATACTCCAGGATATTATTTCTGAAATAAATAGCAATCCTGCTTTTTGTCGAGAAGAAGCGAAATATCATAAATGCGCTATTGACTGTTTTAAAGACGGAGCTATGAAACCAATAATTATATGAAATACAGATGCTATAATAAAATTATTACGGTTAAAAATAATAAGATACGGTTTACCGAAAGAATTATCCTGCAACATGGAGTTGTATTAACTATGGCGGGAGATGTATTGCCAGGGATAGGAATGCCCGAGTACGTTGTGGACGCTATGTATGTCGAAGATGACAATCAAATGCAAAGGCTGTACGAACATATTAACCATATAGAAGTAGATGGAGCCAAGATGAACCGTATATGTTTAAACTCTTATAATAACAAAGAGTAGCAACAGGGTTCGATTCCTATACTCGGCACTTAACTATATACAAAAAGAATTGATAAACAAACTATTACGATGAACGAAGAACAAGAAAGTACGCATCAAGTAACACAACAAAAAAAACATGCTAAAACGGCAGTTAATAAAGACGGCAAGCCGCTACGCATTGGAACTGGTTTACCTGGGCCTGGACGACCAAAAAAGGCAGATGAGTTACTAGCGCGTAGTCATGCTATCACCGCACTTAAGAAGAAGTTTAAAACGCTGGACAAAGCTTTTACATTCCTGTTGGAATCGAAGGAGCCTACACTAATCAAAGCAGCCTTTGAGTATGCTTTTGGAAAACCAGTGGATAAAGTAGATAACGTTAACGGCATTCCCTTTAATCAACTAAACATCCAGGTTGTAGCATCACACACAAAAGACAAATCAAATGAATCTGGCGACAACAATAGTATTTGATCATCTGGAAAAAACTAACAAACGAATCGTTGTAATGCAAGGCGGCACTCGCTCCGGCAAGACATACAATATTCTCTTATGGTTCGTAGTACAGCTAATGCAGAAACAAAACAAAGTAATGACCATTGTACGAGATTCCCTCCCAAGCCTCAAGGGAAGCGTAATGCGGGACTTTTTCGATATTCTGAATAGATTGGGTATCTACAATGAGAACAGCCATAATAAGACGGAGAATACGTATATGCTCAATTCTAACCTGATTGAATTTGTGAGCTGTGACCAGCCGCATAAAATCAGAGGTCGCAAAAGGCATTATCTATTCTGTAATGAGGCAACAGAGCTAAGTTATGATTCCTGGCTACAGTTGATATTTAGAACCGAGGATTTTACTGTCCTTGACTACAACCCATCAGAGGTTGACCATTGGATATATGATCAGGTACTAACCAGAGATGATGTAGATTTTTTTATCACCACATACAGAGACAATCCATTTCTTAGTTCTGATCTTGTCAACGAGATTGAAAGGTTACAGAATGCAGATGAGGATTACTGGAAGATATACGGTCTTGGAGAAAGGGGGTCGGGTAGGGAGCTGGTCTTTAATCATCAAAGAATCTGTAGGGAGATGCCAGAGGGAGATGAGTATTATGGTCTTGATTTTGGTTTTAACCATAAAACAGCGCTTATACGCTGTATCAACCAGGATGATGATGTATATGCACAGGAGAGGATATATCAGTCAGGATTAACGACAACAGATTTAGCAAAGATTATGAAGGGACTGAAAATAGAAGGGCATACTCCTATTTACTATGACTATGCAGACCCACGATCAGCGGAAGAACTAGGCCGACATGGATTCAATATGATTCCCTGTGCAAGTAAAAATGTACGGGAAAGTATTTTGGCTATCAAAGGCAGACCGCTTTATGTTACTGAGGACAGCGCCAACTTAATTAAGGAGTTGAAAAATTACTCATGGAAAAAAGATAAAACTGGAAAGATACTGGATGAGCCTGTGAAATATCTCGATGACGCTATTGATGCGTTGAGGTATGCGGTATCGACCGAAGCAGGGACTTTTAAATTTGAACCAATAGCATGTATGCTTTAAAACAAACAAAAATGACAACAAAAGAATTTATCGAGGCATTTAACAAAAGTGGGCAAACAGAAAAAGCTCGTTTAATTGTCGATAACAATTTACGTGATCCGGGCCAACACCTGATATGTCCGTTGATTGGTGATGCTCCATACGCATCTATACATATTCTGGGGTACACACAGATACGTGTTGGAATATGGTATGTAACAAAGTGTGACGGAAGCAAAGTGATTATGTCAGCCTTTCGGTTGCATTCTAGTGGGGTTGCCACATACAGGGAGTTTGTAAAGGTTGCCCCCAACAACAGGTTTACAAATAGTATTCGTAAAAAATTCATTGAATCCTTTGATTACTTTGTTGCACCTTTATGTGCAGACAATTAAAAATATTAATACATTTGTATTATAATATTCAGCGTCTTTATTACCATTCGCGCCGGTGTATGACACCACCCGAACCGAGAAAGAGACAAACTCAAGCCGCTTAGTAGTTAAGCACTTCATTCTTCTTCTGAATATATCATAATACATTTCGGCTTCACTTGTAATTATTTCACAGATGAAACAAGTTATTGAGTACAAACGTGCGCAAGGGAGTGGCGTGATTAAAGATGTTGATACCAAAAAGGGTATTGTAACTGGGTATTTTTCCATTTTTGGCAATATTGACAGCGATGGAGATGTGGTCATTCCTGGTGCGTTCAAAAAGACGCTCAGGGAGAATTACCGGAGAATAAAACATCTTTACCAACATGATCCTTTCAAGCCGCTATCAAGCACAAAAGATGATCGCCTCAAGTTAGAGGAGGATGGTAAGGGTCTTTATTTTGAAAGTCACATTTCGCAAACCTCATACGGTAGGGACGTTATTCAATTATATCAGGACGGGGTTTTGGATGAACACTCAATCGGCTTTATGACGATCAGATCAAACGGTGGGGGGAAATACCGCGAGATAACCGAAGTAAAGCTGTTTGAGGGTTCGTCAGTTACTTGGGGGGCGAATGAGTTCGCTTTAGTATCTGATGTAAAATCAATGACTCTCGAAAACATATTAGATCAGTCGGATAGAACTTTTAAAAGTCTCCGTAATGGTGGATTTGAAACCGATGAGGTTTGGGACATGCTAGAGCTGCATTTTAAGCAGTTACAAAAAATAATTTCAGAAAGACAAGTGGATAAGCGTGCCACTTTACCAAGACAACGAAACTGGGAAGCGCTACCAGTATTTATAAAATAATTAATTTATTACGATGGAAAATAAAGAAGGATTTAGCGAAACAGAGATTAAACAAATGGAGTCTTCGCTATCAAATATTGTAGACACCAGGTTAAAGCCTATTCAGCAGTGGCAGGAAGAAAAAGACAGAGCTGATTTAGCTAACCAGAAGGCAATTGATAAGCTGTTGGATAGAGCGAAGGAAGGCTATTTTGACAATATCAATAAAAATTTCTCTTTTGGTGAAATATTCCAAAAGGCAATTGCTGAACAGTTTGAAAGCAAAAGCAGCGACTTTAATCAATTTCAGAAAGATAAAGACGCAAAAATAACCATTGAACTCAAAGCTGTTGGCAATATGACAACTGGAAATAATCTTACTGGTGATGGTGTTGCGACATATAATCAGCGTCAGGGATTAGTTCCTGAGCAGAAAATAAATTTCAGGGATCTTATTCCTGCTGTTAGCAGTCCTACAGGCATATATGTTTCGTATCGTGAAACTGGTAGTGAGGGAAGTATATCGTACCAGACAGAAGGCGCTTCAAAAACTCAGATAGACTATGATTTGACGGAAGTGAAAACGGTATCGGGATACGTAGCTGGTTATGCGCGGTTCTCCAAGCAGTTGATGAAGCATTTGCCTTTTTTGCAGCAAACGCTCCCCAGGATGTTACTGCGTGATTTCTACAAAGCAGAGAACAGCAGGATATACAATACAATATCCCAGGGTGCAACTGGATACAATGTTATTACAGAAACGGATCAGGCAAAAATCATTGTTGACATTTTAATGGGAAGGTTAAACAGCGATTTCAACAACAGTTTTATTTTATGCAACAACAAACAGGTTGGTGAATTGCTTAAGGAGCTGTATGAGAATGGCAACTACTTTGGCGCTGGTTCTATTGTCGGAACTACACAGGGTCAGGTGGTAATAGCTGGAACGCCTGTTATCGGTGCAAGCTTTATGCCTGATGAGAGGTTGTTATTTGTGGACACTGATTTTGTTGAAAGAGTAGAGACGGAGAGTCTGCGGATTGAGTTTTCGTATGATGATCAGGACAACTTTACAAAGAATCTGGTGACAGCCAGGGTAGAGTGTTTTGAGGATGTGAACCTGTTAAGAACAGATGCACATAGTTATGTGTCTGTGGGGAGCGAGTCATAAATTTTTTTCATTTTTCTTTTTTAAAAATCAGAGATAGCCCCTACCTGTCTAGGATGGGGTTTTGTATTTTAACAAATTCCTCCATTTGTACCTGCAAAGAAAAAAGCCTAAATTTGAACAAACGCGTGATAATGACTCTAGTTATCAATACTACCGACGAGGCACAGGAAAAGGCTGTAATAGCTTTTCTTAAAAAACAGCAGATCTCCTATACTCAACGCCAAACCCTCGAAGAATACAATCAAGAACTAGAGGATGCCGAAGCTGCGATTGACAACGGCGAGTTTGTTACCAATGAGCAGTTAAAGCAAGAGATGAAAGGATGGTAGTTGTTTGGTCCCCTAACGCTAAAGCAGCGCTTAAAAACGCTTTTTCCTACATAGCGAAAGATTCCCGTCAGAATGCCGAAAAAGTATTTTCAGATATTTTATATCATGCTGAAAAGCTGGCGGAATACCCTGAGTTTTATCCGCCTGATAAGTACAAGAAAGACAATAATGGTAGTTGGAGGGCATTTGAGATTCATAGATTTCGAGTTTCCTATAGAATACGAGAAAATCAAATTCGCATAATAAGGCTAAGGCATACAAGCATGTCACCGCTTCAATATTGATACAAAAAAGCTACTTCTTCTATTTTCTTTACTTTCTTTAAAGTGCCTGCTGCCACATCCATTTTCTGTGCGGCTGCCACTTCTGATTTGACTTTGTCGAATTCGACAAAGTCAATATTTGGAACTAATGTTTTAATTGCTGCTATCGTTTCGCTAGATAAATTAAACCACTCATCATGAAGGTGATGTTTTTGTAATGCCTTGTGTAGCTGCTTTTCTTCTGCCGAACTGGTTATTGATAATCATTTAGCCCTGCACGCGGGTAATTACTTCTTCTTCCGAACAACCTTATTGGCTTTGATCTCGTAGCCATGTGCTTCAAGTAATTCAACAATAGCACCGGACTTTAAAGCGCCATTCCTATACCTGGTGAGGTATGTCCTGTATTTACCTCCTAAAGAGTTTTTCAGTTTGGCAATCTCCTTAAATTCAACTGATTCTATAAGTTCTGCAAAAGCCTGTTCCAAAGTCATAAACAAAGGTAAAAAATATTTATAAATAATGTTACAAAAAGTTGCACATTATATTGAATATTCTATTACCTTAGTGAAACATTTTGTATCACTAATTAAAATAATGTACCATGATTCATCTGATTTGTATTAACACCGAGTCTCTTACCACGACTCATTCCGGAGGAATTACTATATGGATGGAATGTGATTTGGAGTTCCTGGGTAGATATACTTCCTCCGGAATGGCAGTTGACAAAAAAGGCAACATCTGCTTTTCTATTAATGAACTAAACAGTGAATTAGTGTTGTGTGAAAGGTTTGTTGAAACGAAGCAATCGTTTAATCACTGCGTCAAAACAAAATAAACAATCATTTCATCATTCAAAACCAATTGTATGCCCTACAAAAAAAACGAGATATTCAAATCCGGACCGCCATGTAATAGCTGTGCGCTACAGCTTGTTTGTGTAATACACAAAATAGGACATGCTCCACTTTCTTGTAAAGCAATTCGTCTCTGTACCAAGTCAAAAAAAGTTTTTTATAACAAGTATACTTATGATATATGGATTCCACACTTGGCTGGTTTTCTACAAGACGAATTAAATTGATCATTATTAAAAAACAAAAAATGAAAAAGCAAACTAACAATTACATTAAAGCCGTTGATGCGGTATTAAATCACTTCAAATCACCGCTGGCGGCAATACAAAATCTCTCTCGCTTAATTTCCGATCTTGACATATCACTGGAATTAAAATCAAACTGGGGTGAAAGAGCAATAACAAGTACTTCTGATATCAAATGGTATTTGGCCTCAATTCAAGATGCATTCTGCGAAATAGGGCAATTGTCTGCTGCCAAGAGAGAAAAGGGAATAGAGAAGGCATTAGAATGGTTTGTAGAGCATGGAAACTCAGAAGCTGTTTATCAGAGCTTGAAATCGGCCTTAGTTCGTCACTGTTTATATAGCACTGATTATGGGGTTTTTGACTTTAATAAAAACCTTAGAGATATTGGGGCATTTATAACCTTCGCCACAATTCTTCATGAGGAAGATAAAAAGCTGCAAGCGCTTAAGAAGACTACAGTGGAATCTAATTAATTAACCATCCAAATTATTAAAATGAAAAAATTTATTGAGGTCGCTGAAAGAATAGTGACCGTATTTCAGTCACCTGTTAACCTTATTGATTTCGTATCAGATTTGGTGCTTGTATTAACACTATTGCCTGATATTTCTGTTCCTGATTCGAACAAAAAAACCAATCATAATTCTGTCCATAATACCGTATTTGATTTGCACCAAATTCAGAAGAATGTATTGGAGGCTTGGATCGAAAAAGGGGAAAAGTTCACTATTGATATCGCTGAAAATTTATTAAAACTGACGGACGAACAAAGCGCTGAGGATTGGTATCATACAGTGTGCCGATGTGCGGCAGCTATCAATCTGAACAGGGAAAGATTGGGGATATATCAGGAAGGCTTTTACGAAGAAAATAAGAAGTTAAACTGTCTTTTTGAGTTAGCATTTACAATTGAAGAACAGCAGAAAAAACAGGCTGCGTAATCAAATGAATAATGAAAACCTTTTAAATTAACCGCTAATATTAAAAAGAATGAACAATATAACTTACTCCCCTGCTATTATGAAAGGAGCAGAGGATTTTATAGAGACGATAAAATCTCCGGTAGTTTTAATTAATTTTTGCAATGAAGCTATGTATTGGATAACTGTATATGGCAACAAAGAAGAAGAACGTGATCATATAAGTGCAGTTCTGTGTCATCATTTTATCATTCGCGACATTGCTATTCCCTGGCTGAAATCCGAAAATCAATTACCGAATGTGCAAGAAGTTGCTTGTGCGATAGACGAGATACATTCTCGTGACTTTTCTGAAGGGTTTGAGGATTGTAAGAAACGATTATGGAAGGCTTATTTGGGCTTTATACGGGAAGTCGGGCCAGGTGAGAATGATGAAGTAATTATTGCTGGTTTTTCCGCATTTGAAGCGATAGCTAAGGCGCTGCGCGATCATGAACGGGATGAATCGTAAAAAACTGTTCACAAGCACACAGGAGGTAACTCCTATGTGCTTTTTGTTACTATGATGTTACTTTTATATCTAAAACATCACCATATTTTGTTGATGATAAATGAGTTATCAGCAATTTATTTGTGCCCAGGACTGGATTCGAACCAGCACACGGTTTCCCGCGCTGCGACCTGAACACAGTGCGTCTACCAATTTCGCCACCTGGGCATTCAGGGCTGCAAATATAGGTTAACTACGCCGAAACTTGCGCGCCGGATTTCCACCCTGTTAATAAAACTCCTGCAATCACTAACACTGTACCGATGATCTGTCCGCTATGTATGCCTTCACCGAGAATCCAATGAGCCTGCAGAATGGTACTGACGGGACCCACGGCGGAAATGATCGCTGCATTATTGGCGCCGATGCGCTCCAATCCGGCGGATAACATAAAAGTGGGTAAAACGGTGGCGACCAACGCCAGCAATAAACCGTATTCCCACATGCCTCCTGTTACTTGTAGTGCATGATAATCACCTCTCAGTAAAAAATGGATAAATATTCCCGCTGTGGCCGATAACATGGCATAAGCAGTAAACTTACTGGCGCCTATCAAAGGGATCAACCTGGCGCCACCGGTAATATAAAATGCATAAGTAACTGAACAAAGAAATACGAGTACGCTGCCAATAAAAAAATAAGGATTAGCGGTGTCCCATCGCATCTCGTCGTAATACGCAATCGCAATACCGGCATAAGTCAACAATAACGCGATCCATTGCGCGCGCGTAACCTTATTGCCAAAGAAAATACTGTTCATCAGTACAACAAGGGTAGGATAGAGAAATAATATAAGTCGCTCAAGTCCGGCAGAAATATACTGGAGACCAGAAAAGTCAAAATAACTACTGAGATAATAACCCAATAACCCAAGAGTAATGATCTGCCACCATTGTCGGGTAGTGAGTCTTGTGCGGTTGGCTTTTTTATTAACGAGTAAAGCCGCAACCACAAAAAATGGTAAGGAAAAGATCATCCGCACAGTGAGCAGCGTGAGGGCATCTACTTTCGTGTCGGCAAAAGCTTTTTTGACAATAATAGCCTTGGTAGAAAATAACACCGCTCCAATAAAAGTGGTGGTAAATCCTACCAGTGCCACTCGTCTTTTTGTCATTAGACCGCTACATTAAAATCACGTAATGCGTCGTTCAGGCTGGTTTTAAGATCGGTACTGGGTTTACGCTGACCAATAATCAGCGCGCAGCTTACATTGTATTCTCCGGCTGGGAATTTTTTAGTATAGGTTCCGGGAATCACTACGCTTCTGGCTGGCACACGCCCCTTATATTCAACAGGCTCTGTGCCACTTACATCAATGATCTTGGTGCTTTGTGTCAGCACAACATTCGCTCCCAAAACAGCTTCTTTCTCTACTCTCACACCTTCTACCACAATACAGCGGCTGCCTATAAAACAACCGTCTTCAATAATAACCGGACTGGCCTGCAATGGCTCGAGCACGCCTCCAATTCCTACACCGCCGCTTAAGTGGACGCCTTTTCCTATCTGCGCGCAACTACCTACAGTAGCCCATGTATCTACCATTGTGCCTTCATCTACATAAGCGCCAATGTTTACATAAGAAGGCATCAACACCACGTTCTTTCCTATGAAAGCGCCATAACGCGCAACGGCATGCGGCACTGCACGCACTCCCATAGTCTTATAGTTTGACTTTAAAAGCATTTTATCATAAAATTCAAAAGGTCCGAGTTCCCAGGTTTGCATAGGCTGAATGCCGAAATACATCAATATAGCCTGCTTTACCCATTCGTTCACTTTCCATCCATCTCCTGTAGGTTCAGCTACCCGCAATCTTCCTTTGTCTACTTCCTCAATGATCGATCTGATCAATTCAACATACCTTTCTTCTTTTAATAACTCCCGGTTTTGCCAGGCTTCTGCTATTTGTTCTTGCCATTCCATGTCCTTATAATTTTTGCAAACATATACATTTGCTAAAATTTCGGGATGAACGATTTTGACACAGATATTGAACACTGCCTGCAAGTGCTGGAACAGGGGGGATTGATCCTGTATCCGACGGATACGGTATGGGGGATCGGCTGCGATGCTACCAATGCCGCCGCTGTTCGGAAGGTTTTTGCTCTTAAAGCAAGACCAGATACCCGGAGCCTGATTGTGCTGGTAGCCGACGAAAGAGATATCCTGAAGTATGTGGCCAGTCCGGATATGGCTGTTTTCGATTATCTGAACAGCGTGAATAAACCTACTACGGTAATCTATGAGGGTGCGATCTCGCTGGCCGATAACCTGGTTGCTGCCGATGGATCTATTGCGATACGTATAGTGAAAGATACCTTCTGCCGCCACCTGATCAAGCGTTTCCGCAAACCTTTGGTATCAACTTCGGCCAACCTATCAGGTGAAGCTACCCCTCAAAAGTTTGCAGATATTCTGCCGCCTATCCGTCAGGGCGTGGATTATGTGGTGAGTTATCGGCAGGATGATGAACAGGAATATACGCCTTCATCCATTATCAAATGGAACCGCGATGGTTCAATAACAACACTGCGTTCCTGATGTCGCAAAAATTCCTGATCATACAAACAGCTTTTATTGGCGATGTGGTGCTGGCCACCTCACTCGCTGAAAGTCTGCATACTGCTTTTCCTGATGCTTCAATAGATTTTTTACTGCGTAAAGGCAATGAGGGACTTTTACAAAACCATCCTTTTTTGAGAAAGGTGCTGATATGGAATAAAAAAGAAAAGAAGCTTACCCATCTATGGCAACTGCTGAAAGTGATCAGGAAAGAAAAATATGATAGGGTGATCAATGTGCAGCGCTATGCGGCTACCGGCATACTGACGGCTTTTTCCGGCGCTAAGGAAAGAGTGGGATTTGATAAGAATCCCCTTAGCTTTTTATTTTCTAAACGCATACCTCATGTGTTCGATGCTAATAAAGGCACGCATGAAATAGATAGAAATCATTTGCTCATAGCAGATATTGTTGCACAGGATGCATCAAAACCTAGGTTATATCCTTCTGCTACGGACAGGCAACATATTCAACAATATCTTACAGGACGGTTTATTACTATTTCACCTGCATCGGTATGGTTTACCAAACAATATCCTCCCGAAAAATGGGCTTCGTTTATCGGTAAGGTTCCGGCTGGTATTACTATTTACCTGTTAGGTGGACCTGCCGATCGATCTACCTGTTCATCTATACAGCAGATGGCGGTTTCGGCGCATGTTGTTAATATATGTGGTGAGCTTAGTTTTTTACAGTCGGCTGCTCTTATGGAAAAGGCAATGATGAATTTTGTTAATGATTCGGCGCCTATGCATTTTGCTTCGGCAATGAATGCCCCAGTAACGGTAGTGTATTGTTCTACGATTCCCGGTTTTGGTTATGGTCCGCTTTCGGATAACCGTCATATCGTAGAGATTAAGGAAGATCTGTACTGCCGACCCTGCGGTTTACATGGACATACATCTTGTCCGCAGAAACATTTTAGATGCGCTCTTTCAATAGAAGATGAACAGTTAATGCAGTGGACGACTGACAATGGACAGTTATGAGTGTCTTGTGCGAATTGAGAGTTGAAAGTTTTAGTTGTAGTTATGAATGTCTTGTGTCATTTCCTGATATAGTGAAATTTGGTGTGGCGCTTTATCTCCCGCTGGCGGGAGTGTTCTCGATGATTGCCATGAGAGCGAGAGTGGAGGAGAGGCCGTGGATAGTGGACAATGGACAGAGGGCAATGAAAAGTGAAAAGGTCATATCAACTATCAATTCTCCACTGTCAATTGCCTTGCCATCGGGTAATTTTTTACTCTTCAGGTAGTGAATGATATTTCAGTCAAAATGACCTTTTTTGACCAGAATATCATACACTTTTCAGATGGTCATTTGTTAGCAATTCCTTCGGCCTGGATTTTTCAATACACAACAAGAAGATTATTTATTTTTCAACTGTTAACTCTCCACTGTCAATTATCAACTCTCTACTCTCCATTATCCACTGCATGTCTCCTCTGCATTTTAATTATCTTCGCTGCGATGGATATCAGTTGTACAGAGAAAGAACTATTCGTTTTTAATAAAATTGCCCATGCTGCCTGGGATCTGGGTATGCCTTGTTATGTAATAGGTGGATTTGTGCGCGATAAATTGATTGGCAGACCTACCAAAGACGCTGATATTGTTTGCGCAGGTGATGGAATAGTTCTTGCTCATGAAGTGGCCGGCCGTTTTAAACCTGTTCCTAAAGTGGCGTATTTTAAAAATTTTGGTACTGCACAGATAAAAATTGATGATTGGGAAATCGAATTTGTCGGAGCCCGAAAAGAAAGTTATCAGTATCATAGCCGTAAGCCTGATGTTATTCCTGGAACACTGCAGGATGACCAGCAAAGAAGGGATTTTACTATCAACGCCTTGGCGATCAGTTTGAATAAAGAAGATTTTGGTAAACTGATCGATCCTTTCGATGGACTGAAAGATCTCGAGCACAAAGTGCTGAGAACACCCCTCGATCCCTCGCGTACCTTCAGTGACGATCCACTTAGGATGATGAGAGCCATAAGGTTTGCGACGCAATTGAATTTTACTATTGCTCCCGAAACATTGGAAGCCATAAAAGATAACAATGAGCGTATCAGGATAATATCACAGGAACGGATAACCGAAGAACTCAACAAAATAATATTGAGTCCGAAGCCTTCTGTAGGTTTTGATCTGTTGTTCAAAACTGGTCTCTTGCATATCATCTTTCCAAAGATGGTCGACCTGGCAGGAGCGGAATATATAGACGGACATGGACATAAAGATAATTTTTATCACACCCTCCAGGTATTGGATAATATAACCGAACATACTGATGACTTATGGCTGCGGTGGGCGGCTGTGCTTCATGATATTGGTAAGCCAGCTACAAAAAAGTTTGAGCAGGGGCATGGCTGGACATTCCACGGACACGAAGTGGTAGGAGGGAGGATGGTGCCTAAAATATTTACAGCGCTTAAACTTCCACAGAATGAAAAAATGCGGTTTGTCAGAAAGATGGTTGAATTGCATTTGCGCCCCATTAGTCTGACAAAAGAAAACATAACGGATTCCGCTATTCGCCGTCTTTTATTTGATGCGGGAGAAGACATTGACGCGTTGATGACATTGTGCAGAGCCGACATCACTTCTAAAAATAAGACCAAAGTGAAGCGTTTTCTCGACAACTTTGATTTTGTAGAGAAACGTTTGCAGGAAGTGGAGGAATCCGATAGGATCCGTAATTGGCAGCCACCTATTTCGGGTGAAATGATCATGAAAATTTTCGGACTTTCGCCTGGCAAAGAAGTGGGTGTCCTGAAGAATACTGTGAGGGAAGCGATCCTCGACGGTGATATAGGGAATAACTTTGGAGAAGCCTATGATCTCCTGGTTAAAAAGGGGGCTGAAATGAACCTCCGGCCTGTGACGCCTATGACTTAAAAATGCTTATTTTTGAAACTTACCCAAGCAGAACAACATGGCTATACTAAAATTCAGGATATATTACGAGGAAGATGACAGCGTTTACAGAGATGTTGCTATTAAACATACGCAATCGTTCTTTGAATTGCACGAAGCGATCCTGAAAGGGTATGAGTTTGATACCAAACACCAGGCAACATTTTATCGCAGTAATGATAATTGGCAGAGGGGAAGAGAAATCACCCTCGAGAAATATGATCGTCACCAATATAAGGTCGCGCCATTGCTAATGAAAGAAACAACTATTGGTTCTGAGATAAAAGACCCTAACCAGAAGTTTATTTACATATACGACTTTATTAAGAATTGGTCTTTCCAGGTAGAACTGATCAATGTAACTAAAGAGGAAAGCGCTAAAATTGATTATCCTGCTGTTATAAAAAAAGAAGGGATTGGTCCTTCCCAATATGGTGTGAGGGGATTAGTGGGAGATAAATTGGCTGAGGTTGAAGAAAAGTATGATCTCACCAAAGGAGTAGAAGGTTTTGGTGTAGAAGGGGAAGGTGTTGACGAAGAAGACTTTTCGTTGGGTGAAGATGGTGGCGACGATAATTCAGGTGATGAATAAAACGGTGATTATTATTACTGGCCCCACTGCTTCCGGTAAAACCGCACTTGCCATTGAACTGGCAAAAAAGTTCAATACTTCAATCATTTCTGCTGATTCCCGTCAGTGTTATAGGGAAATGTCTATCGGCGTAGCCAAACCTTCTGATGAAGAATTGCACCAGGTCAGGCATTATTTTATTAATTCACATTCTATACATGATAATGTTAATGCAGTAGTCTTTGAACAATATGCGTTGAAAGTTTTAGAGCAGTTGTTTCGGGAGAATGATGTAGTGGTGATGGCGGGTGGTACTGGTTTATATATTAAAGCGTTTTGTGAAGGTCTGGATGAAATGCCTCAAATTCCTACCACATTACGTGAAGAGATTATACAGCATTACCGGCAAAATGGATTGGGTTGGTTGCAGGAAGAAGTTCAGCGTCTTGATCCTTTGTATTATCAGAACGGTGAAATAAAAAATCCCCAGCGACTTATGCGTGCCCTGGAAATAAAGAGGACTACCGGTCGGTCGATCAGGGAATGGCAACAGGAAAAAAAGACGCAGCGTGATTTCAGCATTATTAAATATGGCATCAATATCTCCCGGGAACAATTACATACGAATATCAATACAAGAGTAGATCAAATGATGGAGAGAGGACTTGTTAATGAAGTACGTTCTCTTCTTCCTTTCGAACAGTTGAATGCTTTACAGACTGTCGGTTATTCAGAAATTTTTGATTATCTCCATGAACGGATAACATTACCAGAAGCGGTTGACCGTATAAAGATCAATACCCGCCAATATGCTAAAAGGCAAATCACTTGGTTTAAAAAAGATCGATCTATCCAGTGGATCGATTATAGTTCTTCCGTTACCAGCATGCTCCAACATATTGGATAAGCTCTAGAATTTCACACCAAATGTGAGAATAAGATTGGAATTGTTATTGCTGATGTTGGCAAAAGTATTAGCCTTATCAGCCAGACGGTATGGGAAATCCACATCACGGTTGATACCATGTACATAAGTGAGATCAACGAATAGTCCCCTGTTGCGATAACCCACACCTCCGCTTACATTCATTCTGCTGGCTTTGAATTCCTTCTCTTCATAAGGACTTCCATAATAAGCAAAGCCCAGGCGGGTCATAAATGTATTAAACTTCATTTCACCACCAACCCGAATATTCAAGGCGTTTTTATAAGAGAATTTTATCGCATCGTTCACGCCATCGTAATAATCTCTTTCCGCCGCGTCGCTTGATCTGAAACGTGATGAGCGGTGGGTGACATATTCAACATCAGCAGTGATAAATCCCCTTTGCTGGCGAACATCTTCTACTGCGTTGATCATATACGTTCCACTCACCATAAATTTCCAGGGAGAAATAAGGTCATACCGGAAAGGCGGTGGATATGAATAACCGAACTGTGTATAGATCGAATCCATATTGGCTACACTTACCTGGCCATCAGAAAGATAATTTTCAAGGTCGGCTACCATGGCTCCTGTGGTGTTTTCACTTAAACCGTAAAGAGTGGGAGTATGAATAGCCAGGCCCGCTCTGAATTGATCAGTTGGTTTCACGATCATCCCTAATTTCAGGTTAACACCTACTCCTGAAGCACTGTAATCTTCTTGATAAATAGCATAATTAAAATTGTCGATAACATTATCTGCGTCACGTTCGCGGAACACGGTAGTTTTTCTGTAGTTGACAATCGGTAAGCCGATACTACCTCCTAGAAAAAGCTTATCCTGCTTATTAAATGCAAAACCAAATGCCAGTTCAGTAATACCGCCACGGGTGGTAATATCCCTCGACTGGTATAAGCTTGCATCTGTATTGTTTAAAAAAGCATCCCTTAGCGGAAGGCCTACTACTTCGGTAACACCATCAATAGTAGCAGTATCAATCAGGTAAGTGTAATTGGCCAGCTTGGTCCCAAGAGAAAGAGGAGCGTCATACAGCGGCACATTAATGGGAAGGCCAGATAGTGCAAATTCCTCAGCAAAACTCTCCGAAAAAGAACTGTAAGTATTCAACCCTTCGTAATGTACTTTTCCATTGAAGTTGGCAGTTCTGTTTATAGCAAAGCTGAAAGATTTATTGCTCCAACTGCTGCGTGGATTAGATTGTCCCCAAACAAACCCTGTAGTGCCGATATTGAAGCGGGTATAGGATTCAGCGCGGGAATCAGTTTCACGAAAACTACCCTTGCCATTAAGAAAGGATAAGCTGGGAGAAAATACAAATTCAGATGTTTTATATACACCTAATCCCGCCGGGTTTACGAAAGTAGCTGTGATATCACCACCCAGGGAACCCATGGCTCCGCCTATGGCTTGTTGCCTGGCTGTTCCTGAAGGAACTGACCACGACATTCTGATAGCATCTTCCGGAATCTGAGCCGATACATGCTGTACTGCAAACAAAGCAGCAAATAAATAAACAAGTTTTTTCATCCGTATATTTCCTTTTGTCCAGGCCAATCTTTAATCGCCAAAAGCTTCAAAGTTATCCCGGATTGGCCATGTATAAATCCCTACATTCCTTGCTTTTACTTTACAGGTGCTCATGAACATATTTTCGTTCATGAACACCTGCATAATGAAAAATTTATACAAGGCATTTTAAGCCTTTCTGTAATTATACTTTTTATCTGCGGCTGGGTCTGCTACCTGATCCACCACCGCCTGGTACACCACCTCCAGTGCTACCGCCTCTTGATCCACCAGATGAAGGACTATAAGATGGCGATGGATTGTAAGTACGGTTATTGGAAGGAGTATAGGTTCTCGATGGTCTGTTACTGTTAGATGGCGCCCTGTAATAGTCGTTACTATTCTGCCTTCTATTCGAGTTGTTAATAGTGCTGTTATTAGAATTATTATATCTTAAACTGTTAGTATTATTATATAGCGGTCTGGTAGCCGGACGGCTGGTATTGATAATACTATTGTTATAACTGTTCAGGTTAAAGTTTCTGGCCCTGCTATAGCCTACGGGATTTACTTTAGGACTTACTATAACTACCCCACTATGATAGTAGGGATTATAAAAACTGTTCCATCCCCAATAGCTGTTAAACGGACTATAAAATCCGCCGATACCACCCCATGGATGGAAAGAGCCAAATCCCAATCCGAAACTCCAGCCGGAATTAAAACCACCCCAGCCCAAAGGTCCGTAAGGATTATAGAACCCCATAGGACTGAACATTCCCATTCCGCCGAAGGCGTAAGGACTGAAAGAATTGTAGTAAGCGTAGTCATCGAACATAGACCACCTGTATGGATTCCTTACACGCATCATCAGCCACCTGTCGTCCATAGTAGCAAAATCGTCGTAGGCGCTGTAAGAACGTGAGTTGCTATAATAGCGTCTTCCATCGTTGCGGCTACTCTGTGATTCTACATATCCACCGGAACCGTTACGGCTACTAACCACTTCGCGGGCGGGCGAATAGTAAACGTCATCAGGAGTTTGTCCTGAACGATATACAGAACAGCTACTGAGCGTTATTGTCCCCGCAATAGCTAATATTAATATAGATGACTTCATGACAATGATTTTAACGTTGTTTTAGGTGAAACAGCTACTTTTGCTGCTCACCCTTATAAAGTTACGAATATTAGACTCCGGAACAAATAAAAGCATTGCACCGGAATTGTTAAAAATGGGTATAAAATTTTAATTCTCAAGCATCAATGAGCAAGGAAATCACTTCAAGAAGTGTGGATTATTCGCAATGGTATAACGATCTGATCATTAAGGGCGATCTGGCCGACTATTCGGCGGTACGGGGTTGTATGGTTATTAAACCTTACGGCTTCGGTCTGTGGGAAAATATGCGCGATGCGCTGGATAAGATGTTTAAGGATACAGGTCATGTTAATGCTTATTTTCCTCTCTTTATCCCTAAGAGTTTTCTCAGTAAAGAAGCGGCGCACGTAGAGGGTTTTGCCAAGGAGTGCGCTGTGGTAACGCATTACCGCCTCAAGAACGATCCTGACGGGGGCGGAGTGGTAGTGGACCCGGAAGCCAGGCTGGAAGAAGAGCTTATCGTGCGTCCCACTAGCGAGACAATTATCTGGAACACCTATAAAACATGGATACAATCTTACCGCGACCTGCCACTACTGATTAATCAGTGGGCTAATGTTGTACGCTGGGAAATGAGAACCAGGCTGTTTTTACGTACAGCCGAATTTCTCTGGCAGGAAGGTCATACTGCACATGCTACTGCCGATGAAGCTATAGCAGAAACCAGGCAAATGCTGGATGTGTATGCCGACTTTGTGGAAAATTGGATGGCGCTCCCTGTCATCAAAGGAGTAAAAACACCGAATGAAAGATTCGCGGGAGCTATTGATACCTATTGTATAGAAGCGCTAATGCAGGATGGCAAAGCCCTCCAGGCGGGAACCTCCCACTTTCTGGGGCAAAATTTTGCAAAGGCTTTCGAGGTGACTTTTTCTGATAAGAATAATAAACTGGATTATGTGTGGGCTACGAGTTGGGGAGTAAGTACAAGACTGGTAGGAGCATTGGTTATGGCACACAGTGACGATGAAGGATTGGTGCTCCCTCCTAAAATCGCTCCACTCCAGGTGGTGATTGTACCTATCTATAAAGGTGCTGACCAAAAAGCGGCAATCGACCAAAAAGTGAATGAGATTGTTGCCGGACTCAAGTCAAAAGGCATTCGCATTAAATATGACGATAGCGATAATCAACGTCCCGGTTGGAAGTTTGCCCAGTATGAATTGAAAGGCGTACCCGTACGTATCGCGATCGGTCAGCGTGACCTCGAAAATAATAAAGCTGAAGTGGCCAGAAGGGACACCAAAGAAAAATCAGTGGTATCAATGGATGGACTGGTAGATACTGTCGCAAAGCTGCTGGAAGATATTCAGCAGAATATGTTTCAACGGGCGTTGTCCTATCGCCAGGAGCATATTACTAAAGTGGATACCTGGGAGGAATTTGAAAATGTGCTAAAGGGAAAAGGTGGGTTTATTTCGGCGCATTGGGATGGTACATCGGAAACAGAAGAAAAAATCAAAGAAAAAACAAAAGCTACCATAAGATGTATACCTTTAGATAGTGTGAAAGAAGCAGGAAAATGTGTTCTTACCGGTAATCCAAGTGAGCAGAGAGTGTTGTTTGCAGTTGCCTATTGAACTATTCTCTTAATTTATAAACACACTTATCTAACTTAATTATGGAAACAACTACTAGTATAAACCAGGAAACCGGGCTTTTTGATGTTCAAATTGATGGACATAGCCTCGAATATTTTCGGGAAAGCGCCAAATGGGCAAAATTTATTGCGATCGTAGGATTTATCGGGTGTGGTTTGATGGTATTTGCTGGCCTTTTTGCAGGAAGCATTTTATCTACCACATCGGCAATGGCGTTTGGTCCCTATTCAGGTTTAGGAGGTGGGGTTTTCACTGTTATATATCTCATATTTGCCGCTATCTGGTTTTTCCCCTGTTATTACCTGTACAAATTTGCATCTCAAATGAAGTTGGCACTCTCAACAAATGAGCAGGAGAAATTATCGGGATCACTGAAAAATCTGAAATCGTATTTCAGATTTCTTGGCATATTGATCATTATTATGCTTTCCTTTTACGCGCTGGCATTTATTTTTGGTATCGTAGCTATGATGGCCGGCCTGGGTTCTTTTTAAGATGATCACCGCGTAGAATAATAGTTGTAGTCTAATAATAATCTTTCCAGAAAATCTATCGGGTATTCGTCTGTTTGGATATCTGCCTTTGAGCTGATGCGTTCAGCAATCCGGCGGGCGAGTTCATGATTATTATTTTTCTTTACCGTTTCAATAATACTTTTCAGTGTATTGATATCGCGGTCAGTTAATTTCATGACACCTGGATATTTTGGTTTATAAGAATCACTGATCTCGCTGAAGATAGTGTCCTGCCAACTGGTCTTTACACTCGTGTCGATAATAATTGTTCCTGCTACAACATCACCTATTCGCTGCGATTTTGGAGTAACCAGTACAGTAATCAGCCCTGCAAATAATAATAGTATTGCCCAGAAAGGCAGTCCGCCAGGACCAAGAGAACCTATTATCCACAGTGGTAGATCCAGTCCCCTGAACGCCCACCGGATCAGGTATTGACTAAGTGCCGGTTGTCCTCCTTCTTCCGTGATCACTTTGAGTTTCATTAGCATTTTACCCGGACTTCTTCCATTAAAAAGAGTTTCAAAAAGAAGATGGTAAAACATAGAAGGAAGGGAAATCAATAATCCTGCAACGCTGCTGTAGCGGCTCAATCCAAAGCCGGTATCTACATAAAATACTTTTGCCAGTCCCAATGTAATCACCCATATAATTATTGTATCGATGATCCAGGCAATAACGCGTTTCCAGAAAGGAGCTACTGGTAATTCAACTTCAATATTAAAACCTGTATCGAACTTAACTATTGGCATTGGTATTCATCAAATATAACATTGAATTTGAACAGTCGCAACTCTTTCAATTTGCCATCATAAGTGTTATATTTAACTTCTATATGCGTGAAGGATTATTTCTGAAAAAAAATATTGATAAATGGAAGGAGTACCAGCATCATCCTTCAAAGAATCCGGATGAGATGGCCCAGGAATTTACAGAGTTGGTAAACGATCTCGGCTACGCAAGAACATTTTATCCTAATAGCAATGTAACAAAGTATCTCAATGGTTTGGCTTCAAAAACTTACCTGGGGATATATAAGAACAAAAGAGAGAAGCAATCACGGATTATTTCATTCTGGACACAGGAGTTGCCGCTTATTGTGAGGAAGTATCACAAAGAACTGCTTTATTCATTCCTGATCTTTACAGCGTTTGCCTTGCTCGCTGTTTTTTCGATTTCGCAAGACCAAACATTCGTCAGAGGTGTTTTAGGTGATGGGTATATAGATATGACCGAAGACAATATTGAAAAAGGAGATCCTTTTGGCGTGTATAAAAACCAGGATAGCTTATCCATGTTCATCTATATTGCCATGAATAATATAAGAGTCTCTTTTATGTGTTTTCTCGGGGGATTCTTTTTATCGTTGGGAACGATATGGCTGCTCTTTAATAACGGTATGATGGTGGGCGCATTTCAATCTTTTTTTTTCCTGAAAGATCTGGGATGGAATTCAGTACTGGTAATATGGATACACGGGACGTTGGAAATTTCTGCTATCATCATTGCTGGCGGAGCAGGCCTTATACTAGGCAATAGTATTTTATTTCCTAAAACACATTCCCGCCTTTCCTCCCTGAAGAGAGGTGCCAAAGATGGCATGAAGCTGATGATAGGACTTGTACCCATTTTTATTGCTGCTGCATTTTTGGAAGGATATATTACCCGTCATTCTACCATGCCGAAATATTTAAGCATTTCTATATTGATCCTGTCTGCCGCATTTATCATCTGGTATTTCGTCATATACCCTGTTAAGGTCCAAAAAAGATCGGCGGAATGAAGACCAGGATACTGTTATACATATTATTAACCTTATTTGTTCCCTTACTGGCTAAGGCCGGAGAAGTGCCCGACTCTGTTGTGCAGAAGATGCAAAAGGAAAAAGCTTTTCGTTATGCCAACGATCCTTCCTATTGGCCCTATCAACAAAAAACCACTACGAGCGATGATAGCTGGCTGATGAAGCTACTGTTATTTTTTGTGAACAATGCTTTCATGAAATGGATAATGTATGCAGTACTGGCTTTGGTAGTGTTATTTATCATTTACCAGGTATTAGTAGTCAATAATTTCTTTTCTTTTTCGAGGAGGAGGAAGCATAAATCTACGGCAGAGGAAGGAATAGAAACAGAAGAAAATATTGACGAAGCCTTACACATAGCCATAAAAGCGAATGATTGGCGCGCGGCTGTAAGATATCTTTATTTAAAAACACTGGTGGTGTTAAGCGAAAAGAATTTAATAGTAAGGCATGCCAAATCCACTAATTATGATTACCTGAACCAGATGAGTGGCAGTACCTATTACCGTGACTTCGCCCAGCTTACATTAATATATGAATATGTTTGGTATGGTGAGTTTGCACCTACCACTGACCAGTTTGAAAAAATTCATTCCAACTTCAATCATTTTATTTCTCTCCATTGAAATATATTGCCACATATAAGCTGCTTTCTTCGTTTGTTTTACTGGCAATGATTGCTTCATGCGGTAAAAGGATGAATAATAATATTACTTTATGGAGAAATGATAAGATACCCTATGGTACTTACTATGCTTATAACAATTTGGCGTACCTGTTTGAAGAAGCATATATTGAAACCTCATCCGACTCTCCTGAATATTTTGATATTGAAGAAACTTCAAATGCCTATGTGATTATTGGCAGACGTGTTTATCCCAATTACAGTGAGTTGAATAGTATATTGAGTCATGTGTACAGCGGCAATCATGTATTTATATCTGCACTGTCCGTTGGCCAGAACCTGCTGGACAGCCTGTCACTTAAAGTGCGTAGTACCGAGAATAACTTTAGCTATGATTCACTAACGGTCAATATTAATGATGGAAAAGGAGAATGGCAATCGTTTACTTATCCCGGCGCCTCTATGGATAGTTATTTTTCCAAAATGGATAGTGTGGCAACCGACGTTCTTGGGACGAACGAGTATGGACAAGCGAATTTTGTGAAAATATCCTATGTTGGTGGCGGAGCAATATATATCCATCTTGCACCTACTGCTTTTTCTAATTTTTTCTTATTGCATAAACAAAATAAAAGTTATTACGATAAGGCTTTTTCAGCTATCCCGGATTCGGTTGGTTATATAAGATGGGATGACTATTTCAGGCACCATGTGAACGGTAAGGATAATTCCAGGAAATCCGGATTTTCAATGTTGAGTGAAATTTTGAAAAATGACGCATTGCGGTGGGCTTTCTGGTTGACCTTGCTGCTTTTTGCCATTATATATTTTTTTGAATCGAAAAGAAAACAACGTATCATTCCTAGGTTGGTTCAGCCTGCTAATACTTCTGTTGAATTTGTACAGGCTGTCGGACGGCTATACTATAACAGGCACGATAATAAAAACCTGGCTAATAAAATGATCTCTCACTTTTTGGGCAGTATAAGAACAAAGTATAATTTGTCCACTGCTGAGCTGGATGAAACCTTCCAAAAGAAACTTGCTTTCAAAAGCGGCTATTCTTTTGAATTGATTGCCGGACTTATGAAAGATATAGTTATAACTGAAGAAAAAAGTTCGATTAGCGATGAAGAATTACTGCAACTAAACGATAAACTGGAAAAATTTTATAAACAGACCTGATATGGAAGAAAATATTTTTGAGCAACGCACCGATTTAAGCGGTTTACAACATTCCGTAGACACATTAAAAGGAGAGATCGGTAAGATTATTGTCGGGCAGGACCAAATGATAGAGTTGCTGCTTACGGCAATGCTTGCCGAAGGACATGTTCTGATTGAAGGTGTTCCCGGTGTAGCTAAAACACTTACGGCCAAACTGCTTAGCAAAAGTATTTCAGTAGGTTTTTCGCGCATTCAATTTACGCCCGACCTGATGCCCAGCGATGTGATCGGTACGTCGTTGTATAATCCAAAAGAAACGAGTTTTCAGTTTAAAAGAGGGCCTGTGTTCAGCAATATCATATTGATCGATGAAATCAACAGGGCGCCCGCAAAAACACAGGCTGCGTTGTTCGAAGTAATGGAGGAACGCCAGGTGACTATCGACGGACAAAGCTATCACCTCGAAAAACCTTTTATGGTAGTAGCCACACAAAATCCAGTTGAGCAGGAAGGAACCTATCATCTGCCTGAAGCCCAGCTTGATCGTTTCTTGTTTAAGATAGTTGTACAATATCCGACCGCTGAACAGGAGTTTAATATTGTGATGCAGCATCATCATTCCCGGCCCGACAGTTTTTTAGAAAAAGTACATCCCGTTATTTCTGCAACAGATATTGAGGTATTACGTGAACAGGTAAAGAATATTCATGTAGAAGATAAACTCATTACCTATATTACTACGATTGTAGGCCATACGCGGGAAAATAAATCTATTTATCTCGGTGCTTCCCCGAGAGCTTCAATAGGAATTCTTAATGGAGCTAAGGCCCTGGCGGCGATAAGGGGAAGAGACTTTGTTACCCCTGAAGATATTATCTATATCGCTGTTCCTGTATTGCGTCACCGTATTACATTAAGCCCCGAAAAAGAAATGGAAGGTGTAAGCCCCGACGAAATAGTGAAACAGATTATTGAATCAATTGAAGTACCGAGATAAATGAGGCGGATAAAGCGATATTTGGGTTCATTATTTTTTTCAAAGCGGTTTTACTGGGTATTTTCTGTAATTATCGCTTTGTTTGTCTTTTCTTTTGCATCATCAGTATTGCTGGTGATCACTCAATTCTTATTGCTCATATTTGTTTTGTTGGTATTGATTGATCATTGGGTACTTTATTCCAAAAAAAATGGTATTGAGGCAACAAGAGTATTGCCGGAAAGAATGAGTAACGGCGATGATAATATTGTTCTTATTGATCTTACTAATAATTATTCATTTAGGACTTCACTGCGTATTATTGATGAACTACCCGTCCAGTTTCAGCAGAGAAATTTTCAGCTTTATGTTCAACTGAATAATGGCGAGAAGAAAAATATAAGTTATTCTCTTCGTCCTCTTGAAAGAGGCGAATTTGTTTTTTTTGATCTGAATGTATTTGTGCGGACATCATTGCAGCTTGTTGTGAGGAGATATAAAGTTCCATCAAGACAAACAGTTAAAGTTTATCCATCGTACCTGTCGTTAAAGAAATTTGATTTGGCAGCTTTTTCTAATAATTATGCAGAAGCCGGTAATAAAAAAATAAGAAAGATCGGGCAAAGTGTAGAGTTTGAGCAGATCAGAGAATATGTGAGCGGGGATGATATCAGAACTATTAACTGGAAAGCGACAGCCAGGAAAGGCGGTCAGTTAATGGTAAATAGTTATATCGATGAAAGAAGTCAGCAGATCTATTGTGTGATAGATAAGGGTAGGGTAATGAAGATGCCCTTTAACGGATTAACGCTTTTGGATTATGCTATTAATGCGACATTGATCCTGTCGCGGGTAGCTTTATTACGACAAGACCGGGCAGGGTTAATCACTTTTGCCAATGATAGCGGACAGGTGTTGCAAGCGGATCGCCGGCCGGGACAAATGAATAATATTCTCGAAACACTATATGATCAGCAGACCAACTTTTTAGAGTCTGATTTTGAAAGACTTTATTCAATAGTGAAAACCAGGCTTACGCAGAGAAGTTTAATTGTACTGTTTACCAATTTTGAATCTGTTTCCGGTATGCAACGGCAATTACCTTATATCAGATCCATCGCTAAAAATCACCTGTTGCTGGTAGTATTTTTTGAAAACACCGGGTTAAAAGAAATAATAAATACTGAAGTAAGTAATATAGAAGCACTATATATCCGTACCATTGCAGAAAGATTCGCTCATGAAAAAAGATTAATGGTTAAGGAACTTCAGCAACACGGAATTTTTACCATTCTTACTGCTCCTGAAAATCTTACCGTTAATGCAGTAAATAAATACCTGGAGTTAAAAGCCAGGCAAGCTATCTGACACGGACTATTTACAATGTAGCGATTAGTATAAGTATGGAGAATATATATGAAACAGGCCAGGTAATACTGATTGATAAACCCTACGACTGGACTTCGTTTGACGTAGTGCGCAAAATCCGCAACCTGATTAAAATAAAAAAGATCGGTCATGCTGGAACACTTGATCCCTTAGCTACAGGCCTGTTAATACTATGTACAGGCAAGTACACCAAAAAGATCAACGAATATATGGCGCGTGAAAAAGAGTACACGGGTACTGTCATGCTCGGCGCTGTAACGCCAACTTATGATCTTGAAAGTATACCGGAACAATTCAAAGATATTTCGTTGATTACTGAAGAGCAGATCAGGGATGCGACTAAATTATTTACCGGAAATATTATGCAAAGACCCCCTATGTATTCGGCCATAAAAAAAGACGGTAAGAGAGCGTATGAATTAGCCCGACGAGGTGAAGAAGTGGAACTTGAACCGCGACCGATTACCGTATCAAAGTTTGATATTATTTATGAAGCGCCGCTGATAAAGTTTACTATTGTATGCAGTACAGGAACCTATATCAGAAGCCTGGCTCACGATCTTGGACAATCGCTTGGGTGTGGTGGTTACCTGAATTCCCTGTGCCGCACCAGGATAGGAGAGTTTCATCTTAAAGATGCGCAAACAATTGAACAGTTTCAGCAATCGCTACAGCAATGATTTAGAAAGGATATCCGATACCTAACTGAAACTGTCCGCTTAACAATTCCAGTTTATGAAACCATCCATCCCTTTCCCGGGCGTAGATAGGATTCTTGATTTTATAGGCCCAGTCGAGCCGTATCAAAAAGAATTCAAAGTCTAATCTTAAACTCGTGCCGGCACCGATAGCCAGATCCTGGTACAATCTGCTAAACTTAAAGCTGGCTGAGTCTATCTTGTTCATGTTTCCATCGAACGTATTGCTCCATATATTACCCATATCTGTAAAGACGGCGCTTTCGAGTTTTACACCGAAAAGTGTTCCCAGGGTAAACCGGTATTCAACATTTCCTTCCAGTTTAAAATCTCCCCACCGGTCTATTCCTCCACTTCCAACCCCATCATAAAGTGAAGCCGAACCTAATCCTAACCTTCTTACCGCCCAGGCTCTCATACTATAGGGCCCACCTCCAAAATAGGCTTTAAAAAAGGGTAGATTATATTCCGGTTGATCACCATTTTTTCCATAGGCATAACCGTATCCCCCAAACGCCCGGAAAGCCCAGGTAGATTTTGGATTATTTATAAAATATTTATACTCCAGGTCAAGTTTTAAAAATCTGCGTAGCTCGCCACGTTCCAGGCTTTTTATGAACCCAGTCATTGCGCCACTTTGTTCCAGTCTTGCCCTAAAGAATTGGGTCACTTTGCCTCTCGCCATTCCTGTAGTATAAGATCCGATCGAGCCAATGATCATACCATTATTGAAAGCCTGCGAAAGACTGGGTACAGCCTGCTCCAGTCTTCTGAAACTGTCGGTCTTATTGGTATAGGTATATTCGAAATTGAAGGGAATAACTTGCCAGCTATGATTTTTCTTTGAGAAATCATAACCAAACGAAGTATTGACCGATCGCACTTCCACAAAATCCCTTCTGTTAGTATAGGAAACATTGAAGTTGATAATTGTGCGTGGCGCTATCAGGTTTCTCTGCTTAATCTTAAAGGGAGCAATAAAGCGTGGTACATAAATATTATGGGAAAAACTTGTTTGAAGCGTTTGAACGATTTTTGGTCCAAGCTCAACGCCAAAACGAAGATTGCTGGTATTGGAGATACTTTCTCTGAAGCCATTCCTGTTTCTTACGCCCAGGTTCATACCAATACCAAACAGTGATCCTGTTGTCAGCAGGTCTGTAGCATTGCGGCTGGTTTCAAAGTCCACAGTAAGACTTTGCTTTTTAGCTGGATATAATAATACTTCCGCATCAAGATACCTAAGACCGTCAATTCTTTCGTCAATATTGATATCCACCTGCGACCAGGCTCCTAGATTGGTAAAAGTATTGATCGTTCTGAAGTAATCTGATTGTTTATATATCGTATTTGGCCTGATGGCAACATTTCGAGCGATGAACGGAATTTTAAACTTGCGTGTAGTAGGAAATATATCATACCTGCCTATCCGGATACTGTCAGGTTTGCGTGTTTCTGTATCTTTTACTAATGGTCTGTCGGGATATACCTTCACATTGCCCCAGTAATATTTATGAAGATGGGTAGTATCCTTAGGGACTCTTTGCTTGAACACAATGTTGATTGTAGGTTCTCTTTTTTTGCGGGAGAGAGAATCCAGTAATTCAAATTGTTCGAATGGATCGAGGGTAGGGTCAATAAGTGCGGCCACGACAGTATCGTGTTCAACATACATATCTTCTTTGGTGATCTTATAATACCCGTTATCGCGGTACACACTTAGCAGCCTGTCCAACTCGTTGGATATCTCCTGTATGGAATACTTATTATTTTTTTTCAGTGTTGATTTATTTCTGCTTTGCAGCGCCAGTTCCTGTAATTCGGGAGTGAAAAAATCGTAGCCGATAGAATCATACCGTAGAGGATTACCAGGTGTTACCATAAATTTTACGGATACCCGCTGTTGATTTTTAACCCTGGCTATGCTGAAAGTATCTTTGATAACCGACTCAAAATATCCCTGTGACTTTAACAGCGCTCTCATAAAGGTTTTTGATTTACCGACATAGCTGGTATCGAATACAGGCGGTTTTGAAAGCCGGTTATAAATAAGGGGCCAGAAGCTGACGGCTATCACCGTCCTGACTTTCAGACTATCATCCAACTGGTTCAGCAGTGCGGCTTTCAGTTCACGCTTCTCGGCTTTGGTGAGCGAAGCGTTTTCGAGCGTAACCGCAGAACGGTAAACAAAAGGTTTACCTTTTTGATATTTTCGTGGAACGGTGCAGGACGCAAACAACAAAAGCAGGACTGCGGCAAGGGTCCATCCGGATTGAGTAAAAAAATTAACTTGCCTGCAGAATGCCATACTAGTTTTAAATGGAATGCAATAATGGTTAAATCGAAGGTCAAATATATTCAAAGTTTAAGCCACAAAAAACAGAGAGATGCTGACGGTGTATTTGTTGCTGAAGGTCCCAAGATAGTTAATGAATTGTTAGGAGGTGGTGTTGAACCTGTTGCGTTATATGCTACGGCAGAGTGGAAACCTTCATCATCGCACGCTAATGTTGAAGTGATTGATGCCGCGATGTTGGAGAGAATATCTTTTTTATCCACACCCAACCAGGTACTCGGCGTTTTCAAAAGGCCCGCTCAACAGCCGCTTCATCTCGCTAATACGGTTTCTCTAATGGCCGACAATATACAGGACCCGGGTAATCTGGGTACAATCATAAGATGTGCCGACTGGTTTGGCATCAAACAGGTGATATGTAGCCGTGAGTGTGCAGATGTTTTTGGTGTTAAAACCATTCAGTCGACAATGGGCAGTATTGCCAGGGTTAACGTGTATTACGAAGATCTTGAGGAGGTCATCGCTGCTCATCCGTCTACACCAGTGTTCGCTGCCACTTTAGATGGAACTAACATACATCAGTTAAAACCAATACATCACGGTATAATTCTTATAGGAAACGAATCGAAAGGGATTCAGCCTAAATTATTATCTCTTGCGCAGAAAAGAATAACGATTCCAAGAATAGGAACAGCCGAATCATTGAATGCTGCAGTGGCTACGGGTATTATACTTTCTCATCTTATTAAATCTCCATCTCCATTACATAGTCATTCATAAAATATCCCTTGCCGATAGGGATATCTTCTTCCGCTACTTTTTCAAAACCATAACGTTCATAGAAGCCAACGGCGCGGTTATACCTGTTCACATTGAGTTGTAACCTGTTGCAGCCTTTTTTCTGTACATCTTCCCTGATCTTATCCAATAAAACTCTTCCGAATCCTTTACCATGTAAGAGTGGGTGGACATACAACTTGTGTATCTTATAAATATTTTTTGCCGAAGTGCGGGAATAGGAGGCAAAACCAACTGTTTCGGCATTCATCATCGCGATTAGGAATATGTTGCCTTCGCTGAATTGTTGTAATAACGAATCATGCGAATAAAACAGGTCAAGCATATAGTTGATCTGCTCCTCGCTCAAAATAGATCCGTATGTATGTGGCCAAACGGCATGTGCCAATATACTAATAGCCGGAATATCGGACGTATCGGCTATTCGCACAACCGGCTTTGTAGTTGTCATTTTTTAAAGTTAACTATCCTGGCGTTCATCCAGGTCATCATGTCTTTCTCCGCCTAAACTGTAATAGTTATTTTCTTCGTCTTCGGCGCCTATTGCTTCATCGGCATCATCCAACTCTGCACCGGGTATATCCAGATTAGCATCTTCTGTTATTGTTCTGCCTGTTTTTTCTTCATTGGCCACTATATTCGACAGTCTTCCTGAATTGGCGAGCTCTTCAGCATCAAGATCAACTCTTTTAAATCCATTATCGGGATTTGTAATGTCTTCTCCTGATGGATATTGAGGATAACCGGGAAAATCAGCTTTTTCCTCTTCGCGTTTATTTTTTCTGTCCATGATCGTATTTTTTAGAATAAACAGAAAAATCCATGCCCGTTACCTGATCAACACAGTCGCACCTTTTAAGATGTAACTTCCGCCTGTCGTTCTTAGGATATAAGAGAGTGTCCACACATAAGTGCCGGGCGGCTGAGGCTGGCCTTTAAAAGTACCGTCCCATTTTTTTGTCCAGTCCTTTGACTCAAAAAGAAGTTGTCCGTACCGGTTATATACTCTGAATAAAAGATTTTCTGCGTCAAAAGCATTGGAAGGATAGAGGTAATCGTTTTTGCCATCATTATTAGGAGTGAAGGCTGAAGGCACGGCAATGATGCAGTTATTCACAACCAGCACGTTCCGCATGATTGTATCTGAACATTGTTGATCGCTCACAATCAATTTGACAGTATATGTTTTTTCTCTGCCGCCTGCCGATGTGTATTGAAAGGGGGTTGGGTGTTGGCCGTATGTAATAGCTCCCTGACCGTAGTCCCACAGCCAGTTATCAATCTTTCCTTCACTTTTGTCAATGAATTGGGCTTTATTTTTTACGCAAATAATTTCAGGTGCTTCAAAGTCTGCCTTTAATTTTTGTTCCACCGTTACTGAAACATCGGAAGTGTCCATACAGTGGCCATTTGAGACAATCAGTTGAATGTCTTTTGTACCGTGAATAGTAAAGACATGACTTCCCTGTTGGGTGGAGGCGCTCCTTTCGCCAGCAAAATTCCAATGCCACTTAAAAACGTTATTTGCTCCATTATGGGCAACCAGTATCGTATCGTTTTTACATCCTGTCAGCATATTGTAATCGAACTGCGCAGAAACATCCTGGTGAATAGTAAAGGTTGTAGTAACAGGAGCAAGTTCGGTTTCGCATATATCGTAAAGAGTGTTACCATCCGTGCCAGGTTGAATGGCGATGGAATAATTGCCGGGAGGCAATGGGCGGTCAAGATATACGACAACAGAATCCATTTCAAAACTTTCGTTACAGGAGTAGGCCCTCGCGCCGGTCACTACAGCTTCTCCGTTGGGTAGCCGAAATTCGCTGCCATCGCTGCTCAGACTGGAACATCTTAATTTTTTATTGAGCTTGATACCTACCTGGTTGCCTTTGCAGGATCCTAATGCATATTCTACAGCAGGAATCTTTGTGTCTGTAATGCTGGCTGTTCCGCCTTTGAACTCAAGGCTATAGCCACTTTGGGTATCGGTAAAATGACTGATGAGTAACAGGTATTGGTGACCAACCTTTAACTGTGGCATTCTGCTCCATAGGTCCTTACCAAATCCCCCACATACACTTATTGAACGTCCCTGGTCCGATGCGCCGGTAACACCGGGTTCTCCCGACCAGTTACAGGCAACAAAGAGATCTTTGTTGGCATATACGTCCTTGGGATCATGACCGGTGATATCGAACAACTGCCAGTCATAATCATCGCTGAGTTCCATAGGAGTAATGACAAACCCCAATGTTCCTGCACTGAAGCAGGTAAACTTGTACCAATAGGGATTTTTATCGCTGACATCATCATAATCGCAGGGACCCGGGACCTTTCTATCTCCGCAAATTTTTACTTCATGTTGCGTAAATACTTTTTCTCCGCACACCGGAAAGGCGGTTTCCGGATTTTGTCCCAACTCCGTACATTTTACCTGGGCATTGGTCAGGGTCCGGAATAATAGATAGAAAACAGTCAGTAGTACAATCCTCATCGATTTGTAAAATTACATAACCCCAATGACCTGATACGCTGTAAAGATGTTGCATCAAAGAGAGGTTTTAGCTGCTCATCCGTTTTTCTTAACTTTGCGCCTCAAATTTGGCTTAGTAATGATTACAGTTAATAATGTGACCCTTTCATTTGGGAAAAGAGTGTTGTTTGATGAAGTGAACCTTAGCTTCAGTAAGGGAAACTGTTATGGAGTGATCGGTGCAAATGGAGCCGGCAAGTCAACTTTTCTGAAAATTCTGGCTGGCGAAATAGAACCTAATAAGGGAACCGTCGAGATCACTCCCGGCGAACGTATGGCTGTGCTTAAGCAGGACCAGTTTCAATATGATGAACAAACAGTAATCAATACCGTGCTGATGGGCCATAAAAAGCTCTGGGATGTTATGCATGAGCGTGATGCTATTTATGCTAAAGATGATTTTAGCGAAGAGGATGGCATGAAGGCCGGTGAACTGGAAGCAGAATTTGGTGAGATGGGGGGATATACGGCGGAAAGTGACGCCGCCAGCCTGTTAAGTGAACTGGGTGTAGGAGAAGCGCTTCATCAGTCTTTAATGAAAGATATTCCCGGTGCATTAAAAGTGAGGGTGCTACTGGCCCAGGCGCTTTTCGGCAATCCGGATATTCTCATCCTTGACGAGCCTACCAATAACCTGGATGTGCAAACTATTGCGTGGCTGGAAAACTTTCTGGCTGCCTATGAAAATATTGTTATAGTGGTTTCTCACGACCGTCACTTCCTTGATGCGGTATGTACGCATGTTGCGGACGTAGACAGGCAAAAAATCAAGATATATACCGGTAACTACTCTTTCTGGTACGAATCCAGTCAGCTTGCTGCCCGCCAGTTAAGCGATAAGAACAAGAAGATGGAGGAAAAGCGTAAAGATCTCCTGGACTTTATTGCACGGTTCAGCGCTAATGCTTCTAAATCCAAGCAGGCGACTTCGAGGAAAAAGGCATTGGAAAAACTGGTGATTGAAGAGATTACTCCTTCCAATAGGAAATATCCCGGAATAGTTTTTAAACAGCTCCGTGAAGTAGGCAACCAGATCCTTAATGTTGAAAAGCTTTCCAAGTCGGCCGACGGTAAAGTGTTATTCAAAGATGTCACTTTCACAGTGAATAAAGGCGATAAGATCGCTATTGTTGCCGATGATAAAAATGCTGTAACAGCTTTTTTCGAGGTCATCAATGGAGAGCAGGCGGCTGACGGTGGTACTTACGAATGGGGAACTACCGTGACAAAAGCTTATCTCCCGAACGATAACTCAAAATATTTTACAGACAATCTCAGTCTGATGGACTGGCTCCGCCAATATGTTCCTTCACATGTTACCGACGTGGATGAACCCTTTTTACGCGGATTCCTTGGTAAAATGTTGTTCAGTGGCGACGAGATCATGAAAAAAACCAATGTATTGAGCGGAGGTGAAAAAGTGCGTTGTATGATTAGCAGAATGATGTTGCAGGATCCTAATGTGGTTATTCTTGATGAGCCTACTAACCACCTCGACCTGGAATCTATCCAGGCTTTCAACGAAAGCATGACCAATTTCAAGGGAATTGTGCTAATCAGCTCTCATGACCATACCTTTCTTCAGACAGTGGCCAACAGGATCATCGAACTGACACCTAACGGCGCCAGCGATAAACTCATGACTTTCGATGAATATCTCGAAGAAAAAGAAGCTAAAAAGTTGAAAGTAGCATAGGAGGGATAACCAGTTATAACATTTTCCCTCGAAATTGCAAGAGTATGGGCAATAAAACCCTATTTTTCCCTTTTAAGGTTTATGTCCTTAACTGAAAATAAGTATTGTTGATCGGGCGACTACTAATACTCGCATGCGTCTTCTATTTACCCCTACTGCAGCCTGCTCTCGCGCAGGTATCGCAGCAGGATAAACCTTTGTCCAATCTCAGAAAAAAAGTCATTAGTACCACAGAGCCTTTTGTCATTCTCGATTCTTTGAGCATCGTTCCCCGCACTGTATTCATAGCCGGCGTTGCTGATTCGGCTTACCAGGTTGATTATGTAAACGCAACCCTGCACTGGATACTTCGTTTGCCTACTGACCAGGTCGTGATTGAGTATCGCGTATTTGATATGCGCCTTAACGCTAAAACCCAGCGCATGCAGTTCGATACGGTTATGGACAGGTTTATGGGGCAGCCTTATAAGCCGGTTTTTGGGAGGAACGATGACAGATTCTTTGATTTTGGCAATCTTAATTACAGCGGAAGTTTCGGAAGAGGAATTTCATTTGGTAACAGCCAGGATGCTGTGCTTACTTCAAATCTTAATCTTCAACTGAGCGGATTTTTGGCCGACAGTGTTGAAATAGTAGCTGCGATTACCGATAATAATATTCCTATCCAACCCGATGGTACCACACAGCAACTGAATGAGTTCGACAGAATATTCCTCCAGTTCCGGAAAAAAACCTGGGCGCTAAGTTTAGGAGATATCGACATTCGCCAGAACAGTTCCTATTTTCTCTCTTTCTATAAACGTCTCCAGGGTGTTGCCTTTGAAACCACTTCAAAATTTTCTGATAAAGTAGAAAATAATACGTTACTAAGTGGCTCGATCGCGAAAGGAAAGTTTACCAGGAATATTCTTGAACCGCAGGAGGGTAACCAGGGCCCTTATAGATTAACTGGCGCCAATAATGAATTTTTTTTCGTGGTACTGGCTAACACAGAGCGTGTGTATATGGACGGTGAACTATTGCAGCGGGGAGAAGATCAGGATTATGTGATCAACTATAACACTGCCGAAATTGCCTTTACGCCAAAAAGAATGATCACTAAGGATAAAAGGATACAGGTTGAATTTGAATATTCCGACAGAAACTATCTTAATGCTAATCTCTATGCTTTTAATGAAACCAGTATTGGTGAAAAAGTAAAAATTAAAGTAGGGGCATTCAGTAATAGCGACGCTAAAAACTCCCCGATCAATCAGTCGCTCGATACCCATCAAAAACTTTTTTTGGATAGCATAGGCGATAACATCAACCAGGCATTCTATCCCTATGCGCCTATTGA
>CAZSFY010000017.1:0-72827 GCA_964606315.1 uncultured Chitinophagaceae bacterium | reverse complement strand
AGCCAAATCCAAGTTTGCAAATCAGTTTTTAATTAGCGGTTGTGCAACAGGCACATTTTGCGACCTCCAATTTTCCAGTTCCTCTTTACTCATTTCGAACATAAAATCCTCCGGGAATCGGACAATATTCCTTCTGACAGCTTCTTTTAAGCGCTTGGTTTCTACTCCATACAACACAGCCAGATCTCGGTCTATCATTACTTTCTGCCCGCGAACTATATATATTTTGCTCATTATCGCTTCTTCAGCAATCGCTATTGCATGATTTGATGTAGACATATTATTGTGATTTAAAGGTGTGCAAAGGTATTTATTTGAGGTATCACATTTTGCGATACCTATACAAATGGATGATATTTATTAATGGCCGACTGCAGGGTAAGGGAGAAGAGAAACTTCAGCGCAAAAGGATTATTATTCTCACTAATAACAGGAGAATAGTGAAAGTGCAATTTATCATTCGTGATAAGCTATAATAAAAACTCCCCAAAAGATTTGAACTTTTGGGGAGCTTCATCTTTGAATTACCAGGGTTGAATATAAAACCATGATTTTGGGAAGAGACATCTTCAGTTACCTTCTTCTATTAGAAACTATGCTTTCTGATGGTCAGCCATCGCATTGCTGTCGATGCTAACACCCAGACCTGCGGCTATAGCCATTCCTAATCCAATATCCGCGCGGAAGAAATGACAAAGCTGGCGGTTGATAATTTCATCTTTTTTTAGACTACTAATCCCTTTCATTGATCCAACAATATTACTCACCAGGTTATTCTTATCCTGTTGACTTAATACTTTTCTATAGAAAATACCAGGTTGTGAATAATGGTCATCTTCACCGGGAGCGTTTCTGTCGTACCATCCGGCAACATCAGAGAACAGCGCTAACTCTTTTTGTATATAAGATTTGTTGGCCTGTATATTGTCAAAACTGTTAGGGAAATAATTGGGTTGGCCGCCACCGTTACCGTCAACTCTCATGGAACCATCACGCTGATAATTATTTACAGCAAAAGGACAACGATTAACAGGAATTTGTTCATAGCTGACACCCAGCCTGTAACGATGAGCATCGGGATAAGACAGAATTCTGCCCTGCAACATCTTATCGGGAGAATGGCCTATGCCATCTACAACGTGTGCCGGAGCAAATGCTGCTTGCTCAACCTCCGCAAAGTAATTTTCCGGAATGCGGTTCAACTCAAGCACTCCCACATCGATCAAAGGATAATCGCCATGCGGCCACACTTTAGTGAGATCAAATGGATTAATGTTATATGTCTGCGCATCTGCCTCTGGCATGATCTGTACTTTCAGGTTCCACTTCGGGAATTCGCTCCTATCGATGGCTTCTACAAGATCCCTTTGGGCATGATCAGGATCTTCTCCTCTCATCCTGACTGCTTCATCATCTGTGAAGTTTTTGATTCCCTGTTGTGTTTTAAAATGGAATTTTACCCAGAACCGTTCGTCTTTAGCATTGATAAAACTAAAAGTGTGACTACCAAAACCATGCATGTGGCGATAGCTGAATGGTGTACCGCGATCGCTCATCAGGAACATAATCTGATGAAGACTTTCCGGATTAAGGCTCCAGAAATCCCACATCATCGTCGGACTTTTAGTATTAGTACGCGGATCTCTTTTTTGCGTGTGAATGAAATCACTGAATTTTTTAGGATCCTTCACAAAAAATATCGGTGTGTTGTTTCCTACAAGGTCCCAGTTGCCATCTTCTGTATAAAATTTTAAGGCAAAACCTCTTGGATCTCTTTCCGAATCTGCCGAACCTTTTTCTCCGCCCACTGTTGAGAAACGGATAACAATCGGTGTTTGTTTACCCACCTGTGAAAATACTTTGGCTTTAGTGTACTGGGTAATATCGTGTGTTACGGTAAATGTTCCATAGGCGCCCGTACCTTTTGCGTGAACTACTCTTTCCGGAATTCTTTCGCGGTTAAAATGAGCCATTTTTTCATGCAGAATAAAATCCTGGAGCAGCAGCGGACCTCTCGGACCTGCACTCATACTGTCTTCATCATGATAATAAGGAATACCTGATGCTGTGGTTAGTTTTTTTTCATCACTCATATGGTTATAATTGAAAAAGTGAACGATAGATTTAGAAAACATAAGAATCTCTACCAAATCTCTTTAAATCATTTCATAGTTATGATTGATTAATTTTATCTTTGTATAGATTTTATCTATTATGACTTTAGTACAATTAGGATATGTGGTAGCTGTTGATAATCTCCGTCATTTTGCAGCGGCAGCGGAAGAGTGTCATGTAACGCAGCCTACCTTGAGCATGCAGATACATAAACTGGAACAGGAACTGGGCGTTAAAATATTTGACAGAAGTAAACAGCCGGTTATTCCAACAGAAAGTGGCGTAGAAATTATTGCCCAGGCCCGTAAAATACTGGCGGAATATGAAGTGATCAGAAATATAGTAGATGAGAAAAAAGGGGTACATGCCGGGGAATTAAAAGTAGGGATCATTCCCACCCTCGCGCCTTACCTGTTACCGTTATTTGTGCAACGTTTCTCCCAAAAATACCCAAGGGTGAAATTGATTGTACATGAAATGACCACCGAAGCGATGGTAAACCGCCTGAAAGAGGGAAGGATCGATGTGGCCATACTGGTGACACCATTACAGGAAAAAGGTATCAGGGAATATGTACTTTTTTATGAGAAGCTCGTAGCCTATGTATCGAAAAAAAACGCGTTGTATAAAAAGAATTATTTGTTGTCGAAAGATATTGATCCCAGTAAACTATGGCTGTTGGAAGAAGGGCATTGTTTCCGTTCGCAGATTATGAATTTGTGTGAATTGCAAAAAGCGGGAAAGGCGGGCAGTTTTTTTGAGTATGAAGCAGGCAGTATAGAAACGGTGCGCAGAATGGTTGAATTGAATGATGGTATTACCATTTTGCCTGAATTGGCAACAATGGATCTAAGAACATCGCAGCAACAATTGATCAGGCAATTTAAACAACCGTATCCCATGCGTGAAGTAAGTTTAGTAGTGCACCGCGATTTTGTTAAGAAGAAGCTTGTGGAAATATTCAGACGGGAGATCATTGATGCTATACCGGAGAAAATAAAAAAGAACAAGGGCAATTTGATTGTCCCTATTCAATTTTCCTCTTCATCATAAATTCTTTTAAGGAAAGGCGTGGAAACCGGCGCCACTACCAACGGGAATTTCTCGACAGTAACATTGGCGGTATCCAAACCAAATCCGCGTTCTTCGGATAAGGATATTTCCTTAACTCCGAAGTATAGTTTCATGATCACTCTTTCAATAAATGGAAGCTCATTATCCTGGCTAAGATATTTTTCCAGTACAATAAACTGAAAGTCGCCGACAACATTATTTTTTTCCAGCGACTCATACCGGCTGGTGATATTTACTTCTTTATTAGCCACAAGATCGGCGACTACTTTGCGGAACATAAGATTGATTTTTGGTTCCATCCTGAACCCTAAGCGAAACTCTACCCTGATGATATCATTGGGTATGATATGGTCTACTTTATATTCGCAGGTATAGGGATCGTCGAGGGTATCGACATGCACAAACCAGTAAATATCAGCACGCTTTGGCTTTTTGTTAAGGATCGAATAAATGATCTTATGTTCGATTTCTTTAGGATTATTAGCGCTGGTAAGATATACCAGGTGAGTGGCATACTTGGGAACGGTTTTGTCGTTACTAAGCTCCTGTATTTGCGGAATATAATGTTCCATTCTTACGAATTCAACATACCTGTTCTTGATTTTTCTGCTCCTGTACCATACGTACATTATGGAAAACATGAATCCGCCTATGATCAAAGTGATATAACCACCATGAGTGAATTTTTGCATGAGAGCCACGAAGTATGCGGCTTCAATAGCGATGAAAGCAATAAGGAATACATAGATTATCCCTGGATTTACTCTTTTACCAACCATATAATTGGCAAACAAGATAGTAGTGGCGAACATGGTGCAGATGATGGCCAATCCGTAAGCGGCTTCCATCCTCGATGATTCTCTGAAATAAAGTACCATTCCAACACAACCCGCAAACATCAGAAAATTAATACCGGGAATAAATAATTGTCCTTTTTCTTCTGAAGGATACCTGATTTTGAGCTTGGGCCACAGATTAAGCCGTATGGCTTCGCCGATAAGCGTAAAAGATCCTGAGATCATGGCCTGGCTGGCAATGACTGCTGCAGAGGTAGCGATCACTACACCCGGTATGATAAACCACTGGGGCATCAGGTCATAAAATGCATTAATACCCAAACTGGCTTTAACGGCCGGAGTAATTTGTAGTCCATCATGATTGGCCATAATATAAGCGCCCTGTCCAAAATAGTTCAGCAGCAAACAGGTTTTAACATAAAACCATGAAACCCTGATGTTGCCACGTCCGCAGTGACCCAGATCAGAATATAGCGCTTCTGCTCCTGTGGTACAAAGAAAAACTGCACCGAGCAGCCAGTAGCCACCGGGATAATTGATCAGGAAATCGATGGCGTAATGCGGACTTAAGGCTTTTAAGATTGAGAGATCATCGAAAATATGGTAAATGCCCAGTACGGCGAGCATAGAAAACCAGACGAACATAATAGGGCCAAACAATTTGCCAATAGAAGCCGTACCAAACTGTTGTAAAAAGAAAAAAGCAGTTAGTATGCTTAACACTATAATAACAATTGTATTATCGTGTGCTCCTATGCCGAGTGTTCTAAAGGCCGGCAATTCCCGTAAACCTTCAACAGCAGAAGTAATAGAAATAGGAGGGGTTATGATACCGTCGGCCAAAAGCGCCGCACCACCAATCATAGCCGGAATAACCAGCCATTTTTTTCGCCGCCGAACCAACGCGTACAAGGCAAAAGTACCGCCCTCACCCCGGTTGTCGGCTTTAAGAACAAGCCAAACGTATTTTATGGTAGTTTGAAGAGTAAGTGTCCAGATAATGCAGGATAACGCTCCGATAATTATTGTGTCGCTGATAATTCGTCCACCTATGATGGCATTAAAAACGTAAAGCGGGGAGGTTCCAATATCACCGTAAATAATGCCCAGTGCAATAACAAGACCGGCGGCAGTAACTTTGTTAGCGTTTTTGCCCACGTTAACAAAGGTATAGGGAAAAAATAATTAATTTGCTAATCATGTACAGGAAAAACCATACAGTCATTGTTTACCTACTTGCCGCATTCCTTTTTGTTAACCCGGTATTTGCCCAAAGAATATATTATTCGGAGCCGGCAAAAGAAGACAGCCGCCGGACAAATTTTGATATTATTGGAAAAGTAGGTGGTAACATACACATCTTTAAAAATAACAGGAACGATAATTATCTCTCCGTGTACAATACTGAAATGAAGTTATTGAATACGGTAAATGTTAACCCTGAAAACCATAAGATCATTAATGTTGATTTTATACCTTATGCCGAAACAGCCTGGATGATTTACCAGTACCAGCAAAAAAACATTCTGTACTGTATGGCGGTAAAAATTGACAGCGATGGAAAAATGATGTCCAAACCATTGGAGCTTGACACCACACTTATAGGCGGCGCTGCTAATAAAGTGTACACTACGGTGTATAGCGACGATAAAGAAAAGATAATGATCTTCAAGATCAATAGCAGGAACCAGCGGAACTTTCTCTTTACCACATTGTTGTTCGATAAGGACCTGCAATTGCAAAAGAAGTATCAGTTGAATATGCCTATGGAGGAAAAAAATGACTATTTCACAGATTTTCTTCTCGATAACGAAGGCACGCTGGTATTTGGAAAATATGTGAGAAGAGGAGGTGGTGATTTTGTAACAGATCTGAATCTTGTAGTCAAGGAAGTGGATGCCGATACATTCGCGATTCATGATTTAAAAACGGCAGACAGGATACTGGATGAGGTTAAAATAAAAATTGACAATACCAATAAAAGATATCTTTTTTCAGCGTTTTATTATAAACAGAAAAGAGGGAGTATCGAGGGGTTGTACACCGTAACCTGGGACAGGGGTTCTTCTGCTGTAATACAACAACATATTTTACCGTTTACCGATGAGATGCGCCAGCAGGCTAAAGGTCCGGATGCCAACCTGAAAATTGCTTTCAATGATTATTTCATTAAGAATATTATCATCAAAAAGGATGGAGGATATATTCTTGTAGCCGAATCCATGTATTCTTCCAGCCGTGGTGGCGGACCATTCAATCGTTGGGACTATATGGGTTGGAATAGTCCGTGGAATTATCCTTTTAATAGTTTTTATTATTCTCCCTATGGTTTCGGGGGATATGGTTCTCCTTACTATAACCGTTGGGGAATGGGCGCTCCCACACGCTATCATGCTGAAAATATTATGGTTCTGTCTTTCGATAATAGCGATAGTCTTCAGTGGAGCAATGTGATTCCTAAAACACAATTTGATGACCAGACTGACGGGCTCATTTCACATCAAATGCTGAATACAGGTGGTGAGATACATTTTCTGTATAATAATTACGAACGCAGAACATTACTATTAAATGATCAGACCATTGATGCAGAAGGTAAGGTGGTCAGGAAGCCTACATTAAAAAACCTTGACAGAAACATTGATTTTATGCCGCGTTATGGCAAGCAGATAGGAGCCAGATCAATAGTAATGCCTTGTCAATACAGGAACTATCTTATTTTCGCAAGAATTGATTTTTAAATTGATGCGAGTGTGGTAGGCATTTTCCGACAAAAAAATCCGGGTAACACAATTGTGCTGCTTATTTATGGAATAGTGCTTAAGTTAGGTATTATTCTTAAGTCGCCTGCACCCCTCACGTTTGCAGAGGACCACTATCTCTATAACCTGATCCTCAAATGGCTCGTTCCATTGGGAGTACCTGACATTGTATATGGCCTGGTAGCTTTCATACTTATTTTCCTGCAGGCCACTATTCTTAACAGGATATGTATCGATCAAAAGCTGATGGTCAAACCGAACTACCTGCCGGGAATGGCTTATATGCTGTTAAGCACACTTTTTATTGAGTGGAACTATTTTTCAGCTCCTTTACTTGTTAATACGATCCTGATCCTTCTTTTCTATAAAATGGTTAGCTTATACGGCGTCAACAAAGCGCTATCGAAGATCTTTAATATCGGTCTGCTCGTCGGGGTGATGACGCTGTTATACCAGCCTACAGTGATCTTTATTCTTATGTTGCCTTTTTCATTGTTTATTATGCGACCGTTCAGGGTTAGGGAGTGGCTGGTGGGATTGTTAGGGATCACTATTCCCTATTATTTTCTGGCGCTTGAGCCACTATTTACCAGCAACTGGAACTGGGGACATCTGTTTCCCGATATGGACCTGGATTTTCCTGCTATGCCTTCATCAATATTTGTTACGATCAGTATTATTTTACTGATCATTCCATTTATTATAGGCGGTTTTTATGTTCAGGCCAATCTTAACAAAATGCTTATCCAGATCCGCAAAGCATGGAGTCTCCTGCTCTTGTTCCTTATTTTTTCCGTATTTATTATTCTTGTCAATGGCGGGGTAAACTATGTAAACTGGAGTTTTGGGTTGATGTCTTTGGCAGCATTTCACGGCGCCCTCTATTATTATCCTAATAAGCGGCTCATTCCTCTTATATTGCATTGGCTCACCTTTATCTATGCTGTGTACCTGGTATATTTCATGCCCTGACCTTAAAGAGCCCTATCGTTCCGGATGCCTAAAATCACGTAATTTTGCTCAAAATTTAAAATATACTCATGAAGTTTGGGATAGTAGTTTTTCCGGGGTCGAATTGTGACAGAGATATGCAGGAGGCATTGCAGAACGATCTTAATCAGGAAGTAATTATGTTATGGCATAAGGATAAAGACATTAGCATGTTCTCTAAAGAGGATTGCATTGTGCTGCCTGGCGGATTTTCTTATGGCGATTACCTTCGTTGCGGGGCTATCGCGCGTTTTAGTCCGATGATGCAAAGTGTTATTGAATTTGCCAATAAAGGGGGGAATGTATTGGGTGTATGTAATGGTTTCCAGGTGCTGTGCGAAGCACATCTGCTTCCCGGCGTTTTACTTCGCAATGTTAACCAGCAGTTTTTATGTAAGAATGTATTTCTTAAAGGAGTAGGGGCCGACAGGGCCTTGAAAATTCCTATTGCGCACGGCGAGGGACGTTATTTTGCCGAAGAAAAGATACTGGATGAACTGGAAAGAAATGACCAGGTTATTTACCGTTACTGTGATGAGCAGGGAAATATTACGCCAGCATCCAACCATAATGGCTCAAGCCGGAATATTGCCGGAATAACGAATAAAGAAAGAAATGTATTCGGTATGATGCCTCACCCCGAAAGGGCTACTTCTGAAGCATTGGGAAATACTGATGGCCGTATTGTACTTGAGGCATTATTATTATCAAAAGCTTATGCTACACTGTAACGACTGTAATCTTAATATTTCTTTAAGGTTTAATACCTCACTTTTGGAGGCTTAAAAGCTCCTCACCGCTTATGCCACACATGCTACACAAAAAGATTTTCTTATTACTATTATTAATACTTCCCTGTTTTCTGTTTGCGCAGGATTCAACTATTTATAAATGGCAGGTTAGTAGTAAAAAAATTGATGAGGGCAAGTATGAACTTATTTTTTCTACTGAAGGCAGCAGCCAATGGCAACTGTATGGTCCCAATGAGTTGATCAGTGATATTCCCGCAACGGAACTTGAGTTTGATTCCTCTGTTACGGTACAGCCTCCTTTTGTGGAAACAGGTAGTGTCAAAACCATCCAAAGTGAGCTTTTTGATAATGCCAGCTTCAAAATATATGAAGGTCCATTGTCTTTTACCGCTACCATTGTTATAGATGGAAAAGTGCCGGCGAAGTTATTAGGGAAACTTAATTATTCATACGGAAAAGGAGAAGAGTTCTATCCAGGTAATGTTTTTGCTTTTTCTGTTGAACTCGAAGGCGGACAGGAATCCGATGTAAGGATAAAAATCGAAAGCTTCGATTTGAATAATCCGGTTAACGATTGCGGCGATGATACTACAGGCGGCAAGGGGCTATTTACAATTTTCTTACTCGGATTTGCGGGCGGCTTCATTGCATTGCTAACACCTTGCGTGTTTCCTTTAATACCCCTTACGGTTTCGTTTTTTACCAAACAATCGCAGGATAAAAAGAAAGGGGTTTTCAATGCAGTGATGTACGGGTTCTTTATTTTTCTCATATATATATTGCTCAGTATTCCCTTCCATCTTATCAGTAATGTAAGTCCGGAAATTCTCAATAATATTTCTACTAATGTGTGGTTGAATATTATCTTCTTCCTCATATTCGTATTCTTTGCTCTTTCGTTTTTTGGTTATTATGAAATTGGTCTCCCGGCGGGATTGGCCAACAAAATAGATTCACGCTCCGGCATGGGTACGCTGGGCGGTATTTTCTTTATGGCTATGACCCTTGCCATTGTTTCTTTTTCATGTACAGGTCCAATATTAGGGTCTTTACTGGCAGGAACAGCTTCAGAAGGTGCATGGCCGTTGACAGCCGGATTAGCGGGTTTTGGTTTAGCATTGGCGCTGCCGTTTGCATTATTTGCCATGTTCCCCGGCTGGCTGCAGTCATTACCCAAATCGGGCGGTTGGCTAACATCGGTAAAAGTGGTATTGGGCTTCCTGGAATTGGCAATGGCGGTGAAATTTTTATCCAATGCGGATCTTGTTGAGCAATGGGGATTGATCAAAAGAGAAGTATTTATAGGTTCCTGGGTAGTGATTGGTATCTTAATCGTATTGTATCTGTTGGGAAAAATCAAATTTCCTCATAGTGGACCGGTTAAGAAAATTGGTGGTACACGTTTGAGCTTTATCATTCTTTTTTCGGCTGCAACTCTTTATTTAATTCCCGGTTTAACCAATACCAGAGCAGCAAACCTCGGACTGATCAGCGGATTCCCTCCACCTTTATGTTATAGCTTGTATAAGAATCCCGTCAATTGTGAAACAGGTATTGAGCCGCTAAGAGATTATGACGAGGCTTTGGCGCTCGCCAAAAAAGAAAATAAACCGCTGTTGATCGATTTTACCGGTTGGGCTTGCGTAAACTGTCGTCGTATGGAAGAAAATGTATGGCCCGATGCTCAAGTGCATAAACTCATCACCGGTAATTATATTATTGTTTCTCTTTACGTAGATGAACGTAAAAAGCTACCCGCTCCCGATCAAATCATGTATAAAACCAAACTGGGAGCCGATAAAAAGATCGTAACAGTAGGAGACAGGTGGGCAACTTTTCAATCGGAGAACTTCGATGCTGTTCAGCAACCACAATATGCCATAATTCACCCTGACGAGATCATTCTTACTAAAACAAAAGGATATACTTCTTCAGCAAAAGAGTTTGCTCAATGGCTGGAATGTGGATTGGATGCCTTTAAAAAAGTGAATGACCGTAAATAAATATTTCAAATAAAAAAACCTCTCCGATTGGAGAGGTTTCAGGCTTTCGTACTAGCCAGTTATTTCATGCACTCTACTGTTAGAGTGCAATATTTTTCTGTGTCATCATTTTGCGCAGGTTAATTAAACCATAGCGCATTCTGCCTAACGCAGTGTTGATGCTGCAATTAGTAAGAGAAGCGATTTCTTTAAAAGAAAGATCGGCATAATGACGAAGAATAATTACTTCGCGTTGATCTTCAGGAAGAAGATCAAGCATCATGCGAACCCTTTCGTGACTCTGGCGCTTCATGATTTTTTCATCGGCGCCCTCTTCAGTAAAATTGATTACTTCGAAAATGTCACGATCATCGCTTGTCCTGATTGATGGAGTACGTTTTACCTTACGGAAATGGTCTACGCATAAGTTGTGGGCAATGCGCATGGCCCAAGGCAAAAATTTGCCTTCCTCAGTGTACCGTCCGCCACGGATGGTGTCAATGATTTTAATGAGTGAATCCTGGAAAATGTCTTCAGCTAAGTACTTGTCTTTAACAAGGAACAAAATAGAAGTGTACATTTTGTCTTTGTGACGCAGTACCAGCGTTTCAAGAGCATTTAAGTCTCCATCCTGAAAATTCTGGATGAGTTCATTGTCGGTTTTCGCACGTAAAGAAGAGTTCATAAAACTTCTACAGTTTTGAAGGTGATAGGATATTTATAAATGGATTTTTAAAGTGAACTATTGTTTGGTTTTTCTTGAGTAGAAGAGTTTGTCGATAGGCGTTTAAGTTTTTGTTTTAATGTTTCGCGGACAATATTACAAGCTAAAGATATACACTTTCCTCAAATAACCAAACTTTCACATTTGTTTTATAATAAATCTTAATCCGGACTAAATATTTATACCTAGTTCTCATATGGGAGGGGTATTTTTGCAGGCTAGATATACTATGACGACGACCACGAAAAAGCGCAAATCCAACAAAAGCGGAGCAGAAAATAAAGACATAATCCTTATAAAAGGGGCAAGGGTACACAATCTTAAAAATGTTACGGCCGAAATACCGCGTAACAAACTGGTAGTGGTAACAGGAGTTTCGGGTTCAGGAAAGTCTTCATTAACTATTGATACTCTTTTCGCAGAGGGACAGCGGCGCTATGCGGAGAGTTTGAGCGCCTATGTTCGCCAGTTTATGGCGCGTATGGTTAAGCCGGATGTTGATTATATCAAAGGCCTTTGTCCCGCTATAGCCATTGAGCAAAAGGTGATCACCCGCACTCCCCGGTCAACGGTAGGAAGTATGACGGAGATATACGATTACCTTAGGCTGTTTTTTTCCCGTATTGGGCATACCATTTCACCGGTTTCGGGTAAAGAGGTTAAAAAAGATGATGTGGGCGATGTGGTGGATGCTATCTGTAACATGACCACGGGTGACAGGGTGCTGATTCTTGTACCCTTCAAACAGCATACAAACAGAAAACCTGCGGAAGAGCTGAACATTCTTATACAAAAGGGTTTTTCGAGGTTGCTGGTAAATGGAGAGGTAATCCGCATAGAAGAACTGCTGGAGGAAAAATCAGGCGCAAAAGCCTGGAAGCCGGGTAAAGATACATTTGTATTGATCGACAGACTGGTAGTAAAAGAATTTGGTGAGGATGACAAGCATAGGATGGCAGATTCGGTAACCACTGCATTTTATGAGGGCGACGGTGAAATATTTCTTCTTGTAAATAATACAGAGCGATTACAGTTTTCCAACCGCTTCGAACTGGATAATATTGTTTTTGAAGAACCGGTTCCGGATCTGTTCTCTTTTAATAATCCTTTTGGCGCTTGTCCGGTTTGTGAGGGATTTAGTCTCGTTTTGGGAATTGATGAAGATCTGGTGATCCCTGATAAAAGATTAAGTGTATACGAAGGCGCCGTCGCGCCCTGGAAAGGAGAAAAACTGGGACGATGGAGGGATAATTTTATTAAAACTTCTAAATCTGCCAATTTCCCCATTCATAAGCCGATTATCGATCTTACCAAACAACAATATGAGCTGCTATGGAAGGGAAACAGCTCAATAGCAGGTATTGATGACTTCTTTAAAGAAGTGGAACAAAACCTCTATAAAGTTCAATACCGCGTATTATTATCAAGGTATAGAGGAAGAACACTGTGCCCCGAATGCCAGGGTTACCGCTTAAGAAAAGAAGCCTTATATGTTAAGGTGAATGATAAGCACATTGGTGAACTATGCGAAATGCCTGTAAAGGAGTTAAGCAACTGGTTCGATAACCTTTCCTTAAGTAGCCATGAACAAGAGATAGCAAAAAGAATATTGATTGAGATCAAACTTCGGCTGAAAACTTTACTGGATGTTGGTCTGGGTTATTTAACGCTGAATCGACTTGCAAATTCTTTAAGTGGTGGTGAAAGTCAACGTATTCAATTAACCCGCTCATTAGGCAGTAATCTGACCAACTCCTTATATATACTTGATGAGCCAAGTATCGGTCTGCATGCACGGGATACCCAGCAGTTAATTAGGGTGCTGAAAGAGTTACGTGATCTCGGAAATACAGTTGTGGTAGTGGAGCATGATGAGATGATGATGCGTGAAGCAGATCATATTATTGATATGGGACCTTTAGCTTCCCACTTAGGTGGTGAAATTGTAGCGGCAGGGGATTATCATGATATTATCGCTGATAAGAAGAGTTTGACTGGTCAGTACTTAAGTGGCCAGCTTACCATAGCTCCTCCTGCCCGCGTGCGTAAATGGAACAGTTTCATTACTGTTGAAGGAGCCCGTCAGCATAATCTGAAAAATATTACTGTTGAATTTCCGCTGAACGTACTATGCGTAGTAAGTGGGGTAAGTGGAAGTGGTAAAACCACTCTTGTCAAACAGATACTTTATCCTGCACTGAAAAAAATAAAAGGGGAACCGGCAGATAAAATAGGATTTCATAAAGCTGTAACAGGAGATATAGATAGTATATCACAGATTGAGATGGTTGATCAGAATCCTATCGGTAAATCATCGAGGAGTAATCCTGTTACCTATGTAAAAGCATGGGACGAAGTGCGGGACCTGTATGCCCGTCAGCCTTTAAGTAAGATAAGAGGTTATCAGCCTAAACATTTTTCCTTTAACGTAGATGGAGGAAGGTGCGATGCCTGTAAAGGAGAAGGAGAGCAATTAATAGAAATGCAGTTCCTCGCCGATGTCCATTTAACCTGTGAAGTGTGCAATGGTAAGAAGTTTAAGGAAGAGGTCCTGGAAGTGAGATACAAGGATAAATCAGTGTATGATGTACTGGAAATGTCTGTTGATGATGCCATAGCATTTTTTAAAGAAGAAAAGGATATCTATAAAAAACTGCAACCACTTAGCAGTGTCGGGCTTGGATATGTAAAGCTTGGCCAGTCGTCCGATACATTATCGGGCGGCGAAGCACAAAGAGTGAAGCTGGCGTCATTTCTCGGTAAAGGAAGGGGGCAAGGCCATATCCTTTTCATTTTTGATGAACCAACTACAGGTTTGCATTTTCATGATATCAGCAAACTGCTATCTTCTTTTAATGCGTTAATTGAACAGGGGCACTCTATTATCGTGATAGAACATAATACAGATGTGATTAAAAGCGCTGACTGGCTGATTGATCTCGGTCCCGATGCAGGCGATAAAGGAGGAAGCCTGGTGTTTGCAGGTGTACCAAAAGACATCAAAAAAGTAAAAGAGAGTTATACAGGTAAGTTTTTACCTTAGCCTGTCCATACTCTTAATGAGTTTTTCATCTCTGTAAATTCCCCTGGCAGCAAGGAAAAAAAAGACAATCATCACTACAGGCAATACTGCACCTATCTGGTAAGAGCCCGTAAGAATATTATTGGTCGATTTGAAGTTTTCAACCATATAATATTCCAGGAACAGAAAACCTATTGAAAAAATAAATCCGAGTACGGCTAGTTTAAACTGAAGTTTTCTGTTCTTGAATAAAAACAGGCTGATCAACGCTAATAATCCCAGTGCTACAATTACAATAGACAGTATCAGGCTGCCTGCAAAATTAAAAGGCAGTGTAGTGCCATTAGGAAGGTCACCTTTGAATAAAGTGAGTCTTGAGGTAGCAAATGCCGTACTGGCCACAATTAGCAACCAAAGTGTTTGTATGCGTTGTATCATAGAATAAATTTAACCTAATTCGGGATATAAAGGAAATTGCTTCATGAAACCGTTTATCTCATGAGCGATGATTTCCAGCGCTCCCTCATCATCTGCTTTTAATAGTGCCCTGTCGATAAAGTCAACTACTTTTTCCATATGTTCCTCTTTCAACCCTCTTGTAGTAATAGCCGGAACACCAAGTCTTATACCTGAAGTAATGAAGGCGGATTTGTCGTCGTAAGGAACCATGTTCTTATTAACAGTAATATCTGCTTTACCCAATACCTGCTCCGCTTTTTTACCACTAATATTTTTATTGCGCAGGTCGAGTAACATAAGGTGATTATCCGTTCCACCTGAAATAATGTTATATCCTCTGTCGGTTAAAGCTTTGGACATAGCCTGGGCATTGGTAATGATTTGTTTAGCATATACAGTGAAATCGTCACTGAGGATCTCGCCGAAGGCGATGGCTTTAGAGGCTATGATATGCTGAAGTGGTCCGCCCTGTATACCCGGAAACACGGCCATATCCAGCAGGTTGCTCATCATCTTCAGATTACCCTTATTATCTTTTTGACCAAATGGGTTTTCGAAATCTTTCTTCATCATGATAATACCCCCTCTTGGTCCTCTAAGCGTTTTATGCGTAGTGCTGGTTACAAAGTGACATTGGTCAAAAGGGGAGCTAAGTAATCCCTTGGCTATTAAGCCGGCGGGGTGAGCCATATCGCACATGACAAATGCTCCGATCTCATCAGCTACTTTGCGTACGCGGGCATAATCCCAATCGCGGCTATAGGCAGAGGCGCCGCAAATGATCAGTTTAGGTTTTTCATTCCTGGCGACCGTTTCAAGTGTTTCGTAGTCAACTCTTCCATCTCCTTTTTTTACGCCGTAAAAAAGTGTTTGGTATAGTTTTCCTGAAAAATTAACGGGGGACCCATGCGTAAGATGTCCTCCCATGCTCAGGTCCAATCCGAGGATCTTATCGCCGGGTTGAAGTATGGCCAGCAGTACAGCAGCATTAGCCTGTGCTCCGGAATGGGGCTGCACATTAGCATATTCGCAGTTAAAAATGGTTTTAAGGCGATCAATGGCCAGTTGCTCGGATTGATCTACTACTTCGCAACCCCCATAATATCTCTTGCCTGGATAGCCCTCAGCGTATTTGTTGGTCATCACATTTCCCATGGCGATCATAACGTCGTAGGAAACGAAATTTTCTGAGGCGATCAATTCAATACCACGGCGTTGGCGTTCCAGTTCTTTTCTGATGAGATCGAAAACTAATGTATCTTTTTGCATGAGCTGATTTTAATTGAATTTAGGGCAAAACCCTTTTTCTGGCAACCGGTGACCCCGGTTAGTTCAGGTTTGGTCTGCTTGGAAATTGCCGCAAAAATAATGACAGCAGGCATATAAAAATGCACTACTTTCACGAAAGAATGAAAGCGATAATACCAGTGGCTGGTGCGGGAACCAAATTACGTCCCCACACCTATACTCAGCCAAAGGCACTCATCCCATTAGCAGGCAAGACGATTCTTAGTATCATAGTAGAGCAGTTACGTGAAGCAGGCATTACTGACTTCATATTCATAGTAGGTTACCTGGGCGACAAAATCAGCGATTACGTTACAGAAAAATATCCCGATATCAATGCTCATTTTGTTAACCAGAGTGAGCGTCAGGGTATTGGACATGCCATTTTCCTTACCAGGCAGATAGTGGGCGAGGATGAGGTGTTTATCGTTTTAGGCGATACCATCTGCGAATACGATGTGAGCGATGTAATATCCCGCGATCATTCCTGTTTGGGGATTAAGCGGGTGGACGATCCGCGTGATTTTGGCGTGGCAGAAATTGGTGAAGACGGGTTTATTACCAGGGTGGTAGAAAAGCCCCAGATTCCTAAATCGAACATGGCTCTCGTAGGAATTTATAAGATAAAAGAGACGGCTGTATTATTCGAGTGCCTGGAGAACAATATTCGCAATTCAGTAAGAAGCAGAGGAGAATTTACGATCACCGATGCTATAGAATGTATGATTGCCAGCAATGTAAAGCTTCAGCCTTTTAAGGTGCAAAACTGGTTTGACTGTGGCAAGAAAGAAACCCTGCTGGAGTCCAATGCTACATTACTGAAGAAGTTTGGCGGACTGATAGCCAAAGAACATCGATTTGAAAATTCTATTATAGTCCCCCCGGTGAGTATTGCCCCCGGCTGTGACATCCGTAATTCTATCATAGGCCCCAATGTTACTATCGGCGAAAAAGTGAATATCAGTTATTCTGTTATTAAGGATTCTATTATTGGCTCCTTTGCCGATCTTTCCGATATCGTATTAACCAACTCCTTAATTGGAAGCGACACAGAAGTAAAAGGAGAAAGTAGAAGTTTAAACATTGGTGATAATACAGAAATTGATTTAGGGGAATCCTAGTGTTTTTGCCAGCCAATATGCATTTTAACAATTGTACTGTTGGCCGCAATGGAAAAATCTGCTAATTTCCTGCCATAATTGCAACATGCTTATTGCTTTTATAGTCATACCACAAACCACCTAACTTATCTATATGCGAAGCATTAAATTGTTGGTCCTTTTATTTAGCCTGCCTCTGCTGGCAAATTATACAATGGCTAATACCGGTGATCCCGAAGTAAGCAAACCAGCGCTGGTAGGTTCAGTATCTGATGCCTTATCCAAGAAGCCTGTGAAGGGAGTGAATGTGAGTGTGACTTCTGCTGTTGATAAAGTACATAAATCTGTAACAACTGATGCCTCTGGTAAGTTTTCCATTCCCAGGTTACCGGATGGAGAATGCACTATCATCCTGGAAAAAAGAGGATATAAAACTTATAAGAAAGAAAAGATCATCATTAAACGTGGAACACAGTTAAAGATTAACATTGATATGTTCTATGATCATGAAGAAACGACTGATCTGTTTCACCCGCTTTTACGTGTGATGGAGGGCTGATATTTGAGCGGCCACTCTTTCTCCATCCATGGCTGCGCTTACAATTCCGCCAGCGTACCCCGCACCTTCCCCACAGGGATATAATCCTTTTATCTGCGGATGTTGAAGTGTATGAGTATCTCTTGGAATGCGTACCGGAGAAGACGTTCTGGATTCTATTGCTACCACTACTGCTTCATTGGTAAAATATCCTTTCATTTTTTTTCCGAACAATTGAAAAGCGCTTCTTAATGAATTGTACACAAAGGGAGGAAGTATTTCATGCAGTAATGCACCATTGATACCCGGCACATAGGAGCAATCCGGAAAAGAAGAAGAAAATTGACGGTTGGTAAAATCAACTAGTCGTTGAGCAGGGGCAACAAATTTTCCTCCACCTTGTTCATAGGCTTTTCTTTCTACTGCCGCCTGGAATTCCATAGCTGCAAGCGGACCAAATTTACCTGTAAGCGAAGAGAAATCTTTTTCATTAACGGCCACCACAATACCCGAGTTGGCAAAGGGATTATTGCGTTTGGAGGGCGACCAGCCATTCACAACCAATTCATTGGGCGATGTAGAGGCAGGGGCGATAATGCCACCAGGACACATACAAAAAGAAAATACTCCTCTTGTATCAACCTGTTCTACCAGGGCATAGGATGCTGGTGGAAGAAATGTCCCGCGCGGGTGGCAATGATATTGAATACTATCGATCAGTTCCTGTGGATGTTCTACTCTTACTCCCAGTGCAAAAGGCTTGGCTTCTATCAATATATTTTTTTTGTGCAGCAGCAAAAAAATATCGCGTGCTGAATGGCCTGTAGCCAGAATGAGCGCATCTCCCTCAAATTGATTACCGTCGAAAGTAGTGACGGCTTTAAAGGAACTATTTTGTATATTTAGGTCAACTATTTTTTTATTGAATAAGATCTCACCGCCGTGCGCAATAATGGCTTCTCTGATGGAGGTAATTATTTGTGGTAACTTGTTTGTGCCAATATGTGGATGAGCATCGTAAAGAATATTTTCATCGGCCCCAAATTGAACAAGTATATTTAAAATACGGTTGACGTCTCCTCGTTTTGTGCTTCTGGTATATAATTTTCCGTCACTGTAAGTACCTGCTCCTCCTTCACCAAAGCAGTAGTTGCTATCGGGATTAATTATGCCTTCTTTATTAAGTTGTGCAAGGTCCCTTCTTCGTGAACGGATATCTTTTCCTCTTTCCAGGATAACAGGCTTGATTCCCTGTTCAATGAGCTTAAGCGCTGCAAATAATCCCGCTGGTCCGGCGCCAGCTATAATTATTTTTTTTGAAGATAAAAAAACATTTTTCAGATGTATATGTCTGCCTTTTCTGTCAGTAAACGGTTCATCGATGAATGCTCTTACGGTGAGAAGGAATACAGGCTTTTTGCTTCGGGCATCAAGAGAGCGCCTGAGAAAAATAAATCCCGTAACAGCAGTTTTTTTGACTGATAGGTGACGCGCTATGTGTTGTTTTATAGTATCTTCAGACACTACTTCAGAAGGTAAGAGTTTGATTGTTAATTGTTGCTGCAATATGTTTCCTTTGCGGACAAAGTTCTGACATTATTCTCCATAATTTATTTCATCGAACAAACAAAATTTCCAGAATAAAATAAAGTATTTTTTTTATCACAATTGATGAATAAAAAATTTTTTATTCAAGGAAAAGTTTTGATATTCGTTCCCCTGCGTTACTTTTTTGGGATCAAAAAATAGCAGCAAAGTGGGAGAGATTTTGTAGCTGAAAAAAATACTCTTAACTCTACATAAACTGCTTTCAAAACACAATGATAAAGACATTCGAACAAGTCTGGAATAATTGTTTAGATATAATAAAAGACATAGTTGAGTGGCAGCATTTTACAACATGGTTCGAACCGATAAAACCAGTAGAGCTTAAAGGAAACGTTTTAGTGATCCAGGTTCCCAGCCAATTTTTTTACGAATACCTGGAAGAACATTACGTAAATTTATTAGCGAAAACATTAAGAAGAATACTGGGTAAAGAGGCGAGGTTGGAATACAGGATAATGGTAGATAGTGGTAATCATCACAACAAGCCTTTAACTATGGATGTTCCAACACACGGATACAAAACATTTTCTAACAATGAAATGGATTTTCCGTTGATAATACACAATCCTGTAAAGAATCCATTTGTGATTCCCGGTCTCAAGAAAATACAGATCGATTCACAACTGAATCATATATATACATTCGATAATTTTATAGAGGGTGATTGTAACAGGGTGGCTCGTCGTGCTGGTAAGACTGTTGCAGAAAAACCCGGCGCCAGTTCTTTTAACCCCCTTGTATTATATGGTGGTGTAGGATTAGGAAAAACACATCTTGGTCAGGCTATAGGTAATGAAACTAAAAGACTGCATCCTAACAAGGTTGTGTTGTATGTAAGTTCTGAAAAGTTCATTAATCAATTCCAGGATCATAGCCGTAATAATGCCATCAATGATTTCATCCATTTTTACCAGATGGTAGATGTGTTGATTATTGATGATGTTCAGTTCTTTAACAGAGCTGAAAAATCACAGGATGCTTTCTTTGCTATATTTAATCATCTTCATCAGAGTGGCAAACAACTGATCATGACTTCCGATAAAAGTCCGAAGGACCTTGAAGGCCTTCAGGAACGTTTATTGAGCCGTTTCAGGTGGGGGCTTAGTGCAGATCTTCAGACGCCGGACTATGAAACGCGTATTGATATCCTGGAGCGTAAAATGAAGAATGATGGTCTCGATATGCCTAAGGAAGTAATAAAATATCTGGCGTATAATATTAATAGCAATGTGAGAGAACTGGAAGGCGCTTTGATATCTTTATTGGCACAGTCTTCGCTGAATAAGAGGGAAATAGATCTCGATTTGGCTAAGAGAGTATTACGTAATTTTGTTAAGACAAGCAGTAAGGAAATCACTATCGATACCATTCAGAAAATGGTATGTGAATTCTTTGATGTGCCGTACGATAAATTATTACAGAAAACCCGTAAGCGGGAAATAGTACAGGCCAGGCAAATCACCATGTATCTTGCCAAAGCTTTCACTAAGAATTCACTCAAAACCATAGGTGAACATTTTGGGGGACGTGATCACACCACAGTGATCCACTCGTGTCAGACAGTTAAGGACCTGATGGATACCGACAGTACTTTCAGAGAAAGTGTTGTTGAGCTGCAGCAGAAGGTTCAGCTTGCTGCAATGTAAGTGTTGAACCTGCTGCCGTAGCGTTCCTTTTATTTCTATGTATTCAATTTGTATTTTGGTTGATATTGGCTTATTTTTGCCACCCTTAATATTGTTAGGAGAGGTGCCTGAGTGGCCGAAAGGGCCGGTTTGCTAAACCGTTGTACGAGCTTAAACTTGTACCGAGGGTTCGAATCCCTCCCTCTCCGCAAACGAATAAATGCCCCGCAATAGCGGGCATTTTTGTTTGGAGTAGATCGGCCGAGCTTGCTCGGGCCGGATGCGGAAAACAAAAATGATAGTGAGTGAAGCGAACGTCATTTATTGGTTTAGGCCCCCTCCGAATGGGATCAGCGCAGCTAATCCCCTCTCCGCAAACTAAACAAACCCTCGTAAGGGGCATTTTTGTTTTCAGGAGCGAGCAAAGCTTGCTTTGCAAAGCGGATGAAAGAAAAAAAACACTAAAAAACGATGAGCTGTTTATTAAATCGTTTCTAAGGTTTTTCATATTTTAAAAGGCACAAGCTTAACAAACTTGTGCCTTTTAAATTCATTGTTTATAACCAGGATAATGATTGCCTGATTAGAAACAGGTATACTTAATATTAAAGAGGTTGTCATCCTCGGCACTAGGACTAATTCGTGCATTTAAGAAAGTTTCGTATCCACTCCAACCCTCTAGGCGGGTTGGTAAACCATGGCTATTGTAGTTTATAACATTTTCTGGAACTGCATTTTTGCTCCAGTTTTTATGAATGAGTTGCCATACGGGATGGAGGCTGTACAGACTAGGTTTGTTGGTGTATGAAATCGCGGTTGGAATACTGCCATCTCTATCTCTTACAACCTGCCTGTTGCCGTTAGCATCATAGGAAAATTTGACTTCATGATCGGGGTAGGGTTCTGGAGCGCCCAAAGTATTGTGAAACCAGCCTCGTGTAACGACTCTGTTTATTCGTCCCTGCTGATCATAATAAAGATCTTCGACTCTCACGGAATATATCTGGTGAGGAGTTCCTCCGTAGGTGCTATGGACAGTATCTGAAATAATACTATCCCGAATCGGCAATGGTGCATTTCCTTCATAAACGAACTTGTGGCGCTTGATGACACGGGCATGTTCTTGCATCTGATCAACCGGATCAACATACGGTGATATAACTTCAGTTAGTCTGTTTTTGCTGTCATACTTATAGTGTGTAGAAAATTTGGGACCAACATGAGAAAAGCCCTGAATCTCATAATTGACAACGGTGGGATAACCTTTATCATTATAATGTATACCTACAGCAGTCCAACCAACAGCAGCAGGATGACCTTTTTCAACAGGATAGATACTGTCTATTTTACAAGGTACTGATGGTTTGGGGTTACCGGGCTTGTTCATCCATTTCTGAATGTCCTTTTTAGAACAGGCAATAAACAGCGATACGACGACACAAACAGATAAGACTTTTTTCATTGTTTTAGGTTAAAAAGTTGAAATATTTAGGGGAACGTTTCGGTGGGATTTTCAGTAGATTGGATAAAGTGTATTAAATATAGGTAGAAGTCAGGAGTAAATAAAACTTTTATCATTAAAATACCGTAATCAAAGCCTGCATGTTGTATTAAGTTTGAACGTAACGAAAATAAAATAGCCGGTCTTAATTAATTAAGACCGGCTAATAATTAATTGCGCCTTAATCTTCAACAGTAGCAGAAGGAGCATTTGACTTTACGGAAGCAATACCATTATCTCTACCGGCTGAACTTTCATATAACTCACTGGTGCCAATGATTTGACCGTTAGCAGCTTTCAGGTTAAAATAATACTTGTTATTTTTTGAAGTCTCTTTTACGAACCTGTTATCATTTTGTGAATTGGTTTTAACAGATTCTATACCATTTTCGCAAGCAGATCTTGATGAATAACCCTCGCTTACAAGTATTGTCTCTCCGTTTCCAGCTTTTAATTTAAAACGATGCTCACCATTGGTGCTTTTAGTGATAACAAATTTGCCCATAAGTTATAATTTTTATTCATGGGAAGATACTGTAAAAAAACTAAACTGATATGGCTGATACAGCCAACAAAACAGATTATTTTGTACCGGCCAAAACGAGGTTGTTGTCCTTAAATACTACAAATGTCCCATCTCCTTTTTTCAATTGCACATTGTTCAACCAGTATTGTTTTTCGGGAAAAGCTATCTCCTGAAGCTGAATGTTTACAGCATCTTCCTGAAGCGTGAGTTGTGTATAGATAAACATGGCAATATCCTGTCGCACTCCTCTTGGTGTAAACTCTTTTTCAAAGATCAGGGTATTATTTTCAGATGAAAATATTTTCAGTACGACAGAACTTCTTTTTTTTACTACCGGATTGACCGATTGCATATGTTTTGCGACAGATTTATTTTGCTCGTATTCCTGTGGAGTGGAGATATATTTAAAGTTTACGAACAATGTTTTTTCATCGGGATTAAAGAACCGCACTACGGTACTGCTTAATGGAATCATCAGTGTAAAGAAAGCCACCAGGATCAATACCGCGGGAAAGGGTCGGGTTTTTTCATGATCGGTAACAGTCATTTGTCCAGGTTTCTTATCATCTTCAACTTTTTGATGAAGAAAGTCGAGTAACTTTTCCTTGCTGTATTGTGTTACGGTAAATAATTTCAGTTTAGAGGCATCATATTTTTTTGAAAACAAAGGCGCTCTCTTTCGCAGGAACCTGTTGATAGCCCAGGTTTTCCCAAGACGGTAATAACAGTCTTCACAACTCAGCAGCGCAACTTTTTGACTATTATGCTCTAGTAGCTGCTGTACATCTTTCGGCATCACGCTACCTATGCAGGGAACTCTGTAGTGAACAATATTCAGATTGTCGGGCACTTCGGGATCAGAGAAATAACTGCAACTGTAAAGTGTAACATCGGCTTTTTCCCGGGGAGTCAGGTCCAACAACGGAAATTGCGGATGACTGATAGCATGTTCACCACAGGAACCAATGCAGATACCACAGCCCACACATTTGTCGGGCGACAGAATAGCTTTTCTTTCTCCATCCTTTGTTAGCATATCAATGGCTTCATAAGGACAATCGTATGAGCAAAGGTTACAGGCATCACACTTATCGAGATCAATAGAAACAGGCGCCCTGTTTTTTCTTTTAATGATATAAGGTATAATACAGAGAAACAATCCCGAGCCGATCATGATCATCCAGTTCTGGTTAATGCTGAATAATTTCATCAGGTAATAACCAAAATAGTAATACCAGTCGAAGGTGGTTTCTGTAGGCAGATTGGATGCCTGTGCGGGCAGATCGCTTTTTACAGGAAACACGAGAGAGATAATACCTAAAGCGATAACGCAATATATGATCAGTTTTTTTTGGGGAAAGATCTTAGGTTTTGATATTCGAAGTACATGTATCCAGATAATGATGACTGTTATCAGTGAGAATGCGATATGTCCGAATAGCGCCACTTTGAAAAAGCCGCCAACGGTATCCAGGTCGTTCATTAAAAAGGCGCCGGCGATAGAAGGATCGAAGATGGGAAGTGTTGAAAAGAGCCGCGCTGTAAGGTAACCCGTCAACTTGGCTTTTTGATCCCATACAAGTATAAAACCAGTTACTCCTATAATGATAACGATCAGGAAAGAAATCACTCCGCTGATCCAGGATACCAAGCGCTTAAACTTGGAGGTTATTAAAGTATGCACAAGGTGCAACAAAATAAAAATAACAAGCAGATCTGATGAGTACCGGTGTATTGTTCTCATCCATCCGTTAAAGATGTTAGCAGACATTGCTTCTACCGAATCCCAGGCATGACGGGGATTTATGTTATAAAAAATAAAAACATAAATCCCCGAAATACAGGCAATGACAAAGAGTAGTATGGCAATGCCGCCCAGGTTATATAGGGGGTTTAGGGCTGTAGAATATATTTTTCCTAACGGAGAAGACAGCTTTTGAAAAAGACGATGTCCGCTGGTACGTTCTTTTGTTGCATTTATATTATTGATCTGCTTATCCATCCTGATTTTTTGTAACGATAAAGGATCTTATAAAAAGTGTACTTACCAGGCTGATCATCAGCAAGCCCGCCGATGTAGATATAATAAATCGCCAATCCGGTTTATAGGTTTTTAAAACAGGATCATAACCGAAGCAGCGGAGATAAAAGCCTTTGAAGAGACCAGGTCTTGTTTTTTCTGCCATAGCCTCCATCACAGCCAGTCTTATATCTTTTTTAGAAGGATTTACGCCATAGATATATCTTGATATTCTTCCGCTGGGTGTTAAAACAATAAGGATAGAAGGATGATTGAACTCCTTTGTTGCAGGATCGTAATCATATTCGTAACCAATGGACGACATCAGTTGTTGAATATCTTCTCCTGAGGCGGAGATGGTTTTCCAGTTTACACCATCCATCTCCCAACGATTTTCATAGGCGGAAAGATTTGCCTCCCTGTCGCTGCTGTCGAAAGAAAAGCTGACCATGGTAAAGTCCTGTCCGAGTGTGCCCAGGTCGTTAATGGCTGTTTGCACGCCGTTACTGATCACTCCGCAGAGAGAATGGCAACGGGTGTACACTGGTAAAATAATAAGCGGTTTTTTTCCCAGCATGGAATAAAGCTCGAAGGTTTTGCCCTTCGCATCGAATACCTGTATGTTAGCTGCTTTTTGTGCCAGGAAGTTTTTTTCATTAGGGAGATTAAATCCGCTCAGCAAAAACCATAGAGACACTATCCACAAATATGTATGTTTCATATTGACAGGTTAATAATAATACCGGAGTTCTACTCCGGTATTAACTGCTTGAACATTAGGTTTTTCACCGGACATTAGATCTAATTCACATTCCATGTTGCCGCCAGCCATTTCCAGTTTAGGAAAAAGAGCGCCAGGAAAACCAGTAAAAACAATATAGTTAGTACAAGAGTTCCGGGTGCTTCAAATCCTTTATGGGTTTTTGCTTCTGGTGCTAGTGGCGAAATGTTGAGTTGCATATCACCAGGCCCTTTTACTTTAGGTCCAAAGAAAACGGAGGTCACTACAATTAATATCCATATCATGGTGGATATAAATGCCAGTAAACCTCCTAACATCATCAGAGCCCAGAAAAAGTCTACAGCCGGATTGAAATTATAAGTGAAGGGACCGCCAGAGAAGGTGGAATCCCAGTGACGACGCGGAACGCCTAACTGTCCAAGTACGATCATGGAAATAGACAGGAGCGCTATTCCGATAAAAAATAACCAGGGCTGCCATTTGGCCCATTTGAAACCTACAATCTTTCTCCGAAAGATCAGCGGGATCAGGTAATAGGTAATACCCATAAAAGTGAGTGTAGTACCTATCACCACAGTTCCTTTAAAATGTCCGGGAATGGCAATGGTATTATGTACAATGATATTGGTTTGTTCCATTCCAAAGATTACTCCTGTAGTGCCACCAATAAATCCAAAACCAATGATGGCTAATATTATTGAAGAAAAGGCCGGATTACCCCATGGCGCTTTTGACAACCATTGAAACAATCCTTTATTATAACCCCATCTGCGTTGAGCTGATTCAAATGAAGAGGGTACAGCAAAAGCATGTATCATTGAAGCCAGTACGGCGAGGTACATGGCATAGCTGGTATTCCATACTTTCCATGCGCTGCTTACGCCGGGATCTGTGAGCAAGTGGTGCGCAGAGGCCAGGCAGATAAAGAGAATATACAGCACAAAAGCCGACCTTGACACTCTTTCATTAATAGAAGTACCACCAACAGACAAGAAAGATACCATGTACCAGATAGATACCATTGCTGCTACATTGATCTGTTGGGAAGAGTGTCCCAGTCCCCACCAGATCAGTTTGTACATAGCAGGGTCAATATTGTCTATCAGTCCAAGTGACCATAAAAAAGTAGGGATATAAATAAGCGCTCCGGTAGCCAAGGTAATAACCGCAATGATGGCGGCCGTCATTAAGCCGTAAGTGAAGAGCGGCATTGTCTCTCCATAAGCCTTCTCTCTCCTGGCGATCATGAGGTTACCAAAGAATAAGATGACGGCTATTAATGCTCCAACTGCAAACAGGATCACTCCCAGATAATATAGTGGATGCGCTTTGAGTGGCGTGTACGATGTGAGCATCACATCAGCTTTACCCATCAGGATAATAACATTTGACAGTATCAGTCCGGCTACCATTAAGCCAAAAGCCACCCATCCCAGCTTTGGAGCGCAGAATCGTGTATTCAGCACTACCGTAGAGCCGAAATACAATCCGGCGATCTCAAAAAAGATGATCCAAAAAATAAGAGCGTTTAGTCCGTGGAAGGTTACCAGCCGGTAATACCATTCAGCTCCCAGGAGGTGCACTGGCTGATATCGGGTAAATACCAGTAATATAGCGGCGGTTACGGCGAGTAATAAGGAAATGACGGCGAATACCGCGTTATATCGTATAAGCTTTTCCGACTGGAGATCCACTTTAAATCCTGTTATATCGCAAGTACGAAACATAGCACTGGTTTTAGGGTTAGTTTTTTAATGTTTTGATGTAGGCGATCAACTGCTCAATCTCATCGTCTGTTACCGGAAATACCGGCATAGGTGTATTTTCGAAGCCCACCGTTATTTTTTGTTGCGGAGTCTTAATAGATTCCTTTATGTATGCTTCGTCAACTTTAATGCTGGTCTTCTTACCGTTCTCTATTACTTCTTCTTCTTTCCCGAACAGTCCGTTCCATGCCGGGGCGATCTGGCTGCTGCCATCTGTTTTATGGCAGGCGCCACAGCCTTTCAGTGTATATACCTGTTCGCCCAGTAGGGCCATCTCGGTTTCGGATAGCTGCTCACTCTTTTTTTCAGGTAATGGATCAGGCGCTTTTTTGAAATTTTCATAGCCATATAATTTCAGGTCTTCTTCGTTTTCTATTACTACAATCTTCCCGATCATAGCATGATGTCCGATACCGCAGAATTCATTACATATCACTTTGTATTCTCCGGCTTCGGTAGGTTTAAATTCGAGCACATAATCGTATTGCGGGTATACCTGGAAATTCATATTCACTGGCTGAATAGAAAAACCATGCACTACGTCTTTGGAGGAGATGTGAAATTTATATGACTGGTCTTTTTGCAAAATCAACACCGGACTCCATCTCCACATTTCACTTACAATAAATACATCACTGTTGGGTTTAGGACGTACCACGGGAATGCCATTATCCACGCCGATCATATTTTGTTTGGTATAGGCTTCTCCCAGCTTTGCATATTCTGCGGTGCTGGTGCGGTAGGTAGTGCTGGAGGGATTTTGTTTTCCGTAAACATGCCACATAATCATCCATACGAACATGCTGATACAAAGAAGGAGGGCAATGACCATCCACATTTTTTCATCTTTGGATACTTTTTTATCGAACCATCCTTCTGCCGGACTGAATAAACTCATACGTAGGGTTTTTTTGGTAAGGAATTTATTTGATCAGGGTTTCTTTGATCTCTTCCGGAATGGCGGGTAAATTGGAAAGCTCCATCACCCCCCATAGCAGGTAGAAAATAGCGTAAATGGTTACACCCAGGAAGAGCAATAACATAAAATCATCCATGATCATTCTTGAAAATGGAGTTTTCTTCCTTTCCTGTTGTTCATCGTTTTCCATGTTGATTTATTTTATGGGGTGAATAACAACTATTTCTGTTGCAAAGCTACTTGCCATGTTATACAGGGAAATACCTGCGGTCGGATTAATGTACCGGTTATTACGTTTTCGTATTTTTTTTGAAACAGATAGTATTATTTTCCTTCACCGGGCGATGAAGGATAGCCGGTAACGTTGCGCAGCCTGGAGATATTGAGGTAACTGAACTTCTTGGCTGCACATTTGATCATCCCTTCTTTTTCGAAGTCCTTTACTATTTTTGAAACCTGTTCTTTGGTAGTGCCTGCCAGGTCGGCTATATCCTGTCGACAAAAGCTGATGCGGAAACTTCTTTTCTTTTCTTCGTATTGGTAGGCTTCGGCGAGCAACAAAAGCGCTTCTGCTATTTTTTCACGCACGGTTTTATGCGCCAGGTTGATAGCTTTTTTTTCCACTAACTCCAGTTCCTCTAAGAACTGGTTAATGATCTGTTGTCTAAGTATGGGACTTTTAGAAGCAATGGCATCAAATAGTTCGTATGCTATATAGCAATACTGCACTTCAGACACCGCAGTTGCGGAGCAGGTGTGATTGGAATGACTGGCATTAACCCTGTGCCCGAAAACAGTACCTATACCGGCAATCCTGAGAATCAGCGGTCTGCCTTGCTTTCCGTTCAGTTCTACTTTAAGAAATCCTTTTTTAATAAAGCAAATCCCCCGGATAGGGTCGCCTTCAGAAAAAAGTCTTTCTCCTTTTTGAAGCGATTTGGAAAGTTTATAAATACTGATAGCGGTAAGCGTGGACGTATCGCAGTTATTCAGGATGGAGCAGTTCCTGACTTTACAGGTAATACAGTCGTATTGGGTTATAGCCATAGCTGACACGCAATGTGTATTTCCAAAAATGGAAGTTGTAAAATCGATTTTTTTGACCGTTTGTTTTATGACCCTGGTTAGTTTGCCGGCTGATTATTATTCGGATTCAGTTTAGCTTAGCCGAAAAAGCGGAAGATGATCTCAATTTTCAGGATCAAAGTTGATTTTGAACACTATCAAGAACTACTGTACTCTTTTGTTCAAAAGATTGTTTGTACAGTCTGTGCCGTTGTAGCCGCTTTATTGTTGGCTTTATCAGCAAAAGGAAAAAAAGCGATGTAAACGTATTGCTGATAGTATAGGCTATGGCTACCTGTAATGAGGGCTCCCTGCTAAAGGAAACGGCTATATTTTTCAGTACACCAAAAAATGGGAACATAAGAATAACGCCTATAATATTAAAAGCTGATGCTGCCAAAGCCACCAATCTTGAGATGGAAGAGAATTTAAGACTCACAATTAAAGCGGTGGAAGTTGTACCAATATTTGCGCCTATTACAATCGGAATAGCCGCATCAATATTAATTGTTCCCTGTGAAAGCAAAACGATAACTAACCCTACGACTACGGAACTTGATTGAATGATTATCGTAACAAAAATTCCGTATAAAATTCCCAGTAAAGGGTTTGAAGCCTTTGATAATATCTCAATCAGGTACGGGTCGTTTTTAATCGGTTCCATTGCCTGGCTGATATATGAAAGGGAAAAGAATAAAAAACCGAAGTAAAAAATAGATTTTCCTGCGACGGAGATCCTGGCAGGAATCATACTAATTAATGACCCTAAAACGATAAAAAACGGTCCGAGAAATGAAGAGTTCATCGAAACAATCCAGGCCGTAGAGGTAGTGCCTATATTGGTTCCAAGCAAGATGAGAATACTATCACGAAAAGTAATTACGCTGGAATTGACAAGTGAAACTGTAAGCGTTGATACCAAAGTACTTGACTGTATAACTGCTGTAAACAGTCCGCCTAATAAAAATCCTCCTAAAGGAATCCTGGTTATTTTACCTATCCACTTTGATAATCTTTCTGTACCTAAGTTTTCAACTTCTTTGCTGAAACTTTGTAGCCCGAATACAAACAAGGATATGGATGCAATAATTATTATTACCGTCTGAAAATCCTCGAACATATACTACTCTGTGTTTAATATTCCGAGAATCCATTTCCTTTTAAGATAATTAAACATACGGCTTTTTATGAAGCGGTTCTTTCTTTATAACGAGCTCATACAGGTTTAACTCCCCCTTTCGATGGATTTTCCGGGAAGCAAATATAATAGACTAATTTTCTATTTTAATAAACATTTTAAACAGGGGAGGAAAGTGCGCTTAAAGCCCCTGGATAAACCGCATCATGAGCTGTTTGCCGGTAAGTTTTTATGTTGTAAGCGCTATGCTTACAGGCGTGATAAATATTTAAAATAATCACTGGTTTCAGTTGAACCGTTTGAATATGCCAGTGCGTATCCTAAAACTCAGGCTTGACGATACTTACGACCATTTTTCCGGCTTCATCGATGATTCCGTACTCATGCTGTGTTTTATTGTTTATAAATTCAGATTTGTGAGCAAACATTTTATGATCGTGATAATCTGAAAGAAAACTGTAGTTGAAATCAAGCACTATATTTCCCTTTTTATCAATCAGCCCATAGTTCATTCCTTTTGTGAAAATACCTTTTCCTTCATCAACAAGCTGGCGAAGAGTTTCGGAAATATAAAATGGGGGATTAGGATTTCTTTCTCCTGATATGCCCGCAGGAGATTCATCGTTATTAATAAATTGGGCGCCCTTAGGAAAGCTGGCAATTGTGCTTCCTGTACTGTCTATTAAAAGAGCAACGCTATTATAATCTTCGTGAACCAACGCGTATCCTTTGTAGAAATGTGTAGCGTTCTTGTATTTCGCAGGAATTATCAATTTGTTTTCTCTATTTATATAACCAAACTTTCCTTCATTGTTTTCAACTTTTGCCAAATCTGAGCTGAATCTGAATGGTCTTCGTGAATAAGTGTATGGAATAACCAGCTTACCTGTGATATCGATATATCCCCATATTCCATCATCGTTTTGTACTGCAGCAAGACCTTCAGAAAACGGGCAGGCATTCCTGTAGGTAAAAGGAATAACTAATTTCAGCTTTTGATTGATGAACCCATATTTGTTTAAATCATCTGACTTTATTAAAGCCAACCCATCACTATAAGGAGAAAAATATTTTAGAGAAATAAAAGCCAATGCAGTCTTTTTACTTGATGGATTGGCAATGGCGGAATATGTTTTTTTATCGAACCGTACAATCTCCCTGCCAGCAGTATCAATATAGGCGAAGATTATCGTGCCGGGATTACTTTGTAACTGAACAACTGTATTGTCTGTAATAAAAGGAGAAATTTCTGAATACTTTCCCGTACCGATAGTTTTACCTGAAATATTTTTTAAAACGATATTGTTACCTTCTTTGGCGAAATAAATATCATAGTCAATATTAATTTCTTTAGTAAATCCAACAGTAGGTACTTTTATCCCTGTAACTATTACATTTCCATCTACATCAGCAATAGCATAACCATCCTGTCTCTCGACTGTAAAATGGTTGTCATGATATTTTACGCTGGAGCTATAAGGTAAGTTGCCAGCATATCCGTCAACTTTTTTAACCTGGGCAAAACAATAATAAGAAAGAAAAAATAATGAAGATAGAATAAGTGGTTTCATAAAATGGTGAGGTTATTGTTCTTCTAAATTAAGATAACTTTTTAATTCATGAGTCAATTTTTTAAGACTGTCTAGTGTGGTCCAGGGATCGTAGAATTTGCATATATACTATCCTGACACCGTATTATCCTGAAGCAGTTGATCATTACGTGATAAAAAAGCGAACGAGACTTACTAGGGCCCGCGCGGACCATACTAAAAACCCTTTAACAAATCTTTTTCATAACTGAACTTTACTTTTTCAAAAATGGTAGTCCAATATATGAACAGGATTTAAAGCCCTGCTTCAATATTGTTATGAAAAAGATTTTTACACTCATCGCTTTATTAGTTGCAAGTATTGCAGGCTTTTCTCAGGTAGAAACAGGTTTTGGTGCAGGGTTAAGCAATTCAAGATGGAAGGGCGACGCAATGGTGAACCTTAATGATCTTTTGGAATTTTCTAATGGCATGGTCACAACAAGTCCTGTCAACGGTATATATGCAGGTGGATTTGTTGAAATGCCTTTAGGAGGTATCTTCTCTATTCAACCGGGCGTTTATTATACGCAGAAAGGATATGAATTGCGTGGTGAACTTGCTGGTAAGAATCTTGATTTCCTTTCTGCCGGTGTAGGCGCCACCGTAAGATCACATTATATAGATGTGCCGGTGGTAATCAAAGCAGAAGTTGCAAAAGGTCTGCAGCTCTATGCGGGTCCCCAGCTTTCTTATCTTGTAAAAAATAACCTTAGGGTTGATGCCGGGTTATTGGGTGTTTCTCTGTTCAAAAAGAACATTGATATTACCAACCAGTTCAATAAAGCTGATTTCGCGATCACCGGTGGCGCTTCATATACTTTCGACAACGGCGTCTCTATCAATGCAGGATATGATCACGGTCTTACACGTCTTGATAAAAATAGTATGACCGAAACTTATAACAGGGGATTTAAAGTAGGCATCGGTTTCAGGTTCTAATAAATGCTAAGAAGCATATCATATGGATTTGACCCAAAGAAAACACACCCAAACACCAGGTTTGCTCTCATTACGAAGACATTATTTATCTTCAAAAGAGTTCGTAAACCTGGTGTTTTATTTTTTAAGCTTAATCATTAATTCCCCATACTTGAAGAAGACTTAATTTTCACATCAGCGTATTGCCATGCCTGGTCAAAAGCGGCTTTAGCTTTTTGTGCCTCATTGTCTTTTTTCTGTAGTAACAGTGAGTTATATAATCCGATTAATGCCCAGCCATTCTTTTTCCATGTTTGCAGATCCTGGCGGTACACTTTTTCGGATTCGCTGTATTTTCCTGCGCGAATTAATACTGCTCCTAAATGATGCCGTACGGAGAAAAACCAATCGGGAGGCTCATTATAATTGAGCATATCCTCAATAGTAACAGCTTCATTGAGTAAATCAATAGCCACATCAAATTGATTTTGCTTTGCTGCTATTTCGGCAGATAATATTTTTACTGCAATCTGTACAAGATCTGTCGCGGTATTAATATTCCATATTGTGAGATCTTTCAGTGTGGTATCGGCGGACAAAATTTTCAGGCTGTCCATTTGCTTTTGTGCATTGGCTATATCCTGCTTTCCCAAATATGCCATTCCTTTTGCATAATGCCAGATGGCTTTTGGATAGGTGAGATTCTTAAGCGGAGATGGGAGAGAAAGAATAGTGTCCCACATTCCAAACTTTACGGCGATATAATACGGTATGATATAATAATGCTGCAACGTGCCCCAGTTGGGTTGATCCATAATATCTGTTGCGGTATGCTGTTGTAATTTTTGCGCGGCCGTCCATGCTAAACCAGAATTACCTTCCAGCGTAGCGGTTGCGGCCAGAAAATGGTAGTTATGCGGATAATAGGAGAGTGAATAAACACCCTGAGCGTGACAAGCAGTAGTGTAAACACTATCCACTTTTACAGCGCGTAAATTAGAAATGGAACCGAGGTGATAATCGCCGGTATTAATATAAATATGTGAAGGCATGTGTACCAAATGTCCGGAGCCCGGAACCAGAGTATCGAGCAGGTTTGCACTTGTTAACGCCTTTTCAGGTGTAGCAGAAGCTTCTACAGCATGAATATAAAAATGATGCGCTCCGGGATGCTTTGGATTAGTTTTCATCAGGTGTTCTAATACAGCAATCAGTTCAGGTGTCCATGCTTTGGGTTTTTTTGTTTCTTTCTCATATAGATCCCATGGATGTAAGTCCATCAATGCTTCTGCGTACAATGCTCCAATATCAGGATCTGAAGTATATTGATCGTAAACTTTTTTCATCGCCGCTGCATAGGCAATGTCTAACTCTGTTCTATCGGTAGGAGGTTGTGCTTTATATCGGGTTCGTAATGCATTAATAAGAGCAATTTCTCTTAGTGTACAATTTTCAGAAAGTGATTGTGCTTTAATAACAGCATCGTATGCACGCTGATAATTATCTTCTTCCATTCCGCCATTGTAATTGGGTCCCAATACATACGCATAGCCCCAATAGACCATAGCACAGGCAGTATCCAATCGCGTTGCTTCGTAGAATGATCTTGCTGCTTCTGCATGATTAAATCCGTATGCCAGCATCATTCCCTGGTTAAAATATTGCTGCACTTCATTGCTGGCGGTCGTGATGTTGAAATCAATACCATTCAGTCCTTCAAACAGTGGCGCTTTTTTCCCTGATGTGTACCAGTCTTTGTCAGTTGTTTTTTTACTTGAACAACCAATTATTTTAGAAGTGTTTTCTTTTGCCTCGTTACTAGCATCATTACACGAAAAGAGGAATAATAGAGGAAAGAGAAGTAAGAAAAATTTAGCCATAACCAACAGTTTAATTTATTGATTTATTCAACGACTGTTTGGCAGCCTGGCAAGTGGGGAGAAACCGAAACAGAAAGCATCAGTTCATGCGACACCTGGCTGGTGCTGTTTTATCAATGACTAAATTAGAAGAAAAAGGAATACGAACAGCATTTAGTGTATAGGAATCTATGTATTATTTTCCTTTGCTCAACTGAATTTCTAGTTGTTCAATAGTAGGTAGCTGACTTTTGAATTTTTTAGGCAAGGCTTGAGTAAGTTTATATTCGCTAATGCCAATTGGTTTTTGAATATCACGCAAAGAATATTCAGCATCTACTTTGTCTTTATACTTGCAAAGAATTAACCCGATACTTGGGTTGTCTTGCTCGTGTTTGAGTTGACTGTCGATTGCTGAAAGATAGAAATTTAACTTGCCTGCATATTCGGGTTTGAACTTGCCTGATTTCAGTTCTACCACAACATAGCAACGCAAGTGTAGATGATAAAAAAGTAAATCAATAAAATATTCGTTGTCGCTTACTGTTATTGAATATTGTCTGCCAACAAATGCAAACCCTTTTCCTAACTCTAATAAAAACTGCGTGATGTGTTGCATCATTGCATTTTCAATTTCTCTTTCCAGTGCATTATTTTCCAATCCTAAAAAATCAAAATTATAAGGATTTTTAAGAGTTTCCATCGCTAACTCTGATTGCAGTTGTGGTAACGTGTTTTGAAAATTTGTAATTGATCGTCCTTTTGCCTGATAGTATTTGTTTTTGAGTGAAATCTCCAACTGCTCTCTGCTCCAACTGTTTTTGATTATTGCATTGCAATAAAACAATGCTTCTTTTGTGTTTTTGATTTTTGAAATAATAAGACGGTTATGCCCCCACGGAATTTGTGCCACAAGCTGTGGCACAAATTCGGAAACGCTGCTGTAAAACAAATACCATTGTCGAATGGCATACAAATTCCGTCTTGAAAAGCCGTTGATGTCAGGGGAACTTAATTTTAAATCAGTTGATAATTGTTCCAAAATATTGTCACCCCAACTCGCTTCTTTTTGTTTGTTTACAATGTCTTTTGCCAAATCCCAATACAATTCAATAAGCTGTGTATTTATGCCGTGTTCTTAAAAGATAACAAATGTGGTGACATTATATATGGTGGTAAGCCTTATGACTATGAGGACGGAACACTGGTTTTTGTTTCTCGGGGACAAGTGTATGGAATTGATAACCACACAGTAAATGAAAATCCGTCAGGATATGGTTTACTTTTTCATCCTGATTTGATTGCAGGTACGCAGTTGGGAAAGACAATAAAAGAGTATTCATTTTTTTCTTATGAAGTAAACGAAGCATTGCATCTATCCAAAAAAGAACGTAGGACAATTGTGGAATGTCTTGAGAAAATTTCCTCAGAAATTGAACAAAATATTGATAAGCACAGTAAAACACTGATTGTATCAAATATTGAATTGTTCCTGAACTATTGTATGCGCTTTTATGACCGTCAGTTTATCACCCGTAGCCATGCGAATAAAGACGTTTTAGTACGGTTTGAAAATCTTCTGGCCGATTATTTCCGGTCCAATAAGGCTCAGGATTTAGGTTTGCCAACAGTTACCTGGTGTGCCGAGCAATTACATCTTTCTCCAAACTATTTCGGCGACCTTATCAAAAAGGAAACAGGCACTACAGCATTGGATTATATACAATCAAAACTGATTGATGAAGCGAAGAAGAAGGTGTTTGACACTTCTAAAACTATCAGTGATATTGCCACTGAACTAGGATTTAAATACCAACAGCATTTTACTCGCTTGTTCAAACAGAAAGTTGGTGTAACGCCGAATGAATACAGGAATTTGAATTGAGTTGGTTAATTATTGGGAGGACAATTATTCACTATGATTTGGGTATGTACCGGCAAATACTATTAAAATAGGCAACTACTTCAATTTTTTAAACACTGTTTTCCCCAAAATCGTTTATCCAACACATTCAATTACAATTCAATAACTGATTTATATGTTCTTGATATAGTCTTGAAGGATCAATTTTTCCTGTTTGCGAAAATAGATTTCCCTATTGAGTAAATATCCCTGCACCGGTTAGGCGGAACTTGCCTCCTCTATGAATAGGATTGCTTTTTTGCTTCTATTTTTTGTTGTTGCGCATTTCGTGGCGAACGCACAGACTGATACACTTATCAATAAGGGAGATACTATATCGGCCAGTTTACTGGATGAGGTGGTAGTGACAGGTCAGTTTAATCAACAATCCTTAGGACGTTCAGTATATAAAATAAGAGTTATCAATCAGGAAAGGATCGCCATGCGTGCTGCGCCTGATGTTATGAGTGTATTGAATACTGAACTGGGTGTTCGGTTCGGCACTGACTATACACTTGGTGAAACTGATATACAATTGATGGGAATGAGCGGACAAAATGTAAAAGTGTTGATGGATGGAGTGCCGATGGTGGACAGGGGGAGTACAAAACAGTCGCTAAGCCAGATTGATATTAATATTGTTGAAAGAATTGAGATTGTTGAAGGTCCGATGAGCGTGATATATGGTACGGATGCTTTAGCAGGCGTTGTAAATATTATCACTAAAAAAAATCATGCAAAACAAAAAAATACCTTGCTGGTTACGGCAAGAGTATTAGAGGAAACAGTGGCTAAAAACTACGATCCGTTTACGAATAGCGGAGTGCATAACGAATCGGTAGGATTATCGTGGCGGCATAAAAATGGATGGAGTGCCGGCGCTAATTTTGCAAGAAATCATTTTGGTGGATGGCAGGGCAATGCTACCGGAAGAGAACAGGAATGGAAACCCAAACTCCAATATCTGGTAAATGGAAGTATCGGATATATTAGAAATGATTTGGAAGTATGGTACCGGATGGATTATGTAGATGAAGAGATTCATACACCCGGAAGAGCAGGAACGGATAATAAAGCTGCTGATATACGTTATCTGACTACGCGGGTCACGCATAATGCCCAGTCCAACTGGAGAATAAATCAAAAATGGTCTTTAAATGCTTCTGCTTCTTATCAGGACTATGAACGACGCAGCCAGAATACGATCGTAGATATATCTTCTGGACAAGAATATTTGAATCCTTCTGCTACACAGGATATTTCTGTTTTTCGTATGTTCTTTTTCAGAAGCACAGCCCAATATCTTTTTTCTGAAAAACTGTCTTTTCAGCCTGGCGTTGAAATAAAATCGGACCAGTCTACAGGCCAACGTATACATGGAAATCCCACCATTAATGATTACGCTTTGTTTTTGTCTGCCGAAGTAAAACCCTGGACGGCATTTAATATCAGGCCGGGGCTAAGGTTCAGTAAAAACTCTGTTTATGACGCGCCTCCACTTATTCCTTCACTTAATATTAAGTATGATTTATCAGATAAATGGACATTAAGAGCTGCTTATGCGAAAGGTTTTCGTGCTCCCGCGCTTCGTGAATTGTATTTTACTTTCCACGATGCCAGTCATGATATAGAAGGAAATCCAAACCTTAAAGCTGAATATTCCAATAGCTTTAACGCCGGTTTGAACTGGCATAATTCACCTCAGAAAGAATTACGGATCAATTCTTCTATTTCCGGCTTTTATAATGTTTTTGAAAACTTAATATCCTACGCTACTGATCCGTTCAATCCATCCTGGACAACACTCATTAATATCGACCACCATAAAACAACAGGCGCTTTATTTGAAAACACTTTTACCTGGAAAAAATTACAGGTAATGCTTGGCGCTTCTTATATAGGTAGATATAACAGGCTGAAAGGTGATACCGTAGCAGATAAAGGAAATGATCTTAATGCGTTTTTATGGTCACCGGAAATCAATAGTAATGTTATGTACAATTTTACCAAAGCAGGTTTATCGTTAGGGCTGTTTTATAAATATACAGGTGTTGTACCGGGATACCAACTGATGGTTATTGATGATGAACAAATATTACAAAAGACAAAACTGGATGGTTTTCATATTACCGATTTCACTATCAATAAAAAATTGGGTAAGTATCTTAATCTTTCAGGTGGTATCAAAAACCTTTTTGATGTGACCCGTTTGCAAAATACTTCTACCAGCACCAGTGACGGCCATTCCAGCGGTGGTCCTGTGCTAAAAAGTTATGGAAGATCTTATTTTCTGGGCTTGCAAGTGAACTGGCAGAATAATGGGCGCTAATAATTAATTAATTTAAAAATCAAGAATAAATGAAAAAAATAGCAGTATTATTTCTATTGTTAACGAGTCAGACTATCATCTTTAACTCCTGTAAAAAAGATGATCCTCCTTTACCTCCAAATGTCGTTAACTTCCAGGCTGCGGAAATCGGACTTGAAGATTCGGAGAACGAAGCTACCATAACATTAAATCTTAGCAGGGCGGAAAATGCAGCAACTTCTGTGACGGTCAATTTTGATGCATCAGGACTTTTATATGAAACTGATTTTATTACCAATCCTGTTGCTGCAGGTTCAGAAATTGTAGTGCCTATAACTGCGGGATCGAATACTGCTTCATTTAAAGTGATCAAACAGTCAGGATTATTATTGTCAGGGACAGAATCGATCAAATTCACTATTGCTAACGCAGGTGACCTGACAATTGGCAACACTAAGGAATCAACTTTGAAATTCTCTACAATAGTATCAGAGGGAAGCGCAGCGTTTGAGCTGCCGGGGAAAACTACCGGCGCTACGGGATCTAATTATGCTAATATGGTATTTGTTGATTTTAGTAATAATGCTGCTGTTGCTGCTGATAGAAAAAGTTGGAACCTCGGATTCAGAAGCGGTTCTGATTTTAGAGTTGTATTAAATCATGCTTACCAGTCAGTAGCCAGCGCCACTGATAAGACCGATATAACACAGGTAACTGAAGCTGATGCCGAAGGTATTGATTTGAATTTTTCACCTGGTGATGGACTTTTAACTAATGTTGATGATTGGACAGGCGATCTTACCAAAACGGCTATTGCTGAAATCTCGGCAAACGACAATAATAATAAAGTTTATTTCGTAGCGTCGGAGTCAACTAAAGCTACTGTATCCGAATGGTTCAAAGTAAAAATTACCAGGAATGGCGATGGATACAAATTACAGTACGCGAAAATAAATGAAACAAATATCAAGACACTGGAAGTGCCTAAGAAAGAAGATTATAATTTTACCTTTGTATCACTTGAAAACAATGCTATAGTAGATGTAGAGCCCAAAGCTTTAAACTGGGATATTCAATGGGGATACAGTACCTATAATTCAGGTTTGAATACACCTTATTGGTTCCAGGACTTTATTGTTCTTAACACTATTGCCGGTGCGGAAGCTGCTCAGATTCTTGTGTTTGAAGCAGATGGTGAAACAGCAGCTTCGGAGGCTACAACCATAGCGCGTTTTGATGCTTTTGGAGAAGGAGATTTGTCGGGAGTAACTTTCCTTAAAACCCGCGATGCAATTGGTAGTAACTGGAGATCAACAATAGGATCAGGAATCAGGCGCGACCGTTTTTACCTGGTAAAAGATCCTTTAGGAAATATATATAAAGTACGGTTTGTAAAAATGGGAGTAGGAGATACAGGGGAAAGAGGTAAACCTGAAATTGATTATAAACTGGTAAAAGGAGCCTGATAATCAGTTGACAGTTGATAATTGACAGTTGTTATACGATCAATTTTAAAGACAAATAATATACAGATGAAAAAAATAATGGCAACGCTCGCAATGTTTGCGATAGTAACAGGTGTAGTAGCGCAGAAGGTAAAAGATAAAAAATATGTAGAAAATCTCTGTGGATGCTTTCGGGTAGAATTTAAGTATGCAGAAACTTTTTCACCACAAGAAGACTACAAGTTTCACGATCGTGAAAGAATAGTTGCAGGCACTGAATTATCATTTCCTATAGAAGTGAGTGATAAAAGAATAGTGATACAGCATTTGCTTGTGATCACTGATTCGATAGTTGTAAAACACTGGCGCGAAGATTGGACATACGAAGATCCCATAATGTGGAAGTTTGAGGGAGATAACTCCTGGACTAAAGTGAAAATAAATCCTAAAGATGTGAAGGGAAAATGGACACAAAGTGTTTGGGAAGTAAGCGATGCTCCCCGTTATTTTGGAACAAGTAATTGGATAGAACAGGATGGCCATATAGTTTGGCAGAACACTACTGATGCACCACTCCCACGTCGTGAATATACGGCACGTAATGATTATAATATATTGAGACGTACCAATCGTTTGGTTCTTAAAGAAGATGGTTATGTACATGAGCAGGACAACAAAAAAATCCTTCGCAAGGATGGTACTGAAGAATTAATAGCTGAAGAAAAAGGAATAAATAGTTATGTGCGCAAGGATGATAGTGAATGCGATGGTGGAAGAGCCTACTGGGAAAAAACAAAGGATTACTGGAGTTCAGTAAGAAAAGTATGGGATGAATACCTGACCACACATGATAAGATAGAACTCAAAAAGAAAGTGGACGGAAAAGTTATGTACGACTATTTATTTGATATGGCTAAAGACTATGCAGCGGGAAAATTATCACCTGCAGATGCACCTCAGACTGTGAAGGATCTGCTGGGAAAATTTGTAAGTCTCTAGAATAGTATATCTGTACCTTACAATAAACCAACAAGCACAAATACAAGTTATTTGATTTTTGTTACCTGCGTTTATTGGCTCTGAATTGCTCTCTAAGGAAGCTGTCTTTGAAATAAAGATGGCTTCTTTTTTATTTTAGGACCGTATGTCTCTGGTTTCGGGTGTTTTTTGAACGGGAAAGCCTTTATTCTTCATTGGAGTTTCACGGCACCAACGATCTGGGAATGGCCAGGCGTATGACCTCCTATGATTTTATGGTGCATCTGAAATACGAACTGGAAGTAGTGCGTGTGGTGATGTATATCGGTTTCAGATTTCTTTCCATATATGTTACTGTAATATCAGGAAATGTTACAGGAGTATTACTGCATTACCATATGATTTTCATGTAGTTACAATTAAGTCAATCAATGTTACCCATGTTCTAACACCCCCCTGCTGCTGCGAATAATTTTGTTCTCGCAAACAAACCAATAAAAAATTTCAATTCACATCAAAAATTTACTTGTTATGAACTTCAGAACTTCTCTATTCAAAGCATCAATCTTTTTAGTAGTAGTATTATTATTTGCTTCTAGCTGTAAAAAGGATAAAGCCACCCCAATGGGTACGCTGTTGACTTATACTAATATACCAGCGTCCGAGTATGATCGTATTGAGGTTTACGTAGGTGGCCAGATGAAAGGGGCATTAACACAGCCATATATCATTAAACCAAGTTGCGGTGACCAGGGGTCAGCATACAACCTGGCTATTCAACTTCCTGTTGGAGAACATATTATTTATGCTATACAGTTTAAGGATGGGAAAAATGTAGGAGAATGGTCGGAAACTACCAGGGACATCAAGGAGGATAAATGCGCTTACATTAATTGGGTGGATTGAGGATGCAATGCTGGTTAATGCAAAAGGGCCCCATTCGGGGCTCTTTTTGTTTATAGGCATTATTGCCTTATTATATAATAGTAATAAAAGTTAAATCTGAGTATTTGGGAGCGAATCTTATCTACTATTATTCCTTAACGGGATAAAGCATTATCAATAAAAAAACCTTCGGTAAAACCGAAGGTTTTTTATAAAAATGAATGAATTACCACCTGTTTTTTTGGCCTCCTGCATAGCTATTGCGGTAAGAACCGCGTCCTTCGCCTGCAGGTTTGCTTTCTTTCGGTTTGGCTACCATCACTCTTACAGTTCTGCCTTCTACAATACCATTGTCCAGTTCAGCTATCGCTTTGTTGGCAGCGGCATCATCGGGCATCTCTACAAAGCCAAAACCTCTTGATCTTCCTGTGAACTTGTCGGTAATGATTTTCGCAGAGCTAACTTCTCCATAGGGTGTAAAAAAATCTCTCAGGTCTTCGTCTTGTACATCGAAGCTGAGGTTAGAAACATAAATGTTCATGCTGACTAATAATTAACAATTAAAACAATAAAAATCTGAGAGGCAAAAAGTAAGAAACTAACTAACGATGCTAGAGCGAAAATTAATAACAACCGATGCGAAGCTCAAATTAACGGCGCAAATATACACTGTTTCATTTATTATTTAGCATTCTTCTAAAAGATAATATAACTAATAAGGGTTTATTTGCCGAATATTCAATATTCGCGATTGATAACCTGGAAAAATCAAATTAAAATTACTGCTAATATAATCGTAGGGTAGGGGTGAATGACCGACTGCTTCCCATACCCGAATATCATTAATTCGCAGGTGCAGAATACTTAGGTTTGCGTGTGATCAGCTCAATAAACCGGTTCAGGATAACTTTTCTTTGCTCTTCATTCACTTTTAGATAATAATGATTCCCCCCTTGAGTTGCATTAAAACTGGTATAACCTTGCTGATCTACACTAATTTTTCCGGCTTCGCTTTGGGTGAAATATTCTTTTGTTCCCTCAACAGCATATAATACAGAAGTAAGGTCCCAGGTGGGACGATCATAAGGCATCGGGAGGTAGCTATTATAAGCTACTACAAGCGGATGATGAGGCGTCCATGTAAAATCATTTTGAATGCTTGTAGCAGGATATTCTATGGAAATGCCAAGTTCAAAAGGACTGACTACAATTTTCCCGGGCCATTCTTCGAATAATTTTGCTGCAGCAGGAATATCTCTTAAAACATTATACTCTACCATTCTTTCTCCTTCAAAATTTCCTGCCATTACCGATAATAACTTAACTTTTTTAGCCACAAGCTCCCTGCCACCCAATGAGGAAATGCTATCAGGTGGTGAGGCAAGCAATTGCGCCAGGTTGGTAGAAAATCCTACTGATATAACCACTATTGAACTATCGGGTTGTGCAGCCAGTGTTTTTCTGTAAAGCTGCACAGCAGGAGGATAATCATAAGTGGTATCGGGAGCGGCAAATGCTTTTTGACCGCCAGGAAGGGTGTATTCATATGTTGACTTGGCGTAATTATATGAATCATTTTCACTGTCTGCAGCGTCAATAACCTCTCCAACAGGTATATTATCATATCCATACCATTTATTCATTAAAGAAATAAAGGGGGCTGAATAAATACTGTTTTTGTTGGTATTAATAGCTAATAAGTTGACCTGGGCGCTATCCATATATTTATACAACATATCCAGCGCCATAGCATCATCTACATCATTTCCCATATCTGTTTCGAAAATGACATTAACAGTCTCGTTGTTTACAACTGTTTGCTTAAGAGATTGTTCATCTGACTGGCAACCTGTAATAATATAACTCCAGGAACAATAAATGAATAGTAAAATAAACTTGTTGGTCGGCATAAAAAATAATAATTATTTTCAGTGGGAATGATTGATATCGGGTTTATAAGCTGTTAATTCATTTCGATAGGGTATTGATGATTGTGCACCCAGCCGCGTAACTGACAAGGCCGCTGCTTCGCAGGAGAAGTCGGCTGCTTCAATTAAGTGTTTTACCTTCTGATAAAGCCACAGCTAAGGCGCCATTAAAAACATCGCCCGCTGCTGTCGAATCAACAGGATCAACTTTTCGCACTTTTACCACAGAACAACTTCCTTCCTGGCATATTACTGCACCTAAAGAGCCCATAGTTACCACTACGTTTCTTACACCTCTTGAACAAATTATTTTTGCAGCTTCGCAGGCACTGTCAGTATCTGTTACGGGTACGCCGGCAATCATTGATGCCTCGGTTTTATTAGGCGTAAGAATATCTATTTGTTTAAGTAGTTCGGCCGATAAAATATTGGCTGGAGCAGGGTTAAGTATTATACTTATTCCTTTTGATGCTGCATAATTAACGGCATAATGTACTACGTCCATCGGTATTTCCAACTGTATGAGTAGTATTTGTGCTTCATCAATTACAGGAAGTACATCGGTTAAATCATCGGTCTTCAGATTAGCATTGGCTCCGGAAGCTACAACTATACTATTTTCACCTGCATTGTCTACAGTGATCAATGCAACGCCGGAAGGAGCATTTTCATCGTAAATTATTGAAGAAGCATCAATGCCTTCATCGATAAACAACTGTGAGAACTGTTTCCCGAAAACATCGTTACCTAATTTAGAAATGAAATTTACTTGACCACCTAATCTGGCTACTGCAACGGCCTGGTTGGCGCCCTTGCCTCCTGGATTCATGAAGAATGATCCTGATAATACTGTTTCGCCCGGAACTGGGATATGCGTTGATTTGGCAACCATATCCATATTAGAACTTCCCAACACCACAATTTTTCTTTTGACCATATGCAGCAATAATTTTTTAACCGTGCAGTTGGCGTCTTCTCTCTGTGATCAGCCTATTACTACAACCGGGGTATCAAAAATAGGAGTTAACCCAAACAGTATTCCCCAATAAAACTTATTTCTTTAGTTGTAGAAATCAAATAGATTTATTGTATTCTTTAATATACTGATTTCCAGTTTAGTGTAATATAATATTAAAGAATGAGATTCTTTTGAAACCTGGTATCTATTATTGCAGTTATGAGTTGCGCAAAGTGCGCAACAATATATTATTGAATATCTCACTTATAGAATTGGAGGTTAGAAAAATGCCGGTTTGTGATTTGGCTTATTGTATAAAACAAAAAAGGCAGGATAGAAATCCCGCCCGTGTTTTAAATCCAATATCCTATGAAAAACCGGAAAGGATAATCCCAATCTTGTGCCAAACGCTCAAACGCAGTACCAGTCTGGGTTTTGTTAAATGCTATTGTTTTATTCCTTCCCCGGGTGGGAGAAATATTTTTATAATGGGAACTCACTCAATGATCTCGTATTATTTTTTTACGAAGTTCTTCTTTGATATTTCTATAATGCCTGAATTGTTTTAATCGTTGATAAATATTATTGTATTTCAATACTTGGAAAAAGACCTAACTCATCGGTATTAATAGAGGGATGCCGAAAAAACCGTAAAAATACGGGTGTGGGTAAATAATATCAATAGTACTTTTGTTCTGCTTACCAAAGCTCAAAAGCAGTCCTTATGGCCGCACAATTTATTATTAATCCACACGATAAATATTTTGCTTTCACGTTTGTCAGCGAAAGCGAAAATATTATCCTATTCAGCCGCTTATTCAAAACATTGGAAATGTGTAAGGGCGGTATTAAAGAATTATTAGGTTGTATAACCTCCTATGATCATTTTGAGAAACTTCAGGACAACAAAGGCCAATATTCTTTTGTTGTTTGTAATAAAAAAGGTATCCCTATAGGTCATAGCCCGATATTTTATGCCAGTAGTACCAGGGACGTTCATATCCGTAAGCTTGTGCAGGAAGCTGTTTTGGCAAAAATCGTAGTTGAAGCTGCTGAAGTGTAAAAGTGAATTTATTTTCCTCTTTGTTCTGTTCTGTATTTCCATGGAGCAATGGGGTGTGGATCTGCCCAAAGTCCTTTTTTATCATTCCTGGCTTTATTTTCAAGCTCTTTCCATTTAACCTGCTGGTCATGTTTCGTGAAGTGCCATGCCATTCCGCTTTCCAACATCTTCTCGTTTACAGATATACCGTCAACGTACGCAAACGCTACATGTCTTTTATATTGGTCTTTATAGGGGACAACAATTTTAACGGATTTATTGAAGATAAGTTCACTTAAGTAGTTGCGTGCTTGCTGATAAAATGGTTGTGATTTTTCGGGACTATCAATTCCATGCAAACGGATTTTTATAGTCGAACGATCATCAAGAAGCATATGGAAAGTATCACCGTCACTTATCCTGATTACTTTTCCTGTAATAGTATCAGAAGGGGCAGTAGTATTGATACTGACAACCGGAGAATTTACTTTCTGCTGATCATCAGTGCAACTGGTTTGCATACCCAGGAGCAATATGAGCATACATCCTGAAGTAATTGATCTTTTCCAAACAGTAATAAATGAAAAATATAAATGCAATTGCAAGGAGAAGTTTCTTTTTTCTATCGGCGTCCTGATATTCCGGTCAAGTAATTCTGTCATAATATGATTCCTGATAATACAAATGTACTGCATATCCAGCGCCCCGATTCAATGAATTATTGCTATAGCACCTGGATTGCCAGTAAAAATGTTTCTGCTGCATATGCAGTACATATCTGCGTATAGAATATCCCTTTATTAAGTTTTTTGTTTGACCAGTTTATCGATCGATAATGTATTATAGTCTACATAGTAAAGCAGTAGGGCCATGTATATACTATGTATTAATTGTGAGGATATGGCATTCCAGTTTTCTATGGCGGCCGATCCAAATATCAGCATACTCATAACAAGTAATCCGCCTATTAAACCAATCCTGGTGAATAATCCCAATACAATTAATAAACCAACTAATAATTCAAGTATAGGTAATAATAGTCCAAAGGCGTAAACCAGTGTTGAAGGTAAATACGACTGTTCGAATGAATCGGTCATGCCTTGAGCAAAGGATTGTAATTTGGGTAGTCGCACAAGACCATGACCCAACATTGATAAACCAATAGGTAATCTTGCGAAGAAGTAAAATTGTGAATTCATAAATTGAAGAATAAAGATGAATTGCAAATCTATACCTGCAACAAACAAAGTCGTTCTAAAGGAATGTTATAATAGGTATTGCGTGAAGTAACTATACTTTTTGACAGGTGTATGAATCAATCATATTTATTAATACCTGCTTCTTGTTGATACTACTCTTTTTGTTTGAGGAGGTGAAAATTTTTTAATTAATAGAAACCCTGCGATAAATCCACCTATATGTGCTGCATAAGCGATACTTCCTGTTTCCAATCCTCCAAACGCTCCCAAACTGCTGATAATTTGAAATACGATCCATAGGCCTAACACAATAAGTGCAGGCACGCGCATGAAGATGATAAATGCCAGTATGGTAACTTGCCTTGTAGGATACAGTCTCAGGTAAGCGCCTAGAACTGCTGATATAGCGCCGGATGCTCCGAGACTGGGAACAAGCAGATCCTGACCCATTACCACAGTGCTTAGGATTTGTGCAAAAGTGGCTATGATGCCTGTCAGCAAATAAAAAATAAGATAACGGCCATGCCCTAATCTGTTCTCAATATTATCTCCAAAAACTGCCAGGTATAAAAGATTCCCTCCCAGGTGCGCCCACCCGCCATGCATAAACATAGAAGTGATAAGCGTGATCCATATAGGGTAAGGACCAGGGGCCAGTCCGGGTAAAGTGAAAACCTGTCCGGTTACAGCATCAGTGTACTGTTGCGCATTGGTAACAAGATCTTTGCCGGAAAGAATTTCTGCAGGTACTGCTGCGTAACCCATAGTAAAATCTGTATTCACACCCATTCGCTGGTAATAAATGAATACAATAATATTGGCCAGGATTAACGCATAGTTAATAATGGGAAACCTATGCCTGTCTGAGTTATCGTCACCTATAGGAATCAAAATGTTCTGAATTAATAATGATGATTGTATAAATGTAAATAATTATTTAATGAAATCATGCTGATATAGTATTCCCTAAGTAGAAAACGATAGAAGTTGATGTTGTGACAGAGTAACTATTTATATATCATGAAACCAAAGGCTATCTGTCTCGTTATAGTGAAACATTGTGCAAATTGATGTTACATTTGTTTAATTAGTCATACTGACAAAGCTGATATATGAATTGGAATAATTGTTTTTCTTCTGCCAGGTTTGGAGTGGAAGGAACGTCGAAGGGTGTAAGAACAGAATATGAAAGGGACTGGGACCGGATAATTTTTTCGAGTCCCTTCAGAAGATTGCAAAATAAAACGCAGGTATTTCCGCTACCTGAAGAGGTTTTTGTGCATAACCGTCTTACGCATTCACTGGAAGTGGCCAGCGTTGGACGTTCATTAGGAAGGTTGGCCGGACAATACCTGGCAGAGCTCCCAGAGGTAAAAGCCGATGAAGATGCTGAAGGATTTTATCGCAACAACCTCAATAATGTGATTGCCGCCGCCTGCCTTGCGCATGATCTTGGTAATCCTGCATTTGGTCATTCAGGAGAAGAAGCTATCTCCAAATATTTTATTAAAAGAAATACCGATAAGGAAGAGGACCAGGCATTCCGCTCACTGTTTTCTCCTGAAGAATGGAGTGATCTGACCAGGTTTGAAGGGAATGCTAATGCGTTAAGAATATTAACGATGCAGCAAAATGGTCGTGTTAAAGGAGGATTCAGACTTACTTACAGCACACTTGGAGCTATCATTAAATATCCGTGTGAATCAATGGCTTCACAAGGCAAAAAGGGTGAAAAACATAGAAAGAAGTATGGCTACTTTACAATTGACAAAGATATTTTCCTCGACATTGCGAAGGAGTTGAATATGATCAGGGAACCGTCGACAGACAGAATAGTGTTTAAGCGCCACCCTTTTGTGTACCTGGTAGAAGCGGCTGATGATATCTGTTATAAGATCATTGATTTTGAAGATGCACACAGATTAGAAATTCTATCATTTGATGAAACGGTTGGTCTGTTAATGGAAATTGTCAGACGCACCCGTAACCCCAATGAAATAAAAAGGATTGAAAAACAGGTAGTGGAGCTTTCTCCTGATAAAAATGAAGCTATTGCTTATCTGCGTGCCAATGCAATAAATATCCTGGCGCTTAAATGTGCAGAAGTGTTTAACAATAACCAGCAGAAAATAATTAGCGGAACTTACAACTCCACGCTTATTGAAGATATTCATGAATTGCAGGACGTATTAAAAAAGATAGAAGAGATATCAATAAAAAAGATCTACAATTTCAAAAAAGTGGTTAAACTGGAGCTATCCGGTTTTCGCATTATGTCCGGATTAGTAGAAGATTTTGTGACCGCAGCGCTCACGCCGGCCGATAAAAGAGAAAAGGAGCATGAGAAAATACTGGAGCTTCTTCCCAGCCAGTATATGTTTGTCGAAGACAGCTCTCCTTATGTTAAGGTGATGCATGTTATTGATTTTATTTCGGGTATGACCGATCTATTTGCTTTAAAATTATACAGGAACCTCAGGGGAATAGAGCTTTAATTTTTTATGTTTACAGGAATATCAACTTATTATCCTATAACAAGCTCATTCATCTTTCCAAAACCTGCATATCCCTTCAACCCGGAAAAAGCCCTTAATGGCATGCTGGCACGGTATTGGGTGAATTTTTATAGAAAAAACAAAATGTATGAAACTTAATCCATATTTAAACTTTGACGGTAATGCTGAAGAAGCATTTAAGTTTTATCAGTCAGTTTTTGGCGGGGAACTTTTTTTGCAGCGGATGAGTGAGGCGCCGGGTAATGAAAATCTTCCTGAAGAGGAGAAAAAACGTGCCATGCATGTGTCTATTCCTATAGGAGATGGGCAATTTCTGATGGCCAGCGATTGCCTTCCTTCTGCGGGACATACCCTGCGCGTAGGCAACAATAATTATATCTCTGTTACTCCTGATAGTCGTCAGGAAGCTGACAGACTATTTAACGGGCTTTCGGCTGGTGGAAAAATTGAAATGCCAATGGAGGATATGTTTTGGGGTGATTATTTCGGATCTTTTGAAGATAAGTTTGGTGTTTACTGGATGATTAATTTTCCTAATCCGAAATAATTATAATAATAGTTATAAATTCATATCGCCCTGTTTATGCAGGGCTTTTTTGTATTCCTCCTGCCGCATTTACCCCCTTAAATTGGCGTGGTAACACATAGGTTCAAAATACAATAGGAATTATTTTTGAACTGTAAAATTGATAAATAAAATAAAACAGTGCATATGGAAAAGCTCAAATTTGATATTGACATTAAAGCCCCGGCTTCAAAAGTTTTTCATTCAGTTACAGACGATCAATTGTATCGTGAATGGACAGCAGAATTTAATCCTACTTCCTTTTTTGAAGGTGGTTGGAATAAAGGAGATAAAATCCTTTTTATAGGATTGAGTAAAGAAAATAAGAGAGAAGGAATGGTAGCTAAAATTGTTGAGAATATTCCCAACCGGCAAATTTCTATTCAGCATTGCGGTTTAATTGATGGTGATAAGGAGATTACTGATGGACCGGTTGTTAAGGAATGGGCGGGAGCGATGGAAGAATATTTTCTTGAAGAGAAAAACGGAGTGACAAATTTCAGCGTAGAAGTGGATGTAAACGCAGAATTTGCTGATTATTTCAGGGAAACCTGGCCCAAAGCATTAAATAAGCTGAAAGAGATCAGTGAGTGATAGAGTAATTGAAATAGTTAGGAACTGTTTGATTTTATACTTTATTTAGCAAAATTCTTCATAACGGGTATTGCAAATGACAGGAATGTGTTGTTACTTTGCAGCGACAAATTGAGCTATAGTACAGTACTGAACTACAAAAACCACAGGAACACTCTTCTTTGCTAACGATTCTTAGTGTATTCCCCTAGCTGCTCAACGATTTTTATTGTTAACCCTAAAAGAAACAATCATGAAAAGTGATGTAATGCCCTCTATTGTAGATAAGTCAATTATCAACGAGATCGTAGAAGTAAAAGAAACTGTTGCTGAAGTAATCAGGATCAGTCGACCACGCCGCTCATTTACTGCTACAGATCTATGGAACATTCGCAGAAATGCAAAATCTGCATCCGGACTGGTAAGAAGATAAACTTCTTCTTACCTTTCTGCGTTTAAGTGATGCTTCTGAAGTATTCCGGTTGAATCCAGTACAAACGCAGAAAAAGGTTGTTGATTTTCTGATCACAAAAATCTGATCACAAAAAATGGCCAACCATCAGGTCAGCCATTAATTATCATTTGATATAAGTATAGATTCCGGAGAGTTTTATGGTTCCAATGGATGTTCTTTTAATAATTCAGCCGGACTGTAAAAATCTTTTTTACTTTCTACAGAAGCTCTTACCTCTTTCACTTTATCAGCATAAACAGGAGAAGCTTCATTACCAAATGAGTTTCTTACATAAGTAAGTACTGCTGCTACCTCATCATCATTTAACAAGCCACCAAAGGGAGTCATCGGTACTTGTCCGGGATATTCTTTTCCGTTCACTGTCACCGGGCCAAGTACCCCTTTCAACACCAGTTTTATTAGCCTGTCTTGATTTCCTATAGCCCATTTACCATTTAACGGTGGAAATCCAGAGGCCCCAAGCCCCATACCATCAGGTTGGTGACAGGTAGCACAGAAACCATCTCTTAAATATATTTCTTTACCCTTATTATATAAATCGAGATCACGGCCTTTTAATTTGGTAGCAGAAAGTTCATCTGTAGTTTCTTCCCTCACAGGTTTTCCATTCAGATGCGCAACGGCTGTTTGATGAGCGTGTATCATCCATCTATCCAATGGCTTTTTGGCTGCTTCTTCCAATACCGGCATTCCTTTTTCTTTTCCTATCCATGAGGCGGCAACTATTGCCACTAGTCTTACTCTCCCGTTATCATCTGCGGCGGCTTGTTTTAATAATTCGGCCTGGTCAGGAACCTGGTGACCTACATATCGTAATACCTGTACGGCGGCTGCTCTTACCCGATAATCTTTTGCTTTCAATAATTGCCTTAATAGCGGATCACTCACTTTGTTAAGTCCCCAGCTTACCCATAAGCCTTCAAGCAGATGATGTTCATAACGTGGATCGTTTTTATCCAGTCCTGCTACCCATTTATCGAGTTTAGATAATACATCGGAAGCTGCTCTTCCTCTAAGTTCTCTTCTTGTTCTATAACGTGTGCGGTATTCAGGAAGTTTTAGATTGTCGAGCAAGGTATCAATACTTGCACCATCTATTTTAGCAGGAGTAACCAATGGTCGGGATGGATAGGTAATACGATAAATGCGTCCATGCATATGATCCCTGAGCGGGTCCCTGGCATTATGCTGCATATGACCGATAAGAATATTATGCCAGTCAACTACATACAAAGAGCCATCAGGGGCAAACTCCATATCTACCGGTCTGAAATTTCTATCCGAACTAACAAGAAGGTCCATACGATGCTGACTATAATAACCTGTACCACTGTCTTTCAACGTATGTTGCTTTGTACCTAAAAAACCAATGTTGTTATTGATCAGGAAGTCGCCCTGCACTTCATCAGGAAAATGGCGACTCGAAACAAATTCTAATCCTGAAGTGGGACGCACTCTGTGCGCTTCCTCAATTAGGTTGTAGGACCTATGGGTGAACTCACCATATCTCGGTAGAACGGTGCCCGGTAACATCCAAAACACATCCGGACCTGAAGTTTCTGCAAAGAAAGGCTGACCCCATTCATCAACAGCGATTCCCCAGGGATTGGGAATGGAAAGCTGGGCGGTACGTTCGAGTTTATGCTGTTGTGGTGAATATCGGTAAAAACCACCATTGGTTGCACGCACAGGTCCGTATGAGGTTTCAACGTTTGTATGTAAAAAAATGCCCTCACCCATATAAATGGCTCCTGACGGATCAACAGTGAAAGCATGGATATTATGATGTGTATCGTGGTCATCGAATCCACTAAGCAGAATTTCAGATTTATCAGCTTTGTCGTCCCCATCTGTATCAATATATAATTTAAGATTAGTGCCTTGTGATATATATACTCCTTCTGGCGCAATTTCAAATCCTACCGGCAGATGAAGATGATCTGCGAAAATAGTTTGTTTATCAGCTTTACCATCTCCATCGGTATCTTCGAGGATGATGATTTTGTCATTGGGTTTTGGATCACCCGGACGGTAATGTGGATAAGTGGGCATAACAGCGACCCATAAGCGCCCTTTGTTGTCGAACGACATTTGCATAGGCTTGGCCAGGTCGGGGAACTGCTCTTCAGAGGCAAAGAGTTCTATCTTATAACCCGGCGCCATTTTCAATTTACTAACAGCTTCCTCTCCGCTTAAGTAAGTGAGACTTCCATTTTGTTGCGGATTATAATTTGTTTTTATTTCAGGTAATGTCCTGGTTTTTTTATCCGCTTCTGCCAGGTCCATTTTCTCGCCTTTTGAAGCAGCCAGCCAGATAGCTTCATCCCTGATGGCGGTCATCTGTCTTAGTTTTTCCAACTCTGCAGGGTAATTATCAGGTCCGAATGGATTGTAGCGTCGCCCGAATACATGTACACCATTCGGGATTTTATAATCGTTGTGCCACATCCAGTTCTTTTCCATCACTGCTTCATGCACGAGTTCCCTGTTAGCTTCTGCCTTTGCTTTTTGTTTGCCGAAAAGCTGGTCGGCCAGTAGGAGAGAGAATTTTTTATATCCTTCATCATTAAGCTGTGAGCCATCGATGGTGAGTGGCTCTTTAGCAGAGTCGAACCATTTTTTTGAAGGAGTAAAAGCATCCAGGAAAATAACGTTGTTATTAGCGGCCACTTCTTTCATAGCCGCTGCATATATTGATAAGTTTTCGTTTTCTTTTTTTCCGTTGGGTAAATCATATTTTGAAGAAAGGTCCTCAAAAGCTATCGGTGATACAATCGCGAGTTGAATGGGACGACTGGTATTGTACTGCTGGGCAAGAGTGTGTTTAATAAAAGCATCGAGCTCGGCCTTATAATTTTCCAGTCCCTCATTGCCCTGGAAAGATTCATTAAATCCGAAGAAAGCAATAATGATATTGATTTGGTGGCGGGTGAGCCATTCATCGGGAGACTCAAAAAACCCCTGACTGTCGGAGTGTGTCGCCAGTTCTGTCTGAAACTTCTCAGCGCCAGGGAATGCCCAGGGAGAATTTCTTCCTGCATGTGGTCTGAAGCCCGGAGTGTTACCACCGTCACACATATTGCGGATATACAATAAGCTGTCGGGGTAACGCAGTTGCAACTCCGTCTCAAAATGACCGTAATTCATCATTCTTGACCCCAGGTTATTACCTATCAGCGCTATCCGGTCTTCTTTAAGCAGTTTTAAAGTGTGCGAGGGGCCTGTATTACAAGAAGCGATCAATAAAGTTAGTAAGACAATTACCCATGAAGGGCTGGCAATCGTTTTAGGAAGATTCATCCGTATGTTATTTATTTTTTGGTTTAACATTCAAAAGCAGTGAACAATTGACAGTGGACGGTTGACAATTTTTTTGTCGGATTGTCTGCTCTTAATTATCCATTGCCCTCCGTCTGGCATTACTATCAACTATCACTCTCCACTCTCCATCGTCCATTGCAAGTAATAAAAATAAGCGATAAAATTGGGTTTTCCGGTTGAATGAATGATATTTGATATCATTTTGATATCATAATAATACTTCAGTTATGGAAAAGATTACTCGTCCCATGTCAGGTTTCCTGATGCTGCTTGTTGCCATTGTTCTTGTTGTTGGAGGCGGATACCTTCTTATACAGGAAGGCCGCGATCCTAATGGACAGCATTATATTCTACCTATATTATTGTTGATGGCAGGGATTTTTGTATTCAAGGGACTGCTGGTAGTCAATCCCAATCACTCCTGCGTGTTGGTGTTTTTCGGAAAATATGTGGGGACGGTTAAGAGTAACGGGTTGCTTTGGGTAAATCCTTTATATAAAAAACAGTATGTATCGCTGCGTGCACAAAATCTCAATGGAGCAAAGCTAAAGGTGAATGATAAGATGGGTAACCCGATTGAAATCGCAGCTGTTTGTGTCTGGCAGGTGAGTGATACTTATAAAGCGTCTTTCGATGTGGTGAATTATGATCAATATGTGCTTATTCAGAGTGAAGCTGCTGTGAGACATCTTGCAGTGAGTTATGCGTATGATAATTTTGAAGATAATAGTGAAGATGGAGAATTAACTTTGCGTGCCGGTGGTGATAAAGTGAACCAAATGCTTGAGAAAGAGTTAAACGACAGACTTTCACCTGCAGGAATTCTCATTAAAGAAGCGAGGATCAGTCACCTGGCGTATGCTGCTGAAATAGCGGGAGCTATGCTGCAGAGACAACAGGCAACAGCTATCGTTGCAGCAAGAGCGAAGATTGTAGAGGGAGCAGTGGGAATGGTGGAAATGGCACTGGAAATGTTGAGCAAAAAAGAAATTGTAGAACTTGATGAAGAGAGAAAAGCCGCTATGGTGAGCAACCTGATGGTTGTTCTATGTGGTGATAAGGCCACAGTGCCTGTAGTCAATGCAGGAACGCTTTATTAGAAAGTTGGAGAATACCAGTGAGCAAAAAAAAGTCATACGTACTAAGAATTGATGAAGAGGTCTATAAGACTCTGGAAAAATGGGCAGCCGACGAGTTCAGGAGTTTGAATGGTCAGTTGGAATGGATCATACAGCAACAGCTTATTTTATCAGGAAGATTAAAAGCTGGTGGAAATAAAACTAAAAAGAAAGATAACGGCTAAATGTAACCGATTCCAAAAACAGAGATTTTTTCTATTGAAAATTTTTAATCATTCAAATAGCTGGTGATCGTATTTACTTTTAGCGTATCAACTTACATTAAAAGTTGATGACAGCGTTTAACAGCTTCGTTAAGTGTTGGCGTTATATTGGCTTTCCCAATAGCAAATAGAAGTCTTGCATTTTTCAATTCGCTTACCACCTGTTCGCTTTGGATTTCACATAATATGAGTTTGGTTCCTCTTCGTACTGAATCCTTATGTATATCCCTAAGTGTTTTTATTCCTGTGGCATCGATGATTGGCACTTTTCCCATTCTGATAATAAGCACTTTTGGTGGTTTCTCTATTAATTTAATAGCATCTTTGAATTTGTGGGCAGCGCCAAAAAACAGAGGACCGCTTATTTCAAAGATCTCCGCTTCTGGTGGAATACTGAAATTTTCATCCAGGGTGTCACTGTTACTATTAATGCTTTTGTTGAGAACACTAACATTGCTCAACCTGATGATATTTCTCATAAACAGGAAAACAGCTAATAACATTCCGATCTCTATTGCTACTGTAAGATCAATAAGTACTGTCAGTAAAAACGTAATCAGTAAAACAGCAGTGTCACTTCTCGGCCCCTTCATTACACTTAGAAAATTTTTCCATTCGCTCATATTATACGCCACCACAGCCAGCACACCGGCAAGCGTTGACATAGGAATAAGAGCCGCCCATTTGCCGGTAAAAAGAATAATGATCAGTAACGTAATAGCATGTGTTATGCCTGCTACGGGAGTGCGTCCGCCATTCTTAACATTAGTAGCAGTACGGGCTATAGCGCCGGTAGCCGGAATTCCGCCAAACATAGCAACAAAAATATTTGCTGTTCCCTGGGCAACTAATTCCATATTAGACTTATGATTACCTCCAATCATTCCATCGGCCACTATTGCTGAGAGTAACGATTCTATACCACAGAGCAGGGCAATCGTAAAAGCTGGTTGTATCAGATGCTGAATAGTCGTAAAGCTAACGTGAGGAAGCGCCAGCTTAGGCAGGCTTGAGGAAATTTCACCAAACCGGCTTCCTATTGTTTCGACAGGGAGGTGCATCAGTTGCACGGCAGATGTTGTTACGATAATAGCTATGAGTGATCCCGGAATTTTGTGGGTTATCTTTGGCCATAATACTATTATCAATATGGTTGTTACAGCGATAAGCACTGCATAGTAATTGACCGATTGAAAGTTATGAGAGTAAACTTCCCATTTTTCTATAAAGTCAGCCGGAACATCACCCATTGTTAAACCAAAGAAATCTTTGATCTGTGAAGAGAAGATAATTAATGCAATACCACTTGTAAAACCAACAATTAACGGATAGGGAATGAATTTGATGATAGAACCCATCTTCGCAAATCCCATTAGGACAAGCATAATTCCGGCCATGCCTGTAGCGACGATCAGGCCATTTATTCCAAATTGCTGAACAATACCATAAACGATTACAATAAAGGCTCCTGTTGGACCACCTATTTGTACACGACTGCCACCCATTGCGGAAATTATAAACCCGGCTATTACTGCAGTGTATAATCCTTTTTCGGGTGAAACTCCCGAAGCGATACCAAAAGCAATAGCCAGCGGTAACGCTACAATACCTACGATCAATCCGGCTATCAGGTCTTTTTTGAACTGTTGGCTGCTGTAGGTTCTTAATGTATCAACGATTTTGGGCTGATACTCGCTTAGCCATTTATTCATGAACATGAGCATATTGCCGTAATACCCGCCTGTACTGGACCCTGGCAGTGTCAATATTACTCCATGGCTGGGCATCTAAATACATAGGACTGAACTTGCTGAGCTCATTCACTGTTTTTTCAACGAATCTTAAGATTAAATAACCATGAAGTTGTTGCCTTTCCAATTCTTTGATAGCTGCACTGCAATAGCGTTTAACCTCATAATGTGAATCAGCAACCAATATTTTAGCAATTAATTTATGCCGGTAATCATCCATAGTCATTGACATAATAAGTATTTAAATAACTTAAGTAATTATATTTTTATCCAGAATTTTAATTGATTCTCCAGCTCAACACCCACTGTCAGATATGAAGGGGGAATCTCTTCGCCCAAACTATGAAAGGTAACCAGTCTTGTTCCTTCCCGCATTCTTTCTAACTGTTTGTACAGATAACCGGTATAGTATTGATACAATTCTGATGAATAAGAGATGTTATGATCTATTTTGTCGGTTCCTACGAGGTTTTCATAAAAAGAATTGTAAAAATAAAAATGATCATAGTCAAGGAAGTTGATCTGGGTAAAGTTACCCTGATAGAATTCCGCATTTTCTATTTGAAGGATATCCTTTACTTTTTTCGCATAATATACCAGGCTTTGCCGTTGCTCTATTCCATAGAAAGACACATTAGGTCTGTATTGGGCGGCAACTAAACAAAATTTTCCTACTCCGCTGCCAATGTCTAATATTCGTGCACCATTTTTTGTTGCTAAAAAGCGTGCGGCCTTTTGTGCTACCAACAGCGGCGTCCAGTGTTTGGGAGCCAGCTTCTGTATGTGGGCCGGGTAAAGTTGGTTGAATTGCCTGTCAGTAAAAAAAGATTCTGTTGCTTCCTGTGCTCTTAATAATTTATCAGACATGCTGTTTACTTGTTGAATAGACTTTTGGTAGTTTGGCTCTATATTCTATAGGAAGCAGTAGTTCTTTTCGTTCATAGGGTTGTACAGGCGCTAACAGGGCGATCCACCCATTATTTTCCGGCTCCGATAATAATATGTTGCGGTCGCCGGATAATAGCACCTCGTTAAGTTGTAATATTTTTCCATCTACCGGCATATGAGCAGCAATCTGGTAGTCCTTGTAATGAATCGTGGCAATAATATCTCCTTTTCTTATGAAACCCGATAATTCATGAAACTGGATTTCTTCCACTGCTTTAAATCCCGATAGTTTAAAAGCGCTTATTCCTGTATAAGCTACCGGCCCCATGAAATCTATCCATTCATGGTCTGTAGTAAAATACAGATCTCTTAGTTTGTTGACACCTGTTTTCATGATTCAATGTTGTTAGGGGGTCTGTTGAGTGTAGATGGCATTGATAATGCAAAATTACCAGTGTACTGGTTTGTATAAGGTGAATCTTGTCAATCTAAAAAGTGAGATTTATCAATTTTAATTCCAGTAAATTTGGAGAATATATGAGTATAAGAGAAATATTTCCAATAGATAAGTGGGATTTTAAAACGCAGTCTGTATTTCAGGATCTGACCGAGGAGGATGAAGCTATACTCATGTCGCACAAAACGGAACAGTCCTATGCAAAAGGGGAGACGGTGTTCCGTGAAGGAGCAGTGCCTTCAGGTATTTTTTATATTGTACAGGGAAAAGTAAAAAAATATAAGCTCGACCGGGAGGGACGTGAGCGGATCATATATGTGGCGGACACTGGCGAACTTATTGGTTATCATGCGGTGATTGAAGACGGCAGGTATCCCGATTCTGCCGCAGCTTTAGAGAAAAGCGTAATAGCTTTTATTCCTAAAGAAGATTTTCTTCAGGTACTCCACCAATCAGAAGTGATCAGCAGGCGGCTGTTAAAAACAATCAGTCACGAGTACACTGTATTGGCAAACAGCCTTTTTGTTTCTTCCCAAAAATCTGTCAGAGAACGGCTCGCTCTTCAACTAATCATCTTACGCGAAAAATACAAACGCAATTTTGAACCTGGAATGGAGGTCGAGATCAATATGGGACGAAGTGACCTGGCCAGCCTGGTCGGTACAGTAAGAGAAAATGTGGTGCGAATCTTAAGCGAATTCAAGGAGAAAGGAATTATTACCACGCAGGGCCGGAAGATTATTGTGCATGATGTAAAGTCCCTTATTGAGATGGCTAATTACAAGTGATATATGCACAATCATAACCATCAGTATTTGTTGATTACTTATAGATGGATGAAAACCAGTATGTGGATATTTTCCCTGCTGCTTGCGGGTTTTTCCTGTAAATTATTTTAATAGGATTATAATACCTCCCACGCTAATATGCTTTCACTTTGAGTATCTTTAACTAACATGTTTGTGCTCCTATTAAACGCTTTAAGCCTTGTCTGATTTTAACTGATATCAGTAAAGATATTTGGCCAGTTTGGATGAAATGATTTTTTTGCCTGTCAGGTAATTTCCTACCCCTCAGGTAGTGTATGATATTTCAGTCAGATTAACCTTTTCTGACCAGAATATAATACACTTTTCAGATGGCCATATCTTAGCGGGTTCGCTCTAAAATCACCAGCTCATCGTCGGCTGTTTTGCTGCTGGTTAGATCGGTTATTTTCAAAAGCACAACACGTTTAGGTAATACAATTTGCAGAGTATTAATCTGTTAAGATGAATAAAGAAATTCATGGCGAAGTAATTTCTGTTGGTGGAAGTGTGGTGGATATAAAATTTCATCATTCACTCCCTGCTGTTCAAACATTGGTTTTGGCGAAAGCGGGTGATAGAGAGATACCGGTGGAAGTAATGGCCCAATTAGATAAAACACATGTACGTGGCATAGCGCTTACACCCACCGATAGGCTGGCGCGGGGAGCTGCGGTGACCGATACCGGCGGTCCGCTTACGGTATGTGTGGGAAAAGAAACATTGGGACATATGTTCAATGTTTTTGGAGAACCTCTTGATGGTGCGACTATGCCTGATAATATTACACGCCGGAGTATCCATGCCGACCCGCCACCGCTTAGCCGGCTGTCGACAGAAACCGAAATATTTGAAACAGGTATTAAAGCCATAGATGTGCTCACACCTTTGGAGAGAGGAGGCAAGGCAGGTTTATTCGGCGGCGCGGGCGTAGGCAAAACGGTGTTGCTTACCGAAATGATCCATAACATGGCAGGCAAACACAAGGGGGTAAGTTTGTTCTGCGGAATAGGTGAACGAAGTCGCGAAGGCTATGAATTATACCACGAAATGGCTGATGCTGGTGTATTACCCAATATGGCCATGCTATTCGGACAAATGAATGAACCACCGGGAGCACGTTTCCGTATTGGTAACGCAGCGCTATCAGCCGCTGAATATTTCCGTGATGAAGAAAAGCGAGATGTATTGCTTCTCATCGATAATATATTCCGGTTTTTGCAGGCCGGCATGGAAGTTTCGGGACTACTGGGACGCATGCCTTCAAGACTCGGGTATCAGCCGACGATGGCTACCGAATTGTCGAAGTTGCAGGAGCGTATCGCCAATACTGAAACAGGAGCGATAACTTCAATACAGGCTGTATATGTTCCTGCCGATGATATGACTGATCCTGCAGCGGTGCATATCTTTTCGCATCTTTCGGCCTCTATCGTTTTGTCAAGGAAGCGTGCAAGTGAAGGTCTATATCCCGCTGTCGATCTTCTTCAGTCGAATTCAAGGATGATGACGCGAAGTGTAGTAGGAGAAAGACATTATTTACTGGCGCGTGAAGTGCGCTCGGTTCTGGCACAATATGAAGAACTGAAAGATATTATTTCGATGCTGGGTATGGAGCAGCTTTCTCCCGAAGATTTGAACTTGGTGAACCGTGCCCGCAAACTGGAACGCTTTCTTACTCAACCCTTTTTTACTACAGAGCAGTTTAGCGGAACACCCGGTAAAGTTGTTTCGCTGGACGATGCGCTTGAAGGTTGTGAACGTATCCTCCGCGATGAGTTCAGAAACGTTCCCGAAAATGCTTTTTATATGATCGGATCTATTGACGAAATAAATAAATAATAAACATGAACAACGACCTGGAACTGAAAATACTATTACCACATGCTATTTTCCTGCAAAAGGATGGCGTTGTGAATGTTCAGGTCGAAACTTCGGCCGGCTCTTATGGTTTTCTTCCACAGCGGCTCGATTGCGTGGCGTCGATCGCCCCGGGCTTACTGACTTATGTTACTGCTGACGGAAAAGAATACCATGTGGCTGTCGACAGAGGATTATTAGTGAAGGCCGGCAAAATAATATCACTCACCGTCCGGAATGCTATTGGGGGCACGGACCTGGGTGAATTACATAAAAGCATAAATGAAAAATTCCGCAAACTGGATGATCTGGAACAGGAATCACGCAGAGTTATGTCATATCTGGAAACCGGTTTTGTAAGGAATTTTGAAAAACTGGTTACAGACTGAAGCTATGGAAGATCCGCAAAAAAATGATTTTGGCCGCATCATCGAGCAAGTGGAGCAACGCAAGCTAAAAGCGCGTCGCCGTCCGAAGCGGAGTGTATGGATGGGACTGGGATTAATGGGTGTAGTAGGGTGGTCGGTGGTACTCCCTACTGTAGCCAGTACGGCATTGGGAGTTTGGCTTGATCGTACGTATCCGAAATCTTTTTCATGGACACTTAGCTTCCTGATAGGAGGTCTTTTATTAGGATGCCTGGCGGCATATAACTGGGTGAAAAAAGAAACAGATTCTATTGATGATAATGATAATGAAAATCAAAACACATGAATAACTGGGCATTACTGATCTCATTTGCAGCGGGCCTGGCAGGAGGTTTTATATTTTATTGGGGTTTGTGGCTGACGGTAAAAAAAGGAATGAACATGAAAAGCCCACAGCTATTATTCGCCTTTAGTTTCCTGCTGCGCAGCACTATTGTGATCATCACATTTTATTTTGCAGGAGCAGGCCAATGGCAGCGGCTGGTTGTTTGTGCTGTAGGACTGCTTGTTGCCAGGATCATCGTTACCTATGCTACTAAAGAAAAACAGCGGGCGCTTACTACATTGACAAAACAATGAATTGTTGAACAATGAATATTACTCCCGATCAAATTATTTACTGGCGCTATGGTTTTTTTACGCTGAATGCCACTATCCTGATGACCTGGTTAATCATGGTGGTGTTAGTGTTGGTGTCGTGGCTTATCACGCGCAACATTAAACCTAATGCACCGGTGACAGGCAGACAAGGCATGCTGGAGATGATTGTATTAATGATCAGCGGACAGATTGAAGAACTCGGATTGAAAAGGGCAACGCGTTATATTGGTTTCATTGGCACATTGTTTTTGTTTATACTGATTTCGAACCTGGCTTCCATTTTTCCAGGTTATCGTGCGCCTACAGGTTCGTTATCTACTACGGCAGCGCTGGCACTCAGTGTATTTTTAGCTGTACCGGTTTATAATATCACACATATTGGGTTAAAAAAATATCTGAAAAATTATGCGAAACCGAATGTACTGATGATACCCTTTAATATTATTGGTGAAATATCCCGAACACTGTCTCTTTCCTTTCGTTTGTTCGGAAATATTATGAGCGGTGAAATGATTGTTAGTATTCTGCTGACACTTACACCTTTTTTCTTTCCTGTTATCATGAATATTTTTGGCATTCTGACAGGAACCATACAGGCATATATATTCGCTATTCTCGCAACGGTGTATATCGCTGCGGCGGAGACAAATGATAACAAATGATAATTAATTTTTTAACTATTAATAATTAACAATTATGGATCCATTATCATCAATCGCAATCGCCTCAATTGTTATTTCGGGCATTACGACCGCTATTGGCGTAATAGCGCCGTCGCTGGGAGAGGGAAGAGCAGTTGCCGCAGCGCTTAATTCTATTGCTCAGCAACCCGACGCTTCATCTACTATTTCCAGAACATTATTTGTTGGACTTGCCATGATTGAATCATCAGGTATTTATTGTTTTGTTATTTCGATGATCCTGATTTTCGCTAATCCATTCTGGAATCATTTTGTAAGTGGTTAAATTTTGACGCGTTATGCTAATCGACTGGTTTACTCTTATCGCACAGGTTATCAATTTTCTTATCCTGATACTGCTGTTGAAACGCTTTTTGTATAAGCCTATACTTAATGCTATTGAAGCACGAAAGAACAGGATTGCTGCAGAAGTGCAGTCAGCCGGGGATCTGCGTATTGAGGCAGAAAAAGCGAAAAAAGAATATGAACTGAAGATTGAAGCGTTAGAAAGCGAGCGCAAATCAATGATCGCAGCGGCGCGTGAAGAAGCTCGTGTTGAGCGTGAGCGACGTATGGAAGAAGTGAAGGAAGAAACAGAAGCGCTCCGGCTGCGGCTTATGCAATCGTTTAATGATCAGCGACAGGCTATAGAAAAACAGATAACCAGGAAGGCGCAGGAAGAAGTGCTTGCCATCACGCGCAAAGCGTTTATTGACCTCGCCTCAAAAGATCTTGAAGAATATATTGTTGAGCAGTTTATCCGGCAACTGGAATCTTCGGAAACATGGCAACCTCACATACACCATGGTGAAACCAGTCGTAATCGTATTATAGTCCGCACCGCTTTTGAATTAAATAATAATTACCGTCAACGTATAAACGAAGTAATAAATAAAAATATTTCTATCAGAAATATTCAACCTGAATTTGCTATCCAAACCGACTTGGTGTGCGGCGTGGAATTGCAGATCAACGATCATAAACTTGATTGGAATTTTGCAGGTTATCATCATTCTATTCACCAAAAACTAAGTCGGGAGGAAGTGTAGAGCATCTTTCGGCTATTTTTATATGTCACAGGAAACTAATCTACAGGATAATATCGACCGTGTGTTCGAGGAGTTTCGGAAAAGTACCGGTTCCTTGTCTGCTTCGCTCACTCCACGCGAGACGGGTGAAGTAAAAAGCATTACGTCCGGTATTGTCAGAGTATCGGGGTTGCCCGGAGTAGGCTACCAGGAATTGCTGAGTTTTCCTGCTGATATTTATGGTATCGCTATGGATCTCAAAGAAGATGAAATTGGTGTGGTATTGCTTGGTGATGATTCCCTGTTGAAAGCAGGTGACAATGTGCAGCGAACAGGACGAACACTTGACGTGCCGGTAGGAGAAGGATTATTGGGACGTGTTATTAATCCGATTGGACGGGCACTGGATGGAAAAACAAAGATTGAATATATCGGACGTCTACCTGTTGAACGTCCGGCTCCGGCAATAATGGATCGGGCGCCTGTCAATCAACCGTTGCAGACCGGAATAAAAGTAGTGGATGCCATGATACCTATTGGGCGCGGACAGCGTGAGTTGATTCTTGGTGATCGTCAGACGGGTAAAACTGCTATTGGTATCGATACTATCATTAACCAACGCGGTAAAGATGTGATCTGCGTGTATTGCGCTATTGGGCAGCGGTCCGCTGCTGTGGCACAAACGATATCACGTTTAGAAGAACGCGATGCCATGAATTATACAGTAGTGGTTGTTACGGAAGGTAATGATCCTGCGGGTTTGCAGTATATCGCTCCCTATGCAGCGACAAGCATTGCAGAATATTTTATGGAAAGAGGAAGAGATGTGTTGATAATATATGATGATCTTACTAAACATGCACGCGCTTATCGTGAGATGTCGTTGTTATTGCAGCGTCCGCCTGGCAGGGAAGCTTTTCCCGGTGATATTTTTTATCTGCATTCACGTTTGCTGGAACGTTCAACGCATCTTAGTGCTGAACTCGGTGGCGGATCACTAACCGCATTGCCTATTGTTGAAACAGAAGCACAAAACATGTCGGCTTATATTCCCACTAACCTGATATCGATTACAGATGGCCAACTGTATTTATCGCCTAAACTATTCGGATTAGGAATTCTTCCTGCAGTGGATGTGGGGAGATCGGTTTCCAGGGTGGGAGGTAAAGCACAATGGAAAGTATTTCGTAAGCTGGCAGGTTCTTTAAAACTGACTTATGCGCAATTTGAAGAATTGGAATCCTTTGCAAGGTTTGGTGCGCGGTTAGATGAAGAAACGAAAAAGAGGATGGAACACGGTAAGCGTATTCGTCAAAGTCTTATACAGCCCGAATTCAGTCCTTTATCCGTAGGCGCACAGGTATTGGTATTATTGGCATTGAAGCATCATCTTATGGATAAAATTCCTGAAGATAAAATGCAGGAAGCGCAGGAATATTTGTATGCTGAGACTGAGAACGTGCCTAAGGAAGTTGCTGCACGTGTGTTCGAGAAAGGTAATCTTAGTGATGAGGATGAGCAGGTAATTCTCGGGTTGGTAAAGTCTGTATTGGATAGATCGATGTCGCAGGAAAACCGTTAGTCACCCAAATATATTTTTTATAAGAAGCAGATATGGAAGTTTCACCTGAAAAAATACAACGTAAGATCAAGCAGGCAGGTGATCTCGAATCAGTGGTAAAGATGATGAAAGCCATTGCTTCGTCGAAGATCGGGGAATATCAACGGGCGACTAAAGCGCTTGATGAATATTATCATACGTTATTACTTGGCATGCATGCATATCTAAGATATCATCCCGCTGCCGGTGCAGTGCAAGATACATCTGACCAACGTGGAGAGACAAGCGCGGTATTTTTGGTTTTTGGATCCGATCAGGGATTGGTAGGCCCTTTTAATAATACTGTTGTTGAGTTTTTTCAGAAGAGCAGACCGGCTGAAATAACGAGTTACCGGATTTGGGCGATAGGAGAGCGTGTTAGTTTTATACTGAAAGATTTGGGTGTACCCGTTGACATAACTTTTCCCGTACCACATTCTGTTGAAAATATCACTTCTTTTGTCGGGAAGGTATTATCGGCTTTCGACAAGGTGAAAGAAAAAGAACATATTTCCCAGATATATTCATTTTTTAACAGGCCTGGTAAGTTTGAAGGCTACACATCGGTACGCCGACAAATACTTCCCTTTGGTAAGGAATGGCGAACAAGAGCCATTCAACTGAAATGGCCATCTAATCGTTTCCCGCAGATTATCGGAGATCATGGAGAAGTTTTTTCTGCCCTTTTTCGTGAATATCTTTTCACTTCTTTTTACCGCGCCTGTGCTTTTTCATTGAACAGTGAAAATACCAGCAGGCTGAATGCTATGATACGCGCCGAAAAGAATATAGAGGAACTCAATGAAAAACTACACACCGATTACCATCAGTTGCGGCAGGACGCCATCGACACCGAACTATTCGATGTTGTAGCAGGATTTAAATTTCTTTCCTCTTTTTAGCAATTGTCTAAAACAGGGTTTCGAGTCACCTTATACGGAAAATACTTACCAGAAAAGTGGATGAGCCTGTTATAGGGCAGTGATCCGAATGGCTTGCCGGGTTGAAGGAATGGGAAGATTGCTTTTTTCGGTTATGAGTTTTGTCCGATATTTCATTTATTTTTCTTTGTTTTTAACTGAAATATCATCCATTTGATTAGTTGTCTAAAAGTAGATAATTGAATCACCTTATGTGGAAAAGCGAATTAGTAGAACATACCGGAAAATCGCAAAACAGGAAGGAAGATCCGACGGCAGGAATAATGGATCCCGATCAGTAAAAATACGCTTATAAGCTGCAAGGAGAAAGGCTTTGACATAGGCAAACGTACCTTTAACGTCTATACGCATTATGTTGAATCATTTTTGGACATCTACTAAGTTGGGTTCGATAAAATCTGCACAATCCATAGATACTCGTATGACATTCTCCGTAAGTTTAAATAGCGGTTATCGCACTTTTATTTTTACTGTACCGAGTCTTTTATTTTCAATACCAATTCAACCGGAACATTCACAAAGCCTGCAATTTGTTCAGGCGAGTGAGAAGTTTGCATTAAGAGATTTTTTACAATAGCTTCATTCCTTTCGGCTATTTTTACTGAGAGTTCTTGAAGGCCTTTTTCCAGCCCCTGATTATACCGGATATCTTCCTCAATATTATAGGTAACTGCCATTTTTAGTTCCTCCTGTAAAATTATTTTTTGAACATTGCGTAATTGACCAATGATTTCGAACTGAGCTACCCTGCGGTTGAGTTCCTGGCTGTCGTGTTTCAGAATTAACCGCAATTTAAATAATATTTTTCTGATTACTTCCCTTTTTTGTTCATGTCTGGTCTTTCCTGCCAATACTGCCATAATTATCTCTTCGGGGATATCCGATTGCAGGAATATATCGGGATTGAGTTCTGTCATGTCGATAAGCCGGTAATTATATTTGAGATTTGCATACTCAATACTTACTGGCATATTTACCGGATCCCTACCAATATATACAACAACTCCCATTATCGGCAAATCATATTCCAACGCCGAATGTGCATGATACAACAGCATGCGTTTGCACATTCTGGGATCATTGCTTGTCTGCCACTCCACATTCAGTAAGCCTTCGCCTATAGCCGGAGAAACAATTTTTAGCAATGTGTCCATTTCACGCTCAAGTGTACGTTGCACTTTGCGCGGAAGTCTGATCACTTCTGCCTGCTGCATATTCAGTATTCTGTTCACTAGGGACAATGTCAGCCCCCGCAGATTTTCCTGTATAATTCGGTCAAATTTATTCGGCATACATTTATTACCAGCCTCAAAATTATACAGCGTGTGCGATGGTGAAAGGGTGTTTTCACATATAAAAAGAGATTTTTCCCTGTAGCCGTTGGGAGGTATTTCGTTAATACGAAACCACAAGTGCTTTTTTATTTTCTTATGCTATGGTAAGAAGAAGTCCTTTTCCGTATAATACGATAATTATATTTTGTAGCGTTCTATAATCATTGGTTTCAATGAAAATCATAGTACAAACTGTTTATCACTGTCACTGTCCACTCTCACTATCAACTATTCACCCATTTGCTTAAAATGATGCTCATCATTTCATTGCATTGTTGAATGTTTATGGCTCCGTTTCGGATTTCCTGTTCTGTTTGTATATAAGGTGTATTGCTTAGTTCGTGTTGACCGTTTTCAAGCATTTGTTCTATTGTTTGTGCTGTTACTTCCAGGTGGAATTGTAAGGCTATCACATTATCACCATAGAAAAAAGCCTGGTTGTTGTTTGCCTGAGAGTTAAGAAAGGAAGAGCTGCCATCAGGGATGTCGAATTTATCGCCGTGCCAGTGGAAAACGATTGGATTATTTTTAAATAAATCGTAAAACCAGGATAGTTGTGTACATTTTGCCGTTGGCATTACGGGGAACCAACCGATCTCTTTATGTTTGGCTTTGTCAACTTTTGCATCCAGACAAGCAGCTATCAGTTGTGCTCCAAGGCAAATACCTAATACTTTTTTACCAGTCTGAATACACTCTCGTATAAATGTTTTTTCTTCTTCTAACCAACTGTACCGGGCTTCATCGTATACGCCCATTGGTCCACCCATAACAATTAAAGCGTCTATTTCAGCAGTTGATGGTAAACGGTAGTTATGCTCATAAAATCGGGTAACTGAAATCTGATATTTATTTTCCTTCAGCCAGGTTTCTATATATCCCAATCCTTCAAAATGGACGTGCTGCAAATAATGTATTCTCATTTGTTATTTTCGTTCCAATAAAAACTATCAGGATATATCCTTTTCCCGAAAACAGCAGTGCCTACTCTTACAATTGTTGCACCTTCTTCAATGGCTGCTTCGAGGTCTCCGCTCATCCCCATTGACAATTCTTTCATTTCTACATTAGGAATGTTAAAAGAAAGGATTTGTTGCTGAATATCTTTCAGTAACCGGAAACATTTACGCACTTTATTGATTTCTGCACTGAACAGGCCAATAGTCATTAGTCCTTTAACCTTTAATGTTTCAAACGCTGAAACCTGTTTGACTAATTCGATAGCATTGGCAGGGTGCACACCAAACTTACTCTCTTCATTGGAAGTGTTAACCTGGATAAGTACTTCTATTGTTTTGTTTTCAAACAATAACCGTTGATGGAGTTTTTCAGCCAGCTCCAAACGGTCGAGCGACTGAATACAGGAAACACCGTATTTTAGGACGTCTTTGATCTTATTGGTTTGTAAATGCCCGATAAAATGACTGGTGTGCGGTGTATCTTTTAACGCTTCGTACTTTTCTTTGACTTCCTGTACTTTATTTTCTGCTATGAGACTTACCCCGGCCCGCAACGCTATTTTAATGTTTTCTGCAGAAACAGTTTTCGTGGCCAGTAATAACTTTACTTCTCCGCGATCTCTTCTACTGTTTGTGCAGGCATTATTTATCCTTTCATTAATGATGGAGATGTTTTTTACAATTTCCTCAGTCATGCTTTCACATTTTTTATTTCATGCTTTTTCCGTTAGTAATAAGATCGAATAGAAGGTTTTATATCTTAGTGCGATACAGCTTTTAGTCCGATGATAGAACCAATTAGCGTAGTAATAAAAAGCAGTCGCATAAATGTGGCGGGTTCTTTAAATATGATAATACCCACCAAAACCGTTCCTACTGCACCGATGCCTGTCCATACAGCATAAGCCGTTCCTATAGGTAAAGTTTGGGTTGCTTTAATTAATAGTCCCATGCTGATACTAAGTGTGACAAGAAAACCTGCATACCATGTATACATTTCGTATCCTGTAGCAGCTTTTGCTTTCCCCAGGCAAAAGGCAAAAGCCACTTCAAATAATCCTGCTACAACCAAAATAACCCAATTCATTCTTTTACATTTTTACAAAGATCAGCATTTGAATTGAGTTTACATTTTGCAGAAGATAAAAAATGAATAAATGACACATTTGTGTGAAGAAGACTTTACAATTTTTGGGGCAGCGACTTATCTCTCGCTGGGAGTGCCCTCGATGATTGCCACGAGACCGAGGGTGGAGGTGAGGCAGTGAAGAGTGGTTAATAATATTTTAACGGAGAAAAATCATCAGATAATAACTATCTGCGAAGTGGGGTACTTACAATATGACCATCTGAAAAGTGTCTTATATTCTGGTCAAAAAGGGTCATTTTGGTTGAAATATCATTCACTATTTGAAGGGTGAAAAATTACCTCCACTCTCCTCCACCCACGCCTGCGGAAGATACGTTGCTGACTTCTGCAAGTGAAAGCATTAGCTGTAAAGTCTTCTCTGGTCAGAAGTGTAAAGTCAACCAGGGAAAATAACATACACAGCGGAGTGAAAATTTTTATATGGTAAGTTTTCTCGCTTGTTACGGGACAAGCATCCGATCATTAAAAAACAAAAATATACGGATGAAAGGACAGTGATTATTTCAACTTAATTCATAGGAAACAAAATGTTCAGCTATTTCTTTTTTTTCTTTTTGGGGACCACCAGCAGCTTTTCGCACACGCGATTACTTAGCATTTCAGTTTGGTGGTCACCATAACTGACTGCCATGCTGCTATCATATGGTTCTATCCGTTGAATTTTCAGATCAAGTCCTAATGAGAGTTCCCTACTGTTCAGGAATTTGAGGAGGTCTTCAGAAGAAGTCTGAACGGCCATGAATGTTACTACATCACCTTCTTTACAATCACTTAGCTTGCTGTATTGTTCTAATGCCAGGTTACCATTGATATCAGGAATAGGAGAGCCATGAGGATCTACTGTGGGATAACCCAAAAGTTCGTCCATCTTGGCAAAAAAGACGGGGGACTTAATATGTTCTATCTGTTCGGCTATATCATGTACCTCTTCCCATCCAAAGCCCATCTTTTCTACAAGGTACATTTCAGTGAGACGGTGCTTGCGGATAATAAGGGCAGCCTGCTTTTTCCCTTTAGCTGTTAATTTAAGTGGCTTATAGCTTTCGTAAACAACCAACTCCTTTTCAGCAAGACGTTTCATCATACTGTTTACAGTCGGCATCTTTATATCTAACTGTTTACTGACTTCATTCACGCTCGCTTCCCCCTTTATACTAGTTAAAGTGAATAAAGCCTTCAGGTAGTTTTCTTCTGTTTGCGAAATCATCCGGCAAATTTACTAAATATTAGCCTTGTCTAACACTGATGTTAGTTTTTATTTTGTTAGTATTAACTAACTTCATACTTTTGTTACTATAAAATAAAAAATAGACTAATAAAATTTAACTATTTATGAAAGGTTTTAAGGTATTACTGCTTACTGTTTGTTCGTTTGTCGGTTTGGTGAGTTATACTCAGACGGGTAAAATAAAAGGCAGGATTACCGATGGTAGTGGTCAGATTATAGAGGCTGCAACGATTTCTATTATCCAACTAAAAAAAGGAACGGTATCGTCTGCTTCCGGTGACTATGAATTAAACGATATTCCCTATGGGACCTGGAAACTGGAAGTGAGCTTCACTGGCTTTAATACCTATAAAACCGATCTCATCGTCAATAGCACTGAAGTAAAAAAAAATATTGTACTTAAAGAAGAAGCACGTACCGAATTGGGTGAAGTGGTGGTTTCAGGAACCATGAGAGAAGTATCTAAGCTGGAAAGCCCGGTACCTGTGGAAGTCTATACTGCAAAATTTTTCAGAACAAATCCCACTCCCTCTGTTTTTGATGCCTTACAGTTGGTGAATGGTGTTCGTCCACAGTTGAACTGTAATGTTTGTAATACAGGAGATATTCATATTAACGGATTAGAAGGACCATATACAATGGTGTTGATAGATGGAATGCCTATTGTCAGTGGTCTGTCAACGGTATACGGATTAAGCGGTATTCCCCAGGCCCTGATTGAACGGATGGAAGTGGTGAAAGGCCCGGCTTCCACGCTGTACGGGAGTGAAGCGGTGGGCGGCCTGATCAATATCATCA
>CAZSFY010000016.1:0-75607 GCA_964606315.1 uncultured Chitinophagaceae bacterium | reverse complement strand
CGTTCACATCATAACTGTAATCGTTACCTGCTTTGTTGCCATCATTAAAATCACCCAGCTTGGAGTTGGCCGCAGCCGTATCGGTCACGCTGGCCAGGCGGTTGGAGTGAGTGAGATAACTATAACTGAGCTGATCGATCACCGGTGAACTGGCACCTTTCCAGCCTTTCTGCTGCATAGCCACGATATTACCATTGGCATCGTAAGCGCTGGTGGGACTGGTGCCATTACCCATCATCGTGGAGAAGTCGATACCGGCGGTCAGATTATAAGAGCTGCCGGTGAACTGCGTGAAGTCTGCTTTGAGCAGACGGTTAGCGGGATCATAGGTGAAATTGTATTTACGGTTCTGCTGGTCGCCATAGCTCCGCCAGAGCATACCGGCAATATTGCCATTATACTGTGCATTGCCGTAAGAGCCGGGAGTAACCTTGGGAGTGGTGTTATCATAAGCCAGTTCAAAAGCAAATTTGGTGGCCATTGTTGAGGTATCCAGCGAGGAGCGATTGACGCCCAGCAGCCAGCCTCTCACATTATACTCATACTGCTGGGTCTCCAGGCTGTCGCCAATAGTTTTGTTTTTTAGTCTGCCAAGCTCATCATAAGTGTTCGCAGCAACGGTTCGTTGCGTGGTGGTCCCTGTTTTTTTGGTGATGGTCAGCACTCTGCCGGCATGATCGTACGTGTACTTTGACCAGTCTTTGGTGAACCGCGCCACGGGTGAGCCTTTCTCCTGCCGTTTAAGGGTTCTGATGGGTTTACCACTAAAATCATACTGGGTGGAGTTCACCTCATAGCCACCGCTGGTAATGTTGCCACTCCTGGTTTGGGTGACCCTGCCTTTCTCATCGTAATAGATCACTTCATAAATATAGGTGGACGTGCCCAGCACTCTCACCCGCTGGCCGGTCAGTTTACCGTAGACCACAGAATCGGGTGTCAGCGGTTGCGCATACTCGGGAGAAGTGTTATAGCTCGTATTGATATAGGCGCTGTAATGATCGCCGGTACTGAAATTGCCAATGGCGGGTTTACCCGATACCCAATCATAGGTATTGTAATAGTTTTCCTGCAGCAGATCGGATGACGATACCGTGGGATAGTTGAGGTTGTTAGTGGAGCTGTCCTGGTTGCGGGTTCGTGTAAAATTATTAGCGACCAGGTAAATATATTGCAAGCGGTTAAGCCCATCATATTTACTCACCTGCCAGTAGCCCTGGCCAGCCAGTGAACTGTCGCGGCTCATCACCAGCCGGTCGCGTTGATCATAGACTATCTCCAGCTTACCGGCGCCGGGTACTTTTTTGATGATCATCCTTTTTCTGCCGTCATACTCATAATAAAAACACTGCTCGCGGGCGATGGAGGAATGATAGAGCTGGCCATGGTCGAACGCCCAGCTGGAGGAGGCCAGTAGTTCCACTCCTTTGGGCTGGATCACCCACCGCAGATCAGTATAATGGTCATACACATAATAGGTGCATAACCAATCGGTGTGCGAATGAAGGGTAGCAGCGCCATCTGCTTTGATCTCTACTTTTTTCATGATTACCATGCCTGCCTTATCCTTATACTCTACCACTCTTTTGTTATGTTCATCCCTGGTGATGAGCCGGTATAATGTACCGGCTGCGTACCAGCCTGAAGAAGTGGGGGTGGCGGCCGATACGGTACTGCTGTTCCATAGCCGCACTTCACTGGCAATGTTCATCTCAACACCCTGCTCTACGCCTCTGGACGACCCTACCCAACTGTCGCCGGCTGCCATCGTTTTGACTGCTCTGTTCAGGGGTGACCGCTCGTAGGTAATGCTATCATAGAACCAGGTCTGGCCCTGGCCGCTTAAATAGGTACTATAGAAAGTCTGTTGATCCGAGAAAGCGCTTAGTTTAAAAGATCCGTCTGCGCCGGCGCTGGCATAAGGCAGGTATCGTTCACTCTCTCTGCCCATACGGTCATAGATATGCATGGTGACCATATCTTTTTGCAGCGGGCTTCCCTGTTTAATCACTGTTTGCAGGGGCCGGCCCAGCCCGTCTACATATTGGGTGGTCACCAGCACTTCGGCGGGGTTGGTATTGCTGATCACCGCCGCAGGATCGGTCAGCGGACGCTTAACATCCCATACCTTAATGGAGTTCAGGTAATTACTACTCCCATAGGACGCAGGCAGGTACTGCCCCTGTAATGAAGAGGCCAGCAGCCACAGGCAACAGGTCGTCAGCAGGCTAATCTTGGGGGCGTTCATAGCGTTGGGTTTCGGGGTTAAAAATGTAATGTTTAGACAGATCGAAGGGATAGTTCAATACCCCTAACAGATCTTTTTGAGAAATCGAAGCGCCCAGGGCTGCACATATCGTTCCCTTAATACTGACCAGGTAATACTGACCAGGTTCACCTTCTATTTCAAACACGTTATTATTTTCCGATTTAGTCAGCCACTCCATTAATTTGTTTTGCTCACGGCCCGCTTCTTTAGATATCTTCCCCGACCGACTGATGACTAAAGAAGATGTCAACTGACGACTATCGGTCTTCAAACGATCTTCTTCCGTGCTCTCTTTACTTGATGCCGGAACGATCACCACTTGCAGGTCAGGTGTATGTGTTTGAATGGAATCCAGAAAAAGAAGTTGCTTTTCATTGTATTTGTCAATGTCAATTGTGGCAATCAAAACACGCTTGCCTTTATAATCAGCCATGGAAATCGTTTTACCATCCAGTGAAGTCAACTGAATACTGTAAAAAGGAATAGGCGGAAAGGAAAACAGGATAAAAAGGAATGAATATAGTTGCATAATATATTGTTGTTAATTATTAGAGTGTTGACAAGACCCAGTTAGCGCCCCCTACCGGCATGGTTATTGGCGGGCTATATATGTCATTAAAAGCATATGTTCCGTTAGCATAAAAAGTATAAGCGGTACCCCCGGAATACACTAATATGGTATATTGATCTGCGGGTATTGTTCCCAACAAATGATTGGTGACCGGATAGGTAGGGAAATAAAATGTAGTAGTACCGCTGCTATTGGTAAAGCTGATATATCCCGAGCCTAAATTATTACTGGTAGTCAGGCGAATATTGGTCATATTAATCGGACAGGCAGTAGGATTATAATCATACTGCACTACTCGCGTACTATTATAGGTATGACTGCATAAGGCAGTGTCTTGTTGACCAGTAAGCCGGTAGCCGGTATTATTATTTACGCCATTTTTTTCACAATAGGGAGAGCCGATATTCTGCCATGCCTGTGGAATAGTCATATAACAATCACTTGTTATCACATCATCTACCCACATGGTATCATTATACGTTGCACTATGCGGGTTAGCGTCTCTCAACAATTTTTGTCGCATAGTCGTTGTATAGGTCGGATTAGAAGGGCAGGGTTTACACCGGGTAAATCCTGAAGCTTCCCATATCGCGCTTGTGCTTACCGTACAATTCTGCGTTTGTCCATAGTAGGTATAGCATATCCTTTTGAGAATATTATCTTTTTCATCTTTAACAGTAGTTAACCTGCCCAACCCATCATAAATATATTTTTCTGTTTTGCCATTCACATCACTCTGGCTCGTCACACCAAAATCAGGGTCATAGGTATAGGTCATAATATCCATATCTGTACGGAACACTCTTACTTCATCAATAGCTGTCCCTTCGGAAATAGTCATATTGTTAGTATAGGAGCGTTTTCTGTATTTCCACACACCACCATCGAGGTAACGGTAATCAATATGGTAAGTTCCCCCTGACGGAACTACATAGGGAACCTGGTAAGCACCTTTATGACAGTTGCTGCCCGCAAAGGGCTTTACGGACGAGGGTATAGCTTCTTCAAAGCCTTCATAGAAAAATTGGGATTGAGTATTAGAAGAGGTTTGATTGGCTTTCTGATTATTATAAGTAACCACCAGTTTGGCTTCATCGTTGATGTTTAACATATCAGAATAGATATGTAGAGAGTAAATACCTGCCGGAGCATTAACAATAGTTCTGGTTTCACCATCTTTAAAAGTCAGTATAGTATCTTTTGAATAGTTCTTAACGATGATAATAATTCTGGCTTTATTTAAAGTGGTGGTATCCAGGCCGTTCAATATCAGTTTCATAGTAATATTACCCTGTTGATAATGGCGAAAAGAGCCTGTAGTGAAGTACTGTACTTTCGGTTGATCAATAATTAGTTTTGCTGGTTCTGTTACATAATTATATTCCAGGTTATTATAGGAGTTAATTGCTTTGGCTGTTAAATATTTAAAATCTTTTCTCCACAGGTAAGCCGTAGATATATCCTGGTCTTTTGTCAACGTAGTGATATTGCCCCTCAGGTCATATTTTGAATAAGTGGCTAACAATTCTGTATTATTAGGTAAAGTATCTTTTTCCATTCCACCCGAAAAACCTACTCGATATAGATGGTTAGCGCTTTTAGTTACCTGGCTTGCCGGCTGTGAAAACCGGTACACCCGGTAAGGTTTGACTATTGTATTAAAATCCTTGAATTTGGTTACGTTTATAGCAGTAACAAATTCATTAGAACCTATCTTTTTTGTAGACATTGTTTGCACCGGAAAACCAATCATATTCTTTTGCTTCATATAACCCAGTGTTTGTGTGACCGGCGCCGGAGCACTGGGGGTGTATTTGATAATGTCCTGCGGATAATAATAATAATTGCAAACAGGCTCACTTTTGCTCGACAGTGTAGAATCTTTAACCAACAGCCTGGTGGTATCATTATAGAAGAAATACTTTTTAGTAACCAGCGAATCTGTAGAAGTCTGGGAGTAAGAGGTTACAATTTCACTCTTAGGTAAATAGGAGTAAGTATAAATTCTGTATCCTGTTCCGAACATCGTCCAAGCCGTATTTTGATTGTCACAAATACTGCGTAATGTACCATTAACGGCCCTGACATATTCATTACTGCTATTAAGTGCAATATATTCAATTAGCTTTTTTTCAAGTAGTTTATTTGTATTTGTGTAGTGTTCAGTTCTGTTTAATATACCTCTTTCCATTGCCCTTGAATTTGTCTTATCATACATTGTTCTTTCTTGCATTACTACAGCGCTATCATCCAGAAAGCCCGGTCCATAATTATTAAAAAAATGTTTTGAGTAACTACCATCATACAATTTCTCTGTGACTTCACTGTACCCTACATGAGTGCCGAGGCTATTTTCACAAGCAGGTAATACTGTTTGAGAACTTGTTCTCCACACTCTATATATTTGATTGGTGTCTTCAAGTATAGGTGTTTTATAGTCTTCAAAAATATATTTGACCCTTGCACCCAATATTCCACTCGATGGTGCTGTAGAAGGGTTAGTGGAACTAGAATAATTAGTTACATAAAAATATTCCTTTGCTTTTTTCACAGACGCAGTGGACTGATCCCAGCTCTCAATTTTTTTAATACGGAGACCGCCACATATAGTATTAGTTGCAAAACCATTGTCTAACCCTCTGACTCCGACTTCCTGAATACGTTTATGATAAACATGCGGCTCATATTCAAAATTGGTTATACCACCGGTTGGATAAGTAATGGATTGCAGCACTCCGGATTTTAATTTAGCCGTATCCACATAAGATCGCTTATTAAAATAACCTGTATCATTAGGTATTCCGGCCTCAAGTCCGTTGTAGAAACCATAATGATCAATCTTGTTTTCCAAATACTTTGGTTCACCACCCGCATAAGGCAGGTAAGTAAAGCGGTAAGACGGCAGCGCTTCATTATATTTTCCGATCTGTCTCACTGAATCCAGCGCCAGACGCTTAGTTGTACTGGAAGTAAAAAACAGTTTGAACTTTTTTATCGACACGCCATTATTATTAAATACTTCAATAGTATCCAACTGTTTAAATTTGATTCTGTTATCCAATGCTGTATAAAAATTTTGGATAGTTGCGCTTCCTGGAGTCTGTTGAATTACTGTTGCTAATGGTGGAGTTGGATTAGGGAAATCACTCTCCAGCTTACGCTTTTTCCAATCATAAGGATTCTTCCAATCAAAGGGAGTTGTAGAATAGCGTAACTCTGTGGAAACAGATCGCTTGAATTGTATGGTTTCGGTAGAAGTTTCAATAGAAGATAGATAAACGGGAGAGATCAGTACACCGGAATAAGACTCATCAATACTAGTATGACCCGTATAGGCAGGCGTGCAAGGTTTATTCATATAATCAATCTCAGTAGGTTCATAATACTCTGGCGTGAACGAAAACGCACTATACATCTGATTGATATAATCATTGTCCCGCTCATAATTAAATTTCACTTCATAGCCATCGGGATGAATAATCCTGGTAAGATACCACGCCTGGGCTGTCCAGTAATAACCACTAGTAAGAAAAAAAGATGTACTAAATTCAATGGCAGCAGGATCTATTCCAAAAATATACCGTATACCAAATTCATCAGTGATGGTAAATCCTGGAAAATGATGCCCATCAGGCCCATGAATAGGAGTATGTTCGTTTTTATCATAGAGAAACATAGGGATTAATGTAGTATCTACTTCAACTTTAACAGGACGATCGCAGGCAACTTTCCATCGTCGCTTATGATCAAGGTAAAATTTACCGGAATAGCCCAGAAAATTAAAAGAAAACTCATCAGGTTCAGTATCCCCGTGGAAAGCATTATAAGTATTTAATACTTCAAAAATTCTCGGCTTAGTCTCCCAGTTTGAATTATCCAAAAGCTGATATTGATCATGATAAAATCCGTTGACAATCCCTTCGGATCCAGGAGGAAAGTCATCACGTTTATCTCTAACTGTGCGTGTAATCAATCCACCTGTCGTCAGGTTCCAGTTATTACCCACCCAACCGGGATGCACATCAGGTCTGAACCCTGCAGCATGATACCTTAAATCGATAGGTACACTGATTGCATTCTCCGTTAAAGTGTATAAAGGAACCTCAATAGAAGGAAGACCCGAATAATAAGAAACCGGTATATCGCCATACACGGCAAAGGACATAGCAGTGGGACTTTGAATATTTACCGGCTCACCAGGAATTTGTGCATAAATAATACTGCTATTGGCTAGTAATAACAGAACTAATAGGGGTCTAAGTGCATTCATCATAAGACAAGTTTTGTCAATCGTTAATTATTTAAGTGAAAATCCTGTTCTGAAAATCAAGGGTTGGGTAACGGGATAATTTTTGTTCCACAGAAAATCGTATAGCAACTTCAGTTCGCCTTTTCTGTTTTTAATATTGTATTTCTTACTTAAACCTGCCAGCGCACTATATTGCCAGCCTGAACGGTTTTTCAACTCTTCAAAATTTTTAAAAGTTGAACGGTAGTTACTTTCAAAGCCTCCGCTGATCCAGAATCCACCTTTCCATTTCAGATCAGCAAATGATCTGAGCCCTGCTCCCTCATGCGTAAAACGGATATCCCGGATATTACTCCCCAATCCTACTTTGTAGGATGCTCCCACGCCTATAACTATATTGGTACGCAGTTTATAGCCTAAGGAAACGCCGATGTCGGATGTGGTGGGGAAAAAATAATTACTCTTCTGGCTTTGCAGATTGAATCCAAGTTCCAGCCTTTTCAGGAATGATTTCGTTTTTTCTGCATTGGGTTTAAAATCTTTCATATCAGCATCACCGTTAGATTGAAAGGAATTGAGCTTATCTTTTAATCCTTGCAGCGTTGACTGAGCACTGGCGATGCTATTATTGAGGAGTTGCTGTGCGTCAGCTCCGGAAGACATTCTCTCTCCCATCTGAGCCATTATCATTGATCTGGTCTGCATACCGGCAATTGATGCTTCATCAATAGGACCGCTGTTCGGCAGGCGAAACAGCCCGCCAAGCGCAGAATTATTGGCAAAAAATTGTTGAAAAGCAGGAAGTTCACTTAGCTGGTTCATCAGTAATGACTCCACCTTCGATGGACTGTTGAACATTTGTTTGTAGTTGTCCATCTTGTCCCTGTAGTAATACACATTCTTCTTAAAAGCTGTGAAGCTCTTGCCTAATGGAAAATCATTCAATTGCTGTTGTAAAAGATCGCGTCTCTTTTGCAGTTCTTTTTCGAGAAAATCAATTTTATCCAGAGACAACTGCGCACCGGTAAAATCTTTTTGTAGTACAGGCAAGTTCTTTTGTATCGCATCCACCTGCCCTGTATACTTATTGGTATCGATAAAACTGACTGCTGTCTTGATAGAATCCAGCCTGGAGTTATATACTTTAGGCAACTTACTTGTAGGATTCTCTACTACATTTCTCATAGCCGTATACCTTCCCTCTACATCACCAAACAATTCCTGCGCTTTGGCTGAATCCTTCTTCATCAGTTTTCTTTTCATCTTCTCCTCACTTCTTTGCATCTTCTTCAAATACTTCTGCGTAGAAGTCAATACGCCTTGCTCAAACTGGTTGCTTTTTTTATGTAATGCCCCAAAGAGTTTATCAGGAAAAGCATACACCTTCTCATAAGTCGTTAACGACTCCTGGGCAATAATGCATGAGGATAGCAGGCTGAATAATACTATTAGGAATAGGCGCATAGGAAATCTGTATCGGGCATTGACCCGGTATGATCAAATCAATAGAAATGTAACCTCCATAGAGGAAAAACATTATACAATAAATCAGGCGGATTGAAGAGATCAGGTTTTGTGTAGAGTGCTCATAGCAATAGGTTTTTTAAGGGTTAAAAGAGCTCACAAAAACGTAAACAATATTATGAATGTAGGAATATTTTTAAATACAAAAAAATAATTCATCATCCACTACAAACTCATCATCTCTTTAAACTTTACTGTTTGTCTGCGGCTCACTTCTATTTTTTCTCCTCCCTTAAGCTCAAGTAATAATCCACCATTAAAATAAGATTCTACTTTTTCTATCATCCTAAGATTGATGATATGTTTTCTGTTGGCTCTGAAAAATAATTTTTCATCTAAACGCTCTTCGAGCGAGTTGAGGGATTTTAATATTAAAGGTTTATTGGGACCGAAAAATACTTTAGCATAATTTCCTACGCTTTCAAATAATCTGATATCAGATAGTTTTACAAACCAGCACCGTTCACCATCCTTTACAAATACCTGGTCGTTCTCCCCTAAAACCGATTTATTAAAATTGATAGCTTCAGTTCCGTTTTCTTCCTTTTCTTCTGCCAGGTTTATTTTATTGATCGCATCTGCCAATCTTTTAGGCTCTATAGGCTTCAACAAATAATCCAATGCATTTACCTCGAACGCCTTTAAAGCATATTCATCATAGGCAGAGGTAAAAACAACGCGGGGAGCTTTGCCAATTTCAGCAAGCATATCCAAACCGGTTTTTCCAGGCATCTGAATATCGAGAAAAACCAGATCGGGATAAAGGGTTTCAATTTTTTCTTTTCCTTCTGCGGCATTGGAAGCTTCTGCAATAATCTCGATTTCAGAAAAATCTGCCAGCAGTTTCTTCAATTCGTTGCGTGCGAGACGCTCGTCATCAATAATAATTGTCTTAATCATTCTCTACACTTTAGGTATTAATATTTTCGCCACTACCAACTCTCCTTCCTGGGAGATATCAAAAACAGCACAGTCACCAAACAGTAAATACAACCTGTTACGCGTACTGAACAAACCAAAACCATCCGGCGCATAAGCATGACCGTTCAGATAACCGGTATTTTGCACTTCCAGCGTATGAAAATGATGATCGAAGGAGGATTTTACTTTTACTACTCCACCCTCTATTTGTTTGCCTATACCATGCTTAATGGCATTTTCTACCAGCGTTTGCAGCATCATTGGAGGAACAGGACTGTTAAGCGTCTCTTCTTTAATATCATATTCTATCTGTAACCTTTCTTCGAAACGGATGTGCTCAAGCGCGAGATAATCCTTAACAATATTCAGTTCTTTTTCAAAAGGAACTGTCTCCTGTTTTTCGGCCTGCATGCTGCTGCGCAAAATATTGCTGAGATGCGTAACAGCCTCTCTCGCCCTTCGCGGATCTTCATCAACTAATGCCCTTATGCTATTCAGCGCATTGAATATAAAATGCGGGTTAACATGTGCTTTGATAGTTTTTAATTCAAGCTCTTTTACCAGCGCCTCTAATTTAAGTGTATCAATTTCCTGCTTTCTGCTCTTAGCGAGATAGTGATAGAAATAATAAAATAATACCCAGGGAATAATAAAAATGCCATAATTGATGATATTCCAGATAAGCCGCGAGAAAAAATCAAGGTTTCGCGAATTCCGATCCAGTCCGGCCCCTATGTTCAGAGCCATTATGATGAGACTAAATAGAACACAGGTTAGAATAACTGCTATTCCCAACCGGATAATTACTTTTTCAACCGGTAGCAACAGCCAGTTGTTTTTTCTGATTATCCATCTGAGTATATGCGTACTGATAATACCAGCAGTCATCAAAAAAACAAACTGCAGTACAAGATCAGTGGTAATGGCTCTCTTATAGTAAGTAAAAGCATAAAACGGTCCGGAAAGGGCTACCAGTCCCCATCCCGCAAACTGGCACAGCCAGTAATTGGATATTTTACGTAACCTGCTCATCAGCACAACAAAATAAGCAATTCAGTAGTTGTGATAACCGTTAATTTGGATAAAAGGCAAATAGACAGGTTAATGATCAGTCCGTATAGTTTGCTTTTTTATTTTACTTTTGACTATTAAACTATATTGATGGAGATCGCGCCGGGAACCTTACTCAAAGAAATCAACTCACCTGAAGACCTTAAAAGTCTTGATCGCGAACAACTGCAACAATTAGCTGATGAGCTAAGACAGTACATCATTGATGTTGTGAGTGTTCATGGCGGTCATTTCGGCGCCAGCCTGGGTGTAGTTGAACTGACCGTTGCCCTTCATTATATATATAATACTCCTTTTGATCAGTTGGTTTGGGATGTTGGCCACCAGGCCTATGGCCATAAAATCCTTACCGGACGTAGAGATTCCTTTCCTACTAACCGGAAATACAAGGGTTTAAGCGGCTTTCCAAAAAGAAGTGAGAGCGAGTTCGATACTTTTGGTGTGGGGCATTCTTCAACATCTATCTCCGCTGCTCTAGGTATGGCTATGGCCGCGAGGTATAAAGGAGAAAATAGAAAAACAGTAGCGGTAATAGGTGATGGCGCTATGACGGCAGGTCAGGCTTTTGAAGCAATGAACCATGCCGGCGTAGCAGATACGGACATGCTTATCATACTGAACGACAACTGCATGAGCATCGACCCTAACGTGGGAGCGCTCAAAGAATATCTTACAGATATCACTACTTCTCCGGCCTATAATAAAGTAAAAGATGATGTTTGGAAAGCATTGGGTAAACTTCCTATAGGCGCCAATTTTACCAGGGAAATGGCCTCCAAACTGGAGCATAGCATAAAAGGTTTCATAAGCAAAAGCAGCAATCTTTTTGAATCGTTGAAAATCAGGTATTTTGGTCCGATTGACGGTCATAATATGACCAAGCTCGTAGACACTTTAAAGGACCTGAAAGAGATTCCGGGCCCGAAATTGCTCCATATCATTACCGTTAAAGGGAAGGGTTATGCCCTGGCAGAAAAAGAGCAAACCATATGGCACGCGCCAGGTTTGTTTGATAAGATTACCGGGGAAATCTATAAGAAAAAATTTGATCTTCCGCAGCCTCCCAAATACCAGGATGTTTTTGGTCATACTATTATAGAACTAGCCGAAAAAAATAATAAGATTTTTGGTGTTACGCCGGCTATGCCTTCGGGTTCTTCCTTAAAATTCATGATGGAAAAGATACCCGACAGAGCATTCGATGTGGGTATCTGCGAGCAGCACGCCGTAACCCTTAGCGCAGGCATGGCTACACAGGGGCTGCGTGTATTCTGCAATATCTATTCAACATTTATGCAACGCGCCTTCGATCAGGTATTGCATGATGTGGCCATTCAAAAGCTACCTGTAATCCTTTGCCTCGATCGGGCGGGACTGGTGGGAGAAGATGGTCCAACTCACCACGGAGCTTACGATATCGCCTACATGAGATGTATACCGAATATGATCGTTAGTGCACCTATGAACGAATCAGAGCTGCGCAACCTGATGTACACTTCCCAATTGGAAAGCACCAACGCTCCATTTGTCATTCGCTATCCCAGGGGTGAAGGTGTAATGGCCAAGTGGCAAACACCTTTTGAAGAAATACCAATAGGCAAGGGAAGAAAGATAAAAGACGGAAAAGAAGTGGCCATTTTGAGTTTCGGTCATCCTGGAAATTTTGCAGCAACGGCTATAAGAACGTTAAGAGCCGAAGGCATCGATCCCGCACATTATGACATGCGCTTTGCCAAACCTCTCGATGAAGAACTGCTACACGAAGTGTTTAATAAATATCAAAAGATTATTACGGTAGAAGATGGAACGGTGAAAGGAGGGTTCGGCAGTGCTATCCTGGAATTTATGGCCGAAAATAATTATACCGCCCAGGTAAAAATATTAGGCATACCCGACGAATTCATTGAACATGGCACTGTAAAAGAATTGCATCGTGAATGTGGTTATGATGCCGAAGGCATTGCCAGAGAAGTAAGAAGTATGTTGCAGACTACACCGCCCCTACAAGTATTTAGTTGATAATTGACAGTTAAATCTGTCAACCTATATCAGGACATGACACTGTCCACTCTCCACTTTCAATTGTCCACTGGTTAATAGTCCGCCAGCTCGGGAAGTTGTGCCAACGCTTTTGCCAGTTGCTCATCATTAGGAGCGATACCGTGCCAGCTATGATCATTTTCCATAAAGTCAACACCCTTACCCATGATGGTGTGCATCATGATCGCGGTTGGCTTGCCCTGGAAAGCCATTGATTTGGCTTTTTCAAGCGTAGCCACTACGTCATCCATATCATTACCATTCATTGTAAGTGTTTGCCAGCCGAAAGCTTCAAATTTTTTACCAATATCACCAAGGTCCAGTACTTTTCTGGTGGGGCCATCAATCTGTTGGCCGTTAATATCAATAGTAGTGATCAGGTTGTCGACTTTATTAGCCGGAGCAAAAAGTGCGGCCTCCCATATTTGTCCCTCCTGTATCTCACCATCACCATGTAGGGAGTACACCAATGTTTTTTCTCCATTAAGCTTTTTTGTAAGCGCCGCTCCGATAGCTACACTCAAGCCCTGTCCCAGGGAGCCTGAAGCGATACGTACCCCCGGAAGATGTTCGTGGGTGGCAGGGTGACCCTGCAAGCGGGAGTTCAGCTTACGGAAGGTAGCTAGCTCTTTAATGTCAAAATACCCTGAACGGGCCAGAACCGAGTAAAAAACGGGAGATATATGGCCATTGGAAAGGAAAAAAACGTCCTCGTTGGTGGCATCCATATTAAACTTCGGAGAATGCTTCATCACCTTGAAATACAATGCAGTAAGAAAATCTGTACAGCCGAGGGACCCACCCGGGTGACCGCTGGCCGACCCATGAACCATACGCACGATATCTCTTCTGATTTGTGAGGCCATTCTTTTTAAATCTTCCATTTTTATACTATTTTACAGGCGGCAAAACTACGTAATGAACAATAATAATCCGTACTTGTTGTTTTATAATTTATATTATCTCAGGTACTCTTTTATACCAAATCCTTTTTAATGTTCGACGCACTGCTTTCAATAGCTATTTCTTTTACCATTGCCTATATGGCAATCCCTGCTATCATTACAGTAGCGGAAAATAAAAAGCTATTTGATGTTCCGGATGAAAGAAAAATTCATACAGCACATATCCCTTCTTTAGGTGGCCTGGGTATTTTCGCAGGCTTTATGCTGGCCTGCCTGCTGGCGTTGCAATTAAATAATCACACAGAGTTTCAATATTTCTACGCCGCTGCAATTGTACTGTTTTTTTTAGGATTAAAAGATGATATCCTGGTTATATCTCCTATAAAAAAATTTATCGGGCAGGTATTAGCAGCTATTTTTATTGTTGCCAAAGGTGGTATCCAGATTAAAAGCATGTATGGTATTTTTGGCATCTATGAGCTACCGGGAATGTTCAGTTTGTTGCTTACCTACTTTACCGTTATCCTTATCATCAATTCATTTAACCTGATTGATGGCGTTGACGGACTGGCAGGAACACTCGGGTTAATCGCCTCTTCCTTATTCGGTTTTTATTTTCTTCAGTCGAACCTCATTCCCTATGCAGTATTGGCTTTCGCACTTTCAGGCAGTCTCGCTGCTTTCCTGATATTCAATTTTCATCCAGCAAAAATATTTATGGGAGATACCGGGTCGATGCTTATCGGGCTTGTCAATGCGATTTTGGTAATTAAGTTTATTGAAGTAGCTCAGGTTCCCGGATCGGCATTTCCCGTAAATGCAGCCCCCGCAATAGGATTTACTATTTTGTTGGTTCCGTTGATGGACACTTTACGTGTTTTCAGTATACGCATCTTTAAAAGAAGATCACCTTTCAGTCCCGACAGAAACCATATCCATCATTTAATGATGGACAAAGGGTGGACGCATAGCACTATTACTTATTCAATAAGCTTTTTAAGTATTGTCGCAGTGGCTGCCGCTTATTGGGGAAGAAAGGCCGGCAGCGCATGGATAATACTGACCGGCGTTACTGTCTTCTTTATTGGTATAGCCCTGCTTTATTTTAATCGTAAACCTCGCCTGTTCGTGGCCCAAACCCCCAGCAAAGTCAAAAAACCCGTCACACGTATTGTTACACTGACAAAAGATGTTATTCTGGAAGAAAAAAAATAGGTTTTTCAGCTTAATATTAGTTCTGGCAGCTAGAGAAAACTTTTCCTCCGTTCCACAATGATCGCTTAGCCTTCAATTTTGTGTAAGTTTCTATTTAATGTAGGTTTGCACCACTAATCAAAACCGTATATGTCCGAAGATTTGCAGTTGATCACATTGGATTCGGAAGAATCGATGAGTAAGGCCATCAAACATCTTGAGGCCGAATTGTTGAAAATAAGAGCCGGGAAGGCCACCACAAATATTGTGGACGGTATTTTTGTTGACTACTACGGAAATCCTACCCCCATTAACCAGGTCGGCAATGTTTCGGTAGCTGATACCCGCACGCTGACCATTCAGCCCTGGGAAAAAAATATGCTTCAGCTTATCGAGAGAGCTATTATCCAGGCAAATATTGGTCTTACCCCCCAAAATGACGGGAATATGATCCGCCTGTTCATGCCTCCTCTTACCGAAGAAAGAAGAAGGGAGTTAGTGAAAAGAACACAAAATGAAGGGGAACAATCCAAGGTGGCTATCAGGAGCATTCGCCGGGATGCAATGGAGCAGATAAAAAAGCTTCAGAAAAACGGACTTAGCGAAGATGTTTCTAAAGATGCAGAAGCTAATATCCAGGAATTGACCGACAGATACATTAGTTTGGTGGATAAACATTTAGCAACTAAAGAGAAGGAAATAATGACCGTATAACTGGTTAACGTATCTTTAACTAATTACTTCTTATTCATCAAAAACTATCGTATGGGTTTTATTAAGGAATTCCGGGATTTTGCCGTAAGAGGCAATGTTATCGACCTGGCAGTGGGTGTTATCATCGGCGGAGCTTTTAATAAGATTATAGGCTCACTGGTAGATGACGTTATCACACCTTTATTGCTAAATCCTGTGCTGGAAGCGCTTAACCTTTCTAAATTGGAAGAACTAACCATTTGGGGCGGAGTAAAGTACGGCATATTTATTTCTGCTGTTATCAACTTTATTCTCGTTGCACTGGTATTATTCATTTTTGTGAGATTAATCAATAATCATCGTAAAAAAGAAGCAGAAAAACCAGCAGAACCACCTGCTCCATCTTCTACTGATCAACTTTTGATGGAAATAAGGGATGCTCTGAAACAGAAATAAAGAAAGCAAAATACTTAATCATTATAACTATGAAACGTGAGTTCCATCGGGAAACTATTTATTGTAAAAAAAACCTTCTTAAAAAAATATTTGTAGCTACGTGTTTTCAATTTTCATTAGTGATTGCATTCGCACAGGATCAGACTGTTGCTGAGTTACAGGCAGAAACTAATAAAACAATTGTTGATGATACTGCCCATAAAGCAGGATGGAGAAAAGGCGGATTGTTCACGGTAAACGTAGCGCAGGGTTCGTTAAGTAACTGGCAGGGCGGCGGTGATAAAAACTCATTTTCGGCTATTGGGTTCCTTAATCTTTTCGCTATTCTCAAAGAAGGGAAACATGTATGGCAAAACAATCTCGATCTTGGTTACGGTTACATAAACACTACCAGTTTGGGTGCAAGAAAAAGTGACGATAGAATAGATCTTTTATCTAAGTACGGATATCAAATAGGAGAAAAATGGTATGCCAGTGGATTATTTAACTTCCGTACACAGTTTACTCCTGGTTATTCCTATGAAAAGGATGCCAATGATGCGGACATAAGAACCTTGACGTCAAAGTTTCTGGCTCCGGCATATGTTATATTATCAGCCGGCGCTGAATATAAACCTACCAGTTATTTTTCCCTATTTCTTTCTCCACTTACTGAAAGATGGATTATCGTAACAGATGATTCATTATCGAATGCAGGAGCGTATGGTGTAGATCCGGGCAAAAAATCAAGGAACGAACTGGGCGCTTTTGTGAGTGCACAATTCGAAAAGGAGATCCTTAAAAACGTTACCTATAAATCAAGGTTAGATGCTTTTTCAAATTACAAAGAGAATCCGGGAAATATTGATATCTTCTGGACAAACATCTTTGCCCTTAAAGTCAATGAGTTTCTTTCTGCTAACATAGCTTTTGATCTTCTGTATGATGACGATGCTATCGCGCGTTTGCAGCTCAGACAAATATTGGGAGTCGGTTTTTCAGCAAAATTTTAGATATGAGTCAGCCTGGCTACCAGATTAAATTACCGCAGTTCGAAGGCCCTTTTGATCTTTTGTTGTTCTTCATAGAACGCGATGAACTGGACATCTATAATATTCCTATTAATAAAATAATCACAGACTTCCTGGAGTTTATTCACTCCCAGGAAGTCCTGAATATTGAATTATCCAGCGAATTCATTCTTTTCATCTCAACATTAATGCGTATCAAAGCGAAAATGTTGTTACCCAGAAAAGAACTCGATGAACAGGGCAATGAAATAGATCCCCGCCAGGAACTTATCGATAAAATACTGGAATATCGCCGGTTTAAAGAAGCCGCAGCACAGCTAGCCGACATGGAAGCCATCAGAATGCTGATGGTGAAAAGAGGAAATATTCAAAAAGAAATAGCAGTCATTGGAGAAGAAAGTGGTGAGGGAACAGAAATACAGGCTATTACCTTATTTAAATTGATGAAAGCCTTTGAACGGGTAATGAAACGTGTGGAAGAACGTAACAATAAACCCGTTCATACAGTTGTCAGATATAATTATACAATGGAAGAGAGTCGCGCTAACATGCTGGAAACAGCCAGGCGCGAAAAGACACTTAGCTTTGAAAAAATATTTGACAATTGTAATGAAAGGATACAGGCCATCTTTATTTTTCTCTCGCTACTGGAACTGATACAGGCAAAATACCTGACCATACTTATAGGAGAAGGAAAAAATAATTTTATTATTGAATTTAACGAAAACAGGGAAGAAGACACAGAATATGTTTTCGACTCTTATGAAAATTAAATCCGGCCAGGAGGCAATACATCTAAGGCTCTATCCACGCTCCGTTTTCTTTTAGCAAATTGATCAACTCATCAACAGCAACTTCGCTATTCACTGATCGTTTTACAACCTCCTTGCCTTTATATAAGGTGATCTTACCCGGACCACTACCTACATATCCAAAGTCAGCATCAGCCATTTCACCCGGACCGTTTACGATACATCCCATAATAGCTATTTTAACGCCTTTAAGATGATGAGTAACTGCGCGGATCTTTGCTGTTGTTTCCTGCAAATCGAATAATGTACGTCCGCATGAAGGACAGGAAATATATTCTGTTTTACTTATTCGGGTACGTGTTGCCTGCAGAATAGAAAACGAAGTGTTGTTAATAAATTGCTCATTGCTTTGCATGTCAAGATAGGTGCGTCCGCTTATCCGCTGATTGACAATTTTAGTAGGGTCATTGCTCAACCATATTCCATCACCAAAGCCATCTAATAATAACGCTCCCGCTTCTGCTGAAAAATGAATTAACTGCTCATCAATTGTTGTTTCATTGCTGTTTACTGCAATAATTACAGGTACTTTTATTTTATGCTGATCAAGATGATAGAAAAAATCCCTGATGGCAGGCATAGGTGTTGCACCATCCGATCTCACACAAAGTATTACATTATTGGAATGCTGTATCTTATTAAGTATATCAGTCACTAATGAATTATTTTCTACATTCAGACTAATAAATACTTTATTGAGAGAAGGATACTCCTGCGTCAAAAACGATTCTGCTTCAAAAAAGGGATGATATTTGTTTTTATCTTTTGTCTGTGTCCATGTTTCGTAATGACATAACACCTGCAAAGTTCCGGGAAGGGAAAAATCCAATACTTTATTTCCTGTGAATATATAATCAGCCGCTGCATCTGCTATATTCCATTTATCCAACCCTGCATCATATTTATACCCGATGGCTTGCAGATCTTTTTCTGTTATGGCATTCTTCTTCGCATAATCAGCCATAACAACCGGAACATGAGAACCGCCTACCCTATCCACAGGAATGGTTTTTCTCCTGACATAATCATCTCCCCAATTTTTTGAAGTATGCTGACCGAAGGATCTGTTGTCATAGCGTTTAATCAGGTCTTTACAAACTGGAATTTCAAATTCGGGATCTTCTGTAAGAGAAACTCTTATTGTATCTCCGATTCCATCTTCTAAAAGTGTTCCTATACCTATAGCTGATTTTATACGTCCGTCTTCACCATCACCTGCTTCAGTTACACCAAGATGTAAGGGATAAACTATACCAAACTCATTTTGCATGGTTCGCACAAGTAATCGATAGGCTTGTACCATTACAAGCGGATTACTCGACTTCATACTTAATACGATATTATGGTAGTTCTCGTCACGGGATATGCGTAAGAATTCCATAGCGCTTTCCACCATACCAATAGCTGAATCACCATAGCGGCTCATGATCCTATCGCTTAGCGATCCATGATTAGTGCCAATACGCATAGCCGTTCCGTACTCCTTACATATTTTTACCAATGGCGTAAATCTTTCTCTTATTCTTTCAATCTCCTCGTTATACGCCTGGTCGGTATATTCTATAAATTCAAATTTTTTCTTATCGACGTAGTTACCCGGATTCACCCTTACCTTTTCAACGATCCGCGCAGCAATTTCAGCGGCATTGGGTGTAAAATGAATATCAGCTACAAGTGGAGTATTATACCCTCTTTGTCTCAAACCATTTTTTATATTCAATAGGTTTTCTGCATCTTTTTTGCTGGGTGCAGTAATTCGCACCAGTTCTGCACCAGCTTCAATGCACCTGATAGTTTGCTCGATAGTGGCTGCTGTATCCATCGTATCGGTAGTAGTCATCGTTTGCACACGTATGGGATGCAGGTTGCCGAGCAACAGATCTCCTATTTTAACCTCTATTGTTTGTAACCGATTCATTGTTTTCATTTACCAATCCTTTTCCTGGCGAGTGGCACTTCTGGTTCTGTTCTGTTGAATTTTTTGCTGAACTTGCTGCTCTCTTTGTTGCAGCGCTTTCAACAATCTTTCCACTTCTTTTTTATCCAGGTTGGCAGGAGGTTGTTCCTGCTGTTGATTTTTCTCTTTTTTATTTTTTTGATCCTCTTTTTTTGGAGGAGGCTGTTTCTTTTTCAATTCCAGTAATGCTTTCTGCAAATTGATACGGGCATCTTCATCGCCAGGGTTCAGCATAAGCGCCTTTTTATAGGCAACGATACTTTCTTCCAGTTTATTTTGTTTGGAGAGACTTACTCCTTCATTATAATATGCCCGCTGACGCATGTTTGTATCCGTACTATCAATCGTTAATTGATCATAATATCCCTCTGCCTCTTCATATTGCTGCATTCTGAAATAAGTATTCCCGGTATTATATTTTGAAACAGGGTCACCATTTTTTTTATATTCCCGGAGAGCCTGTTCATAGGCTTTCTTTTTATACAATTGATTGCCTTTACTGATATTCTCCGATTGACCATTTACGTTAACTACAATCAGGAACAACATGGCCGTAGTTATTTTCAGTTTTTTTTCAGGCAGCAAAAAGTCGGCTAACAATAATATGAGCGCTGCAAGAGCGAACCATGGAAAGTAATGGGTATAATCTTTAAATGCTGAATCTTCAAGAGCAGTCTCCTGTATAGTAGATAATCTTTTCATGATAGTAGCCGTTGCTTTATCAACGTCATCATTATTTACATATATACCCTGTGTGATTTCTGCTATGCGTTTTAGTTCCTCTTCATTTAATTTGGATAATACAATATTGCCCGATGCATCTTTTTTGTATTGCCCCGTTGCAGGATCCGGAACGGGTGTGCCTTTTGCCGAGCCAATACCTACTGTATTCACCATCACTCCATTAGCGTATAACTGTTCTGCAACATCCAGTGAAGCCGGGTCATGATCTTCACCATCGGTTATCAGTATGATCGATTTGTATTTTCTTTCCTTGCTGTTGAAGGAAGCTGCTCCCAACCTCAACGCCTCAGAGATCATTGTTCCCTGTGTGTTAACAGTATGCGGACCGGCATTCTGTACAAAAATCCTAGCTGCTCCGTGATCAGTGGTGAGAGGCATTTGCATATAAGCCCTGCCTGCAAAAACAATTAATCCGAAACGATCATTTTGTAAGGCATTCATCAGGTTACCAATCAGTTGTTTAGCTTTCTCGAGACGGTTGGGACGAACATCCTGGGCAAGCATGCTATTACTGACATCAAGTGCAATCATTACATCTACACCCCTTCTTTCCACTTTGTCCATTTTTCCCGGTATCCTGGGATTAACAAGTGACATGATGATAGAGGCCAACGCAACCACAACAAGCGTGAATTTGATGGTAAAGTTGCGGGGTGAGTGGGAGCGCGTAAGTTCTTTAACCAATTGAGGGTCGCCGATCCGCTGAGTGACCATTTTTTTCCAGCGTAACAGATACCAGAAAAGCACTCCCAGTAAAGGAATGGCCAGGAATGCTATGAAAAAGTCAGGATGCTGGAATTGTAACCCCATCAGGCAAATTTACTCATCTTTTGCCCTCCATAAAGTCATATTGTCTTAAGATGTCTTTAAGAATAGCCAGGGCAGAAAAATCATCCGCACCAGGTCCCTGTAGTTGTAAGGCAAAAAAGTACGGGTGCCTGTTTTCCTCTATCCAACCCGCCAGCCAGTTAATATTGCTATTATGCTCATTAATACCCTGACCAGTCACATAGCTGAGGGTATAGTTGGAATTGTCTTCTTTTTTCAGGCTGTTTTTTACGATGCGTTGTGAGCGTGGCTGGAACGGAAGCTGACCAAAATACAGTCTCTTTACAAGCCCCAACTGTTCATCGGCAGTGATTTTTAAGGGATTATAACCTAATGTATCCAGCCAAAACTTAAGCGTATCCTCTTGTACTCTGTTATGCAGCGTGTCTAATGCTATCAGTTCTGCAGAATCCCTGATACTGCCGGTTTCAATACCCACTAAAGCATAGATAATATCCATAGTATGATACGGACGGGCAACGCTGTCGCTGAATCCTTTCATATTATAAACTGTAAACTCCCCAGTTCCATTATTAAACATTCCGAATGTTCCGGTTACATTCTTTTCATTAAAATAGCGGCCAAGGGTCTTATCCTCTTTTGCATTGTTAAGAGAACAGGAAGTAACACCAAAAATCAAAAGGCCGTAAAACAGTAACTTACACATGGCGCAAAGTTAGGGTTGAAAAGTTATTCCGGTACTGCTATAAATACAAATCCCCTCAAAAGAGGGGACTGTATGCATACGGATAAAAACACCTAACACAAAATATACTTTACAGTTTTAAAATAAACGAGCCGTTCACATTCCTGCCTTCGGATGGCCATACTCCCGGGCCAGGGTAGAAAGCAGGACGCTTGGTGAAATACTGTTTATTGGTAACATTATTAATATTAATACGGAAGTCGAGGTTCCTGGATATTTTGAACGAAGTATTGATATCCAGCAATCCATACGCAGGTACAACTCCTACGGCGCCTGTTGTTTTAGGAGGTTCAACAGTATTTAAGGCATCAGCAAAACTTTCTGCCGTGTAACTGTATAACAACGAAAGACTGATTTTCCTGAACTTATAGGTTACACCATTCCGGGTGATCAGGTTAGGAGTGCTTTCTACTTTATTACCATCAACATTAATATTGTCATTGCCTGATTTTACTACTGCATTCCTGTAACGTGCATCCATAACAGCCGTTGAAGTAAATACAGTAAGCTTAGAATAATTGGATAACATCCAGTCGCCCTGTACAAATATTTCCAGCCCTTTGGTAAATGAATTACCAATATTGGTCCGGTAAGTATAGAAAACGCTATTATCTTCTATTTGCGATAATGTGCCGAAACGGTTTTCATAATTTACCAGGAATCCGGTTACATCCCATCTAAGGAATTTCCATTCGCCTCTTACACCTAATTCGGCATTATACCCTTTGGCATCCTTAATATTTGGATCTACTCTTTCATAAAGCGATCCTGGTATAAGGTCTTTCAGCAACATCGGGTGATATGCCTGTGACCAACCGCCATATATTTCGAAAATCTTATTAGGTGTATAGGAAAATCCCGCACCAAAGAGTGGAAAACGATGATCGATTTTTACCGGAATTTCATGCTCGGGATAATATACAATTATACCTGTAAGGTCGGTTGTACCGCTTTCTACTCTTGCTCCCATATTCAATGAAAATCCATTAAACAGGTTGATGGTGTTTTCAGCAAACACAGCGATGTTCTGCGTTTTAAAATGTACATCCCTCCCCCAAACCGGATCAACAAGTGTAAGATCATATTCAGTTCCTGTTGTGCCTTTACCCTGTTGTGTACGGTTCAGATCATTATTCATGTATTGCACACCACCAGTGAGTGAACCCGAAGTGCGGCCAAGAATATATTGCTGCAATATTCTCAACTGGTTGGTATAACTGTTAAACCTGTCGATATCTACCTGTCGGTTATTATAAGTCATAGTAGAAGCAACAATAGTGTCCATAATATTTGTTGGCTTATCAAACATTACACTGTTTCTTTTGCCTAAAACAGCAGTGCTGCTTAACTCTAACCGTGTGAGCGGTGATAACTTCCAATCAATGGTGATAGATGGCACATAAATATCCGGACTAAAATAATTCCTGGCTCTTGTCGCCTGTCGGGGATCAGCATTAAACATGCTATCATTTAATCCGCCCGGAATACGATATAAATATTTTGATCTTGCCAGTTCTGCCCTGATGTTTAAATTCGGAGTAGCTTCATAAGACAAAATGATATCCTGAGCTTCACTTTCTGTATGTTCATTATCCCTGTAGCCATCTCTTGATTTCTTATAGTAGTACGCATAATATTTCAGCTTGCCTATCTTTCCGCCTATAGCGTTATAAGAACTCACATGATTATATGAACCTATCGTATTGATGCTTTCGAAACTGAATGGCCTTGAAGTATCTCCCTGTTTGGTTATATAATTAAGCATTCCTCCAAACTGCGCACCGTATTGCAAAGACCCTGTTCCTCTGACCAGTTCAATAGAGCCAATACTTTCCAGCGGCATACTAAAATGACTGGCAGGGTAACCATACATATCAGAATTAGTGAGCACCCCATCCTTACGAATATTAAATTCCCAGCCTCTATGCGGATCCAATCCGCGTGAAGCAATATTGATCTGGTTACCTGGTCCGTCCATATCATACACAAACACACCAGGGATTTTTGCAAATACCTGTCGGCCTGTTTTATTAGCAACATCTACATCAGCACCAGCAAGGTTGATCACTTCAGTTTTTTTGCCGGTGAAGTTGTAAGTGCCTTTAATATTATCCAGTCTTAATATTGTCGGCTCACTTAAATAAGAAATAATTGTTACGCTGTCTAATGTTTTTCTGTCTATAGCGTCTCTGTTCTCCTGTGCTATCATCCCAACAGGAATGATAAGTGCACAGATAATATATATTACTTTCAACGTATGTTCATTTTATCAAGCACCATCGCTTATAGCCCTGGCTACTGCACGTTCTCCGACTTTTTTTCCATTTTCAAGTCCCTTGTCGCAATCGCTACGATAGTGTATGCCACCATATAAACGCGACATGGATGCTTCCTGTGCCATATCATTAAACTTCTGTCCTCTGTCGGGCAGCAGGTGCGTCAATATCGTTGCCGCAGCAGCGCTGAAAGTAGAGTGACCTGAAGTATAAGCGGGAAAATTAGGAATGCCTGTTAGTGTTTTAATAATATTGTTTGATTGTGTTGGCCTTGGATTGAAATAATAATATTTCGCATCCCAGCATGTGATGGCTGCATCCATCAGCGACATATTGAGCAATGCAAAGTTTCTTGCCCATCTTACTTCACTGTATTTTTCTTTTACAAACTCATCTGCAGCAATAGCATTCCAGTGCCCTGGAGGAGTATATGTTCCGGCTCCGTCTGCCCAGAAATGCACGATGGCCAGTCTTTCTCTTGTTGCATTTTGTGAATAGTATAGTACTTCTTCCGTTTCCTTTTTAAATTCTTCAGAATTTGTAGATGGAGGTGGATCGGGACGCATAGCTATAATATCCAGTGAATCGCATAAAAACCCTTTTACATTGTTGAACAAAGGCAACATTGGAGGTCTTTTAGGCACTTCAAGACTGAACCAGCATATTTCACCCTTAGCCATTGTTTCATCTTCGAACTGTTTCCAGACAACCGGATTGCCGCCAGCCTGTCCGGCTTTGTCGGCCCGGCCACGGGCAGCAAATTTCTGCGCTACGAGTTGACCTAATGTTTCTCCGGCTTCTAATTCACTACGCACATTAGCGCCAGCCATAAGTCTGTATAATTTTTGTTCCTCAGCTTTCTTTTTAACATAAGCCACTTCGCCGGGAAACAACAACTTGAGCATTTCAATGGTAGCGCCGGCCATTACTGCATCCTCACTTGGGTATGAAGGCAGATCCGACTCTGGTACTAATGCTTTGATGAGAGAATCATTTTTATAAGGTGCAGAGCGGTTGTACATTTTTTTATAATGCCAGGCTGCTACCAATGCATCGTATTGCGCCGCAGCAACATAAGCGTATGCACGTGCAGCATAAGGCGGATTGGCAAACGGAAATAATGGATAAGCAAATGGGTTTGCTGCATTCGGCGCCGAATAAGAACCATCGGGATTTTGATAAGGAGGAAGATTGTACTTTGCCACAAGATCGCGCAAAATTTCATTCCATCTTAACACTCCACCGGCGCTCCAGTATTTGATGATATTTTTGTCTTCTGCACTAAGATTATACTGCAAACCTTTTATTTCCATTAATTCAGACTGGTAGGCCGGAGAATTGGTTGCTAATGGAGCAGCTAACGGAAACTCATCAGGTGCATCGAGCAACACAGGACTCCATGTACCTGCTTCCAGGTCCTGATTAACAGGTGAAAGTGTAGGATAAGTTGCGGTTCTGTCTTTAATATCTTTTGAACAGGAAGAAAATAGTAAGCCCGATATAATTAACGACAATACTGTCGATCTATTAATGAAATTAGTAATCATGACTTAGGTGTTTTTTTGTTAAAATCAAGAATATAGAAAGCACCGCCGTTAAACATTGTCGACTGACCAACATTCCTGCCGGCAATAGTGTACCTCGCACCGCCTATTATTTCAAGGCCACGCAACTTTTTAAGAAACGAGTACTTAAAAGCTACACCGGCGGTGGTTGCATTCATTTTATTACTTGGAAAGGGCATATCGTTCTTTCTGATATCAAATCCCCCCAGTGTGGTCATATTATCCAATACTCCTTCGGCAACCAGGCTTTTACTTCTGTAACCCATACGGAAATTAAAGCCTGCAGCATTGGGGATATCTACAATATTAGTATGACGCAGTTGGGTATCATAATAAGAATCGCGGTCTATTTCGATATTGCTTCTTACCATGTAAGCGCCCGATGCTGTAGCGAAAAACTTACTATATTGATAATCTACCATAGCACGCATGGTTAAATTTTTACTTCGTATGCCAATAGATAGGGGTAAAAAATCGGCCGGATAATCTGAAACGGGAAATGAATATCCGCCAACACCATAAACCGATAATTTACTTTTTTCATTCAGTGGAATGGCAAATGCCCGCCACTTAAGAAAAAGTGACAGGTCCTGGAAACCATGTAACCCTTTTAATGTACCAGCCGTAGCACGAGTGGTTACATAAGGTAAACTAAAAAGAAAATTGAGGTTCTTGTTAATACCGTAGCTACCCATTACACCAATCATTTTAGTGCTTACAGTACCGAGGTTCTCATTATTTCTCTTGAAAGTACCTTCCCAATAATTATCCCAGCTACTGTAACTGTACATTCCTCCGATACACAGTAGTTTTTTATTCATCATGATCGCATCTCCGTCAGTTTGTGCCAAAGCTTTTTTGGCATAAATGGTCATGATCATTATCCAGCATCCTATTAATACATTCCGAAAGTTCATACCTGTTATTTAAATAATTAAAATTTAAATGATGCACCAATATTTATGGCATAATCAGCAAAGGCTGCATCACCATGCGCATAAACCCCTGTAGCGGCAGTGCGAAGTTTATCGGCATTACTTTGTGTGCGGTTGCGCTCTATCGCTATTGGTAGCGTAGCGAAGACAACAACCTTTTTGAACGCATAGCTTGCTCCAGGCTCAACAGAAAGTACATAACCGGGTCTGCGAAATCCTCCATCACCTCCAATAAGATCACTGGAAGGAATACATTCGAAGCGCATACCCGCAGAAGCCAGGAGTTTTCCAGCATAAAAATTCGCCCCTGCTCTTATCATATATTGATCGGGGATACTCATAGTAGTTGTTTTATAGTCGATAGCAGTTTGGGAAAGAGTTCCGCCTCTTGCAGTTGACACACCATTTTCTTCTGCCGGATTAACCAGATAATAGAAGTTGCCGTACACTCCCACTTTTTTAGAGAAGTCGTAAAATACATTTACTTCCGCGGTAACGCCAAAACCCCCGTCACCCAATTGTATAGACTGATCAACAGGACCATTTAAATTACCGGCTTCCCCTTTATAAAACGTGCCTTCTACTTTGTAATTACCTGTTGGAAACTTTACGCCAAGCCCAGCCTGGATATTCCCATTTTTTGATTTTGCAGGATCCAGCAACCAACGATAACCAGTAATTCTTATATCTCCTAACCCTGCAGAATTAGTAGTATGTCTCGCTGACTGTCCTGCATTATTCCCACCATGCTCATACAATGAAGAACGTTTATTCATCAAAACTGGAACATCAAGACCCACAGACCAACGAGCATTAAATTGTCTTAACAAGGTCAGGTTAAGCGTATGTTGCCAATTAACTACTTCAGTATTATGTTCCATTCTTTCTTTTTGTTCCTCTTTGCCAACAAAATGTCGAAAGGATTTAAAATACCGATAAGAAGTATTGAGTTGCCAACCTTTAGCTTCCTTTCCAGGTTCCTGTTTAGTGCATACAGCACCTGTGCTCCTAATAGCTACACAACCCTGGGAATATACATACGCGTTCAGCGAAATAATCGCCAACAATAAAAATATTAACTTCATAATTAGTTTGGTTACTTAAAAACGTTTATAACCTGCATTATCTGCCGGTTACCTCATTCTAAATGTTTTACAGAAAAAAAGACAGTGATAGTAAACTATATGCGGGGAGGTTGTAAAGTAATGGACAAATATCCGGGGGAAGAATATCTTTCATAACTGGCAATATGCTGGATACTGCCAAAGGAAATGGCTATAACAGCCCATGAATTATTTTCTTCTTTATACTCTGTTGTAATAGACTTAAAAGAAGAAGCACTTTTTTTATCTTTAGCTTGAGCAGAATGATCAAGATCATTTACCAATTTGAAAAATTCATTTTTAGCATCCAGTAAACGGGTTTTATTTTCGTCGGGTAAACATAAAAGCACCAGTTCACCATTTTCAATTTTTCGTTTTACGTACTTATGATGAACGCCATCTAAAGTTATTTCACCGTAATAACGTTCAAACCCGGTATTGCTTAAGGTATAAGGCATATTAAGCGGAACCCTGAGTTCAACTAAACTTTCTTCATCATAATCCTGCTTATCAATGCTTGATTCAAAAGCAATATCCAACTTGTTTTCAAAGTAATGAGACACAAAGCGGTACCCTATCCAGTTAAATAGCAGAATAGTCAAAAGCAGTATGGAAGCAGCGCGTTTCACGGTTCTTAGGGAGAAAAGGTAGGATTTTTTTGAAAAAAAATAAAAACAATATTTAATTGCCTATTATTGATTGGTTTATAACCGGTATCATTAGAGACCGTACACGGCCCTTGCATTTTCCCCGAATACCTTTGACACCTCCTCATCGGGATAATTTTCCATATACTTCTCCAATAGGCTTTTCCATTGAACATAAATACCCGACAACAGCATTACCGGCCAGTCGCTTCCAAATAATAGTCTACCTGTACCAAAAGCGGCAAAAACCTTATCGAGGTAGGGATAAAATACAGCAGGACTCCATTGTTTCCAATCTGCCTGCGTTAGTAGTCCGGATACCTTGCAGTACACGTTTTGTTGGGATGAAAGCTCCTCTATGCCATCAAGCCAGCGCCTGTCGACAGATGGTTGGCGAACATCGGGAGAACCGCAATGGTTTAATACAAACTGCTGACCTGGAAATGCCGATGCCAGGGAAGCTGCGGCAGATAACTGGCCGGGAAGGATCAGCAGATCGAATGTATAGCCAAATGTTCCCAACAGAGAAATACCCTCCCTGAATCGCGTATCATCAAAAATTGCTTCTCCTTTATCCTGGAGATTATACCGGATCCCTTTTATAACAGGATATTCCTGCCATTCGTTTAAATGCTTTTCAGCATCCTCCGAAAGAAGATCTGTCCACCCAATTACAGCTTTTATAAAGGAATTTGTATTAGCCAGCTCGGCCAGGAACCGCGTTTCTAACTGCGATGCTATAGATTGTACCGCAATGCAGGCGTCTATATTATTCCGATGAAGTGTTAACTGAATATCCGAAGGAAGATAATCCTGCTTCAGCGCCTTCATGCTGCTATCTATCCAGTTGTAACTGTTTTTATCATATTTCCAGAAATATACATGGCTGTCGATCACCATAAAAAAAATTATAGCGCAAATATACTGAAGGAAATTGCCCGGATAAAAAAGTGGGTGCATCATATCCGATACACCCACAAAAAAATACACAACTAAAACCAGTCTTTATCTAAATCATCTAATTTTTACAAATGTTCTGCAAGTCTTTAAATAAGCCAGGCTTAGAAAAGCCCGGCGTTTGTTGATCGTACCCTTTAAAAATAAAAACTTCAAAAGATTTATGCGGAAGCCTTTTAATACGGCTCTTCTTATATTCAGGAGTTGTTTTGAGATCGAAAAAAGATTTAAAAGATCTTATAATTGCTGAAGGTTGTATAAAAGAAATAGGACTGTTCATGTCAAAAGAATTTTAATTTTTTAAAGTAGCCAGGCTTAGAAAAGCCCGGCATTTGTTGATCGTACCCTTTAAAAAAAATAGTTGGTTGTACTAATTATATCAATGAGTTTGAATATTGTATCAGTGCGTAAGTAAACTCATACCTCCACTGACCTTTGTTACAGGTGTAAATATTTCACTACCATCCAAACCAAACACATGTAACCTGTAGTATAATGTTCCTGTATAATTCATTTGTAAATGATCGATAAAAACATAGTCGGGGTTTTCTCCGGATTCACCGGTAAAAAATACTCCGGCTTCATAAAAAGAACGACCATTCACACTTCTTTCAATAACATAATGACTAATGTCTTCTCCTAATGACTCCCAATTCAACAACACTTTATTCTGGGATCTTGTTTTTATTTTCACTACTTCTTCAGGCGATCTCTTTTCTGCCTTTACATCAGCCGCCACATAGGCAAATTGTTGGGCGCTTACTGTATTAATAATGCAAAGTGCAATTATTAATACATGAAATTTTTTAGTTACGGGGTACAGGGTTATCATACTGTATATTTAAAGGGTCAAAATTATCGGATCATTTTTGGCCCATAGGAAATCAGAAAAACTACAGTATTTCTTCAGGAATTTGGAAAGAATAAATAACAAGGAAAATTGGAAGTAATTATCAGCGAATTATCTGAATAACATCAGCGAATTGCTTGAACAAAGATTAACATCTAACTCAAAAGAAGCAATAGTAAAACTACGATAATACAAAAAAAACTGCCCCTGGACAGTGCCGGTATATTTCGGCATGAACAGGGACAGTTAACAGTTTTTAAATATAACTACAAGTATATCAATGGATTACTGAAACTGAGACACTAACGAGCCGGCCAGTTCGGTCATCTTTTTAATACCATCCTCGGGAAGGTTACCTTTTTTAAATTGTGCAAGAACATCAGGCAGTTTGTTCTCCATTTCCATCAGGAAGTGCTCTTCAAACTCCTTCACCCGTCTTACGGGAACCTGGCGCAGCAGACCCTGTGTTCCGAGATAAATCATGGCTACCTGCTTTTCTACCGGAAACGGAGTGTACTGCGGTTGCTTAAGGATCTCAACGTTCCTGGCACCTTTATCGATAACGAGTTTGGTAGCAGCATCAAGATCGCCTCCAAATTTGGAGAAAGCTTCCATCTCACGATATAATGCCTGGTCAAGTTTCAGTGTACCGGCTACTTTTTTCATCGATTTGATCTGCGCATTACCACCCACACGACTAACGGAGATACCTACGTTGATAGCCGGACGGATACCTGAGTTGAAGAGGTTAGACTCCAGGAATATCTGTCCATCGGTAATAGAGATCACGTTAGTAGGAATATATGCCGATACGTCACCTGCCTGTGTTTCAATGATAGGAAGCGCAGTAAGCGATCCCCCACCTTTTACCAGGTGTTTGATTGAATCAGGAAGATCATTCATGTTTTTAGCTACGCTGTCGTCACTAATCACTTTAGCAGCACGCTCGAGCAAACGGCTATGCAGGTAGAACACGTCACCCGGATAAGCTTCACGTCCCGGTGGACGACGAAGCAGCAGGGATACCTCACGGTAAGCTACAGCCTGTTTTGACAGATCATCGTAGATGATCAATGCCGGACGACCGGTGTCACGGAAGAACTCTCCGATAGCAGCACCAGCAAAAGGAGCATAGAATTGTAAAGGAGCCGGATCAGAAGCAGAAGCAGCTACAATTACCGTATAAGGCATAGCGCCATTATCTTCCAGGGTTTTCATTACCCCTGCTATGGTAGATGCTTTCTGACCTATAGCTACATATATACAGTAAACAGGTTTGCCCGCTGCATAAAACTCTTTCTGGTTAATAATGGTGTCGACAGCAATAGCCGTTTTACCGGTTTGTCTGTCACCAATGATCAACTCCCTTTGACCACGACCAATAGGGATCATAGCGTCAATAGCTTTAATACCAGTCTGAAGCGGTTCCTTAACCGGTTCGCGGAAGATAACACCCGGAGCTTTACGCTCAATAGGCATCTCGTATTTATCGCCGGTTATAGGACCTTTTCCGTCGATAGGCCGACCTAGTGTATTAACCACGCGGCCGAGCATACCATCACCCACTTCAATAGAAGCGATCTTTCCGGTACGGCGAACTTTGGCGCCTTCTTTAATACCTGCTGATTCACCCATTAATACCACACCTACATTATCTTCTTCGAGGTTAAGGGCTATCGCCTGAACGCCGGTTTCAAACTCTACGAGCTCACCGCTTCGTACGTTGGTTAGACCGTAAACACGGGCGATCCCATCACCCACCTGAAGAACAGATCCCACTTCTTCCAGGTCTGCAGCAGCATTAAAGTTGCTTAACTGTTGGCGTAAAATCGCCGAAATTTCATCCGATTTAATTTCAACCATATAGAAATGCTTATCTTATCTTGTAAATAAAGTCGTTATTTAAAAATTGCTTTTTGATCACATTCAGATCATAGGCAATGCTGGCGTCAACCAGTTTATCTCCTACCTGTAATACAAATCCGCCTATCAGATTTTCATCTACTGTAGCGTTGAGCTCAATATTCTTCATATCCGAAATGCTCTTCACCTTGTCGACGATCTCTTTTTTCACTTCTTCGCTCACCGGTGAGGCGGTAGTCAGTTTTACAGTATATATCTGCTTGTAGGCTTTATACTGCTCTATAAAAGCCTGGGCTATTTCCAAAAGATTGGCTTCGCGGCCTTTTCTGATCAATAGTTTATTAAAAGATGCGGTAAGCTCTCCCACTTTTCCCTGGGTTACGGCATCTATTATAGCCTGTTTTTTATCGGCCGCTACTACAGGACTTTTCAATAGTGTAGCAAACTCACTGCTTCCTTTGATAACGGCCCGCATAAACTGCATATCCTCGTAAACCTTTTCCAGTGATCCTTTTTCGATCGCCAGACCAATCAACGATTTTGCATACCTCGAAGCGACACGTGGGTTTAACATATTAATTAAGTTTCACTTCTTTTGTGAGGTCCTTGATATAGTTTTCCTGTTCTGATTTATTAGCCAGTTCTTTGCGGAGCACTTTTTCAGCAACTTCAATCACCAGTTGTCCCACCTGATTCTTTACATCAGTAAGTGCTGCCATTTTTTGCTGTTGGATAGCTGACTGGGCATCGGCAACTATCTTATTAGCTTCCAGTTTAGCCTGGTCTTTTGCTTCGGCAATGATCTTATCTCTTGTATCACGAGCATCTTTGAGCAATTGAGCTCTTTCTTCGCGTGCTTTAGCCAGCAGCGCTTCATTTTCACTTTTAAACTGTGCCATTTCAGCCTTCATTCTTTCAGCCGTTGCCAGCGAGTCGGCAATCGAGGTTTCCCTTTCTTTCAAAGAATTCAGGATAGGCTTCCAGGCGAATTTTTTAAGTATAAAAAATACGATGAGGAAGGCCAGCAAAGTCCAGAAAATAAGTCCGAACGAAGGTATCAGTAAATCCATTTTTTATAATGCTTTATAAATTCTTGTTTGCTCGTCTCGTCGCAGACGAGACGAGAAGAAAATACTGCATTCGCCGCCCTGTGCTTTGAATGCAGTAAAATGTTGGCTTAAACGAACATTGCCAGAATACCTGCGATAACGGCGAAAAGGGCAACACCCTCAACGAACGCAGCAGTCAGGATCATGTTAGCGCGGATGTCATTAACGGCTTCTGGTTGGCGAGCAATAGCTTCAACCGCACCTTTACCAATCTGACCAATACCAATACCTGCAGCAATTGCAGCAAGACCAGCACCGATAGCTCCGCCTGCATTAGCCCATGCAACTTCGCTTAACAAAACTGTCAGTAAATCCATAATTGTGTGTTTATATATAACTGTTAAAAAGACGCTTTTAAATAATAACCGGATCCTCCGGACCTATCTGATGTTTATCATGATGGTCATGAGGATCTTCAATAGCCTGTCCCACAAATACTGCCGTAAGGTTAGTAAAAATGAATGCCTGGATGAAAGCCACTAAAATTTCTATAAGATAAATAAATACAGAAAACCCGATAGAAATAGGAGAAAAGCCCCATCCGATAGCCGCATTTAATCCGCCGAAAATAAAAATGAGCGAAATCAGACAGATAATAATAATATGACCCGCCAGCATATTTGCAAACAGACGAATGATCAATGCAAACGGTTTAGTGAATATGCTTAATACCTCTACCAGTACCAGGATAGGTTTTACGCCACCGGGAACAGGAGGATTAAAGATATGACCCCAATAATGGCCGTTTCCATTTATAGTAATGATAATGAAAGAGACCAGCCCCAAAGCAGCGGTAAAAGCTATATTACCGGTTACATTGGCCGCACCTGGCATCATTCCAAAAAGGTTATTAATAAGAATAAAGAAAAACACTGTTAACAGATAGGGCAGGAATTTCTGATAAGCATGTCCCAGGTTGGGTTTTGCCACTTCATCGCGCACAAAAGTGATGATGACCTCCATTGCATTTTGCATACCACCCTTAGGAGCTTCTGTTCTACCAATACCATTATTGTATTTCTTACCAATTCTAACAAGAATGATAACAAGTAATGTAAGCGCCACAATCATCTGCACCACGTTCCTGGTAAGAGAAATATCATAAACAGTTACTGCAGGATCAACAGGCACTATTTTATTTCCTTCCAACTTATAGCCATTAACCTCGTGTTCACCATGATGAAAGGCAGATGACATAAATACAGAAAAACCCTTCTGGGGAGAATATAAAATAACAGGGAGCGGTATGCTTACATGGTGCTGGTGTCCATCAGCGCCCTTATAAGATAAAAAATGAAACTCGTGAGCGTCCAGGACGTGATCAAAGATCACTTCGTTGGCGTTGAATTTACCTTCGTCCTCATGAGCAACAGGAGCCGGCTGATTAGGGTCTGAATGGTGATTTTCCTGCGCTGTTGCAATATTGAAAAAAACAAGGCTAAAAACGCTGAAAACCGCTACCAGTAAGGATTTTAGTCTCCTATTGATCATACCTTTTTCTAAATTTGGCGCAAAGATAAGCACGCAGGGATTAAAAAAAGAATTTAGTTGCCATTCTATGTCCCTGTCACCCAAAATAGTTATTCAGACCCTCCTGGCTACCGGAGCGTGGCCATTGGCCTGGGTCTGACTAAAATGCAAACCGGCGTAATAACCACCTTTTTGGAGCAGTTCTTCATGGGTTCCGGTTTCCCTGATCTCACCCTTATCCAGCACAATGATCTGGTTGGCTTTCCTGATAGTAGAAAGCCGGTGGGCGATAACAATCGAAGTGCGACCGGCTATTAATGTATCAATGGCCTTCTGTATGAGCATTTCACTTTCGGTATCTATTGATGATGTAGCTTCATCGAGAATAAGAATAGCCGGATTATAAAGAATGGCCCGTATAAACGAGATCAGTTGACGCTGTCCTAAAGAGAGTGTCCCACCTCTTTCCATTACATTATAATCGTACCCACCAGGCAGTTGCATAATAAAATCATGCACATCTATTAGTTTCGCCGCATTAACCACCTGCTCCCTGGTAATATCAGGATTTCTTAAGGTAATATTATCCATTACGGTTCCGGAGAACAGGAAAACATCCTGCAAAACCACACCTATATTTTTTCTGAGAGCATCAAGGGTAAAATCCTCAATATTCACATCATCAATTTTAATGGCCCCGCGCTGGATATGATAAAGCCTGTTCAGTAAACTGATGATGGAAGTCTTACCACTTCCGGTATGACCTACAAGGGCAATGGTTTCACCCCTATTGGCAGTAAAGCTGATATCTTTAAGCACATAACGTCCTTCTGTATACGCAAACCAGACTTTTTCAAAACTTATCTTCCCCTGCACTTTTTCGGGAACATAATCGCCTTCCTTCTTAATAAAGTCGTCGTTATCTAATACTTTAAATACTCTTTCACTGGACACCATACCCATTTGCAGCACATTAAACTTATCAGCAATTACTCTTAATGGTCTGAATAGCAGGTTCAGACACATATAAAAGCCTATCACCTTGCCAGGTAGCTGCGCCGCCTCTGCACCCTGTATATTAAACGCATGCGTAGCGGCCCACCAAACCATTAATGCCGTTCCTACTGCCAGCACAATTTCCACAATAGGAAAAAATACTGAATAAGCAAAGATGGCGTTGATGTTAGCATTTCTATGCTCCTTATTAATAGTCTTAAATTTTGAGAATTCTTTCTCCTCTGCAGCAAACGCCTGCACAATCGCCATACCGGTAATATGTTCCTGCACAAAAGCATTTAATTGTGCCACTGCATTTCTTACTCTTATAAACGATTTGTTTACACTCTCTTTGAACAACCAGGTAGCTACTATTAAAAAGGGGAAAGGCGCCAGACATATTAATGTCAGTCGCCAGTCAATATAAAACATCACTCCCAGTATACAGACGATCGATAAAAAATCCGCGATAATAGGAATAAGTCCTTCAGCAAAAATATCATTGATCCTTTCTATATCATCAACCGTTCGGGTAGTCAATGTACCTACAGGTGTTTTGTCGAATTGGGATAAATTCAACCCGAGAATTTTTTCATACACTTTCACCCGCAGATCCTTCACTACCGTTTGGCCAAGCCAGGCGCTGATAAAAGAAAAATAAAATCGCAGGGCCGACTCTATTAATAACAATCCTATCTGGATAATAGTTATCCAGATGATCATATTTTTCATCTGGATCTTTACGCCACCTGCGCCATTTACACCTTCATTAATATAATCTGTAATAGTGTACTGAATCAATACTGGGCGAACGGGAGCAAAAAATGCAAGGATAATAGCGAGGGCAAGCGATATAAAAAACCTTACTTTATAGGGAGAAGCAAATTTCAATACTCTTCGCAGCAAACCAAAGTCAAAAATCTTCTTCACGGAATTTCCAGCCATGATGCGAAATTAGGATTAATATTATTAGTTAACCGTCAACTCCTCTCCCATCGACTTCTTATAAGCTTTGATAAAAATTGCGCCGAGGTTTTTGTAGGGAGGTATATAATCTTCAAACTTCTCCCTGGCTGCTGCATTCGTAAACTTGGCAGAAAGATCTTTCCAGGTAGTCACCCAGTCAATATTTTTTCCGGCAAGAAGATTAGTATTAATGGATTGCAGAATGGGCTCATTAACAGCTTTTGTACCTATCTGTTTGGAAGAGATGATATGCGCATCTTCACAAATATTTAATACTTCGCTTAAATTATTATATCCTCCACACGACCCTAACACAACAATTTTTGCCGAAGGCGCCAGTTGCTTAAGTGTGTATTGCAAATGATAACTGTGTCCGCGATGGATCACTATTGTGGGTTTAAGATTTTGTGATGCCATATACTCGCCCAATTGTGCCTGCGCCCTTGCATCGGGGTCATCACTGCCTAACAAAGGTTTGTTGGCAAAGATCATTACGGGCTGTCCCTTAACAGATGTAATAGTTGCCCAATATTCATTTTGTTCAACTTTCCATTCGGCCTTATTCCTGAACATGCGCATGAAGTTCATATAGGAATGCTGGCCATCCATATCCTCATCACCATAGAAAAACACCTGCTGTACTACACGGCCACTGTCATCGAGCAGTGCGCGATAATCCTGCCCGTAAATAGAAGGTATTCCCAATTGTTTGGTGAGATCGGTTTGATTATTGGGATCGGCCGATTCAAATAAGATCCTAAGCAGATTATAGATGACTATTCCTCTTCTATCACTATTAGCAATATTTCTTTCAAGATTCCATTTTACTTCACCGGCTATATATCTGGCAAGCTCGGGATTTTTGTCCATGATACTACTGTACGAATCTGCTACGTCTACGGCTTCTTCCAGTCCGTCGGTAGATTCAAGACGTATCACAAATGCTTTCATGGTAGTGGTAGCATTCTCTTTACTCATCTTACCGAGAAAATCACTGAGCGTATTATAACCAGCGCTCATTTTAATAAACTTCCTGAAATAATCGCCGTTTACGCTTAACAACAGACTATCTGCTCTGGGCTCGCTCATTCTTTGCCACATTCTTTTATATACTCCGAGGTAACTGGAAGTATAAATTTCATCTTCACCAAGTACCAGCAGATAATAGAGTTCCTGCGGAGTGAGTGTTTCTATCGATTTAAATCTTTTGGCATCAGTCTCGGAGTGAAGCGCATTTATTTCCCTGATAAAATACTGTTTTGCTTTAGCCATCATCCTGTCGTTCAGCGCCTTCATTCCCATGACCGTATCTTGGTAAGGAGATAACAGGCGGCTGGCATATTCAATACGTGTTTTCACCATCAGCCTGTAATAAAGGAGATCGTCCTCTTTTACTTTATCTATTTCTTCCAGTGTTATTTTCTTTTTCATCAGGTTATCGAGAAAAGGAAAATACAACTGACCACTTTTGCTGGAAGCAATTACGCCGATCATGCTCACCAGGGAATCGGGATGGTTGCGGATTTTAGCGCCTAACGCATTTCTCGCAGCTGCATAATCATATAATTTCCTGATATCACGGTGAGCAGCAACCTGGATAAATTCATTGGCAAAAGGCAATTGGGGGTTTTTGCTCAACTCAGACAATATATCATCGGGGTGCAGGGTTAGATATTTTCTCGTAAGTAATAAACGGGAAGGTTTTACACCCGGATTTTCCGATGGCAACAAAAAACATTCAATAAGCAGTTTACCCACTCCATAATCATTCGCTGCTATAACTGGTTCTATACTTTCTCCCTTACGGTCGAGCAACATGGCCTCTTTAAATGCCCTTAATAAAGTGGGCGCCATAGCAGCCGGAAAATCCTTTTTATTCTTATTAAAATAATAACCTCTTAGCAGTGTTTCCAGCGACTTTAACGATTTCACTTTTACCTGTCCCGTAAGTGTTGTATCCAGTTCAATTTCTTCCTGTAAAGCATCCACCTGGCGCACTAAAACATCTTCAATATGATTGTTAACCACTTCATTATCTGAAAGTTCTATAGAATCCTTTCCGCTAAAGATCAACTGCTGCTGTTTATCAACAAGATCGTGAAATAGCATCCTCTCGGTGGGTATCTTAAAAGAGGATGATGTTTGAGCAAATACCGTTATAGGGAACAGTAATACAATGGTTAACAGGCGTGGATTCATAATTATTTGCGAAGTTACAACTAAATAGACGTAACAATTTGATAACTCCGTAAAACACAACAGAAGTACTGTTAAATTAACTTTGCGTAAAATTTGTGTTAATGGACACTGCGAAAAAGATACTAATAGCCGACGATGAGCCTGACATCCTGGAGATTGTCGGTTATAATTTATCCAAAGAGGGCTACAAGGTAACTACAGCCAAAGATGGTGATGATGCCCTTACCAAGGCTAAAACCCTGAAACCCGAGCTCATTATCCTGGATATCATGATGCCCAAAAAGAACGGCGTTGAAGTTTGTGAGATCCTTCGAACCCAAAAAGATTTCCAGGATACCCTGATCATTTTCCTGACAGCTTTAAACGATGAGAACTCTCATGTAAAGGGGCTAGAGACCGGGGCCGATGATTATGTAAATAAACCTATTAGTCCTAAAGTGCTGATCAGCAAAGTCAACGCGCTGTTCAGGAGGGTAAAAAATGAACCGGGCGACGCGGTTATTACTATTGGCGACCTGATCATTGATCCCGTTAAGTTTGAAGTAGTCATCGATGGCAAATCAATAATGCTGGCTAAAAAGGAATTTGAATTACTTTATATGCTGGCATCTAAACCCGGCCGCGTTTTTTTAAGAAATGAAATCCTGAACCAGGTTTGGGGAAATGAAGTCATCGTAGGCGACCGTACTATCGACGTTCATATCAGGAAGATAAGATCCAAACTGGGCATTGATTGTATTACAACCGTCAAAGGAGTAGGCTATAAATTTGATTTATAGTTATTAGTTAAATTACAGAATGGTATCCGGAAAAAATCTTTCTCCAAGTCAGCTTTCTGCACTTTTAGCTCTGACACTAAGCTTTCCTATATCAATAGGAATTTTTTTTATCTCAGGCCATTGGAATGTTGCAGTTGCATCACTAATCATAATATGGTTGGGCAGCTATAGCCTGATCAGATTCAGTTTTGAAAAATTTATTTACAGAAAGATCAAACTCATCTATAAGCTGATCAATCAAACCAAAGCCACCAAAAAAGAAGAGATCTATTTTAAATATTTACTGCCACCGAAAAATATTGATGAAGTACAGGAGGATGTGGAAGACTGGATGCTTAGAAAAAACAAAGAGATCGAACATCTGCAAAAAAACGAAGCTTACCGCAAAGAGTTTCTTCAAAACCTGGCACATGAATTCAAAACACCGGTCTTTGCTATCCAGGGCTATGTAGAAACACTCCTGAGCGGGGCTATGGAAGAAGAAATTATCAGAACAAAATTTTTGCAGAACACTGCTAAGAACGCCGACCGGCTGGTAACACTTGTGCGCGACCTTGATGAAATCACTAAATTGGAAAGTGGTGAACAATTATTATATAAGTCAAATTTTGTGATCCAGGATCATATCCGTGAAGTGTTTGATTCTCTCGCTATAACAATCAACCAGAAAAATATTTTTGCTTCTATTAAAAAAGGATGCGAAACGCCTATAACTGTATTTGCCGATAAGGATAAAATCAGACAGGTATTAATTAACCTGGTAGAAAATGCTACCAAATACGGCAAACAGAACGGCACGGTGACCGCTAGTATATACATCACCGATGATAAACAAGCGCTGGTAGAGATCAGCGACGATGGTATCGGGATAGAAGAAGAACATTTACCCAGGATTTTTGAAAGATTTTACCGGACAGATACTGCCCGAAGCAGGGATAAAGGAGGCACTGGCCTTGGTCTTGCCATTTGCAAGCATATCATTGAAGCTCATGGACAAAGCATACATGTACGCAGCACTCCTGACGTAGGAACGACCGTAGGATTTACCCTTGAACTGAAACGGGATTAAACAATTTAATCTGCGGATTATACTATTTCACAGGTTTTGGAGTTATATAGAAGTTAGAATCCTATAACTCATGAAAACCTGCACTTGGCTTGTTGCTGTACTATTTTGCCTTCATGCACCTTTTTGGGGTTTGGGACAATGCGGTACTCTTCACACAGCTACACATACTGTAACTATTAATGGCTTAGGTAGTAGTGGAGATGACCCTTACACCTTTAGTTTCCCCCGATTCAACGCGGGTGATGGAACGTTAATGGATGTAAACATTGATGTATCCGTAAATCTTACCTATAACTATACAGTAGAAAACCTGGAAGGCAATCCTAAAACATTCAGGCTGAAAGTTAACCGCTTTGATGATATTTACAGTCCGGCGTTTAGCGGTTCAATCGGTAGCAACAGTATGTTTCCCAACAGCGTGATGGCCCCTCAAAATGCGACAAACTATTACAGTCATGCCATTCAGGGAGTTGACGGCACTGTCGGTTCGGGTGATGACTTTGCAGAATCTACCGTACAACTATATAACAACTATACTTTCGGGGGATCAGTAGATGTAGTCAACTTTATTGGAACAGGAAATGTCCCTTTTGAATACTATACAACAATATTCACCACTTCCATCAACGGTAGTGGTACGGTGTTTAACTCTGCAGCAGTAGATGAAATGACGATCACACTTACTTATACATACTGCGATAATATTATGATGGCCTCGGGGAATGACAGAGTTCCCCAAAAACGATCAACTACTATCGTAAAAAACAGATTATTCCCTAATCCCTCCTCAAATGGAAATTTCAACCTCCAGTTCCATGACCAACATCGTGGTGACTGGCAGGTTGAAATTTTAAATTCATCCGGACAATTAATTGTAAAGAAAGTTTACCAGAACGTTTCTACAGCTAGTGTGCAGACTGATAACAAACTCACAAAAGGGATCTATATTATCAGGGCTACGAATATTAAATCACGCGAAAACTTTATTGAAAGATTGCTGGTGCGGTAATCGCTTCACTTCACAATTCGACACTTCCCCTCAACGAATTAAACTGCCGTATACGCAGTATTAATAAATTATTAACCCCTGAAATGCAGTGTTTACGCCACTTTCAGGGGTATTAATATTTAGGTAATATTGGCATAACATTCCGGTAATACATGAAAAATACTTTTGCCGAAACTACTTATAGTGAAAAAGTTCTTGTTTATCGGCATTTTATTTTTCGCATGTTTTGCGATCAAAGCCCAAACCGGCATATTAAAAGGTAATATTACCAATAATGAATTAACCGGCATCCCATCTGCCACTGTTGCAATACAGGGAAAAATCAGCAGAACCATACAAGCTGATTCAACCGGATCTTTTACTATCAATTTGCCGGAAGGAAAATATACAGTTACTTTCAGCAGCATCTCCTTCAGGAAAAAAACAGCACAGGCAGAAATTAAGGAGGGCGCTGTTACCCCACTTGATATAATACTGGATTTTGAAGGAACAGATCTATCGACAGTTGTCATTACCAGGAAAAAAGACAGGGAAAACGAAACAGTACTTAATCTTGAAAGAAAAGAATCAAACCTGGTTATACAAAAAGTAGGTGTTAAAGAAATGCAGCGTAAAGGTGTTACCAATGTTGCAGAGGGATTGAATAAAGTAACTGGTGTTTCTATAGTTGGAGGACAGCAATTATTTATCAGGGGATTGGGCGACAGGTATAATAACGCCATGTTAAACGGCTTACCTGTTCCTTCACCTAATCCTGATATGAAAGTGATTCCACTTGATATTTTCCCCACCAGCATAGTTAAAAACTTAAGCATAGTAAAATCTTATTCATCCGATTTCTACGGCGACTTCTCAGGAGGAACCATTGATATTGCTACAAAAGATTATCCCAATACCAAATTCTTCCGCGTAGGTATTTCAACTGGAATAAATACGATTGTTACGGGAAAAGAATTCTTCTCTCCTAAAAGAGGACTGGCTTCTTTCACAGGATTTACAAGAAATGACAGGAGTTTGCCTGCATCGGTACGCGATCAGAATTTTTATTCTTCTACAAAAGAAACTACTGTTAATCCGTTCAGTGTTCCTTTTTCTCCTGCTGCTATAACTGCACCTCCTAAAGTGGGCGCCTCATTATCTACAGGGAACCTGGTTAAGTTCGATAACGGAAAAGAATTCGGTTACCTTATCAATGCGGCATTTAAGAACGGTTACCAGATATATAGTGGAGTAGATCTGTTACTGAATGCCAATGAAGTTGAGCTTTTCTCTAATAACATGACGACTTTCCGTTATGGAACTAATACTTCTGCGCTCGCGGGATTATATTTTAAGCCTAACGAAAAAACACAATACAGCTATAATATTTTATTCGTTAACGACAGCCAGGATGAAGTAGCCGATATTGATGGTATCAACCCCGATCTTGGTCCGGTTTTTACCAGGCTTAGCACAAACACACAAAATACCATACTTGTTAACCAGTTGCATGTTAAACATGATCTAAATAAAAAATTAAAACTCAACGTATCTGGTTCGTATGGTATCACCAAAGGTTCATTACCCGACCGTACACAGATCTCTTTGCTGAACGACGGATCAAATATACAAGGGAGAAAATTCTATTTCAATAAGGACGTATTAGGAAATAACCACAAGTTCTTCGGGGAAATGAAAGAAAACGAATTGTCGGGTAAGGTTGAACTCGAATTTAATAATCCCCGTAACAAATCAAACTGGATGGTTCAGCAGTTGAAGGGAGGTATTGATGCGAGATATAAGGACAGAAGTTTTGTTGCCCGTCAGATCGATATGAGAACAACTTCTATCAGGCATTCAGTGAATCCTTATCGTATCGACACGACTTTAACAGTGAGCCGTATGGGTGATGGATTTGAAGAAAACACATGGGCATTTGTAGAAACCTATTATCCAAGTAATAACTATAATGCCGATCTGGCCATCTACGCACCATATATTTCAGGTATTATAAAAGCATCACCAAAACTTGACCTGCTGGGTGGTTTAAGAGCTGAATACAGTAATCAAAATATTAACTATAAACAGTCGAACGATACTTACGACAGAACATTAAGAAATTACAATAGAAACAAACTGGATCTGCTCCCTTACATGACGTTGAAATATAAAAGAACAGATAAAAACAATATTTTATTGTCGGCCAGTCGTTCGCTCACACGTCCCCTGTTCCTTGAGCTGGCTCCCTTCAGGTATAACCAGGGTTTTAACAGGTTACCAAGAGAAGGAAATCCATTTCTTAAAACAAGCGTTAACTATAATGCCGATCTGAAATTCGAGATATATCCTACCAAGTCGGAGTTGATGGCATTAACAGTGTTCGGAAAATATATTGTAGATCCCATCGAGCAGTTCCTTGTTATTTCATCCGATCGTCTCACTTCATTCTTTAATATAGAGAGCGCAACATTATTCGGTGCTGAATTGGAGATCAATCGTAACCTCGGATCATTATTCGATCTTAACGGACGTTTTTTCAAAAATTTTGGAATAGGATTTAATGCAGCATTCATTTACTCAGAAACTTCTATTGATCCTTCAAAGACTGTTTCTTTCTATCCTATTTCCCCAACCAATAGTAAGCGTCCGATGTTTGGTGCATCGCCCTACCTGGTTAACCTCGACCTAAACTACAAACATAGTTGGTCAGCTAACAGTTCAACACAGGCTACCGTTACTTATAATGTATATGGCAAAAGAGTAGTATTCGCCGGAAGCTTTGGTGCAGGTGATGTATATGAAATGCCGGCGCCAACATTGGATTTTGTATTAAACAATCAGATCTCCAGAAAACTCAATATCGATTTATTACTGGGAAATATTATCAATCCCTCTATCAGGCAGGAACAATTTTTTGGAGGAAAAGGAACAGTTATCAATGAATTCAAGAGAGGATTAACAGCATCAATAGCCATTGGCTATAACTTATAATGCTGATAACATTACGGTAATAATTACTTAACACAGCTCTGCTAGTTTTACGCATTGATATAAAATAAAAAAACTACTGATGAAAAAAATGTTTTTAAAAGTATTCAGCGTTGCCTTAACCGGTGCAGTTCTTATCACTTCCTGCAAAAAAGATAATGATGAGCCGGAACCAGAGAATCCGGATGCCGAATACATCCTGCCTGCTAATGGAACAATTGACCAGGTCCTTTTCGATGGAAAGAATAATGTAAAAATAAACGCAGGAACATACACGCTAAAAGGTGGTGTTCAGTTAAAAGATAAACAAAAGATCACTATTGCCGGCGGCGTTACCATTAAGTCGGATCCTGTTGAACCTACTCCTGCTTACCTGCTGATCGGGCCAGGTGCACAGATATTTGCAGAAGGCTCGGCTTCTTCTCCTATCGTCTTCACTTCAGGAAAAGCAACACAAAAATTCGGCGACTGGGGTGGTATCATCATTTGTGGCAAAGCGCCCGTAAACACACCAGGTGGTACAGCTCCTTCTGAAATGGGTGTTGGTGTAATTTATGGTGGAACTGATGCGAATGATAATTCAGGCGTATTAAAATATGTTCGTGTAGAATATACCGGTGCAAAGCAAAGTCCTACTAAAGAACACAATGGGTTTACGTTCGAAGGTGTGGGTGCAGGTACTCTAGTTGAATATCTCTGCAGCTACGAAGGTGGTGATGATGGTTTTGAATGGTTCGGCGGCACTGTAAATGCTAAATATCTGGTTTGCGTTGGCGCTAAAGATGATTTATACGACTGGACTTTCGGTTGGACCGGAAAAGCACAGTTTCTCGTAGGTATCCAGGCCGATGATGTAGCGGATCGTGGAATTGAGGCTGATAATAATGAAGACAATCATTCAGCTACTCCATATTCTAGTCCCACTATTGCCAACATAGTGCTTGTAGGATCTACGGCAGCGCAAACAGGAGATGATCCGTTAAATCCTGATCAAACCGGCGCAACCCGCGCTATGGAACTCCGCAGAGGAACAAAAGCCTCTATATATAACGCTGTTGTTTACGGTTTCTCAAACGCAGTACGTGTAAGCAATGATCAGTCGCTGACCAATATGCAGGACGGATCGCTTAAGATCAATAACTCCCTGTTTAACTGGGCTACGGGTAAATCATGGGGATATGCTCCTAATTCGGGTAGCTATGACGGGACCAAACCATTTGAGGATGCGGCCGCTAAAAACACTGCTTCAAACGCTTCAAATGATGCTCCCGCAGGTATAACTGCTGTATTCAAAGGAAAACTTGATGAAGCTAACGCCGTAGATCCAAAAACCATCGATGCATGGTTCAGCAACGCAGCATTTAAAGGCGCTGTTGATCCTGCTAACGACTGGACTTCCGGCGCCTGGACCAGATTCTAAATATTTTATCTATATCATTAAAAGGGTTGTCTTTATTAAGGCAACCTTTTTAATCATTGTTACTGTCTCACTCAGGCAGATCGGGCCCTAGTATAAAAAATCCGGCAAAAACAAGCAAAAAAAGTTACAGAAAGATAGCCTTACCTTCATTTTTCGTTACTTGCCGGTAGTAGTTCAGTTGCTCTGGGGAATGTTAAGAAATTATTACCAATAAGCGCCTGATTCAGAAACTGGCGATTGTAATTCTATTTTTGAGCCCAAACTAAAAACCAATGGGATTAAATTCCATAATGAAGATTTTCATGCCGAAGGATCGGGTTTTTTATACCCTTTTTGAACAGGTAGCAGATACCATGGCAAAAATGGGTAAAGTGTTGAAAGAAGTTGTGCAGGAACCGGATTATGATAAAAGAGCCGGATTAATAGCCCAGATTGAAGACCTTGAGCACGTGAACGATGACCTTACTCACCAGATTTTCACAGAGTTAGGCAGAAATTTCATTACTCCTTTTGACCGTGAAGACATTCACTATCTCGCTACTTCCCTCGATGATATTTGCGATTATATATTTGCCACTGCCAAGAAGATTAACTTTTACAAAGTGAACCCCAACGACCAGGGTATCCAAAAGATGGCTGATCTTATTGATCAAGGATCAGACTATGTACGTCAGGCAGTACACGAGTTGCGGAACATGCGTGATATGCGTAAAATAACCGAAGCGCTGGTTAAAGTGAACAGTATTGAGAATCAGGCCGATGATATATTCGATCTGAGTATTGAAAGGTTATTCGAAACCGAGCCCGACGCTAAAGAGGTAATCAAAAAAAGAGAAATATACCAGGTAATGGAAATTGTTACCGATAAATGCGAAGACGCCGCCAACGTTATAGAATCGATTATTATTAAATACGCTTAAAACTCATGACATTTCTCATAGTGATCATTGTGCTGGCTTTGATTTTCGATTACATTAACGGTTTTCATGATGCGGCGAATTCCATTGCCACTATTGTTTCAACTAAAGTACTAACTCCTTTCCAGGCAGTTTTGTGGGCAGCATTTTTCAATTTCGCTGCCTTTTTTGTTTCTAAATATATCATAGGGGAATTCAAGATTGGTAATACTATTGCCAAATCTGTCAATGAAAACTTCATTACACTAGAAGTGATCTTTGCCGGCCTCATAGCCGCTATTGCATGGAATCTGCTTACCTGGTGGTTTGGAATACCTTCCAGTTCCTCTCATACTTTATTAGGCGGTTTCATTGGCGCTGCGCTTGCCCATGCGGGCGCCATCAGCGAAAACGGTGTTCATGTGATCAACTATGCAAAGGTATTACCCACATTTGCCTTTATTTTTCTAGCTCCCCTTATTGGTATGGTAGTGGCGTTTGTAATCACTGTATTGATCGTCAATATATGCCGACGGTCAAACCCCTATAAGGCCGATAGCTGGTTCCGAAGGCTACAACTGGTTTCGTCGGCTCTTTTTAGCCTGGGTCATGGTGGCAACGACGCACAGAAAGTAATGGGTATTATTGGCGCAGCAGTAATTTTTTATCAGAAACAGAAAGGCGTCGATCTTACCTTTTCTGAGTTTGTAAATGAATATATGTGGGTTCCCATTGCCAGCTTTACCGCCATAGCTATAGGGACCTTGAGCGGAGGGTGGAAAATTGTAAAAACAATGGGGACAAGAATAACTAAAGTTACTCCACTGGAAGGGGTAAGCGCTGAAACGGCTGGCGCCGCTACACTATATATTACCGAGCACCTGGGTATCCCCGTAAGTACAACACATACTATCACCGGTGCCATCATAGGTGTGGGCGCCACCAAACGTTTATCTGCCGTAAGATGGGGGGTGACCATCAATCTGCTATGGGCCTGGATATTGACCATTCCCGTAAGCGCCATCCTGGCTGCTGTAACTTACTATATCATTAAGTTTTTATTTTAACGCGTTGTATTAATGCTTTAAGTCTTATCTGATTTTAATTGATATCGGTAAAGATATTTCGACAGTTCGGATGAAATGATTTTTTGCCTGTCAGGTAATTTTCTAACCTTTTAGCAGCCTCCTCTAAAATTACCAGCTCTCTGTCGGATGTTTTCGCCACTGGTCGGACCAGTTATTTTCAATGGCACAACACGTTATTATTTTAGTTCTCTTTGTGTCTAAGCAGGAATTGAGTACATTGCCAACGTGAAAGGCATAATTCTAGCAGGCGGGTCTGGAACCCGCTTACACCCAATAACATATGCTATTAGCAAACAGATCATGCCGGTATATGACAAACCGATGATCTATTATCCGCTCTCAACATTGTTATTGGCGGGTATACGCGAAATCCTGGTGATCACTACGCCTCATGATCTGCCCCAATTCCAAAAATTGCTGGGCGATGGCAAGCAACTGGGAGTAGAATTTTCTTATGCCGAACAGCCTGTACCTAACGGACTTGCCCAGGCTTTTGTAATAGGTGAACATTTTATCGGGAACGACAGTGTGGCGCTGGTGCTGGGAGATAATATATTTTACGGAGCCGGATTGGGTGAAAAACTATCATTAAATACTAATCCCGATGGCGGAATTGTATATGCTTATCATGTAAGCGACCCGCAACGGTATGGTGTCGTAGAATTTGACCGAAACAACAATGCTATTTCAATAGAAGAAAAGCCTAAGATACCTAAAAGCGACTATGCTGTTCCCGGTATCTATTTTTATGACAACAATGTGGTAGAAATAGCTAAAAGTCTGAAACCCAGCGCAAGAGGAGAATATGAAATCACCGATGTAAATAAGGAATATCTTCGCAGGGGAAAATTGAAGGTATCGATACTGGACAGAGGTACTGCCTGGCTCGATACGGGTACTTTTGATTCATTGATGCAAGCCAGCCAGTTTGTGCAGGTTATTGAAAAAAGGCAGGGAATCAAAATAGCCTGTATTGAAGAGATCGCTTACAGAAAAGGGTTTATTACAAAAGAACAGCTTATAAATATGGCTCAGCCTCTACTCAAAAGCGGGTATGGTGAGTACCTGATGAACGTAGCTAATGAATATTAAAAACAATTATGAGTAAGATTCTTGTTACAGGCGGATGCGGTTACATTGGTTCTCACACCATTGTGGATCTCATCGAAAATGGATTCGATGTTATTTCAGTAGATAATAATTCCCGCTCCTCTGCCCAGATATTACAGGGGGTTGAAAAGATCACCGGCAAAAAAGTAAAGAACTATAAGGTCGATCTGTGCAACTTTGACGATACATTCGCCATTTTTGCTGAAAATGAAGATATTGAAGGCATCATTCACTTTGCTGCTTATAAAGCCGTAGGTGAATCGGTTGAACAGCCGCTTATGTATTTCGAGAACAATCTCGTTTCGCTGATCAACCTGCTAAAATGCGTACAGGAGTTTCATATTCCCTATTTCGTCTTTTCTTCTTCCTGTACAGTATATGGTAACCCCGATGTGATCCCTGTAACAGAAGCCACTCCTCCCAAACCGGCAGAGTCGCCATACGGTTATACTAAACAAATGGGAGAACAGATCATTAATGAATTCTCCAAAGCATCACACTCGCAAAGCATCCTGTTAAGATATTTTAATCCTGTAGGGGCACATCCCACTGCATTTATCGGTGAGTTGCCTATCGGGAAACCCAGCAACCTGGTCCCGGTAATCACACAAACGGCTATCGGCAAACTGTCACAGGTTACTGTGTTTGGAGATGATTATCCAACCCGCGACGGCTCCTGTCTTCGCGATTTCATTCACGTATGCGATATTGCCCACGCCCATACCTTGGCGCTCGAATCCCTTATCAAAGGAAAAACAACAAAACGCTGCGAAGTGTTTAACCTGGGCACTGGAAATGGCGTTACCGTACTTGAAGCCATTAAGGCATTCGAAGAAGTATCGGGACAGCCACTCAACTATGTGATCGGCGCCCGCCGGCCGGGTGATGTAGTAGCTATTTATGCCAATAATGATTATGCCCGCACCCAGTTGGGCTGGGATATCAAATATTCACTGCATGATATGCTGGGCACTGCCTGGAAATGGGAGCAACGGCTGAAAGTGGATGAAAAATTCTTCCAGAATAAATCGTCCGATCTCAACTGACATACAGCGAGCTAAAATTGGCAAGAAATTCCCTTTCTTTGCAACACGAAAAATTTGAGCATGTTAAAAGATATTGTTCCCACTGGTCAGAAAGATACAAGAAGCGGTTTCGGCGATGGAATTGTTGAGGTCGCAAGAAAAAACCCGAATGTAGTAGCCCTTACGGCTGATCTTGCCGGTTCTTTAAAGCTTAACCAGTTCATTAAAGAGTTCCCTGAGCGTTTTGTGCAGGTGGGTATTGCAGAAGCCAATATGATCGGCATAGCTGCAGGTATGACTATCGGAGGAAAAATTCCTTATACCACCACTTTTGCCAACTTTTCTACCGGACGTGTGTACGATCAGATACGTCAGTCAGTAGCTTATTCCGGTAAGAATGTTAAAATATGCGCTTCCCACGCGGGTGTTACGCTGGGTGAAGATGGCGCTACTCACCAGATCCTTGAAGATATCGGTCTGATGAAAATGCTACCGGGAATGACCGTTATTGTTCCCTGCGATTATAACCAGACTAAACTGGCAACAATAGCCGTAGCTGATTATGAGGGACCTGTTTACCTGCGATTTGGTCGGCCGGTGTGGCCAATCTTTACCTCTCTTGATGAACCTTTCGTGATTGGTAAAGCACAACATTTATCTGAAGGCAAGGATGTATCCATTTTTGCATGCGGACATATGGTTTGGAAAGCTATTGAAGCCGGAAAAGCGCTGGCCGAAAAAGGAATTGAAGCAGAGATTATTAACATACATACCATCAAACCACTCGATACCGAAGCGATATTAAAATCAATACGCAAAACTAAATGCGCCGTAACAGTCGAAGAGCATAATGTTATTGGAGGATTAGGTGATTCTATAGCACATACTGCTGCAAAAGATTTACCCATTCCCATCGAATTCATAGGCACACAGGACACTTTTGGTGAAAGCGGAACACCCAACCAATTGTTAGTGAAATATGGTTTGGACACACCAAATATTATTGAGGCCGCCCAAAAAGTTATCGCAAGAAAAAACGGGTAAACGAATTCTTATTAAAAACAAAGCCGCAACCTACTAAGTAATGCGGCTTTGTTTTTTAATAGGATTATCCTATTGAAATTACTCATTCATATAATCTCAGCATAGATTTTTTAATAAGAGAAATCTCTACTTACTATCAGAAGAGGTTTCAATAACGGCTGAACGAATATCATGATAAAACAGGAAGGTCCAACCTTCTTCTTTTCCTTTCTGCCACCATTCCTGTCGCAACTCCATACATTTACGCCCGTTAAAATCATATTTCGCTACATACCTGCTCTTCATTTGTCCGAGTTGAGGAGCATCATCACCACCAAAGAAAACAATTTCATCATCCTCCCTAATCCAGAACACCTGGTGAAAGCGGCTATGCGCTGACGTGAGTTCATAAGTTATATAATTATCTATAGTTCCATTTCCATCTAATAATACAACATTGGGACAATCTTTCAGGCATTGCAGATCTTCCTGCACATAAGAAGCTGTTGTGTCATTTAAGGCGAACTCAAGTTCCTGGCGTTGGATATAATATTTGGCTGAAGGAAAACTCAATTTATTAGATATACCGCTTTCATTTTTAATACCCACCCCTCCTGAATGATCTTTATGCAAATGCGACATCAGTACTTTGGTAATTTCAGAAGGATTAATGCCTTTGTCAATCATCGACTGATGAATTTGCAGTCTGCCAGATTCACTCTCAAATCCTAATCCTGTATCCAGTAAAAGTATATCCTGGTCAGTAATCACTACAAACGGCTGCACTTCTACCAGCAAACTACCCGATGGTCTGTCGTTTAATTGATCATTGTCTGTATCAAAGGGAACAAAAACTTTTGTCTTATCAACACTAAAAGAACCTTCGCTTAACGGAATAATCTTCATCTGTTTATTTATTGCTTATATGATTTTAATTCAAATACTACTCTTATTCATTTATTGTTAATGAATACGGCAGCATCAACAAAAATGGCAATGCATTTGTATAATCCAGTTCTTGATACTCCATACCCATAAGCCGGATATTCTTATAATAGGTTTGATGATTTATGTAATAATTTTTTTCAGATTGGATGAGCCATGCTTTTTCTCCCAGCTTCTCTGACAAAAACCATTTTTCAATAAGCCGGGCGCTTCTACCATTACCATCATCAAATGGATGTATTTTCACAAAGACAAGATGCAGTAACGATGCAAAGAAAAAAACTTCCTGCACGGTTAATTCCATTTTCAACAATGTATTAAGGTCTTTGAATAATTTTTCCAGTTCTGCTTTTACAGCGTAAGGCGAAGTAGCTACATATTCTATCCTACCATCAGCCGTGGTTACATACATATTTCCTGTCCGGATTTTACCCTGCCTGTTTTCAGGTAGAATATTTTTAGTAAGTATATTATGAACCGCCAGAATATTTTCAGCATTGCAGGTTGCCGTTTTAGCAAACTGATATGCATTATACAAATCATCTATTTTCCTGGTGTAGTCGGGTAAAAATTCTATTCCAAAACGTTTATGTTTTACATAAGAATCCAATTCAATATTTTCCCCCTCAATTTTAGATGAAAATACTGCTGATACCGAAGTATAAAAGCTGAATGTATCAATAGAAAGCCCACTGTCTTCCAATTGCAGATATTTTTCCAGGAAAGCACTGGTAATATTTTCGCAATATTGATTTAAAAGATCCGTCGGCAGTATTTCAAACTTTATTTCGTTCATACTTTGTTATTAATCAGGCAAAATAACAATCTTGCGAAGGTACGAAGGAGACTTAGATGTGTGGTCTCTATGCACGGAATGAACTACATTTTATTACCGCAACACCATTTGCCGATCTGCATCAAGTCGTATCATGATGGCCAGCATAATCGAGAAAGTGAGCAGAGAAGTTCCTCCATAGCTGATGAAAGGGAGCGGGATACCTATTACAGGAGCCAGACCAATGGTCATACAAATATTGATAGCTATATGGAAGAATATTACCGAAGCCACACCATAAGCATAGCATCGGCTAAAAATGCTTCGCTGTCTTTCCGCAATATGAACGATACGCAGTAATAGGAACAAGTATAATGAAAGAAAGACGACGCTCCCGATAAAACCAAACCCTTCTCCTATTGTACAGAAGATAAAATCTGTCCGCTGTTCAGGAACAAAGTCGAAGCGGGTTTGTGTTCCTTTAAGAAAACCCGTTCCGGCAATCCCACCAGAGCCAATAGCTATTTTACTTTGCCGCACATTATAATCAGTGTCCTTAGGCTTTGCCGGCACACCCGGTTCTTCTTCCACATTATTGATAGCAGCATACGGATTCTCAGTTCCTATGAGCGAGAATATCCTCTCTACCTGGTGTTTTTGCAGAACATGTGTAAAGAGAAACGGCACTGCAAATCGCTGAATACTTACACAAACCAGCCATAATAAGCCAATTCCTACCAGCAGTTGTTTATTACGTTTGATCTGCTTTCTTAACAGATAAGCAGCGCCTACAGCAATCACTGTTAACGCTATAGCCAATGTGTTTTTTTCGACCAGCAGAGTGGCGACAACCAATACAGCCAGCGAAAAACCAAAGATGAGATAGATGGCTGGAAGTCCTTCACGAAACATCACCAGGAAAAAGGCAAAGAAGACAAGCGCCAATCCTGTTTCTTTTTGTGCAATAGTAATGAGAGCGGGGACAAGCACAATAGCCGCTGCAATCAATTGTGAACGTGGTTTTGTAAAATCAGTTTCTACACGCGACAAATATTTTGCCAGTGCGAGGTTCACGAATATTTTACATATATCAGCCGGTTGTATCTGAAAACTCCCAAAACGAATAATGGATTCGGTTCCTTTCACTTCTGTATGAAAAGGAAAAACCAATAATAACATAACTATGCCCACCGCATACCATATATTGGCCGTTGCCGTAAAAAATTTACTGTCGGTCAATAAAATAAACATTCCTACCACTAGTGAAATCACAAAAAAGAAGGTCTGCTTACCATAATCCGTTTTTATTTTAAGAAATCCATCAAGCACATCTTCTCCTTCACGGTAGGTCACCGAAAATATACTTAGTATACCAATACCAACAAGCAGCATATATAACCAGATCGTAACCCAGTCAACACCTTTTGATATTGCTGCATTTTTCTGGTTCATGCGCTGTACTTGTTTTTATTATAAAAAATAACTGCTTCCCTTCTGTCTGGGGGTGGCGGAGCCTGTTTCTTAGGCTTATCTACATGGGGTACAATAGTAGGTGATGCTCCTTTTTGTAAGTATTTCCTGATATAATTACTATCCTTTGTAATTTTTAACCATCTCTCTGCCCGGGTAGAATCCTCAATAAACTGCAAGCGGTTAAGATAAGAGGGCATCAGGTTAGTATTGGCAATCCTTTCCACTTCTTTCAACCTTTCTGTGCGAATCGTATCGTTCAGATATTTCTCCATCAGCAGCGAAGCGATCGGCGCAGCCCATGTTGCACCATATCCGGAGTTTTCCACTACGACAGCAATAGCGATTTTAGGATCTTCTCTCGGAGCAAAACAAACAAACATGGAATTATCCTTCAGTTTGATCCTCTTCTTATCAATAATACGATACTTTTCCGCCGTACCTGTTTTGGCGCAGATCTTAATTCCCGGGATAGAAGCTGTGCGGACACGGTCGCCTACATCCTGCATACCGCTCATTACATCCTCATAAGCCTCATTCGGAATTTTGGTAAGGACTTCGTGTTTTTCTCTAAACTTATGTAGTAATGTGTCTGTAGGTAATTCATTATCTATTTCCTCAACAAAATGAGGAATGTAATAGTATCCTTTATTAGCAATAATGCACATGGCATTAGCCAATTGCAAAGGAGTAGCCTGCATCATATCCTGGCCAATACCTAATGTGAGATTAGTGCAGGAGTTCCAGGATCCCCTGTAAATCCGGTTATATACACTGGTGTCGGGCACCAGCCCTTTATCTTCACCCGGAATATCTACGCCTATTTTTAATCCCAATCCAAATGCATTCAGGTATTGCCTCCAGTGGGCATAGCCTTTCTTTACTCCTCCGTCTTTGGGATTATCTACAGTCATCCTGTATATCTGTGTATAATAGGAGTTACATGAATTGGCAATAGATAATCTTAGGTTGGCAGCATGACCGGCATCACTATGCGTACATGCCGGCTTACCACTTCCGCAGCCATAATATCTTCCACCGCATGGATAACCAAAGTTTTTGGTGATCAATCCTTCATCAAGCGCTATGAGAGCGCCCAACGGTTTAAAAGTAGATCCTGGTTCATAATTACCCTGTACAGCCCGATTGAGTAATGGTCCGGCTACATCCAGCACAAGGCGGCTATAATTTTTTCGCTTATCGGGACCAGTAAGATCATTAGGATTATAATTGGGACCGGATGCCATAGCAATTATTCCGCCTGTCTTTGGATCGATAGCCACAGCAGCGCCTACTTTGCCAGCCAGCAGTTTTTCAGCGAGCTGCTGTACTTCAATATCGATATAGGTTCTGAGACTTCTTCCCGGTATCGCTGCAGTATCAAATCTGCCTTTTTCATAACTGCCGACAAGCCGGTTCTTATTATCCTTGATCAGATTTTTAATACCACGCTGTCCCATCAACACACTTTCATAATATGCTTCCAGTCCGCTCCTGCCTACATAATCACCCATCAGGTAAAACCCTTTCGACCGTTTAATGATATTAGAGTCGGCTTCGCCTACATAACCCATGATATGCGCCGCAGCATCAAAAGGATATACTCTTACAGGTCTTTCTACCAATGCGAACCCCGGAAATTTCCAGATATTTTCATCCAGCCGCGCATAAATATCAGGCGGAAGCAGATCCTTATAAATTGAGGGACGATATCTTCCATTCCTGATGCGGGCATCATTCAACCGTTTCACAAACTCATCTGGTTCAATTTCAAGCAGATGGCAAAGGCTGGCAGTATCAATATTCTTTACTTCAACGGGTGTGACTACCAGGTCATACATGATAGTATTGTTCAGAATAGCTTTTCCCTTTCTGTCATATATAATTCCCCTGTTAGGATAAACAACTTTTTTGAAAACCGCATTGTTCATTGCCTGCTGACGGTAACTGTCTGACAGTACCTGCAGATTAAACAACTGAATAATCATGATAAGAAATATCCCAAAGAATATCAGGCGGATAATATTACTTCTGGACTGGTTGAAAACGGACATGGGATCTTGAATATATTAAACGGTATTGGTACGGAACTTTTCTTTCCTGAAAAAAAGAAGTTCTGTAACAAAGATAAGAAGCATACTTACTCCAGTGCTTGACAGAACCTTTCCCAGAAAATATCCAAAAGAACCGAACTCTATCCATTCTAAAAATACAAGATATCCATTATGAACCAATGTTAAAATAAAAACATAGGTCGTATAAGGAGCAAGTCCCATACTAGTGATGCCGGGAGAAGAATAGTTTTTATCTGCTCCTTCCTGCTGAATCAGCAGATTAACAAGGAAAGGCCGCAGATAAGCAATTAGTGTACAGGGCGCTGCATGTAAACCTGGCGTTTTGGTGAAGTAATCCAGGCTAAGACCAAATATAAATCCGATGAAAGTGAGTGTTAACCTGGGCGTATTAAATGGTAGCCAGAGTATAAATAGAAAATAGAGATAGGGAACAATAAACTGATGAAGCGGTTTTACCTGGAACAACACGAATACCTGTACAAGTATAAACAAGATAAAACGGATGATATTTTTCATCATACTGTTCATTGCTCTTTCCTGGTGGCCTCCTCCAGCTTTTTTTGTTCGTCTTTTTGTAAGTTCTCGACTACGTTAACAAACTCCACATTATAAAAATTAGTAGCCGTTTTCAGCATTAAAGTATAAAAGCTACTGCTGTTATCATCTATGATTTCGTCAATAGTTCCTATAAGTATATCGGGCGGAAAAGAAAGAGAGTAACCGCTGGTGATAACAGAATCACCCTGAGCAACTTTTGCGCTTTTAGGGATATTAATAAGCGTAACTCTTTCCGGTGAAGCTCCGTCCCATGACACTTTACCAATCTCACCGGTTTTCTGCAATTTGGCGCTCACACTACTCTGACGGCTCAGCAAGGTCATCACCACAGCGAAATTGTCGCTGGTATTCACTACTACTCCTACTATTCCCTGTGGCCCAACAACACCCATATCTTTTTTTACACCCTGTTGCTCACCACGGTGTATGCTAATATAATTATTAGGAAGAGATACCGAGTTGTTAACCACTCTTGCGCTGCGGTACAAATATTTTCTAAGTGTTTTTGCAGAATCTACCAGGACGGTATCTGTAACGATGTTTTTGCTGGTATCGGGCGATTGAAAATTTTCCTTCAGACTATTGAGCAGTCTTTCATTTTCTGCCGCCAGCGATTCATTGGTTTTTCTCAAATGGAAATAATATTCAACACCGCTGTATTTTTCATTTATCCTGCCGGTTAATTCGTTAGCTACCCCCATGAATGCAGCCTCGTGAAATTTGTTATAGCGAAACAAGAGGGAAAGGGCGATGATCTGCAACACCAGGAAGAAAATAAAATTAAAATACCGTCTGATGAAGAGAAGTATATTTCGCACAGAGAGATCGTTTTAATTACTCACGGTTAAATTACCTCATCACGAACGGATACCGGTCGTAATGTTTAAGGGCCAGCCCGGTACCGCGAACCACGCTTTTCAGGGGATCATCGGCCACATGAACAGGCAATTTGATCTTTTGGCTCAATCTTTTGTCAAGCCCTCTCAGCAGAGCGCCTCCACCGGTAAGATATAAACCGCGACGGTAAATATCACCGGCCAATTCAGGAGGAGTCATTTCCAGGGCTTTTAATATAGCTTCTTCTATTTTAAAGATACTTTTATCGAGCGCCTCGGCAACTTCCTGGTAGCTAACCATGATTTGTTTGGGAATACCGGTTACCAGGTCACGGCCATTAACCGGCATATCTTCGGGTGCAGATTCCAGATCCTTCATGGCTGCGCCAATATTAATTTTGATCTGCTCGGCCGTTCTTTCACCGATAAGCAGGCTATGATAGCGTCTTAACGCCTCCATGATATCGGCAGTAAACTCATCACCAGCAATTCTTATAGACTGGTCGCAGACGATGCCGGCCAGGGCAATAACTGTAATACCCGTAGTTCCTCCTCCGATATCGATAATCATGTTACCCACCGGCTCTTCTACATCGATACCAATACCCAGCGCCGCAGCCATAGGTTCATGCAGCAGATATACTTCCTTTGCTCCTGCCTGCTCTGCACTATCCCTTACAGCACGTTTTTCTACTTCCGTGATACTGCTGGGGATACAGATCATCATTCTCCAACTAGGGGGAAACAATGGTTTTTTGGGGTAGATCATTTTGATCATCTCCCTTATCATCAATTCGGCAGCGTTAAAATCGGCAATAACTCCGTCCTTAAGTGGTCTGACTGTACGGATGCTCTCGTGAGTTTTTTCGTGCATCATCAACGCCCTCTTCCCTACAGCGAGAACATTTTTGGGATTGTTCCTGTCTAAGGCAACTATACTAGGTTCATTAACTACTATTTCATCATTATGTATGATCAGGGTGTTTGCTGTGCCCAGATCCATAGCTATCTCCTGCGTTAGAAAATTGAATAATCCCATTTTATCAAGGTCAGATTTTAAAAAATTTCTTACTGCGCAAAATTGGCGGAAATAATCCGAATAAACAAAGTAATAGATTGACTAGCAGTAATAACTACAAACTCAGTGATTTATTATTATAATTTAAAATAAACCCTTTCTTTTTGGAGTTTTTCACCGCCGACAAAAATTACGAGTATAAATATCCGTCCTTAATGCATAAAACCAAGCTTTTTCTCCATCTCTTTGCTCAGTGCCGGCAATTTCTTTCTCTCACTTAAGAAGCTTGTCAGTTTTGCTATTTCACCAAAAATATAATGCTTGTCTGCCGCCCCTTTCAGATAATCCCTTCCCGTACTTCCTCCTGTTCCTATTCTTGTTCCGATCATTCGATTGACCATGTTCATATGTCTGTGACGCCAGGCGCTTAACTGCTCATCTATCTCAAGTAAACTGTTCAGGAGTTGGAAAGGTAACTGGAGAATAGGATAACCACGGTACAGCATAATAAACAAGGCTGCACGGGAGGCACGCGGCGAAAGCACTCTGTTAGGATCTTTTGTTGCAGTGTCAGAAAAAATTTCATCGAAATACCTGATATTACTCTTTTCAGCTTCGGCAAGACTGTTCATATACACTTCGCGGTACTGTTCCCAGTTTCTTTCTTCGTCGGTAAAAGGCATTCTTTCCAGCCAGTCGTTAACCAACCTCAGCAGCGAAGGTTCAGCCTCTGCATCGCGTATCAGCGCTACTTCCTCAGGTCTTAACTGGGAAATATAATATTGCTGGCCATGACGGTTGGCATATTGTAAACCAAGGCCGGCTTCAAGTATCTTGAATTGCCAGCTCTGGAATCCTGATGCAGGCCTGAGCATATCGCGGAAATCGAGGAAATCCATCGGTGTCATGGTTTCCATGATATCAATCTGATGAACCAGTACCTTGAGGATGGTGACTGTACGGGATAAGCGATGTACAACTGTTTGCAACTGGGGGGAATTATCGTTCAACTCCGGAAGTCGCATAATCTGTCGGACGGAGTTGACCTCATACAATACCTGCTTAAACCATAGTTCATAAGCCTGGTGAATAACAATAAATAACATTTCATCATGCGCAGGGGCCTGGTGTTTTACACTTTCAGGTTGCTGGGCATTGAGGATCTTTTCGAGTTGGAGGTAATCACTATAATGGACCATTTATTGGGTTTTTATCTGAATTCGTACCCTATATCTTCGCGGTAGAACATACCATCGAACTCCACAATCCCTAACATTTCAAGGGAAGTGTTTACTGCTTCATCTATATTATCACCAAAGGCGGTTACACATAAAACCCTTCCGCCATTGGTCAGCACTTTTCCTTCTTTTTCGATAGTACCAGCATGAAAGACCATCACGTCGGGCACTTTCACTTCAAGTCCGCGTATCTCAGCTCCCTTTTCATAGGTGCCGGGGTAACCTTCGCTAACTGCCATCACTGTGCAGGCCGCACGAGGATCTTCTTCTATTCTGACAGTATCCAGTTTTTGAGCGGCGACAGCCTGAAAAATTTCTATAAGATCGTTTTTCAATCGGGGGATCACCACTTCTGTTTCAGGATCACCCATTCTGCAATTATACTCTATTACCATTGGTTCATCATTGACTTTGATCAACCCGATGAATATAAATCCCCTATAGTCGATGTTATCTTTTTTAAGGCCTTCGACAGTGGGAACAATAATACGGTCCTTCACTTTTTTCATAAATGCTTCGTCAGCAAAAGGAACCGGGCTTACAGCGCCCATTCCACCGGTATTTGGTCCTTTATCTCCAACATGGATACGTTTATAGTCTTTCGCTGAAGGCAGCGTTACATAATTCTTTCCGTCGCAAAGTATAAATACACTCATTTCGATACCATTCAGGAATTCTTCCACTACCACCTTCTTGCCTGCATCACCAAATTTTTGCTGTTGTATCATCAACTCATATTCACTGATAGCCTCAATATGCGATTGACAAATGATCACACCTTTACCGGCAGCCAGTCCATCGGCTTTTAAAACAATTGGCAGATCATGTTGCTGTAAATAAGGGATGCCTTCAGCATAGTTGCTGCTGTCAAATTCCTTATAGGAAGCAGTAGGAATATTATGTCTTTTCATGAAATGCTTGGCAAAAGACTTACTGCCTTCCAGTTGTGCCCCTACGCGTGAGGGACCTATGATGGGAATGTTAGCTACTTTCGGATCGCTTATAAAACTGTCGGCAATGCCCCGCACCAGTGGTTCTTCCGGCCCAACGATTACTATATCAATGCTTTCCTGCAAGCAGAATGTCTTTATTGCATCAAAGTCGTTGATATCCATTTGGACATTAGTACCTGCCAGCCTTGTACCGGCATTTCCCGGCGCTATGAATAGTTTATCGCAGTGTTTACTCTTCGCACATTTCCATGCTATGGCATGTTCCCTTCCCCCGCTTCCTAGTAATAATAGATTCATTGTGATGCTGCATTTTTTTTGGTGGGCAAATTTATCACTATTTTACACCATTAATACTCTTACCTCAAAAAACACATTAATGAATCAACTCGCTGGCAAGGTTAAACATCCACGTGGACTAATAGTTCTTTTTTTTACTGAAATGTGGGAAAGATTCGGTTATTATTTAATGATAGGCATCCTGTTTCTTTACCTTACTGATACCACAGGTAATGGCGGACGCGGTTTTGATACTGTAAACGCTATTGATATTGTAGGCACTTATGTAGCGCTTGTTTACCTGACTCCTTTTATCGGAGGGTTAATTGCAGACCGCTATCTTGGGTACGGAAGGGCAATCTTTCTCGGCGGGTCTTTAATGGCGCTCGGCTACTTTTTATTGGCAGTTCCGGGTAGCAACGCATTATTGTATATAGCATTACTTTGTATCATTATTGGTAACGGTTTCTTTAAACCTAATATTAGTACACTGCTTGGCAACATGTACAATAAAGAAGAATTGAAGCCTAAAAAAGATTCAGCCTACAATATATTCTATATGGGTATCAATATCGGTGCCTTTGTCTGCAATTTTGTTGCTTCATTTCTGAGAAATAATTATAGTTGGAGTTATGCATTTGCTGCCGCCGGAGTTGGTATGCTGGTTGGTGTTATCTGGTTTGCAACAGGCAGAAAACACGTTAAACATGCCGATGTTATTAAGCCTGTACAGAAAGGTGATATGCCTATTTCGAAAATCGGATTATATGTTTTTCTCCCAGCTGCCATTGCGGGTACAATCGGATGGTTTATTCCGGGAAATATTATAGGCTCTGATTCTAATGACGCCTTCATTTTCGCGTGTATACCTATCATTATTTTTTATATCTCTTTATGGCAACGCGCAGAACCATTTGATAAAAGAAGACTTGGCACATTACTGACATTATTTGCTGTAGCAATTGTATTCTGGAATATTTATAACCAGAATTCAACTGCATTAACTATTTGGGCAGAAACATATACAAACAGAGAAACACCTAAGTCGGTTGAAGGAGCGCTAAAACCTTTTGGACTGTTACAGACTGTAAATACAAATCCCAAAGAAGTTCCAGTATTGGATAATCAGTTTCGCGCACAATCCGATGCAAATGGCAAAGTATTGACTGAAACAGGCATTGACCCTTACTTTAAAAATTTACCTGAAGATCAGTGGCCTGCGCCAGAGCAGGATCTTAAACTTATTTCAACAGAAATATATCAATCAATAAATCCTTTCTGGATAATTATCCTCACGCCTATTATAGTCGGACTTTTTGGTTGGTTGCGTTCTCGTAGTAAAGAGCCTTCTACTCCATCAAAAATGGCATGGGGTGTTATTATAGCAGGCGTATCCTCTTTAGTAATGGTAGCCGCATGTTTATCTACTAATATTTACGAGAATAAAGTTTCTTCTGCCTGGATATTTGCCAGCTATGGTGTATTTACCATCAGCGAATTATTTATGAGTCCAATAGGATTATCACTTGTATCAAAAGTTTCTCCTCGCAGATTTACTGCATTAATGATGGGTGGTTGGATGCTTACTACTTCATTAGGGGGTAAAATATCAGGTATCCTCGCTGGTTTCTGGGATAAATTTGATGATAAAGCAGTATTCTTTGGAATTAGCGCAGCTGCAGCTATTGTTGCAGGATTGATTATATTTCCAATTACTAAAAAATTAAATAAAGTAGTAATTGAAGCCACCGCATCTGAAGATTAATCACTTTAAAATATGCCTGAAAAAAAATTCCAGCCGTTCATTAGCCCTGAACAAAACGTAAAAGAACTTACTGTTAAATCCATTTTACTCGGAGCGTTGTTCGGTATTATTTTCGGTGCTGCAACGGTTTATCTTGCGTTAAAAGCAGGATTAACAGTAAGTGCCTCTATTCCTATTGCCGTGATTGCTATTACACTTGGGCGGAGATTTTTTAAGACTACCATTCTCGAAAACAATATCATTCAAACAACAGGAAGCGCAGGAGAAAGTATTGCTGCAGGCGTGGCATTCACTTTACCTGGGTTCCTGTTTTTATCATCGCCTGATAGTGCTTCTTATTTCAATTATCTCACTATTCTTATTTTATCGATAGTAGGTGGACTGTTGGGGACTTTGCTAATGGTTCCGTTACGCCGCTCTTTAATTGTTAATGAACATGGTAAACTTCCTTATCCCGAAGGAACGGCATGCGGCGATGTATTGAAAGCCGGTGAAAAAGGAGGTGATTTTGCGCGTACCGCTTTCTGGGGATTAGGAGTGGCTTTTCTATATGCCCTTTTTCAGAAAGTTATACGCTTTATAGCGGAGCTTCCCCATTATACAACAGAAAAAGCCAACAAGTTTTTTCCTTCAGCAAGAATAAGTGGTGAAATTACGCCTGAATACCTGGGTGTAGGTTATATCATAGGTCCGCGTATTGCAGGTATTCTCGTAGCCGGAGGTGTACTAAGCTGGCTGGTATTTATTCCTTTATTATCGACTGTTGTACCGGCAGATACCATAGCCCTTCAACTTATTAAACTGGGTTATCTGGAAGATATTACCAAAAGCGGAGGAAAGGGTGGTTGGAACCCTGAAACACATAGTTTTGGTGATTATTCATCTGCTATTTATTATGCTTTCATCAGGCAAATTGGAGCAGGAGCAGTTGCTGCGGGAGGAATTATCACACTGATAAAAACAATTCCCACGATTATTAAATCGGTAAAAGGAAGTATTGCCTCTCTTAAAACAAAAGATAATGCAGGATCTCCCTCTTCACTAAGAACAGAAAAAGATCTTAGTATTAAGATCGTCGGATTTGGAAGTCTTGGACTTGTTCTGCTTATTACCTTACTACCGCAGGTTCCGGGTGAAGGTTTTATGCAAAAATTGCTTATCGGTATTCTGGTAGTGGTTTTTGGAGCGTTATTCGTAACTGTGTCTTCACGTATCGTCGGATTAATCGGCTCATCCAATAACCCCATATCAGGAATGACCATTGCGACGGTTATGGGCACGAGCCTGATATTTTTAAGCGTTGGGTGGACGGGAAAATCGTATGAACCATTAGTGTTAGTAGTAGGTGGAATGATCTGTATTGCTGCTGCAAATGCTGGAGCTACTTCACAGGATTTAAAAAGCGGATTTATTGTAGGAGCCACTCCGCGTAATCAACAAATAGCTTTGTTTGTAGGTGCAATAGTATCGTCGCTCGTAATTGGTCTGACGATAAAATTCCTGGACAACCCGACTCAACAAATGCTGAACGAAGGCGTTACTCATGCCATAGGAACAGAAAAGTTTCCAGCACCGCAAGCCACATTAATGGCTACATTGATCAAAGGAATATTATCACAAAATCTTGATTGGGAATTTGTGTTTGTCGGAATGTTCATCGCCGTAACTATGGAATTGTGCGGCATAAGCTCATTGAGTTTTGCAGTAGGAGCTTATCTTCCCCTATCCACAACATTACCCATATTTGTAGGTGGCGCTATTAAGGGATTAGTAGACAGAAAAAAGAAACCGGCATCTGCCGAAGAAGAAGAATTAGGCAGCGGTAATTTATTTGCGACCGGGTTAGTTGCCGGTGGAGCCGTTGCCGGTGTACTGATTGCGTTTCTTGCAGGAACAGATGTTGGCGAAAGCATTCTCCGCTCACTAAGCGTTGAAGAAACCCTCATTCATTTGTTATCAGAAAAAGGTTATTTCCTTCTTGGGGTAATTCTTTTTGCGATCATGGGATATATCCTTTATAAAATCGGTGTTCAGAAGAAAAAAGAAATTTTATAAAAAACTTTTTGATCAGATAAATCAACTAAGCAATCAGACTGAAAAATAAAGTTGTTTTCTGTTGCGAGGACAATGTATAACGGCTATATTTTTGCCTTATATCCATTCTTTTGCAGCCATTGCAAAATCTTTTGACGCTGATCGCCTTGTATAATGATCTGTCCGTCTTTAACGCTGCCGCCAGTACCGCAATACGATTTTATTTGTTTACCTAACGATTCAAGATCATCTTCTTTACCTATAAAATTCTCTATCAGCGTAACTGTTTTACCTCCCCTGTGTTTAGTATCCAGTTTAATTCTTAGCAGTTGTTGTGCCGGTGGCAATGTTTCCTGTGCAGAAAGTTCTTCTTCAAACCCTTTAAATCCAGGATCAGTCGAATATACAATACCGTTAAAAGATGATTTTTTCCTGCTCATACATTAATTGTTGACAGCTTTCAAACTAAGATCGAGGCTTTTAGCCTGGTGAATCAACGCTCCTACGCTAATATAATCCACACCGGTAGCAGCATAGGATTCAATATTATCCAGATTGATTCCCCCACTGGCCTCTGTTTCGAATTTTCCATCAATAATAGCCAACGCTTCTTCAATTAAAGAAGGAGTAAAATTATCCAGCATTATTCTGTTTACTTTTCCTATAGCCACAACCCTTTTTACTTCATCAATACTTCTTGTTTCTACTTCTATCTTGAGACCGGGTTTTATATTCTGTACGTATAACCATGCTTTTTCAATCGCTTTTTCCAATCCGCCGGCATAATCTATATGATTATCTTTCAACATAATCATATCATACAAACCCATTCTGTGATTATATCCGCCACCAATTCTTACTGCTTCCTTTTCCAGCAGTCTGAAGTTGGGTGTTGTTTTACGCGTATCTAGAATTTTAGCGGGATAATCTTTTATTTTATCGGCATAAGACCTGGTGAGCGTAGCTATTCCGCTCATTCTTTGCATAGTATTCAATACCAGTCGCTCAACATTCAGAATAGTATGTACGGATGATTCAACTGTAAAAGCTATCTCGCCGTTTTTCATCTCATCACCATCGAGCTTAAGCGCTGTAAATAAAGATGATGGTTCAACCATCATAAATATTTTTTCAGCCACATGCATACCTGCAATAATACCATCTTGTTTTATTTTCAATTCCGCAGTACCACGCGCATTTGCCGGAATACATGAAAGCGTAGAATGGTCGCCGTCACCGATATCTTCTTTTAGTGCCTGTTGCACCAATACTTCTAATACGTCATCAAATACCATAATATCATTATTGACCCTGCGCCAGGCTATAACCCCGTTTGTCGCCCCACATATTCAGTAATTCAAGGCTGGCAATTTTGAAATCCCCGCTCAAACTAACGTATAATCCTATAATATCCTGCTGATTTAATCCTTCGCCATCAAGGCTTTCGAATCTTGCATTATATTGATTGACAAGATTTGTATAACGGCTACCTGTCGGCCATACCTGTGTACCTCTATTGCTGATATTTACAAGCTTAAACTTCACTCCCGCATGACGCTCGCACTTTTTAGCTATCATATCCGGTTGCAGGTTACTTTCCAAAAACATATCTACTCCAACAATTTTTTCATTGTCTCCTTCCGTGCTTTCCATCATAGCGTTTTGTTCCAGATGAAATACTGTACAGGAAGAAGGAACATCTTGTCCGTCAGGTTTAGGATTATGAGCAGGTTTTTTACCAAAATTGGCAATGATAGCTTCTGCAAACTGGGTAGTATTTACAGGAGGAATAGATTTACTGCCAAAGTCACCGGTATGTACGCCGCTTTCCAAAGTATATAGTAAAGCGTTTTCAATCAATGTTGCGCTTTGTCCCAGGCCAAGGTGACGTAGCATTCCGAATCCGCTTAACAGCAAAGCAGTAGGATTAGCAATATTTCTACCGGCAATATCAGGCGCGGTTCCATGAACGGCTTCAAATATGGAAATATAATCTCCTATGTTGGCTGATGGTGCAAATCCCAGTCCGCCTACAAGTCCCGCACACAGATCACTTACAATATCACCCTGCAGGTTAGTAAGCACCACCACATCAAATGTATCGGGACGGATAACCAGTTTCATACAGAGATCGTCCACGATTACATCATCAGCTTTTAATTCGGGGTAACTCTTAGCTACTTCGTAAAAACATTCCAGGAACAATCCATCAGTGATCTTCATGATATTGGCCTTATGCCCACAGGTTATACGGCGGGCATTCTTTTTCTTGGCCATTTCAAAGGCGTATTTAATCACCTGCAAACTCCCCGGACGAGTAATGAATCTTCTGCTAAGGGCTACATCATGGGTAAGCATATGTTCTATTCCACCGTAGGTATCTTCGATATTCTCCCTTACCACTGTTATATCAATAGGAATTCCGGCTTTGCTAAAAACAGTATCCACACCTGAAAGCGTCTGAAACGTTCTGTTATTGGCATAAGTGTTCCAGGTTTTTCTCGCTGTTACGTTGATGCTTTTTACGCCTTTACCTTTTGGCGTTTCCATCGGACCTTTAAAAAGAATACCCAGGTTTTCGATCGTTTGAAGCGCTTCGGGAGTCATTCCGTTGTTAAACCCCTTGTCGAACACCCACTTACCCATATCAACAAATTCATATTCAAGAGGTACTTTTGCAGCTTGAAAAATAGATAAAACGGCATCCATTATTTCCGGACCAATACCATCTCCTTTTGCTACAGCTATTTTCATCCTTATATTTTTTATTTTCTTTTCTTTTATCAATTTGTGGATGCGGTAAAATTAGTAAAGCTTTACACATTTCCTGTTAATTATTATTACAAACGGTGAAGCGGATAATTTTTTTTCTACTTTTACCAACAAATGATCTGAATGGTATCAACAATTTCGGAAGGCATTGAAGTTACTGTTGAAACTTTCTACCAGCCAGAATATTCTAACCCGGTAGTAAGCGAATACATGTTTGCTTACAGGATCACTATCGAGAACCACAATTCTTTCCCGGTTAAATTACTACGGCGCCATTGGTATATTGTTGACAGTAATAGTACTGACAGGGAAGTTGAGGGTGAAGGAGTGGTAGGTGTTCAGCCTGTTCTCCAGCCATCGGAGAAATACCGATATGTAAGTGGTTGCAATCTTCGTTCGGAGCTAGGAAAAATGCATGGAACGTACACGATGGAAAATCTCCATAACAAATCAACTTTCGAAGTGAATATTCCGGTATTCGAAATGATCGTTCCCTTTAAAATGAATTGATCATCTATTCTTCAATCTGAAAAGCCAGTTCCTGAACAACCTGCAACTTGCCCTTTTGTTTCATGTAAAGTTTAGTACGAAAGTTACCATTACGCGTTTGCAGCAGTCCAATACAAAATTGTGATCCGTTATTTTCTCCTTTATGTTTAACCTGGAAGTTTTTCACTTCATTAGTAGCGAAAAAATCCTTTAAGATCATTTCCGCCTGTTTTTTACTATAATTATCGCTTTTATTAGGTAACGATATATCTACGCGGTTATCGAAATGTTTCGCCAATTGCGCAGCATCTCCCGTGCGCAAGGCTACAAGCACTTCATCAATAGAATAAGTTGGAGCGAAAGATGACAGGAAGAGAGATATAACAACTGCCATCATTCCCAGATATTTGTTCATCTGTGTGTTTTTTAATTTGATATGGCCAGAAGAATCAAGTGACATCAGCAAATCTTTATCTGATACCTGATGTAACGTTACATGCTTAAAATAATTTTATTCCCGGTGAGAACAATAACAATTTTAATCACGCTGGCTTCATCGTTAGATTTAAAGCAAATTTGCGAAAAACATGCCAAAATAGCCACATAACATCACAGAAATAATACCTTTATAGTTTAGATAAAATCGTAATCATGTCGAAAAAGGCTATTTTGGTAATTATGGACGGATGGGGATTAGGAAAAGTTAAATCATCCGATGCTATTCAAAACGCGAACGTTCCTTTTGTAAGCTCTTTATATTCAAAATATCCCAATACAACCCTTGTTACCTGTGGTGAGGACGTTGGATTACCTGATGGACAAATGGGCAATTCGGAAGTAGGTCACCTTAACCTGGGTGCCGGCCGCATTGTTTACCAGGAATTGCAAAGGATCAATGTTGCCGTACGCGATGGATATTTTGCACAAAATGCCATGTTACTGAACAGTATCAGGCGTCCAGGTACTTTACACCTTATTGGCCTGGTAAGCGATGGGGGGGTGCATTCCCATATTAATCATCTCAAGGCAATCCTGGATATTTGTCGGAAAGAAGAAAAAACTGATGTGGTCATTCACGCGTTTACTGATGGGCGTGATACAGATTCTAAAAGTGGATTACATTTTATTACGGAATTGCAGCAGCATATCGCAAAAACAGTAGGGAGGATAGGAACTATTAGCGGAAGATACTTTGCTATGGATCGCGATAAACGTTGGGAACGCGTAAAGCTCGCTTATGATGCGATGGTATTGGGAATAGGAGAACATTCTTCAGATCCTGTTAAAGCCATTGCTGACGCTTATGAACATAACATTACAGATGAGTTCATAAAACCTACCGTGATCACGGAAAACGGACAACATCCGGCTGTTATCAAAGAGGGTGACTCTGTGATCTGTTTTAATTTCCGTACCGACCGTTGCAGGGAAATCACGCAAGTGCTTACACAAACTGATTTTCCTGAATTTAATATGAAAAAATTATCGCTCTACTATACCACTATGACAGAGTACGATAAAACGTATAAAAATGTGGGCGTAATTTTCGAAACCGACAATCTCACCAATACACTTGGTGAAGTTTTACAGACTTCCGGAAAAAAACAGATCCGCATTGCAGAAACAGAAAAATACCCACATGTAACTTTTTTCTTCAATGGCGGCCGCGAGCTTCCTTTCGAAAATGAAGAGCGTATAATGGTGCCCTCGCCTAAAGTAGCCACCTACGATCTTAAGCCCGAAATGAGCGCTTATGAGTTGACCGATGCCATTATACCCCAAATAGAAAACGAGAGTGCGGATTTCATCTGCCTCAACTATGCCAATGCCGATATGGTAGGCCATACAGGGGTGTTTGCGGCAGGCATAAAAGCTGTCGAGACAGTTGATGCCTGCGTACAACGGGTAGTGACCGCAGCTTTAGCGCACGGCTACACCGTATTTCTCACCGCCGATCATGGTAATGCCGACTATATGATCAACGAAGATGGTACACCGAATACGGCCCATACCCTTAACCTCGTTCCCCTATTTATCATTGATAAAGAATGGAATGGAGCGGTAAAACCCGGAAAGCTCGGTGATATAGCCCCTACTATTTTAACCATGATGGGACTTCCCATTCCCGCGGAGATGACCGGAAAGGTGCTTATATAATGGACAGTGGAAAGTGGACAGCGGCTGTTATTTTTTATCAGGAGTTGCTACTATTTGCGGTTTTGGTCATGCTGCTTCCTGTACCCGAGCAGGTATTTAGTTCCAAATCACTAACTCTTCACTGTCAATTATCCACTATCAACTGTCCCCTCTCCACTCTCCATTGTTCACCATCAACTCCCAATCCCCCCGCTCCAGGCTGATTTTTTCTTTGCCAGTGCAGCTTTTAGTGCATGAAATTGTCTAAATTACATGGCAACTAACCGGCGCAAAAATGACGGAAGAAGCCATTTTATCAGGTTGTTTACAAAACGATGGAGTAGCACAGCGGGAACTGTATAGCAAATACAGCCCTAAAATGCTCTCGGTATGTTATCGGTTCGCCCATAACAGGGAAGATGCTGAAGACATGCTCCAGGAAGGTTTTATTAAGGTTTTTTCCCAGATACACACCTTTCAGAATAAAGGAGCATTTGAGGGATGGGTTAGGCGTATCATCGTGCATACCTGCATCAATCACCTGAAAAAGAATAAAAAGTTTAATGAAAGTGTGGATATTATCCATGCTACTGGCATACAGATAAGGGAAGATTCAGTGCCTTCCATTGTGCAGGCGAAACAGATAGTGGAGTGTATCAGAATACTGCCTTTGGGATACCGGACGGTGTTGAACTTGTATGCTATAGAGGGATATTCACACAAAGAAATAGCAGAAATGCTGGATGTGGAAGAAAGCACGAGCCGATCCCAATACACAAGGGCCAAACAAATGCTGGAAGATATTCTGATCAAAAAGAATATCATCAATCCCGGCAGGTTTAAAACAGAGTGGCTAGGTGTCGCAGCGAACCATTGAGCATTAGGAACTAAAACAAATTGATGAAATAATTTTAAAAATAGCAATCTACCCCTTGAAAATATAATCCGGTACAAACTAACGACTAATGGAGAAGTGGTTCCAACATAATGACTTTGAAGATTACCTTAAAGAAAAAGCTGACCAGTACAAGATGTATCCATCCGATAAAGTATGGAGGGGTATAGACAAGTCGCTTCACTCTTATAGAAAATGGTATTGGACGGGCTTCATTATCCTGCTTTCCAGCATCAGCTATGTAGCTATCACTGAACTTATAGCCCCGTCTTCTAAAAATACCAATCCTATTCACTCAGCCCCTGCATCTGTAAAACCACCTGTTACAGCGGCGCAGCTCGATCCCTTCATCAATACAGATATTCCAGATATTTCCGGCTACAGGGAAACAGTTACTTCTGCTGATATCGCAGTAGAAGACAGCGGTTCGCTTACAGCTTCATTCGACATTCCCTTACAATTATTTGATGCTCCAACGGCCGCAGGCATTAATACTAAAAAAGCCTCACTGCTTATCAGCGGACTTGAGCCACTCAGTGAGCATGAAAAATATAATATAGAACTTACATGGCCCGATAATACATTTATTTCTCCGGGGACCAGTACTATTATAGAGGGACAAACGCTCGGAATCGCTGAAGTTGAAACAAAGAAGGATAGAATCAACTGGCTGCACGACCAGGTAAATATAAAAATACCGGCGTTGGTAAAGCGCCTGAGCTGGCAACTTGCCTTCTCGCCTACTGTTAACTACAGAAAACTTACCTCCAGCGACAATTATAAAAATATACAGGGACAAAATCCCGGAAATAATACTGATCCTGATGTCAACAGCGTGGTAAACCACCGCCCCGCACTCGGATTTGAGATAGGCTCACATGCACTGCTTAATTTAAATAAACGTATTACTATTAAGGGTGGCGTTCAGTTTAACTATGCGAAATATGATATTGAAGCCTTTCGCGCTCCACGCCAGTCGGCCGTTATTGCCCTTGACGCCACGTTACAGGGTACTGGACCAAGAACCCTGATCAATTATACCGATATCAATAATTTCAATGGCACTTCGGCCGAAAGTTTGAAAAACCAGTTTTTCCAATTATCAATTCCTGTTGGACTTGAATACAAGGTTTTTGGGGGCGACAAAGTGCAATTTAGGGTGGCGGGTACTGTACAACCAACATACCTGTTAAACAAGAATAGCTATCTGATTACTACCGACTATAAAAATTATACTAAAGAACCATCATTGGTAAGAAGATGGAATGTCAACACTGCAGCCGAAGCTTTCATTAGCTACGATCGCGGAAGTGTAAGATGGCAGGTTGGTCCCCAGTTTCGTTACCAGCTATTATCAACCTACGAAAGTGAATATCCCATCAAAGAATACCTGATGGAATATGGTATAAAAGTGGGCGTGACCAAGACTATCCGCTAATATTACCATAGCTAACTGACAAAGCTGCTCTTTATCGGGCAGCTTTTTTTAATTTTACACGCTTAAATTTCTTTAACTTTTACAACGTTCACTAACCCATCAGGATCATTAAAAAAAATTGGGGAGCTTCTCCGTTATATCAACTATAAAATAATTAATCAGGATTATCCTGTTTCACATTAACAAAATATGAAAAACAATCAACAGGCATACAACAAATCTTTACCGATCTCTTTCGGACTTTACTTTTTAACAGTTGTTATTGTACTCTTGTCATGCAACGACAACCAGGAAAAAGATTCATCTGCTCCCCAACCCATCGTCATGGATACTGTGCCTCAACCTGAAAAATTTTTCCCTATTCTTGGTTTCCTAAAGGGAGAAATAACAATTGTTGATTCTACTCCTGTAGGTATAAAGATATATACCACTTCTGCACTGGCCAATGATTCGGGGTATATTGACAATAAAGAATTTCACCGTTTGGCGAATGAATTTTTGCCTGACGTACTCGAAGACTCTGTTTTTCGCCGCGAATTCAGAGAAACTTCCTTTATGGACAATGCAGGATCAGCTACCTTCTATTATAATACCACTAACCCAGGTATTGCTCTTAAAAGAGTTGATGTAGTTACAGAAAGAACCGACACTTATGATAGAGTTAAAAGTATATACCTGGAAAAAAATTACAGGGAGGGAAAAAATATCATTACCAAAAAACTATACTGGAGAGCAGGCCGTAACTTCCAGATTATTACTCAAAAACAAACTTCAGACGATACGGAAACCGAATTAATAAAAGTTGTTTGGGATAACGGAGAGTAAATGAAATGCAGCAAAAAGAATTTCAACAAATAGCGCATACCATTCCTACTGAACCGGGAATATATAAATATTACGATACAAGTAATAATCTGCTATACGTTGGCAAAGCCAAAAATCTGCGTAAAAGGGTAAGTTCATACTTTACCAAAACACTGGTCAACTACAAAACATATGAGCTTATTAACCGCATTCATCGGATTGAGTTCACCATTGTTAACTCTGAACAGGACGCTTTTCTACTGGAAAATTCACTCATAAAACAATTTCAGCCAAAGTTTAATATAGATCTTAAAGATGATAAATCGTATCCCTATATCGTCTTCAAAAATGAACCGTTTCCCCGTATCTTCCTGACAAGAAGAAAAATAAATGACGGATCCCAATATATAGGGCCATTTACATCAGTAGGGAAAGTGCGCGAGTTGCTTGATTTTGTAAGATCAACTATACAATTAAGAACCTGCAAATTAAATCTGACTGATAATAATATTAAAAAGGGGAAATTCAAGGTTTGCCTGGAATACCACTTAGGTAATTGCAAAGGTCCCTGCGAAGGCCTGCAAAGCAGCGATGATTATGCAGAAGGTCTTAAGCAGGTAAAAAATATACTTAAAGGAAACCTAAAGCCGGTTATTCAGCATTTTAAAAATGAAATGAAAAATGCTGCCGAGGCGCTGCAATTTGAAAATGCAGAACTTATAAGAAAAAAAATAGAACACCTGCAGAGCTATGAAGCCCGTTCAGTAATAGTAAGCAAGCATCTCAATAATGCCGATGTGTTTTCATTATTAAGAGATGGTGAACTGTATTATGTTAATTATCTGAACATTCAGAATGGGACTATTGTACAAACACATACGGCCAAGCTGGAAACGCATCTTGATGAAAAAGATGAAGAAATCATGCAATTCGCCATTGCACAGATACGAAACACTTTTAACAGCGCTTCTTCCGAAATTATCGTCCCCTTCCCTGTTGATTATCCCGAAGAAGGAATCGTTATTACTGTTCCTAAAGGAGGTGATAAGAAAAAATTACTGGATCTCTCCGAAAAAAATGTAAACTACTTCCGTGATGAATTAAAAAAGAAAAAAATTCTGCGTTTGGAAGGCAAGGATGATACGGAAAGAAAGAGGGTTTTATATCAATTACAGAAAGACCTGCAATTACCTTTAGTACCGGTATATATCGAGTGTTTTGATAACAGTAATTTCCAGGGTAGTTATCCTGTATCTGCAATGGTCTGTTTTAAGGACGGTGTTCCCAATAAAAATGATTACCGAAGATTTAATGTAAAAACAGTTGAAGGAATTAATGATTTTGCCACCATGAAGGAGGTTGTCCACAGACGTTATAAGAGGCTAAAAGAAGAAGGTGAAACATTCCCCCAACTGGTTATCATAGATGGCGGTAAAGGACAATTAGGAGCAGCCGTTGAGGCTATTAAAGAACTTAATTTACAGGGAAGTATGACTTTAGTGGGATTGGCTAAAAATGAAGAGGAAATATTTTTTCCGGGAGATAAAGAATCGGTGCGACTGCCATTCAATAGCGAAAGTCTTAACCTGGTCAGGCGAATACGCGATGAAGTACATCGGTTCGGTATCAGTTTTCATCGTCAGAAGAGAAGTAAAGGCACATTTAAAAATGAGTTGGAAACCATTAAGGGCATTGGCAGCAATACTGCTGAACAATTACTCAGGCAGTTTAAATCGGTAAAGAGGATCAGGGAGCTCAGTGAAGAAGAGTTAATCAATGTTATTGGAAAATCTAAAGCCCAACTAATTATTGAACATTTTAAGAAATAAAAAAGGGCCAGGATAGAAATCCAGCCCCG
>CAZSFY010000015.1:0-82332 GCA_964606315.1 uncultured Chitinophagaceae bacterium | reverse complement strand
CTAATGTTGCCCCCGTGGCGAATGCAGGGGGTAATAAAACCATCGCTCTGCCGACCAACAGTGTAAACGTTACTGCCGCAGCTTCTACTGATAGCGACGGAGAGATTGTCGCATGGACCTGGAGCTATGTCAGCGGACCTGCTGGTTCTACCATCGCGAACGCTACGGCTAAGAATACCAGCATTAATAACCTGCAACAGGGAACTTACCAGTTCAAGCTGGTGGTAACCGATAATAACGGAGCAAAAGGTGAAACTACTTTTACTATCACAGTTAATGCTGAAGTAATTAATGTTCCGCCAGTTGACCCTCCACCCGTTCCAGGAAATATTGCACCAGTAGCTGATGCAGGAGTAGATATCAAAATTACCCTGCCGGATCCGGGAATACGTTTGAACGGATTAGACTCTTACGATCCGGATGGCGAAATTGTGAGCTATCAATGGATTCAATTAAGCGGATATACTGGCATTACCATTACTAATGCTAATACCACTACTCCGGGAATCATAGGAGCTAAAGAAGGAGAGTATGTTTTCCAACTTACAGTAACGGATAATGATGGAGCTAAAGCAACAGATGAAGTAAAACTCACCATCTTCGCCGGTAAGCCAGGAAAAGATACTATCTCTGAGAAAAATCTTCGATACGAAGAAAAAGTAACCGTATACCCTAATCCTGTTTTTTCAGAAATGAATATACAATTCACCAGTGAACATACCGGCAGAGGAAGAATTGCTATCTACAACGTAAATGGTACAGCCATTCACACACAAACGGTAGAGAAGAAAGGCCTTAACCTTCAGCAATATTTAAATGTGTCTCATTTACAAAGAGGTATGTACTATGTAGAATTAGTAGTCGAAGGAAGAAGAAAGATCACAAAATTCATCAAAAATTAGTCTAAATCAAAAAGCCTGTAGAGTAAAGACTACAGGCTTTTTTAATATATCCAGGTGGTAATAAGAAAATAATGTTGTTATCTCCACGGAAAAGATCAGGGACAATACTGTGTTAATCTTATATTATCAATGACTACAGTGTTGTAGCAGAAAAATATTTACTGTTGTTTTGCAATACATATTCTCTCACTAATAAGCAGTTTTGGTTACATCCTGTTGTTCTCAACGGGATTTTTTTATTCTTAGGATATGCAGCTTTTGACAGGAAAGAGAAATATTAAAACATTCGAAAAGGATTCGATAAGAAAGTAGTTGACGTGACAGAATATCATCTATTTAATATGAGGACCTTTGCGAGGTCAAATACTGATTTTTGTGTAGCGACAACAAAGTAACAAAACCAGGTTAACCCTGTGCTATGTCCATTCCTTTTTCTTTCCATGCCTTAAAGCCACCGTCAAGATGTGCGACATTATCATATCCCATCTGCTTGAGCGTCAATGCAGCCAAAGCCGACCGGCCACCTGATGCACAATGCAGGATCAACTTTTTATTCTTGTCGAATTCAGGACGGTAATAAGGTAGTGTCGGATCAGCATAAAATTCCAGCATCCCCCTCGAAGCGTGAACTGACCCCGGTATCTTACCATTTTGTTGAAGCTCTTCGCTATCGCGAATATCTATTAGTGTAGCATTATTATTTTCTAATTCTTTTTTTACCTCTTCAGGTGTAAGATTATCTATTTGACTTTTGGCCTCCTTAACAAGGTCCATAGCAGATTTGGCAGACATGATGGTAATGTTTTGATTAAAGAATACAATAATAAGCAATAAAATAGTGTACCACTTTTTTGCAGAAAATTAGAAAATAATAAGGGCACATCAGGAATGATGCGCCCTTTCTTCTTCTTACCATCTTCCTTTTATCAGGCTAATTGATTGAGGAAAAACACTTTATTTAAATGCTAAACTATTTTCATTTATTAACGATTTGGAACTTGTTTAAAAACAGATATTTCTGAAAGTCCCGTTACATTTCCTTGATAAAATGTCATATTCGAAACACTCTATTCTATTTCATTTCAATTAATTATATAAAAAACATTCCTGTACTACTAACTTACAGACAGTATTATTGAGGTGTCTGGAATTAGCATCAATACAACTCCTCTCATTTACTGACTATCCAATATATTTTCAAAAGGCAGTAATAAATACAGAATATATCGATCGGTATAAGTACCAAATCATACACTCTTCTGTAGAGGTAGATTAAACAGTCTTCTACCCGGCGACAAACGATATTGTAAAATGATAATACCCCTGACGGTACTTTCTATACCGTCATTAAAGGGAATAATAGGAAGAAATTATGATAATTCCGGAGGTTGGCCTGGGTGGGCTATTGTTCTGAATAAAACAGCATACGTTTTATTATCTGTTGCGGAATTTTCCGCAGCGGTTAATGGCGCTAAAAGATATACAGAAGAAAAAGATTCATACTCACTACTTAACCCTGACTTAACCACATTAGATTTTGAATTTTTAGACTCTGTTGTATTTGGGTTCTCTAAATCATTAATTTTTTTGAAGTATTCATTTCTTGCAGACAACAAAGGTGTTTTGCTATCATCATAGAGGCAGTATAATTCTAATTTACCATCCACTACACGTCGTTTTACCAGCTTGTACACTTTATCTTCGATGGTAATTTCATCCATAACATACTGAAAATCATCCTGATCCATCTGATAAGGATTATAGATTGGAACTTCGAATCTTATTAGATTTTCATCATCATATAAATTGCTAACAATCTTTGCTGTGATTCTTTTCTCAGCATTGCTTTCAGCAATATTGAATACAATATTATATCCAAATAGATTGAAGGCAAGAATCGCTACTAGTAATATGGATGTAAGCTGTTTCAAAAAATCAGTTTAACCATAACAAAGTAACAATTAATTATGATTATAATATATAATTATTTCAGAGTAAAACTATCAAAATATATCGTTCTATTACCTGAATTAATAAAAAACCGGGTTGTTGTCTTATTTTATTTAATAAACAACAATTATTAAAAATAATACGATAATAACGCAGATTGATAGGGGTAGCAACCAACCAGTCCTTGCTAATCTGTGAAAAAAGGAAGGAAAAATAAAAAAGACTCACCTGAAGCTTAGAAAAGCCGGGGTGAGCCTGTTAACACAAAAAAACTAAGATTATAATAATAGGCTGTGCAGATTTATACCATACTTAATTTTTGGTTTGATCGGAAAGCAAACCTGCATATGTTTAATTATTGATTGATAATATTTATTCTCTTCATTAGAAATTAAAGAAAAGGTTCATTTTATAGAAATCACCATCGAAGTTGGCTTTGGCTTCTTCGCTCGCAAGATTACCACCAAATGAGAATCTCAATCCTGCAACACCTTTAGTGAATTGCACATAGGGTCCTAACCATGTATAATATTGTGAAGTGGTTGTTGGCTGCTCTTTGCCCCCTGAACGGAAAAGATTTTCAACATGAGCACCAAAAGAAAACAATGGAGATATTTTGGTTCCAAGATTAATCCAATAGTGCACATAATTGGCGGTCATTGCGCTTTCTTTTCTTAAAGCAGCATAATAGCCGGCATATATCTGTCCTTCCATTTTAGTGCTGTTCAAGTTTACTGTTAAATTTGGTACAATACCGTCACCAACAGCATATCTTCCTTCTGTATAAGAAGAAAGCAGGTTGCCCATGGTGAAACCTAACTGTGGATTGATACTTAGATATTCTCCGGCTTTGAAATTAACACCTAATCCAAATTCTGTCCAGTTACCCCAAGCTGCCGCAGTGCCCGCCCCCCATTGGATACCATAAAAAGTAAAATCCGCTTTTTTACCTGAAATGGCTCCGGAAAGCATTGGATTAAAACCAAAGAAAGCATCATGATTTAACGATAAGGCTATTGATAATTTATCCGACTCATCCTGAGCTTTAGCGTTGTTATTAGAAAGTAATGCAACGGATAAAGCAAAAATTGAAAACAGTAATTTACGCATGTTAGTTTTTTAAGTTTTTAAGTGATAGTAATAGAGTGCCTGTAGGTCAATAAGACCCTATTGCGTTTACCATAAATGATCGGGGATTATTTATGCCGTGAAACAGCCCAGGAACTACAACAGATACGGATTAGCGATTACATTAATAATCAATTCATAAGCAGTTGGTTTGGTTCTATAAGAAAAGAAAGCTCAATAATTGACGCTATTAATCATTCTTAGTTTTATCTTAAATCAACTCACTTTTTGTGGATTCCGTCAAAGAGAGACAGCATTAAAAAAGTCATCCTAATCCATCTACTATTAGTTTAATAAATTAATGTCTTGTCCAGTGGTATGAGGCCTGGAGCATTACAAAACTTTATTAGACTTGATTTCTGCTGCCTTCTGTGACGAGCTTAAACCCTTAATAAAGGAAGGATATAAACATTTTTCATATATAATATCATACCTTATTATTATATAAAATAATTAAGTAAATTTATCTAATAAGTGAATATTAATAACACTTTTAATGCATTCTAATTGAATTCTAATGATTGATTATAATATATAATTTATCATAATGTGATTAAATGGAATTGTGTATCTAATAAATAGATAAGCCAATCGAGTGATATTTTATCAATTTAGGACATCCAACTCAACACATATTGAAAAATTCATAAATATAATTGTTACTCTCCGGGCTGTCCTATACATAGACTCAAAAGCATTCAAAAAACTTATCGGCTGAATTAACCGCTAATCGTTCCTATAAGCAATTCAGAGAAATTACGCTCACATTGTTATGCTCGCCTGTTAGATTTGCCTTCAATCATTAACCTTTTATTTTCAAAATCTCAATTCATGCATAGTGCAGGAAAAAACAGCCGGATTACCATGATAGTATGTTGCATTACTTTATTAGTAACAGCAATTGCTTTTACCGTCAAACCACATCAAACCGCAGTACCTTCTTTTACAGATAAATACTGGAAAATAGAATCTATTACCGTTAGTCCGGCAGTGGATTTGGATATGGACGGGAAACCAGATGCCGATGCAACCATCTTATTAGAAGAATGCGATAGGGACGATGCTGAAATGTATAAAAGTGATCGTACTATTATAAAACATGCCGGGACAAAAAAATGTGATGACGATGATCCGCTGGAAGAAGAAGTGGGGGAATGGTCTTATAATGAAGCAACAAAAACAATAACACAAACCAGGTATGATAGTGATCGCGAGCCTGCAAGCCTTACAGTAAAAGAAGTATCCGCATCAAAACTTGTACTGCAATCCTCATTTACTACCACCAAAAACACAGTGCACCAGTTGACAGCAGTTTACAAATTGAAATAGAGGGTAAACCAATAAGCTGACAAAAAAATAATTCCTTATCTGAAAGGTTTATAGAATTTGTAGGTCCCTAACGATAACATGTATTTATCACCGGGAGTATCACCGTAACAATATACAGCAGAGAAAGTATTAAGATCATAATTTTCGTTGATCCTTCTTACTTTCTCTTTTCCATAGCAATTAAATCCATCAATTTTCCCGGTTATTTTATTATCCTGGGTGAGCGACAAACGGGTAGCGATACATTTTAAATTCATGGACCTGCACCATTTTTCTATCCAGTATTCAGGTGATGCAGAAACCACTACTATCTCAGCGCCTTTCTCTTTCAGTTTATTGATCTCATGCAAGGCCTTGGGACGAATAAGAGTGGGCATTACTTCTTTATTAAATCTTGCGCAATAAGTATCGAACTCGTCGATACTCATTTTTCCAAAGAAATAATTCAGCATAATTTCTTTCGCCCGCTGATTGGGAATGATTTTTAATTTATACGCCACAAGGATGGGTGCATGCAACAGGAAGCCAAAATAAAAAGCAGTATTGCCTTTACAGTATTTTATAAACTCCAGTAACGAATCCCTACTGGTAATCGTGCCGTCAAAATCAAAAAATGCAATCGCTGGTTTCATCTGTTTTCTGTTTCATTAAACACACATATGACAGAACAATACGCTTTACAATTTGAGCTTCTTAAACAGAAATTCAGGAATGGATCTGATAATAAACATAATATATCTCCAGAACCATTTTACATAAATAATATTCTTCTTTTTAATAACTCCTTTATACACTGCATTCGCAACATCTTCTGGCTTAGCAGTAAGCAATGGTGGCAAACTTAGATCCTCTGTCATTTTCGTGTACACAAATCCCGGCTGAACGGTCATTACATGAACGTCTTTACGGTATAAATTATTTCTTAACCCCGACAAATAGGCGGTAAAGCCTGCCTTAGCACTACCATAAATATAGTTGCTTTGTCTGCCTCTTTCCCCTGCTACGGAACTGATGCCTACAATCACCCCGGACTTCCTGGCAGAGAATTGTTCGCCTATAATATTCAGTATGGATACTGCTCCTGTATAATTGGTATTAATAATTTTTTCTGATTCCTTCCAGTCAACAATAGCTTTTTCATTATCTCCCAGCAAACCAAAAACGCAAATCACAATATCCGGTTTCACTGAAAGAGAATTAAAAAAAGATAAATGAATTGAAGTATCAACAGCATCAAACTCATGTAGTGTTACAGCAACGTTATATTTTATGGTTAAATCGGATTGCATGGGTTCCAGCCTGCTTGCATTTCTGGCAGCCAACTGAACAGCATATCCTTTGGATGCAAATTTTTCGGCAATGGCAGCCGACATATCAGACGTTGCTCCTAAGAGTAAAATTGTTGGCATAGATCAATGAGTTGTAAGTAATAATCTGTCAGATTGAACAGAGGCCAATTTGGCATCAGGATTATATTTTTTCACGATTTCCAAAAAAGTATCCAGCTTAGGATATCCCTTACTCAACACTTCGGGTTTCATCCTTGCGTCTTTTGACATATATAACCTGCCTCCATATTTTAATACTATTTCATCCAGCTCGTCGAGGAACTTAAACAGTCCTCTGCGAACGGGAAAATCAAGTGCCAGAGTATATCCTTCATCTGGGAAAGAAATCAGGCTTTCTTGCTTACCGAAAACTTTTAATACAGCGAGAAAAGAACCAAGTCCTTCGTCGCTGATACGTTTCAATATCTCTATCAATCCCTGCCTGGCAGCCAACGGCAGCACAAACTGGTATTGTACAAAACCTTTCTTACCATACCCTCTGTTCCAATGCAATATGGCGTCAAGGGGATAAAAGAAAGGTTCATACGGCACTACATTACTAATTACTTTTTTAAAATTTTTGCCGTAGTACAGAAAATTAAAAGCTTTAACTGTTAAAGTATTCAATACCCACGAAGGAAGATTAAAAGGGAAAGTCAGTTTAAATTTTCCAAAATAAGCAAGTGGTTTCCTTTGCTGGCTTGGGCTTAATTCTTCTTTTGTAGCATGTTCTCCAACTATCAATATTCCTCTTCCAAAATGTTTTCCTTTCGTCAAACAATCTATCCATGCCATGGAATAGGTATAATCCTTATACTCTTCAAATAATTTAATTAACTCTTCGAGATTAGAAGCTTTCAGTTGCTTCTGGCGGATATACGAGGTTTCTATTTTCTTCAATCTGAATTTTACTGTTGTAATTACACCAGTCAATCCCATTCCGCCGCAAGTAGCTTCAAAAAGATCTGTATTTACCGTTGGAGAGCAGGTTACGAGATTGCCATCAGCCAGCATGATCTTCATTTCAATGATATGATTGCTGAAAGAACCATCTACGTGATGATTCTTGCCATGCACATCACTACCTACTGCACCACCTACTGTAATAAATTTAGTACCGGGCGTTACGGGTAAAAACCATCCCTTGGGAATAATTACTTCAAGTATCTTATCTAACGTTAAACCACTTTGACATTCAAAAATGCCATTGTCTGTATCAAAAGCTAATATCCTGTAGTACTGTAAAGTTGATAGGGTTGTGTTAGCCAACGATGCATCACCATAACATCTACCATTCCCTCTGGGAATAAAATGATCGGTCTTATCCATCATATCACGCAATTGCTCATCAAAACTGAAACTCTTTTCGTCACTTTCCATCGATGGATAATTTCCCCAATTGGCAATCTTCTTCTTCATTTATCAAAAAATGTTAGGTCTCTTAAATATAATATCACGAAAAAGCTAGCCGCCCACAGGATAAGAGTGATTTGTATAAAACGGTCTTTATATAAAATATCCGTTGGAGACCCCGCCTTATTATGTATAAAGGTTATTTGTAAATAACGCATCATGCCGGCTATTACAAATAGCGCAGTATAATATAAACGGTGCCCGAACTTTTCATATGAAACCGGCGATACGGTATAGTTAACATAGGAAACGATAATAATTGCACAGAACAGTCCCAGTAATGTATTCAGAAACTCAAGGCTGTATCCTTTCATGGATTTGCGCATATCAACCCCTGTAGTACTCTTCAATATGAGATCATCACGGCGCTTCGCAATGGCCATAAACAGCGCTAACAGGAAGGTCATAATCATAAACCAAGAAGTGGTGTTTACTTCAGCGAGTATGGCCCCTCCCTTTACCCTTAACACAAAACCGATAGCTACTATAATAATATCAATTATTGAGGTATTTTTTAACCCGAATGAATAAGAAAGATTAAGTACGTAATAGATACAGGTCACAAACAAAAACTTTCCACTCTGATCGACCCAGTAAGCTATACATAATCCCACTAACGTGAGCAGAATGCTGATGACAAGAGCCGTTGTCTTATTTACTGACCCCGAAGCAAGAGGCCTGTTCTTCTTTTCCGGGTGCTTTTTGTCATCCTCAATATCGCGGTAATCGTTAATAATATAAATACTACTCGCCAGACAGCTAAAAGCCAGAAAACCGCCTATCAGCAGTTCTATTTTTCCCAGTTCAAAAAACTTTCCTGCAAAAAATGACGGAACAAATAAGAAAAGGTTTTTTGCCCAATGTTTAGGTCTCAATAAAGTGATATAATGGGTCATTTTTTATACTGTGGGAATAAATGATTAATAGTCAATACTTTTGGCCTTCCCTACATATCACAAGATAGTTCACAAAAGGCTTTGATGCAATATTAATGGCGGCTAGATTTGCATAACGTGAAAAGAATCAATATGAAGCGTATTATATCCCTGACCGAGATCTTACTTATTATTGTTATAGCACTTATCCCGCTGTTTCCCAATTTGCCGTATAGACTGAACAGTTACCTGTCCTGGGAAGGAGCCTATAGAATGGCTAATGGCCAAATGCCATTTCGGGACTTTGGAATGCCTGTGGGCTATATGTACTGGGTAATACCATCGATATTCTTCAAGATATTCGGAAGCCAGATGATCACATTGATCAAGGCGCAGATCTTTATCAATATTACTATGGGACTGTCATTCAGATGGATATTACGCAGCTTTAAGGTTCCACTCGCTGCGAGCCTGGCAGCCATCCTGGTGTTCTGCCTGAGCTTTTCTCTTCCCAATTACTGGCCCTGGTATAACAATACAGTAATCTATTATGAGATAGTGGCCCTGGCTTTTCTTTGTCACTTCCTTACGCGACCGCTTCCTGTACCCGGACAAAAAATAAAAAAAACATTATATATATGGTCCTTCCTGGCCGGCGCTTTTGTATTCTTTTCATTCTTCACCAAACAGGATGGAGGCGGACTGGCACTGCTGGTATGCCTGGCGCTCCTGGCCTACGATGCAATCGTTGAAAAACGCTTCCTGCCTTCCGTTAGTTTTATTGGCGGATTACTCATTACCGCATTGATCATTATTCTTCCGCTCACTGAATATGCTTTTGGATATTGGTTTAATTATGGACAGCCCCCTCATACTTCGAGAATGTCTTTTGCGGATATTATCAATGAATTCTTATTGTCATCCCAATGGCTCAAACTTTACCTGGCCCTGGTAATTATTATACTTTTTGCCTCTGTAAAAAACATGAGAAATTTTGTTCTTGGAGAAAAAAATCAGATGTTATTTACCCTGCTCACACTTGGTATAATAGCTGAAGCGGCCATTTTCCAGGTGACCAGCTATCTTCCTGTAGACAATAATATTTTCTTTCATGCATTTTGTGTGGGGTATATCTTCACGATGCTGGGAAAACTTTTACCAATCAACATCAATACATGGAAAACAACCTTTGTACTTGCAGGGTGTATTCTTTTATGGTGGAGCCAGACCTATTGGAAATATATTGAACGTTTTCTGATACCGGCTAAACCGGCAGACTATACTACGCATACACATGCAGGTTACACTTATGCAGATGTTGTGAATCGCAATACCTATATGATTGAGATCGACACGACCGCTGTTCCGCTTAGCCAGTGGCGCCTCAGTTCCTTACCTACTCTTCATAAAGTACTATTACCCGGACCAACCGTTGACGGTTTAGACCGGTTAATGAACAGTGATATCGTCAAAAGTGGAAAGGAACTGAAAGTATTGAATATGTCGGAGCTTACCACGCTCGCAGCAGAAATTCCCTATGAATTGGAAAAAAGCAGTGATTATCCTTTATGGTTTCATAAAGGTGTGGGTATGTTCGACAAAGAGATAAAAATGTTTTCGGACCGGGTTAAAAACAACTATTACGACTTGGTTATTTTTGAATATGTACCTTATTCAAATAATATCTATCCTTTCACCGTCAGAGAAGCGCTGTTAGAAAATTATAATAGAGTAGACACCTTCCCTGTTCCAAGAAATCCATCTTCGCATGCATGGATAGAAATATATGTCCAGAAGAAATGATAACATATTATCAAGCCCGATCGAATATATAAAAGGAGTTGGTCCACAAAGAGCGGATCTGCTCAAAAAGGAATTAAACATATTTACTTTCCGGGACCTACTTGAGCATTATCCCTACAGGCATATCGATAAAACAATCATTACTCCTATAGGACAAATTCATTTTCAATCGGATTATGTGCAGGTAGCCGGCAAATTGACCAGTTTGGAAACTATTGGCGCCAGCAGGTTCAAACGACTTGTAGCTGTCATTAACGATAGTACAGGTAGTCTTGAGTTGGTATGGTTCCAGGGAATCAACTGGATACAAAAATTACTTACCGTAGGCAATACTTACCTGGCATTTGGGAAGATCGGCAGTTTTAATGGCCAGATGCAAATATCACATCCCGAAATTGAACCTTATACAGCAGAAAAAAAAGATGGTCGCAGTTTTCTCGAGCCCGTATATCCCAGTACGGAAAAACTAAAGGGGCGGGGATTAGGTGGCAGACAATTGGCTAAGATCACCGCTGCATTATGGAATATTATTGGTGAAAAGGAAATTCCTGAAAACCTGCCCGAAACAATCATCCGGCAACTTCATTTACCTTCAAGATATCTGGCGTTTCAGCATATTCACTTTCCCCCTACCCTGCAACATTATCAGCTTGCGCTCAACAGACTGAAATTTGAAGAGTTATTCATTGCCCAACTAAGAATGGGATTGGTAAAAATGGAGCGGCATAAATTTTCCAAAGGCTATGTTTTCGGACAGGTGGGTGAACTATTTAACCGGTTCTATGAGCATCATCTTCCTTTTGTATTGACAGGAGCACAAAAACGGGTAATAAAAGAGATCCGTAACGATATGGGGTCGGGCAAACAGATGAACCGGTTATTACAGGGTGATGTAGGAAGCGGCAAAACGATGGTCGCTTTACTATGTATGCTGATTGCTGCTGATAACGGTTTTCAGAGTTGCCTGATGGCTCCGACAGAAATACTGGCACGGCAGCATTTTCAAAATCTCACGGCACTTCTGCAGCATATGCCCGTCCAGATAAGGTTACTGACCGGCGCAGTTAAAGCTGCTCAGCGAAAAAAAATTCTGCAGGAATTAGTCGATGGAACTGTACACATTTTAGTAGGAACCCACGCTATTATCGAAGATGCTGTTGAATTCAAGCAGTTAGGATTAGCTGTTGTAGATGAGCAGCATAGGTTTGGTGTAGCTCAAAGGGCGAAACTCTGGAAAAAAGCGCTTATCCCCCCACATATGCTCGTCATGACTGCCACTCCTATTCCGCGTACGCTGGCCATGACAGCCTATGGAGATCTTGATTATAGTGTTATAGATGAGTTGCCGCCAAACCGCAAACCCGTTCAAACCGTACATAGATATGACACAGCACGATCGCAGGTAATGGGATTTATTAAAGAAGAAATTGAGAAGGGAAGACAGGTATATATTATTTTCCCCTTAATAGAGGAATCTGAAAAGATGGATTACGAAAACCTGTTTCGGGGTTATGAAAATATGAAAGCATGGTTTCCAGAGCCGCGATATCATATTAGCATGGTACACGGTAAACAACCCAATGATGCAAAAGATACTAACATGCAACGCTTTCGCATAAATGATACTCAAATAATGGTGGCCACGACAGTGATTGAAGTAGGTGTGGATGTTCCTAATGCTAGTGTTATGGTCATAGAGAGCGCTGAAAAATTTGGTCTGTCACAGCTTCACCAGTTAAGGGGACGGGTTGGAAGAGGGGCTGAAAAAAGCTACTGTATTCTGTTAACAAGCCGCCAACTGAGTAAAGATGCAAAAGAAAGACTGAATACTATGGTAGCTACTAGTGATGGTTTTAAAATTGCCGAAAAAGACCTGGAACTTAGAGGCCCGGGTGATATTCAGGGAACAAGGCAAAGTGGCGCATTGAACCTTAAGTTGGCCGACCTGGTGCAGGACCGGGCGCTATTGGAACAGGCACGCTTTATGGCTATGGATATCCTGGATAAGGATCCGACCTTGGCCGCACAGGATAATAAAGGACTTAAATCCTATTTACAATCAACTACCGAAACTACTGCCTGGAGCAAAATCTCCTGATAAGCATAAGCCTTATACTTTGAAAGAAGTATGTACTTTGGGCCTATAGGGTTTATAGTATCATAACTTCTTATTAACAGTCTTATTTATTACATTGTAAAAAAAGGAAAATTGATCAGATTATCTCTTTTGGTTGCTGCCCTGGGGTTAGTAGTAGGAAAGGTATCGGGACAGGATTCCGGTACTTCATTTGAGTTTATAGAGAATAAGGGACAGTGGGAATCCATTATCAAGTACAAGGGAGAGTTGCCTACCGGTATTTTTTATCTCCATAGCAATGGTTTTACAGTTGACCTGGCTAATCCCGATGACCTAAGAGCGCTTAATGCTCATGATCACCAACCTAACAAGGCAGGCAAATCGAATAAGAAAATTGATTACAGTAAGGATCTTTCGGGCAGAGTAACAGATCAGCAAGTCACTAACAGTCTGCATTCAAAAACAGTAAGAAAGCATGCCTACAGAGTTGAGTTCATAGGAGCTAATGCCAATCCTGAAATCGTTTCTGAAAAACCCCTTAACACTTATAACAACTACTTTATCGGTGATGATCCTTCAAAATGGGCAACAGGAGTTAAAATATACAATGCCGTAACTTATAAAAATATTTATCCCAATATAGATATCAGGTATTATTCCGAAGGTTCCCGATTAAAATATGACCTGATCGTGCGTCCCGGCGGGGATCCCTCAAAAATTGTTATCCGTTATACAGGAGCTGACAAACTATCTATAAAAAATAATGATCTTGTCATCAGGACTTCAGTGGGAGAAGTAAAAGAATTATACCCTTACAGCTATCAATCCGACAATATAAAAGGGAGACAAAAAGTTGATTGCAAATACGTAGTAAATGGGAATACGGTAAGATTTCAGTTGGCAGAATATGATAAAAAGTCCGCACTCGTTATTGATCCCACTCTTATTTTTTCATCTTTTACCGGCAGTACTGCCAATCAATATGGTTTTACGGCTACTCCCGGCCCCGATGGAAGCCTTTTTTCCGGCGGAATAGTGTTTGGTGCAGGATTTCCCGTAACACCGGGCGCCTACCAAAGTAACTATGGTTCTGCCGGCAGTAATAATGGTACTGACATAGGTATTATGAAATTCAGTCCTAACGGTACACAACGATTGTATGCCACTTATATTGGCGGCAGAGATAATGAATATCCTCATAGCTTGTTCTCTGATGCTGAAGGCAACCTGGTGGTTATGGGAAGAACATATTCAAATAATTATCCGACTACAGGAGTGGTGGGTGTAGCAGCTTCCAGCTCTAACGCCAATATTGTAGTTACTAAACTGAATAGTACCGGAACCGGCATATTTGGATCATTAAGTATTGGTGGTTCTAATGATGATGGCGTAAACATCATAGATCTGCAGAGAACCGGAAATCATGGTGCAAGATCACTGGTTCGTAATTATGGCGATGATTCAAGAAGCGAAGTAATTTTAGATGGTGCGGGTAATATATATGTGGCCGCACAAACAAAATCCACCGATTTCCCTGTTACTTCCGGTGCCTTTCAAAGTACTATTGGTGGAAACCAGGATGGTGTAGTATTAAAAATAAATCCTTCCTGTACCAATGTAACATGGGCATCCTATCTGGGTGGGTCGAACGATGACGGCGCTTTTGTTTTGGACATAAATCCTAATACACAGGAAATATATGTGGGTGGTGGGACTAGGAGCGGTAATTTTCCTGGTATAGCCGCAGGAACGATTGGACCAACTTTTAATGGCGGTACCGACCAGAATAATGATCCCGCTCCCGATGGATTTGTGGCTATTATCAGTAATAACGGTTCAAACCTTATCAGATCTACCTATATAGGAACTAATTCAGTTGATATTATATACGGTTTAAAATTTGACAGGAGAGCTATTCCCTATATCATGGGAACTACCAGGGGATCATGGGCAGCCAGAGGAACGCCTGCTCCGCTTACTTTCGGAGGAGCGCAAAACTCACAGTTTATTGCTAAACTACAACCCGATCTGTCAGCTTATATATATACTACAACTTTTGGAAACGGGTCCGGGAAACCCAACATGTCACCTGTAGCGTTCCTAGTCGACCGTTGTGAAAATATTTATATATCAGGATGGGGGGGGTGGATGGTACCTTCTGAAAGCGATCCTTATGATATGGCCGGTGTAGTGAACATGCCTATTACTTCAGACGCTATTAAGTCTGGGACCGATAACAACGACTTCTATTTTATAGTTATCCAGAAAAATGCTTCTGCTCTTCTTTATGGAACCTACTTTGGTCAGACTAATGGCAGATATGGGGAACATGTTGATGGCGGCACAAGCCGGTACGACCAGCAGGGGGTGATCTATCAGGCTATTTGCGCTAACTGTAATGGTCCTGCCAACGTACGTTTTCCTACAACGCCGGGAGTGATTGGTCCGGTTAACGGAGCAGGCACTAATGGTTGTAACCTCGCCGCCGTTAAAATAGCATTCGACTTTGCAGGAGTCGCTTCCGGCCCAAAAGCCTATGCCAACGGCGTTCCCGACACTGTAGGATGTGCTCCTTTTACAGTGGACTTCAGGGATACTATTATGAACGGTAAAAGGTATTTCTGGGATTTTGGAGATGGTTCGGCTGAAGTATCCACTACTGATTTTAATATAACACATACTTATACAAACATCGGGAGATTCCAGGTTAGGCTGATAGCCGAAGACCTTGCTTCCTGTAATGAAAGGGATACCGCCTATACTTATATAAGAGTGGGTAATGACCGTGCCACATTAGATATGCAAATCGACAAGATTGGTGACTGCCAATCGTTACAATACAGGTTTACCAATTTATCCACCTTCAACTCGGAGCCCTTTAAACCTAATAGTTTTATCTGGGATTTCGGAGATGGTACCAGGATTCCTGCAGGTACAGGCTTTGTGGATCATTCTTATGCTACACCGGGTCCCTATATAGTAAAGCTTATCCTGAATGATACTATGTATTGTAACAACCCTGATTCGTTGCCAAACAACTTAAGGGTAAATCCGCTGGTTGTAGCGCAATTTGAAACGCCAGACAAAGGCTGTGCGCCCTACGACGCTGTATTTAATAATACTTCTCTGGCTGGTAGTGAATTCTTCTGGGATTTTGGAGATGGTACAACTTCCATAGAGGAACACCCGGTTCACACTTACCAGAATCCGGGTACATACATTGTTACACTAACAGCAACAGATGTAAGAACATGTAATATTACTGATACCGAAACATTCACCATTACAGTATATGAAAAACCATTGGCAGCATTTTCTTATACACCCGTAACTCCTGAAGTGAACAGACCTACGATTTTTTATAACAACTCATTACGAGGTGTGCGCTTCGAATGGCATTTTGGAGACGGGGATGTTGTGACAAAGAATAATATGGATACGGTATTGCATCAGTATAATGAAACAGGAACATTTAATGCTATGCTGGTGGCTTTCAATGAAGCCGGATGCTCCGATACTGCTTATCTCCCGGTAGAATCCCTGATAGATCCTCTTCTTGACGTTCCCAATGCCTTTACGCCTGGCAGATTTGGAAGGAATAGTGTTATAAGAGTAGAAGGATTTGGAATAGCAAGAATGTCATGGAAAATTTATAACCGGTGGGGACAAATAGTATTTGAAACCAACGACAGAAAATTAGGATGGGATGGCACGAAAAATGGCCAGTTATTACCTATGGACGTGTACACCTATACACTCGATGTTCAATTTTCTGATGGAAGAACGCAAAGAAAAACAGGCGATATAACGCTAATACGATAAATGATGGGAAGATTTTTTGTGATAATGATATTATGTTGTGGTGGGAGTTTGACAGGTTTCTCACAGGATCTGCATTTTTCACAATGGTTCAATTCACCGCTCACTACCAATCCTGCTAACACGGGTTTTATCCCTGAAGCAGATTATAGATTAGGCGCCAACTATCGCAACCAATGGTCAAATGTTATGACCATTCCCTATAAAACAATGAGTGTATGGGGAGATGCACAGGTTTTCAGAGATCGCATAGAAACAGGATGGGTGGGTGTTGGCGGAGCTATCCTGCGTGATGTCGCCGGCAGTGGCTCACTTACTTCTACCAAAGTGTACGCCTCCCTAGGATATCACCAGATGATTGCCGAATCTCACCTTCTTTCGGCCGGCTTTAATGTCGGATGGGCGAATAAAAGAGTAAACACTCAGCATCTTAAGTTTCCTGATCAGTTTGACGGAAGATTCTTTGATCAGAATATTCCAACAAGTGTTTACCTCGACAATCCCAATATTAATTACCTCGATGTACAGTTGGGAATAAATTACGCCTATTTTCCTACTGATGAATTATATATCAATGGAGGTTTTTCAGTACACCATCTCAACAGGGCACGTGAATCTTTTTTTTCTTCGGATGCCTTTGGAGTGGACAACAGAATTCCACAGCGATATATAGCCTTTCTCAATGCCAGTTATAAATTAAATGAGGATTTTATTATCAACCCGATGGCCTATTATACACGACAGGTTACTGCTTCAGAATTTATGATAGGAGGAAATGTTCAATATAATTTATCAGGTGATGGTGAATCTCAGTTGTACGGAGGATTGTACATGCGTCTTGGCGATGCCATTTTTCCTATGATTGGCTATCAGTACAAAAACCTTCGGCTGATGTTTACTTACGATGCAACCCTTTCTTCAATGCGACAATTCAATAATATGAGAGGCGCTTTTGAATTTGGGTTGATATTTAACGGATTTTACAGCGAATATAATGGTAACAGAAGGCAATCCTTCTGTCCCAGTTTCTAGTTCTATACTACTACGTTGATCATTCTTCCTTTCACGTAAACAACTTTTTTAGGTGGTTTACCTTCAAGCCATTTGATTACTGTTTCATTCTGCAGAACTGCCTCTTCTACCTGCTGTTGAGTTAAATCCAAAGACAGGTTCAACTCTGAACGTTTCTTCCCGTTAATAGAAACAGGGTATTGAAAAGCAGTTTCAACAAGATATTTCTGCTCAAAAACAGGGAAAGGGGCATCAAGTATCGAAGTGTTATTACCTAATTGATGCCAGAGCTCTTCGGTAATATGCGGAGCAAAAGGACATAAAAGAATGACCAGTTGTTGCAGTATTTCCTTTTTATGGCATTTGATTTCGGTAAGTTCATTTACACAGATCATGAATGTGCTTACGCCGGTATTAAAGGAAAATCTTTCATTATCCTCTTCTATCTTTTTAATAGTACGGTGCAGGATTTTATATTCTGCATTAGTAGGCTGTTCATCCGTCCAGATTTTTCCTTTCTCCTCATCAAAAAACAGTCGCCATAATTTCTTCAAAAATCTGTATACTCCTTCAATACCTTTTGTTTCCCAGGGTTTGCTCTGTTCGATGGGACCCAAAAACATTTCATACATACGGAAAGTATCTGCTCCAAATCTTTCTACTAATACATCCGGATTTACCGTATTGTATTTGCTCTTACTCATTTTTTCCACTTCAACACCGCAGATATATTTACCATTCTCCAGGATAAATTCAGCATTAGCAAAATCTTCTCTCCATTGTTTAAAGACCTCTATATCCAGTTCCGTACCATCTACAATATTGACATCAACATGTATGGCATCGGTACTGTATTTATCTTTCAAACCGTAAGAAACAAATGTGTTTAAACCGTGAACACGATACACCAACCGACTTGATCCCTGTATCATTCCCTGGTTGACAAGTTTTTTAAATGGCTCATCAAAAGAAATATAACCAAGATCAAATAATACTTTTGTCCACATTCTGCTATAAAGCAAATGTCCCACCGCATGTTCAGTACCTCCTATATATAAATCCACCTGTCCCCAATAATCACTTGCTTTTTTTCCGCAGAATTCTTCTTCGTTATGCGGATCCATATAGCGCAGGAAATACCAGGAAGATCCGGCGTAGCCAGGCATAGTGTTCGTCTCCAAATTAGCGTTTATCCATTCAGGTATATTCGCCAATGGTCCTTGTGCATCGGGACCTGGAGAATAGCTATCCACCTTCGGCAATTCCAAAGGCAGTTCTTCTTCCTTTAATGGTATAGCTATACCATGTACCCATTTAATAGGAAAAGGCTCACCCCAATAACGCTGACGGCTGAAGGCGGCGTCTCTTATTTTGAAATTCACTTTACGTGTACCGATCTTTCTTTTCTCTATTTCACTGATAGCAATTTCGATAGCCTCACTCATTTTGATACCATCAAGAAACCCGCTGTTTTCCAGGATAGCATCTTTAGTAGGATTGGCTTCTTCCCCGTTAAAATACTTTCCGATAATATTAGTAATAGGAATATTGAAGTGCCTGGCAAATTTAAAATCACGCTCATCTCCGCAAGGTACCGCCATGATGGCGCCTGTTCCATAGCCCGCCAGCACATACTCAGATATCCATACCGGTATTTTGTGTTTATTAAACGGATTTAAAACATAAGCACCGGTAAATACCCCACTGATCTTTTTTTCAGCCATCCTTTCGCGCTCGCTCCTGCTCTTCACATAGGCAACATAATCATCCACACTGCTCTTTTGTTCTGCCGTGGTTATTTCTTCTACTAGCTCATGTTCGGGGGCAATTACCATAAAATCGACACCGAATATCGTATCGGGACGGGTAGTGTACACCCTAAGCTTCTTATTCTTTCCTTCTATTTCAAAATCAACTTCAGCGCCGGAAGACTTCCCGATCCAGTTGGTTTGCATTTCCTTCATTGCCTCGCTGAACTCAATCCGGTTCAGTCCTTCAAGCAAACGATCGGCATACGCTGTAATGCGTAAATACCACTGGCGCAATTTCTTTTTGACCACAGGATAACCACCTCTTTCACTAACGCCGTTAATAACTTCATCGTTAGCTAAAACAGTACCCAGTGCCTCGCACCAGTTCACTTCGCCGTAGCTGCAATAAGCCAGGCGATAGTTCATCAACAGCTCTTCCTGTTCTTTTTTGCTAAGTTGCTCAAAACCCTCCAGTCTGGGAATGAGGGTTTCAATCGGCTCCGCACGCTTTGCTTCGTGGTTATACCAACTATTAAACAATTGAAGGAATATCCACTGTGTCCATTTATAATATTGCGGATCGCTGGTTTTTACTTCTCTTGCCCAATCGTAGCAGAAGCCTATTTTGTTAAGCTGTTCACGAAACGTGCTGATATTTTTTGCTGTGGTAATAGCCGGATGCTGGCCTGTTTCTATGGCATATTGCTCCGCAGGCAATCCAAAACTATCATATCCCATCGGGTGTAAAACATTAAACCCTTTTGAACGTTTATACCTTGCATAGATATCGGATGCGATATATCCTAAGGGGTGACCAACGTGCAAACCGGCTCCGCTGGGGTAGGGAAACATATCCAATACATAACATTTGGGTTTATTCGAATGATTGGGTACCTGGTAGGCATTTGTAGTATTCCAGTAATCCTGCCATTTTTTCTCTATTGCCCTGAAATCATATTCCATCTGAGTTCTGTAACGATTTGTGCAAACATAAGATAATTAACTACTTTTGAACATCTAAAAAAATCCAAATGGCCCAGATAGGAAAAGCATCAGCAAAACGATCCAAGCCCTCGTATTTCATGGCCATCCTTGGCGTATCGATCGTATTATTCTTTGTCGGAATATTTGGCTGGATACTCATTAACGCCAGTCATTACATTGATCAGCTAAAGGAAGAGGTTCAGATCCAGGTGTACCTGAATAACAATATTGAACAGAGCGAAATTGATGCGCTTAAAAGTTTTATACAATCGCAGCCATACACCAAAAGCGCCGAGTATGTAGATAAAGAAACTGCCAAGCAACGCTGGCTGGCGAAAGGTGAAGCCGACTTTGCAGAATTACTCGAAGAAAATCCTCTTCCCGCATCCATAGATTTTTTTACAAAAAGCGATTATGTTCAAAAAGACAGCCTGGTTAATATAAGCCAGCAGTTGCAGGAACATTCAGGTAAGATCATTCAAAGCATCAACTATCCTTCGGCTATGGTGGAAGAAATGAGCCCGACCATGCGTTGGATATTACTGGGATTAGTATTGCTGGCCGCAGTGTTTGCCATCTTCTCTATTGTACTTATTGATAACACCATAAGACTAGCGATGTACAGCAACAGGTTCCTTATTAAAACCATGCAAATGGTAGGTGCTACAAGAGGATTCATTTCCCGTCCCATGAACGTGCGGGCCGTCGCTAACGGAGCTATTGCTGCCGCTATTTCGATTATTCTTATCTATATTATCATATTATTATTTGAGAGCTATCTGCCCTACCTTACCGATTTAAGAGACAATAAAATGTTGTTAGTGCTGTTTTTGTTCCTGATAGTGCTAGGTATAGGTATTAGTATTTTCAGCACCCACCGCAGTGTGCTCAAGTATCTGAAAATGAGTCTTGACGACCTATATTAAATTATCTTTTCGTTTCTGATCATCTGCCGGACTTAGTCCAATTGTATTTATATTGCGTTAGCTAAATCTTCAACATGAGCGTAAAAAAGCCTTCAACCAATAACCTTTTCGGTAAAGAAAACTACACATGGATCGTTATTGGGTTGATAATCATAGCATTAGGATTAGTTCTTATGGCCGGTGGCAAAAGCGATGACCCCAATCAATTTGCCCCTCAACAAGTTTACAGTTTCAGGCGCATCACCCTTGCTCCTATCCTGATCCTGCTTGGACTGGGTATCGAGATCTTTGCCATTTTCCGTAAACCGAAGGCTTAATTAGCGTAATGACAGTTTTTGAAGCTATTATAATTGCCATAGTAGAAGGGATCACTGAATACCTACCCGTCTCTTCTACTGGTCACATGATCATTACCAGCAGCCTGCTGGGTATCCACAAAGATGAGTTTACCAAATTGTTCGAAGTAGCTATCCAGTTGGGAGCGATTCTGGCGGTAGTTGTCTTGTACTGGAAAAAATTCTTTGATTTTAGCAAATGGCAGTTCTATGTCAAATTGATCGTTGCAGTGATTCCTGCCCTTATTTTGGGAAAACTCTTTTCCAAACAGATAGATGTGATGCTGGAAAGTCCAACAATAGTGGCCATTACATTATTATTGGGTGGTATAGTATTGTTGTTCATTGATAAACTGTTCGTTAACCCAACTATTGAAAGGGAAGAGCAGATTTCCTATAAAAAAGCATTTTTTATAGGTATATGGCAATGTTTGTCCATGATCCCGGGTGTAAGCAGAAGCGCCTCTTCCATTATCGGTGGAATGCAGCAAAAGTTGACCAGGAAACTGGCCGCAGAATTTTCATTTTTTCTGGCAGTTCCTACTATGTGCGCAGCCACAGGATATAAACTGTGGCAGGGATATGAAACCTTTACCAGCGAGCATATCAAGTTGCTGGCCATTGGGAATATCGTAGCTTTTATTGTAGCTGTTGCTGCCATAAAGTTTTTTATTAGTTTTTTACAGAAGTATGGTTTTCGTTTATTTGGCTGGTACAGAATAGTGGCAGGCATTATTTTGCTGATCCTGATATGGCAGGGTGTTATTGTAGAATAAACAGGTAATAAATTATTTTCTTATCAAGTATCTATAACCAGTAGCTAAACTAAATGTCAGTCACCTCCAAAAAAGTTATCAATGCCTGGTGCACTTATGACTGGGCTAACTCGGCTTACAACCTTGTGATCACTTCAACTATTTTTCCAGCTTACTTTGAAGCTGTCACTAAAGACAGGCTACCTGATAATGAAGTTCAGTTTCTAGGAAGAAATTTTGTTAATACTGCCCTGTATAACTATGCGCTCGGCTTTGCCTTTATCATTGTTGCGCTTATCTCTCCCGTACTTACAGCTATCGCAGATACAAGAGGAAACAAAAAGAATTTCATGCGTTTCTTCTGCATCATGGGTAGTATCGCCTGCGCTGGTCTTTATTTCTTTGCGCCAACTGAGGCGCCTGGCAATACAACGACATTGAGTGCTGGTGCTCTTCATTGGGGTTTATTATGTATGGTTATTTCCTGCATTGGCTTTTGGGCCAGCCTTGTCTTTTATAATTCCTATTTACCTGATCTTGTTCCACCGCCGCTACGCGACCGTGTTAGTGCAAGGGGATATACCTGGGGATACACCGGCAGCGTATTGTTGCAGATCATTTGTTTCATCATTGTTTTCTTCCCTGAGACTTTTGGCCTTTATTCCAACTATGAACAAAGTTTTATGCCGTCACGTATCTCCTTTGTCCTGGTAGGAATATGGTGGTTTGGTTTTGCCCTTATCCCTTTTAAATATCTTCCTGATGGCAATATTAAGGTACCTGTGAAAAAGAAAAATGTTTTTAAAGCGGGATTCGGCGAGTTAAAAAACGTCTGGAGTCAAGTAAAACACCATACCGTTCTCAAAAGATTTCTTTATTCTTTTTTCTGGTACAGCGCGGGAATACAAACTGTTTTCCTGGCAGCCACTCCTTTTGGAGCAAAAGAGCTTCACCTCCCTATGGAAAAACTGATCATTACCATTATGATCATTCAACTTGTAGCGATACCAGGAGCCATTCTTATTTCAAGATTATCCGAACGGATTGGAAATATTCAAACATTAATCGCCACCGTTTGTGTTTGGGTATTGGTAGGCGCTTTTGCTTATTTTATTCAGACCGACATACAGTTTTATATACTCGGTGCCATTGTGGGCCTGGTAATGGGGGGAATACAATCATTAAGCCGCTCTACCTATTCGAAGCTTATACCTAAAACAAAAGACACAGCGTCCTTTTTTAGTTTTTATGATGTTACTGAAAAAATAGCCCTGGTTATTGGTATGTTTAGCTTTGCTTATATAGAAGAACTTACCCGGAGTATGCGCAATTCAGTATTAGTACTGATGACATTCTTTTTTATTGGCATGTTATTGCTGATATGGACACTTATTTCACAAAAAAAATTATCCCGCTCTATTGCTTCGACACAACATTAGAACGTATTAATAATTAACTTATCACAGATGACTATCCACGTAATCAATACCGGTTATTTTAAACTTGATGGGGGCGCCATGTTTGGAGTAGTGCCAAAATCAATATGGAATAAAATCAATCCGGCAGACGATAACAATCTTTGTAACTGGGCAATGAGATGCCTGTTAATAGAAGATGGAAAAAAGCTGGTATTGATAGATACAGGAATAGGTAATAAACAGGATGCCAAATTTTTTGGTCACTATTACCTCAACGGTGATGAGACACTTGATAAATCTCTGGCACAAAAAGGATTTTCAAGAGCTGATATTACTGATGTGTTTCTTACTCATCTTCATTTTGATCATTGTGGAGGAGCCATCATCAGAAATGGAGACAAACTTGAGCCAGCATTTCCTAATGCTACTTATTGGAGCAATGCCCAACACTGGGAATGGGCAGTAAATCCTAATGATCGTGAGAAAGCTTCTTTTCTGAAAGACAATATTCTTCCTATTCAACATAGCGGGCAGTTAAAATTTATTACTCATACACTTTTAGATGATCATGATTCATCGGGTAGCTTTATTACTACTAATCCTGAAGAGCTTCCTTTTTCCATTCACTTTGTAAACGGGCATACGGCGTCTATGATGCTTCCTGTTATAAACTATAAAAACAAGACAATAGTGTATATGGCCGATCTGCTACCTTCTATCGGTCATATTCCTATTCCTTATATAATGGCTTATGATATGTTTCCTTTACAAACACTGAAAGAAAAAAAGACATTCCTTAATCACGCTGTTACTAACAACTATATTCTTTTTTTTGAACATGATCCGGCAATAGAATGCTGTGAATTAACTTATACAGAAAAAGGAGTAAGAGCAGGAAACTCGCTGTTATTAACTGATATATAACAGCTATTCCATCTATTAGTCATCTATAAGCATTCATAAAACAAAAACCCTCTCTTTTTCAGAAAGGGATCCTGCATAAAAAAGGTTAGGGGTTAAGTCCAGATCAGAAAAATTCAGCAATTAGTCTGGTCAGGATAGGTTGAGAGGAAATCAGAGCCTTAACTTCAAATTTTTTAAGTGTACTGCCGGCGCATCGTGGTACAACACTATAAAGATGTATAAACAAATATTGTTATCCTTCATTTTTAGCAAGCGAATAAGACAAATAACGACTTATCTGCAACCAACATAAACAGAAACACTTAATAAAAAGTGACACGCCCTCAGTGATCAGGCATATTTTTCAGCAACGACCGCTCTTATTTTGCTATGAAGATCCTGTGGACGGAACGGCTTGTGGATATAGCCTATAAAACCTTTTTTGAACAGATCGCCTTCCATATTATCGTACACTGCAGCAGTAAAAGCCATTGCCGGCACTGTGGAATTAATTTTTCTTATTTCTTTTAAGGCTGACGGACCATCCATCTCCGGCATTTCAAGGTCTATCAGCATAAGATCATAATGGCCGTTCTTAAATTTCTCTACGGCTTCAACACCATTTGTAGCCTCAGTCACCTCTATACCCCACTTCTTCATAAACCTCTTCGCAATTGACATATTTACTTTATTATCTTCCGCTATTAATATCTTAACCCCATCAAGAGAAGTCAATTCATGTGTATCTTCATTATGACTGTATAATTTCGCCTCCTGGTTAATCTTTAGCTCAATTGTGAAGAAAAATTCACTACCACTTCCCTCCTGGCTCTTCAGCATCAGTTCACTGTTAAACATATTGATAAGACGCTTACTGATGGTCAGGCCAAGACCTGTACCACCATATTTGCGGGTAGTATCAATATTAGCTTGCGTAAAGCTTAGGAATATCTCCTTATGCTTCGATTCGGCAATACCTATTCCTGTATCTTTTACTACAAACTGAACAACTGCTTTCTCGCTTGTCGCATATAACTGTTTTGCTGTTAAGCTAATGCTTCCTTTATCAGTAAACTTGATGGCGTTAGATAAAAGATTACTTAATATCTGGTAAAGCCTTGTTTCATCGGTAAACATTTCATTATCTAAATGAACATCAATAGCCGTATTAAACTTCAATCCCTTTGATTGCACCTGCGCGCCAAACTGGCTGATGATCCTGTGCATGAACTCCATCATATTAATCGGACGTTGTACCAATTCCAGTTTTCCAGCCTCTATTTTATGATAATCAAGAATATCATTTACCAGCATCATCATATGCTGTGATGAATATTTGAGAATATCCAGGCTTGAATGTTGATGTGGGAGCGACTTTTCTTCCAGCAGCAGGTTAGTGGCGCCAATTATACCATTCAGTGGTGTGCGCAATTCGTGGCTCATATTAGATAAAAACCGGGACTTTGCATTAGCCGCTACTTCTGCTTTTTTCTTGGCCTTGATCAACTCCATCTCTGCTTTTTTCAAATTGGAATTTTCCTGTAGAATAGCGTCTTCATGATCTTTATTAATTCTTAATATGGCATAAGAGAAAATAACCGTAAGTGTAATAGCAATTGACAAATTGCTGTTGAATAATTTTTTATACATCGTCTCGCTAATCACCTGAACTGATGCATTGGTTTCAGGAGAAAAATTCAGGCAGACCAATGCCGAAAACAATGTCACCGAGTAAGCGAATAACCATCCACGAAAATGTTTATCGATACTTACCACAAATGTTAGCACCAAAAAGTAAGGAAAATAAAATAAATAAGTCCCACCTTTAAGCCCCTCTATATAGGTCATTACGATAAGATATACATTCAGGTTAATGACCGATATTATTCTGCCTGTTTCAAGTTTTTTTCTTGAGTTAAACCAATAGGCAAGTAAAAAGAAATAAGCAGAAGTAATATTGATGAGTGCACTGATGTAAAGACTATGATAAAAATACATCAGTACCGAAAAGAAGTTAATCAATAATGCCAGTATAACAAACTGGTTAAGCCTTAATATTTTTTTTCGCTGTTCTTTTGATATTTCACCTTCCAATCCGGAATATAAAATATCACGGTACAACAGGGATCCCAGATCGAGCAGTTTCCTTTTCATCCGTATATTTTATGTTTTTACCTCGCATATTTAATGTTAGTGGACAGTTGATAACTGACAATAGAGAATTGACAATTCTTTTACCGATAGAGCCTTACCGACTATCCACTGTCCTCTGCCCACTATCAACTATCCACTATTTTATAGTTCACCCTTGATCTCGCAGCAATCTGCTTTCTGTGTAACCTGTAAACCGTTCGACCACTCTCCACCGTCGTCTCGTGATTACCACGAGACACTGCTGCCAGGGGCAGTAAATTACCAACTCCAAATTCTACAAGACAATCATAACTTATAACTCTTCATTGTCCCTTGTCAATTATCAACTTCTTTGTGTTAGCGAATGCTTTGCATTTCTCCTATGTGAGAATATTTATCATGCTACGTTTTATAGGTTTTCATTATTCATCTGAAGCACCCAAAAGCACAGCCATCGGTACAGGGAAACATGGATAAAAAATCCACTTAATTAATCGTTATGCTGCATACTAAACTGCTGTTACACAGAGTTATTGAATTATTAATTAACGATAATTCTGTCAATCTAGTACCTATGAAGTCGTATCCTTCACCGAACAAAGGCCATACTTTTCATGAAAAAGTAGATAAGGCATTCATTTTCAATTTATATGAAAATGATTATCCCTATATAGCTGAAGTGTTTGGGTCATCTCTCGAAGCATTAGAAGAAGATATGAACATAGTTGAACTGTCATATGATCAGGGACAGCTTCAGGAATTGAAAAAAGCTGTTCACAAAATAAAACCTGTATTCGGCTTTACCGGGCTCCTCGAACACCAGGAGAAAATTGGATTATTTGAACGCCAGGCAGCCATGGCGGGTAACATTCATGCTGTTTCGCATGAATTTGAAGAACTCATCAAAATTATCAGGGAAGGTAAAAAGATCATAGAAGAGGAATACAGAAAACTCAATCTCTTACGCTAGTATGACGAGCATCATCGTTGAAGACTTAAAAGTAGCTGCCGATTATCTGGCAAGATGCTGCAAAAAAAGCGGCCTGGTAGAAGTATTGGATCATTTTAGCGATGTAGCCACTGCTCTTGAATTTTTAAATGAACATACTGTTGACTTGTTGTTCCTGGATGTGGAAATGCCGGGTGCCTCTGGTTTTGAGTTGCTTGATAATATTACCTACAAACCAAAAGTTATATTAACTACTTCCAAAGAAGAATACGCTTACAATGCTTTTCAGTATCATGTTGAAGATTTCCTTAAGAAACCATTTACCTATAACAGGTTTATAGAGTCTATAGAAAAAATCACCCAGTCCGGCCAGCAGGAAAAACAAAACAGGAATGAAGAGAATCACTTATTTATTAAAGCTGAAAACAGGCTCGTCCGATTGGAATACGATGATATATTAATCATTGAAAGCATGAACAATTACGTTCGCTTTGTAACCGTCAACAATAAGAAATATACCACACTCAATACGCTAAAGAATCTCGAGAAAAAGCTCAGCGACCGGTATTTTATGAAAGTACACCGTTCCTACATGATCAATATCCGTAAAATCGAGAAAATAAAAGAGAACGATCTGTTAATCAACGGAATAGAAGTTCCCATCAGTAAGGGATTAAAGAGTGAGATACTCAGGAAGCTCACCATCGTTTAATTTTTTACCCTCAAAAAAAGGCGTTTCACCAAGTTTTTCCCGGCATTCACCAAAAAAAGATGCATAGGTTATTATCGTTTTACATTTTTGTATCAGCAAACAACGATAACGGTTTAAAATAAAAAATATAAAAAACACTGACAGGTAACATTGTCAATTTCACAAGTTAGATTTTATTTAGGATTTCGATTTCGGACCAGACCTATTTCTATAGGTCTGAATTTTTAAAATTTTTATCATTAACCCTTAAACCTAAAGAAAATATTTAAGTCCAACCATAAACCTTTCCTTATTGCATAATCCATCGTTGATGAAAAATACTATTAATCTCCTCGAGAAAAGCCTTCACCGTACGATAGATTGTTGATATGATACGTACCCAGTTGAGACACCTTTTATGGTAATTTTTAAGAAGAGCTGCCCTTACCGGCAGCTTTTTTAATATACCTGGTTACGGAGCAGATCTTCAAAAACATCAGCTTTTCTGATTATCCTTGCCCGACCTTGCTCCACTAATATTTCAGCGGGTTTAAAACGTGAATTATAGTTCGATGACATTTCAAAACAGTAGGCTCCCGCATTTTTAAATACAAGATAATCGCCTTCGTGAATTTCATTCACTTCCCTATCGGTAGCAAAATTGTCCGTTTCGCAAATATTGCCGGTGATATTATATCTTTTTATTTCGCCTGAAGGATTGGAAATATTTTCAATAGTATGCCACGCATCATAAAACATTGGCCTGATGAGATGGTTAAGGCCTGTATTTAATCCAACAAAAGTAACAGTAGAAGTTTCTTTGATCACATTTACTTGGGTAATAAAATATCCGGCTTCACTAACGATAAATTTACCTGGCTCGAACCAGAACTTCAATTTCCTGGATGATCTTTTCTCAAACGCCGCAATGGATGCTGCGAGTTTTTTCCCTAATAGTTCAATATCCGTTTCCTGATCATCGGGTTTGTATTTCACTTTAAAACCACCGCCCATGTCGAGAGATTCTACTGTAGGGAAATCCTCTGCTATTTTATACAACACCTCTACACCTTTGAGAAACACATCAACATCTTTAATATCACTACCAGTGTGAATATGCAATGTTTTAATAACCAGCCCGGTTTCCCTTATAATATCATGAACATCACTAACTTTTTCGAGGGGAATACCAAATTTACTGGCATCATGACCAACAGCTATCTTAAGGTTTCCCCCTGCCATAATATTGGGACGCAATCTAATTCCTACTGGATAACTGCTACCGTATTTTCTTCCAAATTTTCTCAGATTGGAAATACTGTCAATATTAATGTTTACTCCTTTGGATGCAACTTCTTCAAGTTCTTCAAAAGAAATATTGTTTGATGTATAGAGTATCCTGTCGGGAGTAAATCCTGCAAAAAGAGCAAGCATCACTTCATTGGAAGAACTACAGTCTACATTGCAGCCTATTGATTTAACATACTGAAGGATGTTAACGTTGGTGAGTGCTTTACAGGCGTAAAATATAGTGGCATCAAAACCACTGAAAGCTTTCGATAATTTTTCAAACTGCTGTTTGATGCGATCAGCGTCATAAACATATAAAGGCGTGCCGAAAGTGTTTCCAAGTTCAGTTAAATACTGTGATGATAATTCCTTTGCCATAAATTAACGACTACTTTCTTCATTGTCATCATTATCCGATTCTTCTTCTTGCTGGTTACTTTCGTTGTCGGTAGATTGCCCGGCAGAATCATTTTTTTCCTCATCACTTTCTGTTTCCTCAGCAGGTAAAAAAGAATCCTGCTCATCCTGTTCGGTATCCGTTTCCTCACCGGCCGACTGTATCGTCACAGTGTCTTCCTGCAATTCGCCTTTTTCTGTAACGATAAGAGGAGAATTATTATTGGCCTCTTCGGTTTGTTCTGCTTCTCCATCATCTTCTCCGGCAATACCATCCGGTTCATTATTGATCACAGTGGGATCAATAACCGATTCTGCAAATACTTCTTTCAGTTTTGGCAGATCGTTAGGCGAGTTCAGTCCGAAATAATCCATGAAGGTCCTGGAAGTATTATAGATCAGCGGTTTGCCGGGAAGTTCTTCGTTTCTGCCGCTGATCACAATCAATTCTTTTTCCAATAATTTCTGAATGGAATAATCACAGCTAACGCCTCTTATTGCTTCAATATCGGCTTTAGTAATAGGTTGTTTATATGCTATAATGGCCAATGTTTCAAGGGCTGCAGAAGATAAACGTTTCAGATATTTATCCCCGTTAAGCTGTGCCACCGTTTTGTGATATTCTTTTTTGGTAAGAAACTGCCAGCCACCACCGCTTTCACGTAATTCAAAGGGGTAAAAAGGTGAGGAGTATTTCTCCACTATCCCTTCCATAGCCGTCTGGATTTGTTCCATGGTGATTTTATCTTCCATGAATCCAAAGGCATTATTGATCAGTTCGGTAATATCGATAGGTGTGAGTGGTTTATCACTTGCGAATAAGAGCGCTTCAATATGCGGTATGATATTACCTATCTCCATTATTCAGATTAAGTTACAAGTTAAAAATGAGAATCATTTCTTCCGGTCTTCCGTTTTGATCAATTTTATCCTTGCAATGCAGCCGCTCCACTCACAATTTCGGTCAGTTCGGTAGTGATGGCTGCCTGGCGTGCCCTGTTATAAGATATCTTGAGCGTTTTCAATAGCTCGTTGGCGTTTTCAGTGGCCTTATCCATTGCTGTCATCCTTGCACCGTGTTCGGAGGCGTTGGCATCCAGTACAGCTTTATAGAGTTGGGTATTCAATATTTTAGGCATTAGCTCGGCGACCAGCTTTTCCCTGGAAGGTTCAAATATAAAATCAGCCTTTTTGGAGCCGTCTTTAGATTCTACCTTGGGAATAGGCAGGAAACGTTCGGCAACAAAGCGCTGTGTGGCAGCATTTTTGAATTCGCTGTAGACAATCTCCACCCAGTCGAATTTTTTCTCTTCAAAACTTTTGACAGCAGTTTGTGAAGCGGCCTGTACCTGTTCGAAGTTGAGATGGAGAAAAATATCTTTGAAGGTGGCGTCGACATTATACTTATTCTTGACAAAATGCTCATATCCCTTTTTGCCGATGCTCCATATTTCAACATTACCCTTTGCGGCCTGTGCGGCAAATCTTTCAGCTATTACAGATTTGGCCATCTTAATAATATTGGCATTATAGGCCCCGCATAAACCCCTATCACTGGTAATTACGATAAGAAGTACTTTTTCAATGGGTCTTTCTACCGCCAGGGAGTTGCCCAATTCGCCCTCCGAAGAGCTTACAATATTACTCAGCACTTCCTGCAGCTTCTTGGCGTATGGACGCATTTGCTGTATCCCCTCCTGTGCTTTTCTAAGTTTTGCCGCACTCACCATCTTCATTGCCTTGGTGATCTGCTGTGTATTTTGAACTGATTTTATTCGGTTCCGTACTTCTTTTAACTGGCCAGCCATATTGATTTTTTTAACCGGGTGCAAAGGTATGTTTTTTGACTTACTTTTATGACCTATGGCAAAAGCTAAAACGAAAAAGAAAGACCAACCGGTCATTCTGGTAACTAACGATGACGGTATTTCAGCCCCAGGCATACGCAATCTCGTTGAAGCAGTGAAAGATATGGGGAAAATAGTAGTGGTAGCCCCCGATAAACCACAATCCGGGATGGGGCACGCTATAACTATTGGGCAGCCTTTACGCTTACATGCTGTTCAGAATTTCGGGGAAATTGAAGCCTACCAATGTACAGGAACTCCCGTAGATTGTGTGAAACTGGCTGTCGACAAGATACTCCACCGCAAACCCGACATTTGTCTGAGTGGCATCAATCACGGCGCCAACCACTCCATAAATGTCATTTATTCGGGAACCATGTCGGCCGCCGTGGAAGCCGCTATCGAAAGTATTCCTTCAGTAGGATTTTCTCTACTGGATTATAGTATTGAAGCCGATTTTTCAGCAGCCAGAACCTATGCGCGGGCCATCGTGGAAAAAATGCTGAAAACAAAGCTCGACAAACACACCATTCTCAATGTTAACTTTCCAGCAGTAAGTGAGAAGTTAATAAAGGGGGTAAGATTGTGTCGCCAGGCTTATGCCAAATATGAAGAAGATTTCCTGGAAAGGGATGATCCGCATGGTAGAAAATATTTCTGGTTGACGGGAGAGTTTGTCAATTTCGACAAGGGAAGAGACACTGATGTTTGGGCGTTAAAAAATAATTATGTCAGCATTGTTCCTGTCCAATTTGATATGACAAACTATGTATTGAAAAGCAAATTGGAAAAAAGCTGGAAGTTTTAACACGGCCAATTTTTTAAATAACCCTTAAATGTTTAAAAGAGATCATATAAAATTCGGATTACTACTGGGCTTCATAGCGCCGATACTTAGTCTGGCTATTTATTACCTTGTCAAATTTTATCCGTTATTTTCTGTTGGTGATTTTTTTACGTTCATACGAACAAATAAAAACCAGGTAACTGCTATTTCTGTTCCCTGCCTGGTGCTAAACATTGCACTCTTTACTTTTTATATTAATTCTCATCGCGATAAAACAGCAAGAGGCATATTTGTTGTTACCTTGCTATATGCCATTGCTGCACTGCTTTTAAAATTCATTTTATAAAGAACGGAGAACTGGCAGTGGAGAGTGGACAGTTGATAGTGGAGAGTTGAGGTGGGAAACTATCAGCAAGTCTTACGAAAAAAATTATCCACTGTGAATTGTCAACTGATAGGGGCCATTGAAAAATTATTGAGACCTGATGAACCCGAGCATCCATATTCTGCCCAACAGAGAGAATCCAATGCGAGGCTACATCAGGCTATTGAAAAATTATTGAGACCTGATGAAATATTACATTATAGCAGGGGAAGCTTCCGGCGATTTACACGGCAGTAATCTTATCAAGGAAATTAAAAAACTTGACCCGATTGCTGATATCCGTTGCTGGGGTGGCGATTTAATGGAACAGGCCGGCGTCCGGCTGGTTAAACATTATCGCGATCTTGCTTTCATGGGATTTTTAGAAGTTGTGAAGAATATCCGTACAATATTCAAAAATCTTAGTTTCTGTAAAGAAGATATTAAGTCCTATAAACCCGATGTACTGGTACTGATTGATTATCCCGGCTTTAATCTCCGCATTGCGGAATGGGCACGAAAAAAAGGTATTCGTATAGTCTATTATATTTCTCCGCAGGTTTGGGCATGGAAGGAGAGCAGGGTTAAGCAGATCAGGAAAAATGTCAATAAAATGCTGGTAATCCTACCGTTTGAAAAAGAGTTCTATAAAAAATGGAACTATGAAGTGGAGTATGTAGGTCATCCGTTGGTAGACGTAGTAGACCAGGCAGAAAAAGAGACTAACCTTACTCCCGAAACCCTATCGATATTAAATGAAAAAAATATTATTGCTTTGCTGCCAGGCAGCCGGGCACAGGAAGTAGCCAAGAAATTACCGGTAATGCTCGAAGCCACAAGAATGTTCCCCAACTACCGATTTATCATCGCAAAGGCCTCCTCCCTGGACGATGCTTTTTATGAAAAGTTTACCAGCAATTATGCCAACGTCAGATCTATCCGGAACAAAACCTATTCGCTACTGCAACAATCAAAAGCAGCAGTAGTCACTTCAGGAACCGCTACACTGGAAACCGCACTATTTGGTGTTCCCCAGGTGGTATGTTATAAAGGCTCTAATATTTCGTATCAGATAGCCAGACGACTAATTAAAGTAAAATACATTTCCCTGGTGAATCTTATTATGGATAAGGAAGTAGTTAAAGAATTGATACAAGAAGAAATGACAGCAGCAAATATTGCCGGGGAACTGACTAGTATTCTTAAGGATACGGATACACATACACGTATCATAAATGATTATTCCCAACTCAGAAAGTTGCTCAGTGAAGGGGGACATGCTTCCGAAAAAGCGGCAAGAGCTATCGTTCAGTTTGCCAAAAATTCTTCAGCGCGTTAATAACTTAATGATTAAAATAATAATAGCTATGATGAACATAAACAGTGAAATCCTGTTTATACCATGCATATATTTCATCCATTGCGTAGTAGGCTCATTAGGATCCCTTTTCTTAATGTACAGATACTCCGCTAGTTTTCTTAATACACTCATGTTGCAAAGATATTAACCCAATTGCTTTCTTGTGGCAGTACTCATTTTTTTCAATGTTTCTTCGTCAGTAAGATCAAGTCGTAAAGGAGTAATAGACACTTTGCCATTCTCCATTGCCCACCGGTCGGTGCCCTGCTCTGCCGGTTCCAGGGGTTTAACGGATATCCAATAGATATTCCTGCTCATCGGATCCTTTGATGGAATAACATAACCATCATATTGCCGCACAGACTGTCTTGTCCATACGATATCATTTGCCACAGGGGGAAAATTAACGTTGTACAATCCAGGTGTTGTATCCTTTAAAAGAAGCTGAAGCGTTTTATATACATCTTTCTTCAACGACTCAAAATCCGGCTCAGTGCCCAATACAGGAGTGCTTAGTGCTATTCCTTTCAGCCCTAACAGAGCGCCCTGTTTGGCAGCAGCTAGCGTACCAGAGTGCCACATTCCGTTTCCGAGGTTTGGTCCGAGATTAATGCCCGATAATACCACATCAATGTTGCCCGCCATATACGTTCCCAAAGCCACACAGTCGGCAGGAGTACCATTTACGCGGTAAGCCTTTAGTCCTTCAAAAGTGATAGGTGAAGGCTTTATAGTCAGTGGTCTGGAATGGGTGATAGCATGCCCCATCGAACTTTGTTCAACATCAGGAGCAAACACACTCACTTCTCCGAATTCCTGCGCTACCTCGGCAAGCGCCATTAAACCGGGACTATAAATACCATCGTCATTCGTAATTAGTATTTGCATGCTTAATAGAATAATATTATTATGCCAGAAGGCTGGTATGCTTTTTCCATTAGATAAACAATATGAAGAAAGGCCATATACTCCATAATCCCAATGCCGGAAAGGGTGAATACACAAAAAATGAATTGACGGCCATTTTAGAATCGCATAAATACCGTTGTGGATATTCGTCCACGAAGAGTAAGAATTGGAAAAAAGATATTAAGGAATGCAACGATGTAGATTTCATCGTTATTGGCGGTGGCGATGGAACAGTAAGAAAAGTAGTCATCAGTTTTCTTGCAGATACACCCAAGGAAAAAATTCCTCCATTTGTATTGCTGCCATTAGGTACGGCCAATAATATTTCCAGATCTCTCAATAATGAAGGACATCCAAAGCAGATCATCAGCCAGCTTAAAAATTATAAAAAAAAGAAATTCGATACCGGTATAATTAAGGGATTAGAGAATAAACAATTCTTTTTGGAAGGAATTGGTTTGGGTATATTCCCGCAACTCATGAAGAACATGAAAGATAAAGCGCCGGAAAACTTCAACACACCTGAAGAGGAACTTAAAGCTGCATTAAAAATGATGCTGGAGATAGTGAATAATTTCAAAGCAGAAAAGCTTTCTATAAAAGTTGACAAGAAAGATTATAGTGGACACTATATAATGGCTGAAGTAATGAATATCGTGTCTATCGGCCCGAACATCAATCTTTCTCCCGGCTCCAATCCCTCCGATGGTGAATTTGAACTGGTACTCATTCCTGAAAGTCAACGCAAAGAACTTGCTGCGTATATAGAGAATAAAATAAAAGGCGAAGAAAAGGACTATTTACCCCTGATCGTGAAGGGAACAGCTATCACTATCCGACATCAGTCTAAGATGATGCATATTGATGACGAACTGATAAAAACAAGCAAAAACAATAATATTAATATCAGTATAAACCCCGTCACGACTGAGTTTTTAGTGCAATAACCTTATCTTTACTCTCTCATATGGAAGTCAGAAGTCTGTTCAATGTTATTCTAAAAATAATAGGCATTTTTTTTATAAAAGATATCCTGGAAGTCTTTTCCCGTATTTTATCTATACTGGTTTATCTTCCGCAGTATGCCACAGCAAACGAAGGATTTTTCAACCTGGGCGTTGCCATTCCGCCACTGGTATTATACAGTCTTTTCGTATATATGCTGATTTTCCGAACTGAAAGTATTATCAACCTGTTGAAGCTGGATAAAAATATGCCACAGCAACAAGTCGGATTATCCCTTGACAGAACTCTTATCTTTAAGCTTGCTATTATTATCATTGGTGGATATATGCTTGTTAATGAGCTTCCGGAATTTTTCAGATTGGGTGTGTATTATGTCCAGGAGAGAAAATTATACGTAAGGATGGCACGGCCGGATGTCAGTTATCTCGCGGCCTCTGCAGCCAAAATACTCTTTGCTTTACTTATACTCTTTTGGAACAGACGAATTGTTAACATACTTGAAATGCTATTCTTCAAAAAGAAATAATGGAGCAGGTAGGGTTTTTGCATTAAGTGATCAAAACTTTATGCGATCCTTAAATTTCTTTCTGTTTCTCCTACTCTTATCGGTTACATTCACTTCCTGCGAAGCTATCGGTTCCATATTTAAAGCCGGAGTATGGACGGGCTTAATACTTGTAGCAGTAGTAATTGTTATCGTATTGTTTATCATTTCCAGGTTCAGGAAATAACGTTGATACCTATACAGGTAAAAGTAACTACTACAGCGTAGCTTTCAGGGATTCTGTCATAAGAAAATCGTTATAGGCCCTTTCAATTCCCTGGGGCAAAGCCGTTGTATGTTTCCATCCTAACTGGTGTATTTTGCTTACATCAAGAAGTTTGCGCGGAGTGCCGTCAGGTTTGGAGGTATCAAACACTATTTTGCCTTTGTAGCCTGTAATATTGCTGATCAGCGTGGCCAGATCACCGATAGAGATATCTTCACCTGTTCCTATATTGATCAATTCTTTGCCTGTATAATTTTCCATCACAAACACACAGGCCTCAGCAAGATCATCAGCAAAAAGAAATTCTCTTTTAGGCGTACCGCTTCCCCATACAGTAACAGTTTCTGCCCCATTCACTTTGGCTTCATGAAACCTTCTTATGAGCGCCGGCAGCACATGAGAATTCTGTGGATGATAATTATCATTAATGCCATACAGGTTAGTGGGCATAACACTTACAAACTGGCAGCCGTACTGATCATAGTAGGCTTCACAAAGTTTGATACCAGCAATTTTAGCAATAGCATAAGGCTCGTTAGTAGGTTCCAGCAAACCGGTGAGGAGATATTCTTCTTTTAACGGCTGGCGCGCCATTTTGGGATAAATACAGGAACTGCCTAAAAACAGCAGCTTTTCTACTCCGGAACGATAAGCCGCATGAATAATATTGGCTTCAATAATCAGATTATCATAAATGAATTCGGCACGATAAGTATTGTTGGCAATTATACCACCCACTTTTGCTGCCGCCAGGAATACCCATTCAGGTTTTTCTGTAGCAAAAAAACTTTCAACCGCTTGCTGGTTTCTTAAGTCCACCTCTGCCGATGTGCGGGTAATTATATTGGTAAAACCCCTGCTTTCCAGGTTTCTTTTAATAGCACTGCCTACCATCCCCTTATGGCCTGCTATGTATATTTTTTTTCCCAGGTTCATGCTTCGCAAAAATACATTGTTCTGATTATTTATTAATGTGTGTGTTATTAAACGCTTTAAGCCTTGTCTGATTGTGACTGAAAATTCCCGTCTTCATTAAGCCGCATACCAGGTAATTTTCTACTCTTCAGGTAGTGTATGATAGTTCAGTCAGAATGACCAGAATATAATACACTTTTCAGGTGGTTATTTGTTAGCAGGTCTTCCAGCCTGGATTTTTCAATAGCACCACACGTTAATATTCACTATTTCAATTAAGCAGGGAAGCTCATATAATAAAAAACCTATTAAAGTTCCACAGCCAGTTTGAACCAATGCTCCATTCTTTTTTCCCAGGCCAGTACCGACACAGCTATCTCACGATTATGTTCGAGGTAGTGACGGGCATCATGTTTTTTAAAGAATGTTTTTAAATCTTCCGCCGCTTGTTCTGCTTCATAAAAATTTGTTACTGCACCCAGACCATAATTAATTATTTCATCGGAGCAACCGGTAACTTCCTGTTGACCTATTATCGGTTTTCCGCAGGCAACATAGTCGTATAATTTTAAGGGATTACCCGGACTTTTAAGAACTGGTTTTACCGGAACCAGGCATATATCAACTGCATTGATCCACTTCACAACTTCAGCAGGCGGTACTTCTTCATAAAATTGTATGTTAGATGAAGTGGCGGCTGATTTTTTTAGCTGCTCGCCATAACTATGATTAGAAGGACCTACAACCAGCAGTACGTCTTTTTCATCCATATACTTACTAAAAATATTGATAAGCAGGTCAACGCCTCTCCACTTCGATAATGAACCTATAAAAAGATAGTAACGGCAATGACTATCGAGAAGCAACTCGCGCTGACATACTTCTTTATTCATAGGTAAAAACAGCGCCGGATTAGAACCATTATAAGTATAAATAGATTTACCCTTTAACTGTTTCTTTCTTGCACAAGTATTTTCCTGAGACATTTTTTCTAACAATACCGGGTGGTTGTAAATTAATCCCGAAGCCAGACAGATATTCATTTTCTCAAAAAAAACAAAAATGTGAAGCAGGAATTTCTCCAATACATTTTTGTTATAGAACCTGATTTCATCCCTCATATCTGTATGCAGCTCGTAAATAATTTTAATGCCTTTTATCTTCAGATAAATATTGGTGAGCGGGAGAAAAGTATTACGCTGAATTACAATAGACCGTTTATTTATTAAAAACAATCTTCCTAATAAATAAATATCAAAAAAGAGCACTTTAAGATAGCTAAACAATAATGTGGAAGAGCCTCCCGGATAGAATAGGCCAGTCTTGCCGGGGAATCGATCCCGATACTGCTGACCCGCCAGTTTTTTCAGCGCCTCAAATTTTTCCCTGGTAGCCTTGTTTCTTCCAGAAGGTTTATCGAGATTGTAGCCAGCTATATAGATTAACCTGGTTTCAGGCATAACAATTGCCTCTTCTAATTTTTGAATATGAGTAACAAAACAACCCTCGTTCTTGGGGCTTCTGATAATCCGGCAAGATACAGTAACCTGGCAATTCATCAGTTGAGGAAAAACAACCACCCGGTGGTCGCTATTGGCAAAAAAAATGGTACAGTGGCGGATACTCCTATCCAAACACAACAAATACCTATTGAAAACCTGGACACCATTACTTTGTATTTAAACCCTACTAATCAAAAACCTTATTACGATTATATCATAAACCTTAAACCCAAAAGAATAATTTTTAACCCTGGTACGGAAAATAAGGAACTGGTTGACCTGGCGATAAAAAACGGTATTCAGCCTATGCAAGCCTGCACGCTTGTATTGCTAAGTACCGGTCAATATTGACACTATTAACTGTAGCATATAAGACAGTTTTTCCCAAAAAAAAGAAATTTTGAGGGTGAATAAGATAAGTCGTAATGTTGTGTGTTACGGCTCTTCAGGTTAATCATACCCTCTCCGATACCTTATCATTAACTAATTTATTTTTATTATCCATGAAGTGGTTATACCTGCTAATGCTGTGTGGGGTAGTATTGCTACCGTGTTCTCTACTTGCGCAACAACCAGTACAGGCGCTGTCCAAAAGCCAGAAGGAAAGACCTAGTCTTTTTGATCAACTGCCCGATAAGATGTTATGTGACACTTCTTCCTTAGCTGATCTTTTTTCAAAAACTGAAAATGAGGAAATAAATGCACAATTAACCCCAGAGTTGCGTATACAGGGAACCATCATTAGCTTTCGAGAGCCCGTTGTGGGTACAAGGTTAATAACTATTCGCCTGAGTAATTATAATAATGCGATTCTAAGTGTTACAGCAAAATCACAGATCAATAACAGTGTTGACTACCAGGCGCGGGCATTACATCCGCGTTTCGATGATGCGTTGACGTTAACAAAAGAAAAGGATAAGTATTATTTCGTTAAGAGCGCACAAAAATTGCTGATGCCAGATTAGACCTTATTATGTTTAACCGCTACTGCAATACAATTAGTTTTCTTACCACTCAATTCTTATTGATGGTATCGGTTACCTGCTTTTCACAGATACCCAAACTAAGCAGTCTGCCTACAGCCGAAGCCACTATGTACCTGGATTTTGACGGACATACCGTGGAAGGTAGTATATGGAATTGGGAGGGTCCCATCCATGCCCAACCTGCAGCATTAAGCGCTAACGTTATTGAAGAAATATTTAAAAGAGTAGCAGAAGATTACAGAATATTCGAGTTAAATATCACTACCGACTCAAGTGTATTTGCTACTGCTCCATTCTCAAAAAGAGAAAGAGTGATCATAACACCTACATCTTACTGGTATGGACAACCGGCAGGAGGAACTGCAATGGTCAATTCCTTCCTTTGGGGTGATGATACCCCTGTATGGGTATTCAGCGATTTCCTGTTTGGAGATGCTAAGTATATCGCTGAAACTATTTCGCATGAAGTAGGTCATTCGCTAGGTCTTCATCACCAAAGCATATACGATGAGAACTGTGAGCTTGTAACAGAATATGCTGAAGGTAGCGGAGAAGGTGAAACTGGATGGGCGCCTATTATGGGTAAAAATTATTATAAGAACATTACCACATGGCATGTCGGCACAAGTATTATTGGCTGCGATTTTATTCAGAATGATATTGAAGTAATAGTAAGGAACGGAATTGCATTACGGGAAGATGACCACGCCGACAATATGCATTCGGCTACATTTATTCCATACCAAAAACAAAAATTTGAGAGTTGGGGCATCATAAACAATGAAACTGACAGGGATTTTTTCAGCATTAATATTCAAAATGCTTCTTACATAAAAATAGATGCGATCCCCAATAATGTTGGAGAAGGTTATTCAGGTGCTAATGTTGATCTTGAATTAAGGCTATTCAGGAGTGACGGACAATTAGTAGGTGTTTACAATCCTATTGCCTCGCTAAGTGCCAGCATCGACACTCATCTTATTGCAGGCACTTATTACATTTCTGTTGATGGAGTATCCAATGAGAACCTGCAGGATTACGGTAGTATGGGGTATTATACTTTAACAGGATCTGTAGAAGCCAGATTTCCAGTCGCTGATTTGAAATTAACAGGAGAAGTAAAGCATAGCGAACATCTTATTAAATGGAACTTCTCCACTGATGAGCCTTTAAGAGAATCAACAATAGAATACTCCCTTGATGGAAAAAGATTCAATCCTTTACAAAATATTTCACCGACCACTGACCATTTTAATTACAGACCTTTTGTATCCGGATCAATATTTTACCGTATCAAGCTGGTAACATTAATGGATAATGAAGAATATTATTCAAATATTATACAACTCAAAAGTTTGCTGACAAAGAAAATAACATTGTTCAGCAACCAGGTCCATTCTTTCCTGCAATTAACCATTACTAATGGGAATTTTTCCTATCATATTCTTGATGAAACCGGACGTTTGCTTCAGAAAGGAAGATTAACACAGGGATTAAATAATGTGATTATTAATAGCAATAAATCAGGAATATTGTTATTAAAAGTCTTTAACCAGCAAGAGCAATCCGTCTTCAGGTTAATAAAACAATAACACTTATTTTTTTTGCTCAGTTTAGGTTTTTTATTAAATTCGGAAAACCTATTAACACATGATTTGGAGAAAATTTAATGGAGACCCTATTGAATTGCCCATCTTCAGTGCCGTGGAAAACGCCATTAAAAGAGAAACTGCTAATGGCTATCGATTAAAAGTCTGCATAGGAACCGATTCACAGGTCAAAGGTGCTGAAACCGAATTCGCAACAGTTATTGTTTTTTTACGGGAAGGTCATGGGGGATTTATGTTTATTCATAATGAAAAAACCCGCCAGACTTACAGTATTAAAGAACGCATGCTTGTTGAAGTGGCGAAAAGCATTGAGATCGCCTATGAATTATGCCAGTTGTTTACTAAGTATGATGTAGACATGGAGGTACATGCAGATATTAATACTAATCCTTCTTTCAAGAGCAACGATGCCCTGAAAGAAGCTATGGGGTACATTCTGGGGATGGGTTTTGCCTTCAAGGCTAAACCCGAAGCTTTTGCCAGTAGTTGCTGCGCTAACAAAGTTGTGAACTAAGCGTTTAAAAGTTCACTGATCGACTGAAGTATTTTATCCCTGCCCTGCTTTTTAACGGCGCTCGTCACAATATGTGACGGGAGAAATTGCCATGCCTCTCTCATTTTATCCAGGAAGGCTTTTACATTGGCGCTTACTACACGCTGCGTTTCCTTATCTGCTTTGGTGAAAATAAGGCTGAAAGGCACTTCCCATTTGCCCAACGTGTTGACAAACTCAATATCTATTTTTTGCGGAGAGTGCCGGGAATCGATCAGTACAAATACATTCACCAGATTCTCTCTCTTTCGGAGATAGTTTTCAATCATCTGCTCCCATCTTCTGCGGGCGGTTTGCGATACTTTGGCAAAACCATAACCCGGCAAATCGACGAGATACCATTCCTTGTTGATCAGAAAATGATTGATCAACTGGGTTTTACCCGGAGTGCCTGAGGTTTTTGCCAGCTTCTGGTTGTTCGCCAGCATATTGATCAGCGAAGATTTTCCTACATTACTTCGCCCGATAAAAGCGAATTCCGGTTTATCAGGAGGTGGACATTTAGCCACTTCGGGACTACTTACCAGGTATTCGGCAGATAGAATATGCATGGGTGAAAATTAACGGTTTTTTTTCCAAACGCTATGAGGATTGATTATTCAGGAATCAATTCCCTCATGAATCTATTAACTTTGCAGCATGGCAACTTATTCGCACGACAATGTGGTACCCTTCAAACATTCCGAACAATCCAAGAAAGACCAGATCGCCGGAATGTTCGACGATATTGCCTACCGATACGACTTCCTTAACAGGTTCCTTTCCGGCGGAATCGACATTACCTGGCGCAAAAAACTGATTAAACAACTAAAACCCGTAAAGCCGCAATACATACTGGACGTGGCCACCGGAACGGGTGACGTTGCGATCATGACCAGCCGGATGCTGTCTCCCGTAAAAATTACAGGAATCGATATTTCTGAGGGAATGCTGGAAATAGGAAGAAAAAAAATAGACAAGTTGTTGTTAAATAATCAAATAGAGCTGGCACAGGGTGACAGTGAGGCAATAAACTTCCCTAATGATTCGTTTGATGCAGTAACCGTAGCTTTCGGAGTCAGAAATTTCGAAAATCTTGAAAAAGGTCTTTCAGAAATTTACCGGGTGTTACGGCCAGGTGGCAAACTGGCCATTGCAGAATTTTCCAGGCCTCCGGGCTGGTTCAGATGGGCTTACAACCTCTATATGAGCGTGATAGCTACCAGGATCGGGAAAATATTCTGTAAAAACCGGGAAGCCTATCAATATTTACATTCATCAGTTAAAGCATTTCCTGAAGGCAAAACATTTCTACACATTTTACAAAAAGTCGGATTTCAAGAAACCTCTTTAAAAAGGCTGAGCCTGGGAATATGTACAATCTATTGCGGAAAAAAAACATAGTTGGTTTTTTAATATTAACAGTATTGACACTTTGTAGCAATCAGTTGCTTGCCCAACAGCGTCAACAATACCTGCCTAACCACGATGATAAAAAGTATTATCTCGGAATAGGTGTGTTATACAACACTTCCCGTTTTCAGTTGTCACACCACCCCAACTTTTTGCAAAGCGATACGGTTATGGTGGTTAATCCCGAAAACGCAGGCGGAATAGGACTGGCGGGAATACATACTTACCGGATATCCAAAAGATTTGAAGTGCGTGCCATTTTCCCACAATTATTATTCGCTTACAGAAACCTCACTTACAACCTGAGTCATCCCGACCCGGTTAAGGAAGAACATCCGGTCATGAATAAAAAAGTGGAATCTATCATGGTGGGATTACCGGTACATATAAAGTTCAGGTCGGACAGGATAGATAATTTTCGCGTGTATATGTTTGCCGGCGGTAAGATCGAATATGACCTGGCTTCCAACTCACGCGCCAAACGCGCTGAAGAACTGATCAAACTGAAAAAAACCGATTTTGGTGTGGAAGCAGGAATTGGATTCAACTTTTATTTTCCAGTCTTTATACTGTCACCCGAAATTAAAATCAGCAATGGCCTCACCAATAGCCATAGCCGCGACGCTGGCCTGAAATTTTCCAACGTTGTCGACAAGCTAAATTCGAGAATGGTCGTTTTCTCACTGATCTTTGAAGGTTAATAATCGTATTCTTTTCTGAACATATTGAGGCGCAGACCGAGAGTCAGCATAGTTGTTCTTTGTTGCTCCAGTCTTCTCACCAATAAGGAAGCATCAACGTACAAATTCTCCTTTAACTCATAGCTTGCCAGCAACTGGGCATTTAATCCTTTTACAGGAACACCGAAAGGAAGCGTAACGCCGTAATCGGCGCTGCGGGTATCATACAACTTGAAAATATTGCTGCCATAGTTACTGTCGCCCGTATCCACACCCTGTTTCCAGTAAATCAGTCGGGCGGAGGTAGTCAACCTGGGTAACGGCTGGTATTTAACAATGCCGATAGCTTCTACAAAGTTTGCCCCCAGAGGATGTGCCATGGGCTGATTATAATGGGTGTAATTAGCGGAAGAATCATAATGAGTATAAGTATAGGGACGAACCAGGTTAACTTCTCCCTGAATGTCCAGGTTCTTCACACCCAAAAAGTCAATATATTTTCCTCCCATTTGTATCCCGAATTTATTTCCCCACCAGCCATTTCCACCAGTTAGCTCCTTAATAATCAGTTCATCAAAAATAATATGTCCATATAACTGGGCACGCTTACCAATATTAGCCTTGGCATCGAAGCCCACCATTCCGTTATCGGGACTATTCAATTGCTTTTCAGCTGTACGCAGGAAAATGATAGGGTTTAGGTACATGAAATCAAAATGATTTTTTCTGCCAAATACGACTGCTTCAAACAATCCCAGGTTTAACCATTTGGTAGCATTAATGCTGAGATGATGTATGGCTGCATATTTTTTATCGAGCAACAGGTCGCGGCCTCTTATATCAGCGCCAAACTGTGGATTTAGCTCCATGAATATATTCTGGTAATTAAGCTTCCATACCTTCGTATTCACCTTTAAGAACAGGTAATTATTACCGAAATCACTTAAGAACAAACTACGATATCCATTACCGATAAAATTTCTGTCATAAGCAAACTGAAAATCTAAATACTTCGCAGCATTAAAAGTTATTCCTGCCCTGGCATCTGAATAGTCCCACCCTGTATTCTTATAGATATTATATCGACCGGCTCCCGGTATAGCAAGAAATTCGTTTGTTCTGTCCTGTACAAACAAAGGAGCCCTTTCCAGGTTTTCTGTGAGATAGGTATAAAACCCTACTTTTTTGGCAATTAATCCCCTGATAGCGATTCCCCTCGTATTAAGAAAAATACGCTGGTCATTATTATTTTCTATCGACTGTTGCTGTTGAATCACCGGGTTGACGGAAAGAAAAAAGTCTTTTTCATCGACCTGAAAAAAATCAGCCTTATTGGTATAGAAAGTATTCCATACACTTTTTTTACTGCGTAGCGCTGACCGGTCACCACTTACCCACTCCATATTATTTGCCAGCACACTTTGCAGATTATATCTGTCCACCTCCGACAATTGCAGTTCACCCGCATTAGCTAAAGAATCGGCCTGTTCAGCTACAGCAGTGATCATTCTCCTGTCGAAAGGTTTGATATTTGATACATTCAGATCGCTGTTGCTTTGCATCTTGATCTGCAGACGATCAAGAAAAGTAGCGTGTTTATTGTTTTGCGGTAAAAAAACAGCCTGGGCATGCAGTTGTTCTACACATAGCAGGATGGCGGCGATCTTAAAGAAACTTGTAATAAATTGCATGCCTGGCACATTAGTAAGGACTCAATATTATGGAAAAATACCTGATAAAAAATATTACTATCGTCAATGAGGGAGCCTTAACCCCAGGCGATGTACTGATCAGCAACGGAAGAATAGAAAAGATCACAAAGAACATTTCCACCCAGGAAGCTGTCAAAGAAATAAACGGAGAAGGAAAATATTTGTTGCCTGGAGCTATCGATGACCAGGTACATTTCAGAGAACCGGGCTTAACGCATAAAGCCACTATTTATACCGAGTCCAAAGCTGCTATTGCCGGCGGAGTTACCTCTTTTATGGAGATGCCCAACACTGTGCCTCCCGTTTTTACGCAGGAACTGCTGGAGAACAAGTATGATATCGCCGCAGCTACTTCGCTGGCTAATTACTCCTTCTTTATGGGTACTTCAAATGATAATATAGAAGAAGTGCTGAAGACAAATGATAAGAAAAAAGAGGTGTGCGGCGTAAAAATTTTTATGGGGTCTTCAACCGGCGGATTGCTGGTGGACAATTACCTATCGCTCGATCGCATCTTTCGCGAGAGCGAAGTGCTGATCGCCACTCATTGTGAGGACGAAAAGATCATCAAATCCAACCTAGAAAGAATAAAAGCCCAGGGAAGAGCATTACGTCCGGTCGACCATCCCGATATTCGCGATGATAATGCCTGTTTCGAATCTTCCCTTGCAGCCGTGCAATTCGCTAAAAAATATGATAGCAGACTGCACATCCTGCATATTTCTACGGAAAAGGAGCTTTCATTATTCAGCAACTTTCTTTCACTGGAAAATAAACGGATAACTGCAGAAGTATGTGTTCACCATTTACATTTCACTGCCGGAGATTATGAGAAACTAGGCAATCTAATCAAATGTAATCCCGCTATTAAATCCTATTTCAATAAGGAAGCGCTATGGAACGCTCTTATAGATAATCGCCTTGATGTTATAGCTACCGATCATGCACCCCACACCTGGGAGGAAAAAAATGAGCCTTATGAAAAAGCTCATGCTGGCTTGCCGTTGGTTCAACATTCGGTACTGATCATGTTAAGTTATGTTAAGCAGGGAAGAATAACTATTGAAAGAGTCGTAGAAAAAATGAGTCATGCTGTGGCTACCTGCTTTGCCATAAAAGAACGCGGCTTTATCAGGGAAGGGTATTTTGCCGATCTGGCTATTGTAGATCTTAATGCCACCACAACAGTAAATAAAAGTAATATTCTGTATAAATGCGGATGGAGTCCTTTTGAAGGGGTGACTTTTCCCGCAGCGGTAACGCATACATTTGTTAACGGGCATCTTGTTTATGAAAAAGGAGTATGGAATGAATCTAATAAGGGTAGGCGACTATCATTTAACCGTCAATAAAAATGAATGGAAATAGATCAAACTTCATATAATGATCTGTCTGTTTTTCAACATGAAGAAGAATATTCTATTTTTCACAAACTTAATCTCACTACCACAGCAGAAGGGAGGGAATGGCTGCATAGATTTTTTAAGAACCCGTTCAGCAATGCTGCTTTGATCAGGGAAACTCAATCCATTATACGGAAGATTCTTCATCATATCGATCACTGGCCTACCATTATTTCTAACGGTACTGTGATGGTGATCGCTAAATTTTACGACACCAATATCGATAATCCCCCTGCCCGACCTGATTTCATCAATGCACATAGTTACAAGTTATTTCATGGGCCCGACTATTCACTCGTAAAATATTCAGTATCTCATTTTAGTGATTTCCTGAATGGAATGAAGACCCTTAGCCAATTACTTAACGATGATGAAACACCCCAACTGCTCAAAAGATTTCTTCTAAGAATAAATGACCTTATTGATAAGCCACTGATACATTCCCTTATTCAACAGGAAAAGGGGAAAACACTTTCTGTAAAAGAAGTGATCACTTATGGGAGATTCCTCCGCCACCATTATAAGAACCAGGCATTTGAGTTGATCGATATTTTCGGCCGGCTGGATGCATGGTATGCTATGGCTGCCGCTCATAAAAAACTCAACCTGTCTTTTCCCGAAATTAAAGAAGATTCACAACCTTTCATTAATGCCAAAAGTCTTTATCATATACTGATCCCCAATGCTGTTCCCTATGACGTCGAAATGAATATTGCTTCTAACTTTATTTTTCTTACCGGTGCAAACATGGCCGGCAAAAGCACTTTTATCAAAGCGATGGGAAGCGCTGTATTCCTGGCACATGTTGGTATGGGTGTGCCGGCAAAGGAATTAAAACTCACCGTGTTCGATGGTTTATTAAGTAATATTAATGTGGTAGACAATGTAGTTAAAGGAGAGAGTTATTTCTTTAATGAAGTGCAACGCATTAAGAACACCATCATTAAAATTAATGATGGCAGAAAATGGCTGGTGCTTATCGATGAATTGTTTAAAGGAACAAATGTGCAGGACGCCATGAAATGTTCTACAGCAGTCATTAAAGGGCTAATCAAAATCAGCAATTCTCTTTTTATTCTATCCACCCATTTATATGAAATCGGTGATGAGCTAAAAGACTATAAAAATATTTCCTTCAAATATTTTGAAACAAATGTTCAAGATGAACAATTGTCCTTTAGCTATCAATTAAAAGAAGGGATCAGTAACGACAGAATAGGATATGTTATTCTGAAAAGAGAAAAAGTTGTGGAAATGCTTGAAAAGCTGTGACTATAGAGTGGACAAGTGATAGTGGACATTGGAGAGTTATAAGTTATGAGCTATGAGAGTTTTGAGTAGATTGTTTTGTGTTTTATAAGATATGAGTGTTTTGTGGAATTTGGAGTTGGAGTATATCTCCCGCCGACGGAAGTGTCTCGTGGTAATCACGAGACGAGGGTGGAGAGTGGACAGTGGAGAGAGAATAGGTGACAGTGGACAATGGAATTGTCAACTATCAACTGTCACTTGTCAATTGAATGAGTATTCGGAATAAAAACAAATAATATTCGGATGAGGTTACTATTTCTTTTGCTTGTTTCGGTTACCGGATTTGGTCAGCGTTCTATAGATGTGTTGCATTATGTTTATAACGTTTCTATATCAGATTCCGGGAATCGCATTCATACCGAAGCATTGATAACTTTAGCGCAGTTGAAAAAGAATACCCCTATCAGCATCGACCTGGCTTCTACCATGCAGGTGAGTAAGGTATGGAACGCCACAAATAAGACAACACTTCAGTTTACGCATAACAATAACCAATTGCTGGTTAACCTGAACGACACTTCCTCCCTATTGACCATCGGAATTACTTATAGTGGCGTGCCCACGGATGGTTTAATTATTTCAAAAAACAAATTTGGACAAAGGACATTCTTTTCAGACCACTGGCCTAACCGTGCGCACCATTGGCTGGCGTGCGTAGATCACCCGTCAGAAAAAGCATCAGTTGAATTTATTGTAAAGGCTCCCAATCATTACCAGGTTATGTCCAACGGCAGTAAGATAGAAGAAACAAACCTTGATCATCAATACACCCTTACTCATTGGAAAGAGACAACCCCTTTGCCTGTAAAAGTAATTTGCCTCGCAGCAGCCCCTTTCTCTGTCAATTATTCGGGAAATGTAGACACTATACCTGTTTACTCGTGGGTATTCCCGGGAAATAAAGATGCAGGTATTAAAGATTATGCAGAAGCTCTTCAAATTCTTCCTTACTTCATTAAGCAGATAGGGCCGTACCCATTCCGACAACTTTCCAATATTCAATCCAAAACAATTTTCGGAGGAATGGAAAATGCCGGAGCTATCTTTTATTCAGAGCATTCTGTAACAGGTAAACAAAAAGCCGGACTATTGATCGCTCACGAGATTGCCCATCAGTGGTTCGGAAATATGGTTACCGAAGCTGATTGGCCTCACCTATGGTTAAGCGAAGGTTTTGCCACTTATCTTTCATTGTTATATCTGGAACACACTTACGGACAGGATACCTTTCTTAAAAGTTTACAGCAGAATAGAAATAAGATCATTCAGTTCGCAAAAAAATCTCCAAGACCTGTAGTTGACAATACCATTACGAATTATATGGAGTTACTCAATGCTAATTCATACGAAAAAGGAGGCTGGGTATTACATATGTTGCGCAGGGAAATCGGAGACAGCTTATTCTGGCAATCCATACAACAGTATTACCAACAATACAGTGGTAAGAATGCTGTTACTAATGATTTCCGTTCAGTAGTTGAATCTGTGTCAGGCAAAAACTTCCAACAGTTTTTTCAGCAATGGTTATATACCGCCGGTCATCCTAAATTATTATTAAACCACGCTTACGACAAAAACAGGAAGATGCTTACCGTTACGATTCAACAGGAACAAAACACAGTTTTCAGTTTTCCTTTAACCCTTGCCATACGAATAGCGAAGGATAATATTTTATCTCAGGTAGTAGATATACAAAACAGAACTTCTACTATTGAAATCCCTCTTTCATCAGCACCTCTTGGCATCGTAATGGATCCTTATTGTTCGCTTTTGTATGAATAATGGCAAGTCCTATTTATCATCACTGTCTCAGTCATATTTTATTTTCGCGTTCTTAATCAGGTTTTGGTATAGCTAGTATGTTTTCTCTATAATAAGAACTTTCTCCACCGATAACACGAGTATTTTGTTTTACTGTCGCGGTTAAAGTTTCTCCACCGGCTAAGCTATATTTTTCGTTTTCAACAGGGATTTTCTTAATAGATACCCCGAATATTTTGTTGTTACTTTCACAGTCAACATTTTTCTACAAACACTATGCTTTCCCATTATCAGTAGGAACATTTCCCATCGATAACATAAGTGTTTTATTTTACTGCCGTACAGTCTACAGATATATTTTTCTCATCTTCAGTGAAAACATTCTCCCAAGCAACACAAGTATCTTGTTTCCCTATCATAGTCAACGTTTTCCCACAGATCACGGTCATTTTTTTTCCATACATACTTCTTCTGATCCCCGGCAGTTATCTATTCTGCCAGTGATACGACTGCCCGGCTTTACCCTTGAAAATATGGTACTAAAACTTTAACTTTGATAACAAAGTTGCATAAACAACTATTAAATTATACTTATGCAGGAAGCATATATAGTAGCGGGTTATCGCACAGCCGTAACGAAAGCTAAAAAAGGTGGGTTCCGGTTTTATCGGCCTGACGATCTCGCCATCAATGTTATCAAGGGTTTAATATCGTCCGTTCCACAACTCAATCCTAAAAGAGTGGATGATGTTATTGTTGGAAATGCTGTTCCTGAAGCAGAGCAGGGCTTGCAGGTGGCCAGGATTATCGCTGCCAGGGCGCTGGAGTATGAAGTGCCTGGTTTAACTATTAATAGATATTGCGCTTCTGGTTTGGAAAGTATTGCGATTGCCACGGCAAAAATCAGGACGGGACAGGCTGAATGTATCATTGCGGGTGGAACTGAAAGCATGAGTTTGGTACCGACTGCCGGTTGGAAAACCGTTCCTGCTTATTCCATCGCCAGCGATGAGCCTGATTATTATTTGAGTATGGGGCTTACTGCTGAGGCAGTGGCTAAAGAATATAATGTAAGCCGCGAAGACCAGGATGAATTCTCATTACACTCCCACAAAAAAGCGATCAATGCGATTAAGGAAGGGTATTTCAAAGAAGGAATTCTTCCCATAGAAGTGGAACAGGTATATGTTGATGAGAAGGGAAAACGAAAGAAAAAAACATACGTAGTAGATACCGATGAAGGCCCCAGAGAAGATACCTCGGCAGAAGCACTGGCTAAATTAAAGCCCGCTTTTGCATTGAAGGGATCTGTTACCGCCGGTAACTCTTCACAAACATCTGATGGGTCGGCTTTCGTAATAGTGATGAGCGAAAGGATGGTCAATGAATTAGGATTAAAGCCGTTAGGCCGGTTGGTTAGTTGTGTAAGCGCGGGTGTACATCCACGCCTTATGGGTATTGGTCCGGTTGAAGCAGTTCCTAAAGTATTAAAGGTCGCCGGAATGAAATTAGCAGATATAGACCTGATTGAGCTCAACGAAGCCTTTGCCTCCCAGTCTCTTGCCGTAATAAGAGAGTTGGAAATGGATCCTTCAAAAGTAAATATTAATGGTGGGGCCATTGCCCTTGGGCATCCTTTAGGATGTACAGGATGTAAGCTTACCATTCAGCTTATTCACGATATGAAACGATTAAAGAAAAAGTATGGAATAGTAACAGCCTGTGTGGGCGGTGGACAGGGAATTGCCGGAATTATTGAAAACATATAATAATATTTACATTTAAACGTTCTAATAGCCTTACTTACTACCCTTTTTCCATATTAAAATCATAAGCCGGAAATTCTTCCGGCTTGTGTATTTTTATAGAGTACTGAAAGAGTTGTTATTATGGAATTGTCGATCACCACTCCTGCCTTACTGTTTCCCGCTATCTCATTGCTTATGTTAGCGTACACCAATAGATTCCTGGCTATCGCCAATCTTATCAGGAGTCTGCACGCCAAATACAAACAAGATCCCGATGAAAAGCACCTGATCGCGCAAATACGTAATCTTCGTATCCGCATCCGGCTTATCCGATCGATGCAGGCTATGGGTGTAATAAGCTTTATCTTTTGTGTAATCTGTATGTTTACAATATTCCGGGGGTGGAACACTGCCAGTTATATAATGTTTGCTACCAGTATTATTTTCTTCATCAGTTCATTGATTACCTCGCTTGTTGAGATCACTCTCAGCACTCGTGCCCTTGAAGTTGAACTCAGGGACATGGAAGAATTAACGAGGGAAAATTTTTTTAAAGGTATAGTTAGAAAATCGTGATCAGGAATTATCAAACTTTACTATCGGTTCGCCTTTATAATTCTTATTATATTTTATAAAAAAATACAGATAGATCACCCTACTTAACCGCATTAACCAGGGCTGCAGCAGAATCAGCGTGCCAATGGCTATGCCCATCCACCAAAAAAACCGGTTATCATCTACTGACATACCGATAATAATCCACCATAAAACAAAAGTGATCATCAGGTAGAGTACTGAAAGTGCATAACTGACATAGCCGGTACCATACCAGAATCCCGGCTCCAACTCAAAGGGTTGTTTACACTCAGCACATCTTTTAGGCATGGAAAATACTTTTTTTAACTTCCAGGGGTTATTGTTGTTGAACATTTTTCCTCTTCTGCAGCGTGGGCATTTCATAGTAAATAAACTCCATAAATATCCGGGGTCAGCCATATGCTAATATTATCTGATTAACGTTTCATGTTTCTTACGCTCTCCGATTTGCTGTCTCCACATCGCGTAATATAATCCTTTTTCACTAACCAGTTTTTCATGAGTACCGGTCTCAACGATATCTCCTTTTTCTAACACATAAATTCTATCGGCATGCATGATAGTACTTAACCTATGTGCAATAAGAATCGTAATCTGATTTTTAAACGACGATACGTTGATAATGGTATTGGTGATTTCTTCTTCCGTTAACGAATCAAGAGAAGAAGTCGCTTCATCAAATATAAGTAATCTGGGTTTTCTTAATAATGCCCGTGCTATTGACAAACGCTGCTTTTCTCCCCCGGAAAGTTTTAACCCCCCTTCTCCAATCACCGTATCCAATCCCTTTTCGGCTCTTTCCAATAAATTCTGGCAGGAAGCCTTAACCAGCACGTCTCCAAGATCTTCTTCAGTAGCCTCCGGATTCACAAAAAGTAGATTTTCTTTTATAGTGCCTGAAAATAATTGTGTATCCTGGGTAACAAAACCTATCTGGTTCCTGAAATCATCAAAATCAATAGCTGTTTCATCGATTCCATTATATAAAATCCTGCCTTCCTGAGGTCTGTACAGTCCCACTAATAATTTCATCATCGTTGTTTTTCCGGATCCTGAGGGACCTACAAATGCAATGGTCTCACCCACATGCGCCGTAAAACTTATTTTATTAACAGCCCGTTGCTGTGCAGTTTGATGCTTAAATCCCACCGATTGAAATTCAAGTGTCTGAATTTCTCCCAGATGTTTGGGATGAAGCGGTTGCGGCTCGGGAGTCTTATTCATTAATGAATTAAAATTATTGAGTGAGGCCTCCGCTTCACGATAGGATAAAAGTATATTACCAATCTCCTGTAAGGGTCCAAACACAAAGAAAGAAAATACCTGCATAGTTACCAGTTGCCCTGCATCCATCTTATCTCCAAAAATCAGGTACATTAATATGAACAAAATAACCTGCCTTAATGTATTTACAAACGTTCCCTGTATAAAACTTATACTTCTGATCCTTTTCACTTTTGTCAACTCCAGGCCTAATATTTTATAAGTATTATTATTGAGGCGCTCAACCTCCTGGTTGGTTAGTCCCAGGCTTTTCACCAGTTCTATGTTTCTTAGAGATTCTGTTGTACTACCAGCCAGTGAAGTCGTTTGTGAAACAATATTCTTCTGAATAATCTTAATTTTGCGACTGAGAAAATTAGTAATCAGGGTTAATAAAATAATGCCCGCAAAATAAACTACAGGGACCTGCCAGCCGATATACAATGAAGCGTATGTCATTACAAATACGACTCCAACCAATACTCCAAAAAGCACATTGATTAAATAATTGAGGAACCTTTCCGTATCTGTTCTTACTTTGGTTAATACACTCAACGTTTCGCCACTTCGTTGGTCTTCAAAATCCATATAGGGTAACTTCATTGCCTGCCTTAATCCTTCCGTAAATACGCTGGCGCCAAATTTTTGTACTATTACATTCAAAAAATAATCCTGAAAATTTTTAGCCAACCTGCTGATCATCGCCACAAAAATGGAGCAAAGCAATAAAAAGATTACCCCGGGATATTTTGTCGAAAAAGACCAGAAAAAGGATTCCTTAGTAGAATAGTATGGCGAATCATACTTAAAATCCGTTGCCAATCTGACAAGCTTTCCAAAAATGATAGGATCCATCAGGGAAAATCCCGTATTAATTGCTGCAAGTAGCAGTGTCAGTGCTACAAGCAATTTATAAGGTTTTAAATATTTAAAAAGTATTTTCATCCGCTTAATCAATTGACATTTGACAGTGGAGAGTGGACAATTTTTTTGAAAGTTCGACGATTATTTCTTGTGTCCACTATCAATTATCCGCTATCAACTGTCCTCTGTCCACTCTGCATTATCAATTATCCCCTGCCCCTTAGTTATTATCCACCCTCGGTCTCACGACAATCCTGCTTTCTATGTAACCCGTAAACAGCTCAACCACTCTCCACCCTCGTCTCGTGATACCACGAGACACTTCCGCCAGCAGGAGATATATTCCAAATTCCACAAGACACTCATAACTTATAAGACACAAGACAATCTACTCAAAACCTTCATAGCTCATAATCCATAACTTATAACTCTTCGCTAACAACTGTCCGCTGTCTATTGTAAAATCATCCTTGCATATTAATTTATTTTTGTGGTTTAATGCTTATTATTTTTGTTAGTGTTTGTCAACCTGCCCAGCCCTGCCGGTCGAGGTTACGGTATTGAACGGCTTCAGCAATATGCTCGGCTTGTATGGTTGAAGAACTATCCAGATCGGCAATCGTCCGACTCACTCTTAATATCCTATCGTATGCACGGGCCGAGAAATCAAGTTTTATCATCGCATTGCTAAGCAAATTTTTACCTGAAGCATCCAAAGCACAGTATTCCTTTAATTGAATACTGCTCATCATAGCATTAGCATACAGACCCTCTACATTCCGGAAACGTTCTTTCTGCATATCTCTTGCAGCCATTACACGCTTTCGTATTTGTGCCGAAGTTGGACCGGCACAATCATTAAGCTCCGATATTCCTACGGGCGTTACTTCAACATGCAGATCGATACGGTCGAGCATAGGACCCGAAATTTTGTTCAGATACCGTTGAACCATGCCAGGTCCGCAAATACATTCCCTGGTTGGATGGTTATGAAAACCACAGGGACAGGGATTCATAGAAGCAATGAGCATAAAATTCGACGGGAACGCTAACGCAGATTTCGCTCTTGATATGACCACCTGCCTTTCCTCGATAGGCTGACGCATAACCTCCAATACCGATCGTTTGAATTCTGGAAGCTCATCAAGGAATAACACTCCATTATGAGCCAGTGATATCTCCCCCGGCTGAGGCACTCCGCCACCACCCACCAACGCCACATCACTAATGGTATGATGCGGCGCCCTGAAAGGTCTCATACGAATGAGCGGCATATCGACCGGTAGCTTACCCGCCACAGAATGTATCCTCGTTGTTTCAATAGCCTCTGTTAAAGACAACGGAGGTAATATTGTCGGCAAACGTTTGGCAAGCATGGTTTTGCCTGCGCCAGGCGGACCAATAAGAATGGCATTATGTCCCCCTGCAGCCGCTATTTCCAATGCCCGCTTCACATCCGGCTGACCTTTAACATCGCTAAAATCCATATCAAAATGCTCCTGGTAGTCAAGAATGTCCGGCAGTTGACCGGCAACTATCTCCAGTAGGTTTTTTTCTCCGCGGAAAAAACTAACTACTTCATTAATATGGTCAACCCCATACACTTTTATATCCTTTACCATCGCCGCTTCAAAAGCATTTTGCTTTGGAAGAATTAATCCCTTAAAACCCTCTTTTTGCGCAGTAATAGCAATTGCTAATCCTCCTTTAATAGATCTGATAGAACCATCAAGATGCAATTCGCCCATTATCACATAGTCGGACATACGCCCGTATTCACTGATCTGCTCCGAGGCGGCTAATATGCCTAAAGCGATCGGCAGGTCAAACGAAGACCCGCTTTTTTTAATATCAGCAGGAGCCAGGTTAATGACCAGCTTCGTTCGCGGCATGATATATCCATTTGTCTTGATGGCACTCTCTACTCTTTGTATACTTTCCTTAATAGCGCTATCAGGTAATCCTACAATATAATATTCGCGCCCGCTCATCACGTTAACTTCAATAGAAATGGTAATGGCATCTATCCCATATATGGCGCTTCCAAGAATTTTAACTAACATTTTGGTGCAAAACTCTCACAAAACAGTAAGGCAGAAAACGTAATAAAATCTTTTTTGAAAGTATTAAAACGCAACTATTGAAGAAAAAAACCACACGATCGTGAAAACACTTATTTAGTGACGTGAAATAAATATTTTATTCCATATATTCTCCTGGTAACAACTTTTAATAAAGCGTATCTTTACCAACATTTATGTACCAGTTTTTACGTAAGGTTCTGTTCTGGTTTCCTCCTGAAGATGTTCATCATTTTAGTATGAACTGTCTTTCGGTAATCACAAAATTGCCGGGAGCAAAAACTATGTTCCAATCCGCCATCACCCGGTCACCCTCTCTCAGGAAAAATGTTTTTGGATTAACATTTACTAATCCTGTGGGATTAGCGGCAGGCTTCGATAAAAACGCAAAATACCTTGATGAACTCGAAATGCTGGGCTTTGGTTTTATAGAAACCGGAACAGTTACTCCCAAACCTCAGGATGGTAATGAAAAGCCGAGACTTTTCCGTATTCCTGAACATTCGGCCATCATTAACAGAATGGGATTTAATAACGATGGCGTAAAAGCTGTTGGTAATCGTTTAAGATTATGGAGAAGTAAACATAAACACCGCAACGTCATTCTCGGTGGCAATATTGGTAAAAATAAATCAACCCCCAACGAGGAAGCATGGAAAGATTATGAAATATGCTTCCAGGAATTGTTTGACTGTGTTGATTATTTTGTGGTGAATGTAAGTTCTCCCAATACACCGGGATTAAGGGAATTGCAGGAAAAAGATTCATTAAATAAGATATTGTCACACCTGCAAACCATCAATAAACAACATTCCCAACCCAAACCCCTGCTGCTCAAAATAGCGCCCGACCTTACTCCCTCACAAATAGATGATGTAATAGATCTTGCCCTGGAAATAAAACTCGACGGACTAGTGGCTACTAATACCACCATTAGCAGAGAAGAGCTTGTTAATGTACCCACCGCATCACTGGAAAAAATAGGAGCAGGTGGACTGAGCGGTAGACCGCTTAGAGAAAAATCGACAGCTATCATTAAATATATTCATGAAAAAACCGGTGGACAAATACCTATTATTGCTTCCGGTGGGATTTTTTCGGCAGAAGATGCAAAAGAAAAATTAAATGCAGGCGCTGCTCTGATACAGGTTTGGACGGGATTTATTTACGAAGGTCCAGCTATCGTCAGCAATATTTGTAAAGGATTATTATAATTATCTCCTGCATACTGCCGCTGTATAGATCCCTGCTGTTTCTACCCGCAACCTCGTATTGCCCATTGTTACAGGAATAAAATTATGGTTCATGGCCAGCTTTACTTCTTCAGCAGTAAAATCACCTTCGGGACCTATTAGCATAATATGGGAAGAAATCTGAGGATCAAACTCACTCACTAAACTTTTTTTCTGCCCTTCCATCAGATGTCCTATATATTTCTGTTGTTGTTGGGCTGTACTTACTACATCGGCAAATTTTAAAGGTTCATATACTTGTGTCAGCCAGCTCTGTGAGCTTTGCAGCATTGCACTTCTACAGATATTCACAAAACGGTCGTGGCGAAAGAATTGCTTTTCAGTTCTGCTGCAAATCATGGGTATTATATTAGCAGTTCCTAATTCGGCAGCTTTTTCCAAAAACCATTCAAACCGGCCTGTATTCTTAATTAATGATATGGCAATGGTTAACTCAGGCGATGCTCTTTCTTCAAATGATGCGGAAAGAATACGAACCGTGCAGTTTTTTTTATAAGCAAACACCATTTCAACATGTGCAAGATGACCTCTTCCATCAGTTACCATCAACTCGTCACCTTCTTTCATGCGTAATACCTGCACAATATGTTTTGCAGTATCTTCTTCCAGCGTTAATTCAGTATTTGCCTCACCAATATGGGGAGCAAAAAAATAAGGGAGAGACATAACCATTTATTTAAAATGGAGCATCTTCATCGTCCATAGGCAGATCGTTCATCCTACTGCCTGTTTGGATATAGAGCCTGGCATTTCCCTGGTCACCAGCATCATTGCCGGGAACAGGTTTCCAGGAACCTCCTTTAGGAATACCGATTCCGCCAAAGTCATCTTCTTCCATATCTACGAACTTCTGGATATGGAGTAAAGCACGCAGCTTTACATTTTCCAGCGATCCGTTCCTATGCTTGGCTATCCTTACATGAGTTTCACCTTTATTGCTTTCGCCGTGTTCGTTGGCAGTAATATCATAGTATTCGGGACGGTACAGGAACATTACCATATCGGCATCCTGCTCAATAGCTCCCGATTCTCTAAGATCACTTAACTGGGGTATTTTGTTGCCCTCCTTTCTTTTCTCTACCTCACGACTTAATTGGGACAGGGCGATGATAGGTACGCTAAGTTCCTTGGCCAGCCCTTTCAGATCACGGGAGATGCGGCTGATCTCCTGCTCACGGTTACTGTTGCGGTCGCCCGTTCCGCTCATCAGTTGGAGATAATCTATAATGATGAGCCCGATATTATACTTATTCTTCAGCCGCCTGCACTTGGCACGTAACTCGAAAATATTCAGCGCCGCAGTATCATCTATAAAAATAGGAGCCTGTGCCAGCTTCTGTATGCCTTTAGCATACAACTGCTTCATCTCATGTTCTTCCAGCCTGCCCCTGGAAATTTTATCAAGCCATATTTCACTTTCAGCGCTTAATATACGCTGAACAAGCTGGGAAGAGCTCATCTCAAGACTGAACAAAGCTACCGGGGTCGATTTAGTTGGATGTAACGCAGCATTCCTTGCCAGGTTAAGGGCAAAGGCAGTTTTACCAACAGCAGGACGGGCAGCAAGGATAATAAGGTCAGTGTTTTGCCAACCATAGGTTACCCTATCCAACCCATGGAATCCGCTTGGCACACCGGTAATATCTTCATTGCGATTGCGCATATCTTCGATGCGCTGCACGGTTTTTACCAGTACCGTATCAATACTGTCGAAGTTCTTGCGAAGGTGGTTATTGGTGATTTCGAATAATTTGCTTTCAGCATCATCCAGCAGGTCAAAAACATCGGTACTGTCTTCGTAAGCATCGCCTATGATCTCTCCGCTGATCCTGATCAGTTCACGCTGAATAAATTTCTGAAGAATGATCCTTGAATGCGCTTCAATATTGGCAGAAGAAATAACAGCATTAGTCAAACGGGTCACGTAATAAGCGCCACCGATAATATCCAGTTCTTCCCGGTACTTCAACTCTTCAACCACTGTCAGAATATCGATTGGCTGATTCTTTTGCTGAAGGGATTGCATGGCACGGTAAATACGCTGATGAGCCTCAACATAAAAACATTCGGGTTTCAGGATTTCCACTACCGTATCAAACGCACTTTTTTCAAGCATAATAGCTCCTAAAACAACCTCCTCCAGTTCTTTTGCCTGCGGAGGAACCTTTCCATACACCATCGTTGAGAGGTCTGGAGAGGTCTTTCTTCTAGCCTTCCGGTCTTTATTAATATTAGTTAAATCCATTTATTTTCGAAATGTTACGGAAATGTTACCAAATGATAGGGCAGCGAATATAAAGGCATATTGCTTATCGGCAGGTAAACATCCTTAAAATAATTATTATTACACTATTCCCAAGGTTATTCACACCCTCAACGCAGTAAATCCACTGCAACAAAGCAGTTATTCACAATTTAAAGAAAGTTTTCTTCCTGATAGTAAAGGTTATCCACTAATGATGTGCTAAAAGATTTTTGTCCAAAAAGCTATATTTGCCAACTTATAAAAGTAAATAAAGAGCCTGCATGACCATCTCATATAATTGGATAAACGAATATATTCCCGCTGATATAAACCCTGAAAGAGTGAGTAAAATCCTTACTTCTATAGGGCTTGAAGTAGAATCGCTGGAAACTTTTGAAAGTATAAAAGGCGGATTGAAAGGATTGGTTGTAGGCGAGGTAAAGGAATGTGTTCAGCACCCCGGCGCCGACAAACTAAAACTAACCAAAGTCGATACAGGTGATGGTAATCTTTTATCAATTGTTTGCGGAGCGCCGAATGTAGCAGTTGGACAAAAAGTTGTCGTAGCCAGAATAGGCGCTACCATCTATCCTGTTAAGGGAGAACCGGTAACTATGAAAGCCGCGAAAATAAGAGGCGAGGAAAGTTTCGGAATGTTATGCGCTGAAGATGAAATAGGCATTGGCGAAAGCCATGATGGTATCGTGGTGCTACCTGATTTTTTAAAGCCCGGAACACCTTTATCAGATTATTACAAACCGTACACCGATCACGTGTATGAAATAGGGCTGACTCCCAACCGCATGGATGCCATGAGCCACCTTGGTGTAGCCCGTGATATTTGTGCCTACCTGAGTCACCATGAAAAAAAAGATATAAGAATTCAATATCCTAATGCAAATGGTTTTAAAACTGCAGGCGGACCAACAGATTTCAACATTGAAATAGAAAACAGGAAAGCCTGTCAGCGCTATGCAGGAGTAAGTATCAAAAATATTACCGTTAAAACCTCACCGCAGTGGTTGCAGGATAAGCTAAAATCAATTGGCGTAAGACCGATAAATAATATAGTGGATATCACTAATTATATTTTGCATGATAGCGGTCAGCCTTTGCACGCTTTTGATGCCGACAAGATTGCCGGTAAAAAAATCATTGTAAAGAATCTTCCCCAGGACACCTTATTCAAAACACTCGATGATAAAGAAAGAAAACTGAGCAGTGACGACCTGATGATTTGTGATGGCAATAGCAATCCCTTATGTATTGCCGGTGTATATGGCGGAAGTGAAAGCGGTGTAAAAAATACTACCAAAAATATATTTCTGGAAAGTGCATGGTTCAATCCTATCGACATTCGCAAAACTTCTTTCAGGCATGGACTAAGGACCGATGCCGCTACAAGGTTTGAAAAAAATGTTGACATCAGCAATGTGGTAAATATTTTAAAACGTGCGGCGCTGCTGATAGCTGAAATTGGCGGTGGAGAGATCAGCGGAGAGGTAATAGATATTTATCCCGATCCCCAATCCAAAAATGAGGTGGTATTAAAATATTATTTTCTGAAAAAGCTAAGCGGTAAAAATTATCACAGTGATACGGTGAAGAAAATTCTTCATTCGCTCGGTTTTGATATTATTAAAGAAGGAATTGATGATGTACTGATTGCTGTGCCTTATAGCAAACCTGATGTTACTTTACAGGCAGATGTGGTAGAGGAAATAATGCGTATAGACGGCTACGACAATATTGAAATTCCCGCACATATCACTATCAGTCCGGCTGCCGGCGCTATTAATCCCGCCCACCAACGCAAAGAAAAAATTGCTAATTATTTAATTGGTGCAGGCTTCAATGAAATTTTTACCAATTCTATTACCAATGCAGATTATTTTGACCAGGAAGCACTAAAAGGATCAGTAAGGTTACTGAATAACCTCAGCGCAGTACATAATATTATGCGTCCAGCTATGCTGCAAACCGGACTAGAATCGGTAGCATATAATCTCAATAGAAAAAATACTGACTTAAGATTCTTTGAGTTTGGCAAGACCTATCACACGGGAACCGACGAAACATATATAGAAGAAGAACATCTGTGCGTGTATGTTAGCGGTAACAAAACAGATGCCTCATGGAAAGGTAAAGCTGTTGCCACCGATCTTTTTTATCTCAAGGGAGTAGTACAATCTGTATTGACCCTGATGGGTATAACAAACATCACCTGGGATAATCATTCCGGCAAAACATTCAGTTCTTCTATGAAAGTGAAAGCTGGAAAAGAGGTGCTTGGGGAAATAGGAGCAGTTAAAAAATCGGAGTTAAACAGATTTGACATCAGGCAGCCGGTTTTTGTAGCTGACCTCAGGTGGAACAGTCTGTTGCAAATAGCGGATAAAAAAAGTATCCAGTTTAGTCAATTACCCAACCAGCTTCCGGTTTACCGTGACCTGGCCATAGTGGTGGATAAGAACATACTCTACCAGTCTGTTGAATCCTCTATTAATAAGTTAAAGATCAACAGATTGCAATCTGTTAAGTTATTTGACGTGTTTGAAAGTGAAAAAATTGGAGCTGATAAAAAGTCGTTGGCCATCAGTCTGACGTTCCTTGATGAAGAAAAAACGCTGACCGACAAAGAAATTGATAGTATGATGAACAAGGTTATGCGTACATTAGAAAATGATTTGAAAGCAGAGATCAGGAAAGGAGCTTAAAAAACTATCTTATGAGCGTTGAAGAACAGTACAGGCGGATTGGTTCAAAGCTTAATGATTTGCTGAAAAGGTATGAATCCCTGAAAAAGGAAAATGAGCGGTTGAAGGCTGAGCTTCTTCCTGCAAAGGAGAGAGAAATGCAGTTCCTCGAGCAGATTGACAGTCTCGAACAGAAGATCATGGCGCTAAGAGCCAGTATGGGAGTGATGAGTGATGCTGAAAAAAAAGAGATGGACAAAAAACTACACACCTGGCTAAAAGAAATAGACAGATGTATCAGTATGCTTAGCGAATAACAGAATCAATTATACTCTTTTTACCAGCCGGAGCTTGATTTTCTCCTCGCCCTGCGACAGTTCCAGTGTGTACACTCCGTAAGGGAGATCATTTAGTCCTTTCCATACTACCTGGGGTTCTTCTTCCAGGAATACTGTTTCAAACTGGCTGCAAACACTTCCTTTTTCATCGCGCAACACTGCTTTAAGCGAGTTGTGAGAGGGAGCCTGCAATTCGAACTGCAGGGTGTCGATAAATGTAGCTGATTTTACTTTTGCGATCATGGCAAAGTGGGTTTAGTTTTTCATGGGTAATTCGGATATTGGATGAAACCCTTAATATTCTGTGAATAAATATAATATAAGCTTTCTAAAATAGCAATATGGCAGACGATTTAATACCGGTAAATGTAGTAGTGGGGGATCGTACCTACCGGATCAGGATTGAGCCCCGGCATGAAGAAACCGTTCGTAAAACCGTTAAGGTCATCAACGATAAGTTGTTAGAGTTCAAAACCCATTTTGCCGGTAAGGATATGCAGGACTATATAGCTATGGTGGTACTCTGGTATGCCACTACTGCGGGGGAAAATGCCAATACCGAAAATCTGCTTACTGAAAAACTGGATGGAATTGAAGTTATACTCGATAAAGCCCTTCAAAAATAAAGGGTTACGCGGGTTGTTTTTTGTATTTTCGCTGACTTAACAATATGTACCAACATTTTAATAATATATATAAACAATGGAACCGAACGTGTTAACTTATATAATCGGGGGGATAGCTTTTGTGGTGGGAATCATTGCGGGGAAGTTCATTTTCGCTAAAAACACACAAAAAAAGATAGAAGAAGCCGAACAACAAGCCAGTAAAATCATTTCAGAAGCCCAGTTAAGATCCGAAACCCTCAAAAAAGAGAAATTACTTGAAGCCAAAGAAAACTTCGTTCAGCTTAAGGCCGAACACGACAAAGAAGTGCTGGAAAAGAACAGGAAGATCAGTGAGGGAGAAAACAGGGTCCGTCAGAAGGAGCAATCCATTAACTCAAAGATCGACCAGTTAGAAAAGCAGGTTAAAGAAAATGAACTGATCAAGGAGAACCTGAACAGGCAAATTGAAGTGGTTAACCTGAAACGCACGGAACTGGAAAAACACCAGGAAGAACATATTCGAAGACTGGAAAAAATTGCCGGTCTGACTGCCGAAGAAGCTAAAACCCAACTGATAGAGAGCCTTAGGCAGGAAGCTCACACCCAGGCCCTTTCTATCCAGCAGGAAATTGTGGATGACGCCAAACAACGCGCCAATAAAGAAGCCAGGAAGATCATTATTCAATCGATACAAAGAACTGCCGCTGAACAGGCTATAGAGAATTCCATTACGGTTTTCAACCTGGAAAGTGATGAAATAAAGGGTCAGATCATTGGCCGCGAAGGAAGAAATATCAGGGCTATAGAAGCAGCCACTGGTGTGGATCTGATTGTGGATGATACCCCCGAAGCTATTATTCTTTCCTCTTTTGACCCACTCAGAAGGGAAATTGCCCGCCTTAGTCTCCAGCGGCTGGTATCTGATGGAAGGATCCATCCGGCCCGCATAGAAGAAGTGGTAGAAAAAACCCGCAAACAGATAGAAGAGCAGGTGGTTGAAATAGGCGAGCGCACTGTTATTGAATTAGGTATTCATGGTTTGCATAAAGAGCTGGTAAGGATAGTGGGTAAAATGAGATTCCGTTCCAGTTATGGCCAGAACCTGCTGATGCACAGCCGCGAAGTGGCCAATATATGCGGAATCATGGCATCCGAACTAGGAATGAATCCTAAGCTTGCCAAAAGAGCCGGTTTATTACACGATATAGGCAAGGTTCCAGATGAAGAAACTGAACTTAGCCATGCGCTGTTAGGCGCCAAACTTGCCGAAAAATATGGTGAAAACCCGGCAGTGGTAAATGCCATTGGTGCTCACCACGATGAAATGGAAATGCAATATGTTATTTCCCCCATCGTTCAGGCCTGCGACGCAATCAGTGGTGCCCGTCCGGGTGCGAGAAGAGAAATCATGCAGCAATACCTGAAAAGGATCAAAGATCTTGAGAACCTCGCCATGTCTTATACTGGCGTGGAAAAAGCTTATGCGATACAAGCCGGTAGGGAACTGCGTGTGATCGTTGAATCTGAAAAAGTCAGCGATGCGGACTCCGATAAGCTCTCTTTCGAGATCGCACAGAAGATTCAGACCGAAATGACTTTCCCCGGCCAGATCAAGGTGACCGTTATCAGGGAGAAAAGAGCTGTTAACGTAGCCAGGTAAACCCAGGAAAAAAAGAATATGATGGTTTTTGTAAGGTGAAATTGCTTTTGAGTTTTTACTTTTAAGTTTTCTCCTTACCTTTGCCTCCCTTAAATAAAAAAGTATATGAACCCAGCAGTTCAGTTCGTTCACGACCAGTTAACAGGTCAGAAAGAATTTCCGAAGTTTAAAGCAGGTGACAACGTTACTGTTAACTATAAGATTGTTGAAGGAGGAAAAGAACGTATCCAGAGTTTCAGAGGTGATGTGATTAAGCGCCAGGGCTCAGGAGTTACTGCCAGCTTTACCGTTAGAAAAATATCAGACGGCGTGGGTGTTGAAAGAACATTTCCATTGTTCTCTCCTAATATCGATTCTATCGATCTTAACAAGAGTGGCCGCGTACGTCGTGCAAAACTTTACTTCCTCCGTGGCCGTAGTGGTAAGAGTGCAAGAATTAAAGAAAAAAGAATGGCAGTGGCAGCTAAATAATTGCCCGATCAACTTTATAGGAAAAGCGGAAAGTCATCTTTCCGCTTTTTTATGCCCATACTGTAAGCAAGCTGACTCAGCCACCTTCATTAGTTTTAAAGTATCTTTCTATTGCCGAACAACCTTCAAAGGCTAATAGCTATCCACTGTCAATTGCCCACTGTCAACTGTCAACTATCCTGCCCTTATAACATTTATTAATTTTTTACAACGCCATCTCTTCTCTTTCAAACTAAAAAAGACTTAATTTCGTAAGTCTAACATATAAAAAGCAATTTATGCCACAGTTAATAAATGATACCCTGATGATGATATCAATGCCCGGAGGAACAGAATGGGTATTAATCATCCTTGCCATATTGATACTTTTTGGAGGCCGTAAGATCCCTGAATTCATGAGAGGTTTAGGAAAGGGTATTCGTGAGTTTAATGATGCGAAATCCAATGTGAAGAAAGAAATTGAAGAAGGTATGAATGAAAAAGATAGCGTAAGTACGTCAAAAGATAAATCAACCTCAACTCCGGTATAGCCCCGATCAATAGTGTTTTCATTCGGCTCAATAAAACAGTACCAATCCGATCTTCTTAATGGCAATACAACCTGCCAGCTTGCAGTTGAGCACTATTTAAAAGCTATTCAACAGAAGCAACACCTTAATGCGTATGTTCAGGTATATGCAAAGGAAGCATTAGAAGCTGCTAAACAATTGGATACCTCAAGAGCAGCGGGTAAGCCCATAGGCAAACTTCATGGTGTAGTAATATCTATAAAAGATGTGATCTGTTATAAAGATCATCCTGTTTCTGCCGCTTCCCATATATTGAAGGATTTCACTTCTATTTATAATGCTACAGTTGTCGAAAGACTACTGGCAGAAGAAGCTATCATCATTGGTCATACCAATTGCGATGAATTTGCTATGGGATCATCCAATGAAAACTCTTCGTACGGACCTGTGCTCAATGCGATTGATGAGTCAAGAGTTCCCGGTGGATCTTCAGGCGGATCGGCTGTTGCCGTCCAGGCTGGTCTATGTATGGTTAGTCTGGGAAGTGATACAGGAGGATCTGTTCGCCAGCCTGCCGACTTCTGCGGAATTGTTGGCTTTAAGCCTACCTATGGAACTATTTCCCGTTACGGACTGATCGCTTATGCTTCTTCTTTCGACCAAATCGGCATTTTTGCCCATACTATACCCGATGTTGAGGATGTTTTAAAAGTAATTTCAGGCCCTGACCCATACGACAGTACTGCTCACCCTGAAAAACTACCGGAACCCGATAAAAGCACAAAACCTCTCCGTATTGCCTACTTCAAGCAGGTATTGGAAAGCCCTGCTCTTGATCCCGTTATTAAAAAAGGGCTTTTTGACCTCATTGGCCGGTTAAAGGATGAAGGCCATCATATTACCCCTCTAGAATTTGAATACCTCGATTATATAGTGCCCACCTATTATATCCTCACAACGGCCGAAGCCTCCTCAAACCTCTCCCGGTTCGACGGAATACGCTATGGATACCGGAATGTGGATAAAAATCCAGATTTGACAGAACTTTATGAAAATACCCGTTCGACCGGATTTGGCAGGGAAGTAAAACGGCGGATCATGCTGGGAACTTTTGTGCTGAGCTCGGGATATTACGATGCCTATTTTACTAAAGCCCAACAAGTAAGACAACTACTTGTGCAAAAGACAGATCTGATCTTCAGGGAGTTTGATTTACTTCTTTTTCCCACCTCTCCCTCAACTGCTTTTAAACTGGGAGAAAAGCTCACCGACCCGGTAGAAATGTACACGGCTGACATTTTTACAGTTTTTTCTAACCTAACCGGCCTTCCTTCCATTTCTTTACCGCTTTTTTGGCACAATAATGGCTTACCATACAGCGTCCAGATTATGAGTAACCGATTTAACGAACTATATTTGCTCTCGGTCTCTAATCAATGGATGAGTCAGTTCAGGGCTAGCGGTTTTGAAAAACCCAACTCTTCGACCCCGGTACCCTTCTGATCAGCAATCCATTTCAAAATCCACTTAAAATCTTCCTGGAAAACTGTTCTTAATCCAATCCCTTAGGTCGGCATTGTTTATTTAATCAATGATGATGACTAAGTTATTTATTAATTACTGTTGTATCTCGTTGCTGTTCATAGGAACAGTTAGCGCAGCTAATGCAGTGGACACTACGCAAACACCTAATAATGAGGTGCAAGTGCTTGCCGCTAACCTTTCTATTAATAAAGAAAAGGAAGCTGGGATTGTAGCAGTAAACAGTAAAACCTCCACTACGGTAAAAGCGATCCGACTTAATCCGCGAGCTAAAAGCTTTGTGCAGGAGTATACTGTAAAGAACAAAAAACACCTTATCTCCATTAAGGACAAGGGACTTCCCTATCTTAACCTTATTGAAGAGATTTTCATCCAACATGAGCTTCCTGTCGAGTTGAAGTATTTGTCTGTAATTGAATCACAATTAAAAATAAGTGCGGTTTCACATGCCGGCGCTGTTGGACCGTGGCAATTCATGCCTGCTACAGCCAGGAATTACGGTTTAAAAGTGACCAAATATGTGGATGAGCGCAGGGACTATGTTAAGAGCACCCACGCTGCAGCCAAATATCTCAAATATCTGTATAATGAATTTGGCGACTGGCTGTTAGTAATCGCTGCCTATAATAGTGGTCCGGGTTATGTATATAGTGCCATTAAAAAAAGTAAAAGCCGCAACTTCTGGGATCTTCAGCATTATCTGCCTGTAGAGTCACGCAATCATGTTAAAAAATTCATTGGTGCTCACTATGTGTATGAGGGAACGGGAAGTATTTGTACGCTTACAAAAGCAGAAGCTATCGATCAGATCGGCTCATTGGCAGGTTATCTGTTAAACAGAAACCTTACTGCAGACGAGCTTAAAAATGCTACCACAACCACCATATCAGGAAAATACAGGGCGGCTATCATTGCCAAGTATATCAACATGGATACCGATGATTTCAACAGGTACAATCCCCAGTTCGATAAAATCATTGATAGTGAAAACGGTACATATGAGATGAAACTACCGGAAGAAGCTATGCAGAAATTTGTTTCCAACAAATACCAGATCCTGAACGAATCTGTACAGGTGCTACTTTCTGAACCGGAAACAACAGTAGTGATACCTGTAAAAGATGAAGTGACTATATTTTAACTTAATATCTGTACACAACTTTAGAGAGAGTAGGTATTGGCTTAGGCCAATACCTTTTTTATTGCGGAAGCCTTTAACAGGCATTCCTCATATTCATATTCAGGATCACTGTTAAAGGTAATAGCCGAACCAGTGTGAAATGACAGGTAGCGATTAGTGCTGTTATAAAGTACACTGCGAATAACAACATTAAAGTCGAAATCATTATCAGGATTAATATATCCTATCGATCCTGAAAACAGGCCTCTTTTAGAACGCTCATACTGTTCTATTAACTGCATTACCCTTCTTTTGGGGGCACCGGTCATCGATCCCATAGGAAAAGTTGCGCTGATGATTTCCCTGAGTGTTATATCATCACGCAATTCTCCGCTTATTGTCGATATCATTTGATGCACTTGGGGAAAAGTATATATCTCACACAGCTCATCCACTTTTACAGTTCCCTCTTTCGAGATCTTTGAAAGATCGTTTCTTACCAGGTCTACGATCATAATATTCTCTGCTCTTTCTTTTTCACTTCCCTTTAGATGTTCAACAGCTAAAACATCTTCCTGCGAGTTAGCTTTCCTGGCCGCCGTTCCCTTGATAGGCTGAGACATGATCGTGCTACCCTGCTTATTTAAATAACGCTCGGGGCTCATGCAGGAAATATATTTATCATCAACCCGGTAATAGGCCGCAAAAGGGTTGGGCGAAGTTTGACTCAATTGCTCGTGTAAAGCAAGAGGTTCGACATTAATATTTTCTGCAAAAAATTCCTGGCATAAATTAACCTCATAACAGTCACCTCGAAGTATATGCGATTTAAGCTTTTCCACCGTCTTTATATATTCCTCTCTACTGAATGCCTGTTTAACGGTTATACGTTGTTTAGTTGGTTCGGTAAGAAGGGTATTAACGATCTGGTTGAAAATTTCCGCATGACTATCGTCACGAACACCTATCTGTAGCAACTTATCTTTTAAAAGGATCACCACTTCAGGTACATAGAAAAAAAGATCAGGAAATCCTATACCATCTTTATTATCGGAGTGAAGCGGTTCAATGGCATTTTTAAGGTCATAGCTGAAATGTCCGAATAGCCAATCATGTACAGGTAGGCCGGCTGACAGGTCGCTAAGTGTATGAAATTGACGAATAGTGCCAGCTGCGAGAACACATTCAACGCTATGGTGCGTAAAATTATAATGATGATTATCCAGTAAACAACAAATGTTGAACCGGCTATTACCCCAACTCAACATTTGTCGCTTAATATGCTGTTGATCAGCTATAGGAAAAGAAAAAAATCTTCTCACTTTATTCATTAATAATCATCATCGTCATCATCCAGGTCGTCATTAAAAAGATCCATATCTTTAAAATCATCATCCAGTCCCAAATCATCATCATCTCCACCTTTGCCTTTTTTACCACTGCCGGAAGACTTTTTGGACTTTGACTTAGGTAGGTCAAATTCTTCAAAATCAGGATCCCATGAATCTTCTTCCTCTACTTTGTCCCAATCGTCTACTTCATCATCCTCAACATCATCTTCATCATCGTCATCACTACTTTTTTTGGAAGAGCCTTTTGAAGATTTTTTTGCAGATGCCTTAGGTTCATCATCTTCGAAATCATCATCATCCTCCAGTTCGTCATCTTCCCTCTTTTTTGGTTTGGAAGTGGACTTCTTTGGAGTCTCTTTTGAAGTTTTGGGTTCAGATTTACCCGTGGATTTTTTTGCTGCCATACTCAGGTGATATTGTATTGTAAAATTTCAGCGAAGTTTTTAATTAGCCAAACTTTTTCACAATTTTTTTATGCCACACAAATGATCTGGTCGCGACCGGGACCATTAGAAATATAATGAACGTCTACGCCTAAAAACTTATTAATAAAGTTAACATAACTCTTCATTTCTGCAGGCAGGTCTCCAGCCGACTTTAAAGAGGTGATCTCCTTGTTCCACCCCTTAAAGGATTCCAGCACTGGTTCGATGTTAACTTTTGTCATCTGAAACGGAATTTCATTCGTAGACGATCCATTTACTTTATAGCTTGTACATACTTTCAATGTTTCAAAAGTATCGAGTACATCGGATTTGGTCATGATCAGCTTGGTGACGCCGTTTACCATACAGGTATATTTAAGCGCAACCAGGTCAATCCATCCACAGCGGCGGGGACGGCCTGTAGTAGCGCCAAACTCCTGCCCGATCTTTCTCAGTTCATCACCGGTAGCATCAAACAACTCTGTAGGAAAGGGTCCGCTTCCTACCCGCGTGCAGTAAGCTTTCGTAACGCCCATCACATCTTTAATCTTTTGGGGCGCCACGCCCAAGCCTGTACATACGCCGGCAGAAATAGTACTGGAAGACGTTACAAACGGAAATGTTCCGAAGTCAACATCCAGCATACTACCCTGGGCTCCTTCTGCCAACACCTTTTTGCCTTCACTGATTTTTTCATTAATGAAATACTCACCGTTCACGATCTTAAACTGACGCATGAAATCAATGGCTTCAAGGAACTCCTCTTCCCAGGCTGAAATATCTTCATTAAAATTCATACTGTCAAGCAGCTTCTGATGCTTCAGCCTTAATTTAATATAATGCGAGGTGAAATTCTTATCGAGCAGATCTCCCACTCTTATACCGTTCCTGCCGGTTTTATCCATATAAGCGGGGCCGATACCTTTTAGAGTAGAACCAATCTTATCATTCCCCTTGGTAATCTCAGATGCCTTATCCAGTGCTCTGTGTGTAGGAAGTATCACATGGGTACGTTGCGAGATAAAAAGATTTTTTCTAAAATCAGCAACAAAAGGTTTAACCGTTTCACATTCTCTCTTAAGGGTAACGGGATCGAGCACTACCCCATTTCCGATAAGATTTATTTTATTCTCATGAAAGATTCCGGAAGGAATCTGATGAAGTACAATTTTTTTATCATTTACATAAAGCGTATGCCCTGCATTAGGACCACCCTGAAAACGGGCTATTACATCATAATGAGGCGCGAAATAATCAACGATTTTTCCCTTTCCTTCGTCGCCCCATTGAAGACCCAGTATTACATCAACCATTATTGTGTTTTTTTCGAAGGGGCAAAAGTATGAGAAAAGAGTATGAAATAAGGATAATCTTACGGGAATTCCACCATAAATCACTCAATAGTTTCAGAGTCATAACGATCGACAGTCTCGATACCCGGCAGTTTTTTGAGTTTTTCTACCAGGTCGTCCAATTCATCCTTATCATGAACGTAAATCCTGACATTTCCGTAGAAAAGTCCGTCTTTGGCTTCAATGGTCATAGCATTGATATTGATACGCATTTCACCGGAAATGAGGTTGGTGATTTTGTGGATAACCCCAACATCATCGAGACCCACAATTTTAAGTCCGGTAAGGAAAGATATTTCCTTATTGCGGACCCATTTCGTTTTTACCACGCGGTGACCATAATTAGCCATTAGTTTGGCGGCATTCGGACAGTTAGTGCGGTGAATGGTTAGCCCCTTACCTGTAGTCACAAAGCCAAAAACATCATCACCAGGTATAGGTTTGCAGCAGTTGGCCAGGTGATAAACGATCTTGTCGCTGCTTTCTCCGAAAATGATCAGTTCAGCATCCTTTTTAGGTGCATGCGAAACGCCTTCCTTACTCTCAACGATGGTCTTAACAGGTTTGGGCGCTTCCAGTCTGTCTCCGATGATCTGGAAATCCGAAATTTCCTTCAGATCTATTTGTTTGACCGCTACCTGGTAATAGAGGTCAAGGGAAGAATTCAGTTTATAAAAAGCGGAAATAACATCCACATTATGCTGGTTGAAAGCAGCGCCCATATGCTCAAGCTTGCGTTGCACAGCATATTTTCCTTCATCGGCCACTTTCCTCTTTTCTTCTTTAAGAGCATCCTTGATCTTGTTTTTAGCTTTTGCCGTGACCACCAGGTTGAGCCAATCATCATTGGGCTTTTGCTTGCCGGACGTGATGATTTCTACCTGGTCACCGCTTCTTAGTTTGTGGCTGATAGGTACCAGCTTATGGTTCACCTTAGCGCCGATACACTGCGAGCCTATGGCACTGTGAATGGAGAAAGCAAAGTCAAGTGCCGAAGATCCTACCGGAAGCATTTTTACATCTCCTTTAGGCGTGTACACATATATCTCTTCTGCCAGGAAGCTGGTTTTGAAATCCTGCAGGAAGTCGGTAGAATCAGCATCCTGGGCATTGAGTACCTCCCTGATTTGCTCGAACCACTTTTCGAAACGGCTCTCCTCATTCCCTCCCTCTTTATACTTCCAGTGGGCAGCCAGACCTTTTTCTGCTATTTCATTCATTCTTTTGGTACGAATCTGTACTTCGACCCATTTACCCTGCGGACCCATTACTGTAGTATGAAGCGCCTCGTAGCCGTTTGACTTAGGATTGCTTAGCCAGTCGCGCAAACGCTCAGGTGCAGGAATATATTCATCGGTAATAATGGAATATACTTTCCAGCATTCTTCTTTTTCTTTTTCGGGAGAAGAATCCAACAGGACACGTATGGCGAAAAGGTCATACACTTCTTCAAACTCCACTCCTTTTTTCTGGATTTTGTTCCAGATAGAATGGATGCTTTTAGGTCGGCCGTATATTTCAAACTTAAATCCTGATTTTTCCAACTGTTCCCTGATCGGGCGGATAAACTCGTTGATATAGCGGGAACGTTCCCTTTTTGTTTCCGCCAGCTTGCGGGCAATTTCTTTATAGGCCACCGGCTCAAGGTACTTCATGGCCAGGTCTTCCATTTCCGTTTTGATCGTATATAAGCCCATGCGGTGGGCGAGCGGAGCATAGACGTACACCGTTTCGGAAGACACTTTGAGTTGCTTTTCTCTTTTCATACTGTCAAGTGTGCGCATATTATGCAGACGGTCGGCCAGCTTGATAAGGATCACTCTCGGATCATCAGTAAGCGTAAGCAGTATTTTCTTAAAGTTTTCGGCCTGCTGTGAGGCAGATACATCGATAACATTCGAGATTTTGGTCAGCCCGTCCACTATCCTAGCTATTTCCTGTCCGAATGCCTTTTCAATATCCTGGAGTGTTACATCAGTATCTTCTACCGTATCGTGAAGCAGGCAGCAAATAGTGGATCTTACGCCCAGACCAATCTCTTCGACGCAGATGCGAGCCACTGCCAGAGGGTGAAGGATATAGGGCTCACCGCTTTTACGACGCATAGTCTTATGGGCGTCTGCCGCCATCTCGAATGCAAGACGCAGTAGTTCTTTGTCACCGGGTTTAATTTTGGGTTTAAGCGATCGGAGTAATGCGCGGTATTCCCTGATTATCAGCTTTTTTTCCTGTTCCGGACTCAGATTGTATTTCGGTTGCACTACAGCAGTATCCATTAAATACGAAATTACTGAAATTGGTTCGTTTTAATTAAACACTTAGCTTTGCAGCCCATTTGCCGCCGGTAGTGGCGGCATTAGTGGTTTTACAATAGTTTTCAAGTTGAAAACAACTGCGGATGTGGCGAAACTGGCAGACGCACTAGACTTAGGATCTAGCGGGGCAACCCATGTAGGTTCGATTCCTATCATCCGCACCTTTTCAAAATGTTATGAGCCTGTAAATATTTGATTTGCAGGCTTTTTTGTTTTCTGACCGCTCGTTTTCTTCCGTTTTTTGGCGCTTTTTGGCGAACAAATGGCGAACAGGATGGCGAACATTTCGTCACTTAAAACGTTGAAAAAATGAGCGTTACGATTGCACAAAAGTTGTCCCGAAACGGGCAAAAGACCTGGTATTATTATGAATGAGGCAAAGCGGCTGACCAACGAAAGGCAGCGCACATCTTTACTTACACTAGACCTAAAGACCAAACACAGAAAAATCACAACAAAGAAGCGCTGGACATATTAGAAGTAAAGCGCTCCCAGTTTATCCTTGAACGGCAGGCCATTGGAACAAGTCATATTCCGGCGCATAAGTACAAAAGCAACTTTCTGGACTATTACCAGGAATTTGTTGACAACAATCCGCAGGAAAATAACCGCCACTTAGTAAACAGTCTGGTGCAGTTTCGCGAATTTCTTGGTAAAAGGAGCATTTCACCTCTGGACATTACGGAGAATTTATGTCAACGTTTCAGGAAGTACCTGCTGGAACGATATAACGGAGACACGCCAGCCAATTATTTTGCCTGCTACAAAACAGTGATGAAAAATGCAACCAAAGAGGGTTACTTCCGGTATAGTCCGTCAGGAGATGTGGAAGCAAAATCCAATCCACCCAAAACCATTAAGGAGCACCTGGAGGCGAATGAATATATCCAGTTATTGCAAACACGAATATTTAATGAAGAGATCAGGGAGGCGTTTGTATTCTGTTGTTATACAGGCTTTCGGTATGTGGATGTAGACAATGTGGAGTGGAAGCATATCAATGGTAATCAGATTACTACCCGCATCATTCAGCGAAAAACCGGTAAGCCATTAATCGTTACGCTCCATCCAATAGCAAAAGCAATTTTATTGAAACGGCTAAAGCGCAATGCAAATACGCAGCCGACTGGAAAAATATTTGCTTTACCAAGCAATGAAGCGTGTAACAAAGCATTATTAGAGTGGGTACAGAATGCGGGAGTAAAAAAACATATCACCTGGAGCTGCGCCCGATTGAGTTTTTCCATATTGTTACAGGATGCCAACGTTGATACGGCAACCGTGGCTATGTTACTTGGCCACACTACTACTAAATATGTACATGAAACCTATAAACGGCATCGCCCCAAAGATTATACAGAACAATTAAAGCGATTACCCGCTTCCGATTGGGATGTCAATCTGGAACTGAGGTTGTCAGTGTAAATGTTTCGTTATTACAAAAAAGAAAAGCCGGGATCTACAAACCTCCGGCTTTTTTCTTTTCACCAGCCATCATTCGGTCTAAATCTGCTCGTGCATAATAACCACTTTCGTTTTTAAATATGCCCCATTCCAGCAATCGCTTGGCTAATTGAGAATGTTGCAAATTGCAATAAATCATTGCTTCATTTGGCTTTAGATAAGGCTTATAACACAATGCGATTGCTTTCATCACTGCTAAATCATCACGCTTCATACGCAAAAGTGTTTTTCAATCATCCATAAGAGTAATTCGATTTAATTCATCAAAAAAAGTAAAATCGGGTTTAGTTCTGAATAGTCCCGGTTTAGTTTTCCTTAACCGGTCGTCAAAGAAATTCAAGTCTTTTCCATATCTGTCTATTTTTACAAATCCACCTAGCACTACTTTCACAGGATCTATTGGATCATGATGTTGAGCTAGTGATTGTTTTTTGAAATCATAAGAATAAAACAGCAAACCGTTTTGGATATTTGTAAGTTCTTCACCATGTTGAGTTAATTACCAATTGCTCCATTCGCCTAAAAGATAAACCTGATCGCTATTGCTGAAATTGTGGTTTTGTGTAATTCGGATAAATGATTTAAGAGCAGAAATAAAATCAAAACACTTATTCTCATACTACCACTATTGCTTTCCCTACATATTTGCTCCGCATCATTATAATCAAAGCAAACATGAGTGGATTGAACTTTTATTTCAACATTCTCCTGATATACAAGCCATCTCTTTCCTATTCTAAATTGATACAGCAGTTCTTTTCGAAAAGACTCAATCACTTTTATATTGATCCTCATCGCAAATTATTTTTGGTTTCTGTTTTCGGTTCATTCGTTATGAATTATTAATATTGTTACCTAGTAAAAAGTCGGAGATATGAAATGTTGCACCCGCTTTACCTATTCTTGCCAAGAATAAAGATCAGCAGATAAGATTTGGAAACTTACAAGGTGAAATAAAACTGAAATCGTAGTGCCGGCCAGAGATTTAAAGATCTTACCAGTATTATAGAAGACCTTTCACTATCCGGTAAATAAAATACTCCGGCATCGATGGTAATACCATTATTATGATTCTTTCGAAAGGGGATATCCTTGCCTCCGGTTAAGGTCAACGCAAACTGCTGGGAAGATTTTGCCGAAGGGAAATAAGTTACTCCTTGGCGAAAAAACCATGTTTTCCACCCAGCATTATCCAGGTCGCTCCCTATGTATAGTCTATGCTCAAAATTGATTGTCGGCCACATGCTGCCAAAACTGGGACCTAAACCGGCGCTCATGCCCAGTTGACTGATATTAGCCAGCCGGTAAGTAAGACCTGCATGCAGAAGTTCAGGTCCGGATATTCCGGTCACGAATTTCAGTCTATGCATTCCTGCATCCTGCGACCAAAGAGTGGTAGTACAAAATAAGATGGTTAATCACAATAAAAACTTCATATTTAAAGTTTTAGAGAGGGTACATTCCCAAGCCGGAATTTTTCTCCACCAAAATTTTCTATAGGAAACTGTTAAGTAGTAAAGTATAATAACTGATACCAATGTACGAAAAAATATTCATGAGAATATTTTTTACTGACAGGCAACAGATTTATTGGAAATTTGTTAACAGCATGAAGATTTTGCCTTCGCCAATTTCAAATACACATTTATTATCAACAATAAAACCTCTTTGTACAGGTAAAGAAACATTGTGTCCCGAATTTATTAATTGACTTATAAAAAATGCTTCCCGTATATTTTCTGTATCTGCACTTTCCGGTGAAAACGCAAAATGCAGATTGGTACTTTCAAGAAATTATTTTATCGGGTTCTATAGATTACTTATACTTTTTCCCGAGCAGATAGCGAATTAATAAGTTTTGCTTTCTCAAGAGAATGTAGATACTGAATCAGCGTATTTCTGTGAGCGCCTATTTCATCGCTCGATTTGCTGATGTTTGGTTTGATGAAAGATGTCATTTGTTTTTCTTTTCATCAACACTCATTCTATCTAAGCCCGATCGCACATAATAATCATTTTCGGTTTTATAAATGCCTCGTTCCTGCAAGCTACCTTTATTAATAAAATGTAATGGTACAAATAATATAAGGATAAATACACTCCTGCACACAGTTCAGCATAGTATTTTAAAACTATATGGTTATTTTCAGTTTGCTATTGTCTAACGATTAAAACCTTTGTAATGAAAAAAAACATCTGGTTCCCATTGTTTCTATTCGGAGATTATCGTTTAGCCCCTACTCTCTCTAATATATATTATCTTTTTATCGAGATTAAGTTTAGTTACTCATATTTAAAATTAAAGCGTAGTTCACTATTATTTGTATAACTCACAAGCATGATTTTTCAAGTATTGCACTTATAAACTAAGTTCTTTTATTGTACATACTGAAATATCCGTCAACTAATAAAAAGACGCAGGCAATATTCCGTTTAAAATAATCATTTGATTTTTATTAACATAAATCCTTCGCAATGAAAAAATATCTACTATCTGCATTTTTATGCTGTGCGCTGGGTACAACCTTCGCACAGGTTCCAAAAGAAATTATTCTCAACACCACAGGTTATGGTTTTAACAAGGACGCGCCCCATGGCAATTCGCAATGGGACTACATACAGAAATTTATGAATCTTTCGCACAATGGACAGGACGCCAGTGTTACTGCAGTGAGATTCTATATTAACTGGGAGCAATACGAGCCTACACTGGGAGATTACCAGCGTACAAAGTTGGTAGAAGCTATCCAGGACCTGGTTAACCTGAAAGGAGGTACGCTAAAAGTAGCGCTGCACTTTCCTTATTCACGTCCGGGTTTCTGGAACGACAGTTATTTTCCTGATAGCACCATCGCAAGAATATATGATGGCACAAAAGTGGGAGATAACGTAGCGATCACTAATCCTTCTATCTACTCTGAATGGGCGCGTGAACGATTTTACGCATTTGTTGACGATGCACTGGCTCAACTAAGCAGCTTTTATAATAAAATGTTGTATGTTGAGATAGGTAGTAGTTCTGCTGAAGAATTTTCCATGCCATGGCAGCATATTAACGGTTATACTTATCCCGGCATGCACGATCAGGGTGCAGCAAAATTATGGAGAGAAGTGTACTTACCCTGTCGCTATCCAGGTCAGTCAACAGTAACATGGGATGGCAATACACATAATATTTCCAGCGCTCCGCTTGCCGCCCAGGGGCAATGGCCATCATGGAATACCGATCATGGCAGGGAATTTCACCGCTTTGCTTCATGGGGATTAATGAGATTTTATAAAGGATTCAGAGATGTTGTGAAAAACCGGAGCAGTAATTTGAAAGTCCTCTTTTTCGTTTCCGATTTCGGTTCCTCCCAGGGCAACGCTCATCACCTGCATAATGCCTCTCTTCCTATGGCACTTGAAGAGTTTGACGGTGTATATACTTCTGAAGCCGATCTGAATAATATCCAGGAAAAGATTGCAGCATTAGATGTGCTCAAAGGAACAAATCCGAATAAAATTGCTGCTATTGAATTCGATCCTACTGATTTGGGAGAAGAATACGCCGGACAGTATAATATCCTTCCGGGAGTTGCTGAAGAATGGATGGCTCGTGCTTACAAACATGGCGCCGATTATATTCACCTGGCTATGCACTATCATGATCCGGCTATTGCTACGCTCACACCGGGTCTTGCATTCATCAGAGCTAATTATGTAAATGGTTCTTATCAATCGCCATCAAGACAATCAGCTACAACGGTAAACATACAGCCAACAGTGTTTGTAGGTTCGCATCTCTTTAAGCCCACGTGGGACAATCTGAATGGAAATAACTGGTCTGTAACCGACAACAATCCGGTTTCAATTAATATGATCGATAATGGTTACTGGGAAAATATATGGAGCTGTTCAGGAACACCACCTGATACTTGTGATTTTTCTGTTGATGCTTCAGGGCCAAGCGGAACTGTTTACACAGGTGCTCCCGTTACGCTCAATGTTTTCTGCTCAGGGCAATGTAATAACGTAACTTACTCCTGGAGCGGTAATGGCATCAGCGGCTCAGGCACTTCAGTGAACTTCAATGCACCAGGTACTGCCGGATCTTATACTTATACGGTTACTGCTTCTAAATCAGGTTGCTCTAATAAAACAGATACTGTAAATGTTGCCGTAACAGACAGTAGCAGCGGACCATGCAGCTTCACCGAAAAACAAGTAGTGGGTACATGGAACAGTCTCGAAGTGCAGACACGTCAGTTTACTATTAACGGACAATTGAAATGGACTGTAGTGATACAAGAAACTACGCCAAACGTGGATCGCCATTTTGTTCGTGGTGATAATTTTGTTGAACGCGGAGATATTACCTGGTCAAACGGCCCTATCGAGAAATCCTGTTTGGGTGCTGGTGAAACTGGATGGGGCGGATTAGGCTTCCCAAGTGGAGTAACTATTCCTTCGGGGTATATTCAGGATACGATGCCTGACGGAGCCGTTTATTTTGAGCTGGGATCTACGCCTTCCTGCAACTTTGATGTATCACCATCAGCATCAAATCCCACACCAACAGTCAGCAGTTCCGTTACATTAAATGCTAATTGCTCTGGTGGTGATTGTGGTAGCGTTGGCTACTCCTGGAGTGGTAATGGCATTAGCGGCTCAAACGCTTCTGTGAACTTCAATGCACCTGGCACTGCCGGCTCTTACACTTATACTGTAACAGCCTCCAAATCGGGTTGCTCTAATAAATCGGATACTGTTAATATCGCGGTACAGGCCGGTAGCAGTTATTGCCCTTCAATAGAGGGAGACCTGGGCGTACATTGTTATTTTATCTCTGGATGGGTTTACGATCCGAATAATCCGAACGATGTACTATACGTAGATATCTACGATGGAAGCACATTGATTGAAGCTAATTATCCCGCAGGTGATTTCAGACAGGATCTTCTTGATGCAGGAAAAGGAAATGGCTACCATGGATTTTTGTTAAGCACCGATGGAACTATATTCAGAGATGGAAACTCTCATAACGTTATAGTGAAGTTGGCAGGTTGCAATGATCAGATCCCCAACTCGCCAAAAACACTTTCCTGTCAAGGCATGTTATCTGTACTTGGTGATGACCCCACAGAAGTTGCTGCTGCCAAAGCAAAACAGCTTAAGGTGTTTCCTAATCCAAGTAACGGAACTTTTGAAACATCCTTCTACTTGGAAAGAGGACAAAAAGCAACTATTGTGCTAACCGATCTGCATGGAAGAACATTGTTAAATAAAGTGATCACTGGAAATGGTAATCACCTTGAAAAGATCAGTGTTCCCAATAAAGCTGCAGGAACCTTATTCCTCAGACTTATCAAAGAGAATGGCACAGAAATAAAGAAGATTAGTATTGTAAGATAAAAATCCTGTTGAAAAAAAGAGAAGTCGCCTCAATTGAGGCG
>CAZSFY010000014.1:0-82889 GCA_964606315.1 uncultured Chitinophagaceae bacterium | reverse complement strand
TGAAAAGAGTACGAGGTTCAGATATGATGAATTTACAGAACCCTATTATTGAACAGGAACCTTTAATCTTATTGCGCCGACCACTGGTAGTGCAAACAGAATACCCACCTTACTCCCTTCGCGTATGTGCGGATCATGATGATAGCAAAACAATGAATGTCCGTCAATAGAAAGTTTTGCCTGCCAGAAAGATCCCATAAATAAGTTATTCTCTACAGTAACATGCAAAGACTCGTTGGACAAGGGGACAATTGAAAACATTTCGGGACGGAGAAAATGAACGTTATCATCAATTAATAAGCGGTGTGTAGTAAAAAGTTTGCGAAGAGAAGCGCTAACTTCAGTAAACAATCCAAAGAGACCGGCAACATATTTGTCTTTCGGATGGTAATAAATATCATTAGCTGATCCGCTTTGAATAATTCTCCCTTCTTTCATCACGTGAATAATGTCTGCAAAAGAAAGAATATCCGAAGCATCGTGCGAAACCAAAACAGTTGTAAGCTGAAAAGAAGCAGTTATTGCCGAAAGAACATTTTTAAGGCTGGTTTTCTGTATCAGGTCGAGATTTGAAAAAGGTTCATCGAGTAATAATATACGTGGTTTGGTGAGTAGAACGCGGGTCAGAGCAACACGTTGCCGCTCACCGCCGGAAAGCTGGTCAGTTCGCCTTTTCAGTAAATGATCAACCTGGCAGATTTTAAAGATTTCTTTTGCCTGGTCATTTTCGAGCTGGTTAGAATAATCGAAAATTTCTTCTATACGGTAATTATTACGAAGCTCGAAGTACTGCGATAAGAAAGCGATCCTGTCATGCCCCGGAATAAGCTTTGTCAGGGGCCCCTCTACATGTTGTCCGTCAAAGAGCACCTGACCCTGGTCTGGCTCCATCAAACCCGCCAGAATTTTAAGCAGTGTACTTTTACCTGATCCCGTTGCACCGGCAAAAGCAGTATTAACACCTTCCTTGATACTAATATTAAAATCGTTAAGAATCTCCCTGTCACCAAAACGTTTGCCTAAATGTTTTCCTACTAATAAGTCCATTAGCAGCAAATGTACAGTGATTTTTTCGGGACCTTCCTTCCACTTATACTACCTATAATTTTTACTACCTTAGTCGAAATCTTTTCACTATGACGCTTATCGCTATTCTCCTTCCCTGGCTTTCGTTCCTGCTAAGAGGAAGGATACTCTCTGGTATTATATGCCTTATTTTACAAATAACCATTCTTGGCTGGATACCGGCGGCTATATGGGCAGTAGTGTCACTGCATAATGCAAGAGCCGACAAACGCACTGAAAAAATAGTACGGGCTATAAAAAGCAACAACAAATAATATTATCATCAATGAAGGCTATCCCAGCAACAACAAACTTAACAGGTAATCGCAGGAAAGTATAGCGATACAGGTAACGATCACAGATGTTGTAGTAGCACGCCCGATTTGCAGCGCTCCTCCCTCAACATAGTAACCGAAGTAACAAGAAATAGATGCAATAAGAAATGAAAAACAATATGCTTTAATAAGCATGAAAATAACCGTGAAATTCTTAAATCCCCATAACAATCCCTCATCGTACATTTCGGGAGGTATGATCCCGGTAACCTGTCCTGCAATCCTTCCCCCCACAATACCTAAGGCAGCAGAAATAATAATTAAAGCCGGCACCATAATAATGGCTGCAACAATCTTCGGCAGCACGAGCCAGGCTTTAGGGTTGATCCCCATAATTTCTAATGCATCAATCTGTTCCGATACACGCATATTTCCGATCTCACTGGTGATTTTGCTACCCACAACTCCCGCCAGAACAATACACACCAATGTAGGTGCAAACTCGAGCAATACCGTTTCGCGTACGATCTGTGCAATGGCGGCCTGTGGAATGAGCGGGCTTACCAATTGATAGGCAGTCTGAACAGTAGAAACGGCTCCTATAAAGAAGGAAATGATGGTAACAATGCCCATAGAGCGCCAGCCTGTTTCAACACATTCATGCATTAGTTGCTGGAAATACATTCCGCTGTGCTCAGGTCGCGTGAACATACCCTTAAGCAATAATATATACCGCCCGAAATGGCTGAGTAAAGTCATGGGAAAAGTTAATCAGCGTATATTAACTGAATGTAAATTGTCGATGTATGATGAAGCCCACCCCCTTGAGCGGTATAAATTTTGAGGTGATTTCCATTAGTCAGACCAGGAAATTCATTTTTACAGTATATTTATCAACGCTTTTCCGGTAAAATCACCACCCCAAACTTGCACATATGTCTATCACCCCCCATACCAATACAGGTTCCATGTTATGTGGAAGATGGAGGATGTACGGCATATATTCCAACAATTGTCCTACTGATTATGCCGGCAAACAGTTCGTCTGGGACTTTACCCTTCAACATAAAGGAAGTGGTGAATTTTACGGCAGCCAGTTGCAAAATCTATCAGCTTCTGCTGTACATATTGATGGTCACCTCAATGATGAAAGAATTATTTTTTCGGTAGAAAACAGTGAATTTCCGCAAGGCATTATTTGTAAAGGCAACTGGCAGCATACAACCAGACAATTTGCCGGTACTTGGAGAACAAGCCGGACAGATGATTATTCTTCCCGATTAGAAGGTAATTGGATCCTTGACAACGCCAACGCGTTACCTTTATTTACCGCCGACAATAACAAGTTTAATATTCACTATAAACCGGAACATTTACAGGATATTTTTACTGATACTTACGAGGCAATGCAGGATGGCCGGATGAGATACCAGGCATTTGCTACTTTATCTATTATCCTGGCAGCGGTGTCAGTATTAGCCCGGTTTCTTATTGGTAACAACCCATCCCTGTTCATTAATATTATAACGTCACTATTAATATTCTCTTCTATTATTTCCTTTTCATTGTTTATTTCCCAATATCTGTGGAAAAGAAAATGGATGAAAAATATCAACCAGCAAATACACCAGCTCTGCGATGAACCCTCAATTGAATTAACGATCGACAACGATCATTTAATATGGCATACTTCTTCTTACCAGCAACAATGGAATTGGAGAGATATGACTATACACTTTTTGAGCGATGCTGCAATGATTATAGGAACAGAAGAACAAATATTAATCATACCCAAAGTATCTATGAGTCCAACTCATTTTGAGCAATTAAAGTGTATCGTTCAACAGCGATTGATCGACCAGGATGAGAGAGTGGACAATGGAGAGTTGACAGTGGAGAGTTGACAATTTATTCTGTATTTCCCACTAGCAGGAATGGTTCAACTACAATAGCAGGATACAGATAAACAACGACTGTATGCGAAGCTAAGGGATAGGGCCAGACGGCACAGGCGAAACTTGCGCCTGTTACCGCTGGACTTCAGTTTATTAGCAATGCAAATATAAGGTTCATGCGGATATACAGAATACCTAGCCATAAAAACAAATCATTAATTTCCGGAAATAAAAAAAGCCCTGTGAGACCCAGGGCTGCTAATAAAAGAAGAAGCCAGTAATATATTATAGCTGATAGCTGGTAGCATTTATAAGGCAACGAACCTGTCGTTTTCGCTGCACATGTGGATAACTAGTTGAAAAAGTGGACGGAAGAGAGTGGGTGATAACAGGAGACAATTGACAGTTGAGAGTGGACAGAACAGGGTGGAGAGTGGGCAATTCATTGTCCAAAAGACACTTATAATTCTCCACTATCCATTATCAACTGTCAACTTCCCTCGTCTACTTTTTCGCATTCAGTTGACCCGCAATACTAACCAATTCTATAAACTCCTTCCGGTAACCTTCCCTATCATTGCCTAAAGCGGCCCTGGCAATGGATTTCACTTCTGCAAAGCTGGACTCCTGCCTGAACGCTGAACCAGTCAGCAACATGCCAAATTCTGCAACGGCTGTGGCAAATCTGAAATTCGCGGAAGTTTTATCAAAAGCACTATGCTGTTCGTTAACAGCGTGTACAATTAATTTACTCTTATTTTCACCAGGAGACTTATATCTGAATTTAATAGTCATTATCTCATCAGTATGTGAAAACGATGGATCTGATTTTCGCTGGTATTTCAGCGGATCGGTATTTTCTATGAACGAAGATTCAACACCAACGGGTATAATCTCGTATAACGCTGTTACGGTATGTCCGCTACCAAGATCGCCCGCGTCTTTTTTATCATTATTAAAATCTTCGTTGTTTAATAACCTGTTTTCATAACCTACCAACCGGTAAGCCTGTACTTTTTCAGGATTAAATTCAATTTGCAGCTTAACATCCTTGGCAATGGTAAACAGAGTACCCCCAAATTCACTTACCAGTACTTTTTTTGCTTCACTTTCACTATCAATATAAGCATGATTACCATTTCCCTTACCGGCAAGCTGTTGCATTTTACTATCCTTGTAGTTACCCATTCCATAACCAAGAACAGTAAGGTACACACCCGATTCTCTTTCTTTCTCAATTAATGTTTCAAGGGCCGCATTACTGCTCACATCTACATTAAAATCTCCGTCAGAGCAAAGAATAACACGGTTATTTCCTTCTTTAATGAAATTTTCACGCGCTACCTTATAGGCTAGTTGTATACCCGCGCCACCAGCTGTTGATCCGCCTGCTTCGAGCGCGTCAATGGCATCACGGATCTTCTGTTTTTGCCATCCGCTTACCGATGGTAATACCAGTCCGGCATTACCGGCATATACTACTATAGCCACACGGTCTTTTTCACGTAATTGCTCTACTAATAATTTCAATGATGATTTTACAAGAGGTAATTTATTTTCATCCCACATTGAACCGGAAACATCAATCAGGAAAACCAGGTTACTTGCCGGCAACTCTTCCATTGGGATTTTCTTACCCTGCAAACCTATCATCACGAGTTTATGTTTATTGTTCCACGCGCAATCCGCTATTTCTGTATTAATAGAAAAAGGATGTTCATCTGTTGGCTGCGGATAATCGTAATGAAAATAGTTGATCATTTCCTCAATACGCACAGAGCCATCGGGCGGTAGCTGTCCCTGCTTTAAAAAGCGACGCATATTGCTGTAAGAGGCAGCATCAACATCAATAGAAAAGGTAGAAAGCGGAACATCTTTGGCAAGCCTGAACCTGTTCTCGGTAATGGAAGCATATTCTTCTGTATTAAAATCCTGCTCATATCGATTAGCCTCAGATGCAGACACCGGTCTCCTGTTTTTTTTCCTGGATACGGCTACACCAGAAGCCCTCCCCTGAAGTTGGTCGGCAACTCTACTGTAACCGTTTACCACTACTTCTTCGAGTTTTGCCTCTTGTTTAAAGAGCTGTACTTCCAACACCAGGTTGTTATCCTGTATCTTCTCTCTAAGTTCCTGGTAGCCAACCGCGTTAAATACCAGTGTCGATCCTAAAGACGCTTTAATAGTAAAGCTACCGTCAGTAGCGGTAACAGTGCTATTGCCTTTTCCTTTTACCGTAACAGTCACTCCGGCAATTGGTTGGCCAGAATCACCATCGGTAACTTTACCTTCAATAGTCAGATCCTTGTTAAGAATAAATGAAAATAACGTCATGGCGGTTATGCAAAAACCTGCTAGTATGTATCTCATAAATAATATTTTCAGGAAGGATGCATGGACAAAGAAAATTACATAAGCGAAAAAAAAATATTACTTTAACCTGAAAATCAGTTGTATTGGATTTTTTTAAGAACAAAGACAAACCTGAGTCGACTGACCAGGAACTGATTTCCTTATATAAGCGCAACGGCGATCTTAACGCCCTTGCCATACTCTACAGCAGGTATATAGACCTTTTGTATGCCGTTTGTTTAAAATATTTTAAAAAGAGAGAAGTAGCCCAGGATGCCGTATTGCAGGTTTTTGAAGAATTACCGGTTAAGCTGAATAAACATGATCCACAGTATTTCAGAGCATGGATCTACACGGTTGTTAAAAACCACTGCCTGATGCAGCTCCGTAGCCAGCAGCAACATAAAGTTATTACGATCGACACTTCACTTATGCATTTTGCAGCAGACCAGCATCATGAAGAGAAGAAAGAAAAGGAATTTCAGCTTAATCAAATGAGTGAATGTATAAAAACACTTTCTGTCGAACAGAAACAAAGCATTGAGTTGTTTTATCTGCAACAGAAATGTTATAAAGAAATTGTTGATATTACCGGACTGGATTTTAATAAAGTGAGAAGTCTGATACAGAATGGAAGAAGAAATTTAAAAATCTGTATGGAGAAAAAAATGGTACAATGAAATATTCATCAGCCTATATAAAAAGATATTTATCAGGACAATTATCTCCTGAGCAAATGCACGAACTGGAAAAGGCAGCGTTGGAAGATCCTTTACTGGCAGATGCTATAGAAGGTTTATCCAATGAAATGGAAAACTATGAAGCAGACGTTGAACTATTGAAGAATACAATTCTCAATAAACATAAAAAAAGAAATAATGCGTGGGTATGGAAAGTAGCAGCATCAGTTCTTCTATTAATAATGGCCACAGTACTTATCTTTCAATTGAAACCCGAAAGCGAAAAAAAGCTGGTGGCCGACACTACAACTTTTTCCCCTACTCCTGAAACGGATGATACTCCCGTAACAGAGAGTATGGCTGCAAAAGAAAGTACAGCAATAAAAGACACAATATTAACTGCTCCTACCGAAGGACGGGAATTTTCCCAAAAGCAGCAGGAGCATGCTCTTGCTAAGAGAAATACCACGGCAGGAGTGGATCGTCCCACACCATCACCAGGTATAACAAAAAAAGAAGATGTTGTTACCGATGAAGAAAAAGATATGGTGGTTCCAACAACAACTGATACACAACGATCGCAGGAACCCACAAAGGCGCTGAGCGGACAAGCAGCGGGTGTTAATGTTGAAAGAAGAAAGAGAAACAATATCAGCGGGAATAAAGTGGACATTGCAACGGAAGACAGTCTAAGCAGTTTGAATGAAGTTGTAGTAGTTGGGTACGATTCGAAGAAAAAAATGCCATCTACAAAACCGGATGAAGCGATACTGGATTTTCAATCAGGCGACAAACCTAAAAACGCGCGGCCGGTTATTGGCTGGCGTGCCTATGAAAATTATCTTATGAGCAATAAAAGAATCGATACTTCCGGCGTGCCAATCAGCGGTACGGTCATCCTAAGTTTTTTGCTCGACAAAGAAGGCAATATGTCTGATTTTATCATTAAAAAATCATTATCATCATTTTATGACCTGGAAGCTATCAGGTTAATTAAAGATGGCCCTGAATGGAAGCTGAAAAAGAAATCTTCCGAAATCATTACAATGCATATCTGGTTTCGGGGAACCTGCAAACGATGAGCAAGAGAAATAATAATACTATGTATCATTTTTATAAGTTTACATTACATATTTTATAATAGTTGGCATTACAGTTTTTAAAGTGGAATTTTTCAATCAGCGACTTATCTCTGGCGGGAGTGGCTCCACAGCAATAGTAAGTTACACTGCAACAATGACCACTTCTGAGCAAAGGGTAGATAGTGGTAAGTAAACAGTTAAAAAATCCATGACGGAGGAACTGCTAACAAATGACCTTCTGAAAACTGTATTATATTCTGGTCAGAAAGGGTCATTTTGATTGAAATATCATTCACTATTTGAAGCGTAAAAAATTACACTCTTCACCCTCGTCTCGTGGTAACCACGAGACACTCCGCCAGCGGGAGATAAACCCAACCGGCTACTCCAAAATCATAAATGAGTGCTACGTAACGAGCTTATACGCTGTTTCTTTTTTACCCTCAAGCATTACAAAAAAACTTTGAACAGTACCTATATTAGACAGACTCGCCAGTTTGTTTAACATAAAATCATGGTATTCGTCCATATCCTTTAATGCTACTTTCAACAGGAAATCATACTGGCCGGTCATGTGGTAGCATTCCATAACTTCCTGGAACTTTATAACATCGTTCATGAATTTCTTAAGAATTGTTCCCGCATGTTCTTTCAACTGAACATGCGTATAGGCCGTCAGCGGTTTATCAATTTTTCGCTTGTCGAGTATAGCTACATACTTCTGTATATACCCTTGTTGCTCGAGCCGTTTAATACGTTCATGCACGCGTGTTGCCGACTTTCCGATCTTATCAGCAATTTCTTTATTACTTAATCTGGCATCGTGTTGTAAGAGCTGGAGTATCCGAAGATCATCCTTGTCCAGGTATTCCATAAATACGAAAATCGGACAAATCATCGGAAATAATACCGTTTTCCGGATTTTTTTTCGGTGTTTTCAGCTTTTTATTGGATATATAATCCTGCCTAAACACCTTTGTCCTGTTGCCACTTTAAAGATTGCCTAAACGATTGCTATGCCAACTTCGCTTGTGCTACCTCTGAACAGTATCAGTATGAAAGACATTTCACTAGTGGGAGGCAAATGCGCCTCCCTTGGTGAAATGATACAGAATCTTTCCTCACTGGGCATACAGGTTCCTGATGGATTCGCCATTACCACTGAAGTGTACTTTCAGTTTTTACAACAAAACCGCTTGGAAACATTTATAACCGAGCGCCTTAACCGTATCGATCACAACGATATTGAATCGCTGCGCAGAGCGGGTCTGGAAATACGCCAGGCCATACGCAATGCTAAATTTCCTCATTACCTGAGCGCGGAAATTATTGAATGTTACGAACTACTGTCAAAAACTAACCTCCAGCAGCACACTGATGTGGCCGTTCGCTCATCAGCTACTGCAGAGGATCTGCCTGATGCCTCTTTTGCCGGTCAGCAGGAAACTTATTTAAATGTACGCGGACCAGCAGCGCTTATTGATGCCATCCGTAATTGCTTTGCTTCTTTGTTCACCGACCGTGCGATCAGCTACCGTCATCATTTCAATTTTGATATCACCGCTATTGGTTTATCGGTTTGTATACAAAGAATGGTTCGCTCAGACCTGGGTAGTTCGGGAGTAGCTTTCTCACTGGATACCGAAACAGGTTTCAAAAATGTAGTGTTGATCAACGGCTCTTATGGACTGGGAGAAATGGTTGTTCAGGGAGCAGTGTCACCTGATGAGTTCCTGGTATTTAAACCAACGCTACAGCAGGGATATGCATCCATTATTGAAAAGAAATTGGGTGTTAAAGATAAAGTGATGGTGTATGGCGATGATCCCGATGAACGCACGCGCATCATCCAGGCCGACGCTATTCAACGCCAGCGTTTTTGCCTTAACGATGAACAGGCGTTGCAGCTTGCACAGTGGGTCTGTTCTATTGAATCGTATTATTCATCATTACACGGCCGCTGGTGTCCCGTAGATGTTGAGTGGGCTATAGACGGATTAACACAACAATTATATATTGTTCAGGCAAGACCGAAAACCATCCATTCACGTAAAAAGAACGATTCATTTACAGAATATTTATTTGAAGATAAATCAACGCTCCCCGCACCTATTATTTCAGGAATTGCAGTTGGGGACAAGATTGCAACAGGAAAGACCAAAATATTATACTCACTCGATAAGCGCGTTGGAGACGGACAGGAATTCCAGAAAGGCGATATACTGGTAACAGATATGACGGATCCCGACTGGGAGCCGATCATGAAAAAAGCCGCTGCCATCATCACCAACAAAGGTGGAAGAACCTGCCATGCTGCTATTGTCGCGAGGGAAATGGGTGTACCTGCTATTGTTGGTTGTCAAAACGCAACTACAATACTTCATGATGGCCAACTCTTAACGGCATCATGCGCTGAAGGTGAGAAAGGATTTGTTTATGAAGGCAGTCATGCCTTTACCGTTCGTCATAACGATTTGTCGGGGTTGCCTGCACTGAAGACCAGTATGATGCTCAACCTGGCTAATCCTTCTATGGCTTTTCAATTTGCCGGATTGCCGCATAAAGGTGTAGGACTGGCAAGAGAAGAATTTATTATCAATAACTATATCGGTATTCATCCGCTTGCTTTGCTGCAACATAAACAGATAGGCGATGCGGCATTAAGCCAACAGATACAGGAAAGCATTAAAGGCTTTGATAAAGAAAAAGATTTTTTTATTGGTAAGTTGGCACAAGGTATCGCTAAGATCGCTGCTGCTTTTTACCCCGAAAAAGTTATCGTACGCTTTTCTGATTTCAAGAGTAACGAGTACCGTAATTTATTAGATGGAAAATATTTTGAACCGAAAGAAGAAAATCCGATGATCGGCTGGCGTGGAGCATCAAGATATTACGCAAAAAATTATGAACAGGCATTCGGTTGGGAATGCCAGGCCATTCAGCAGGTAAGAGAAATATATGGACTGTCAAATGTAACAGTAATGATTCCCTTCTGCCGTACAGTTGAGGAACTGCTTGCTGTGCAACAGCAAATGAAAAAATACGGTCTGGTACGAGGCAGTAATGGTTTGGAAATATTCCTGATGGCCGAACTTCCTTCCAATATCATGATGGCAGAAGAATTTGCTCAACATATAGATGGATTTTCTATCGGATCGAATGATCTGACACAGTTAACGCTGGGGCTCGACCGTGATTCGGCGCTTGTGGCACATTTGTATGATGAGCGTAATGAAGCTGTTAAACGCATGATCCGGTTATTAATTATTCAGGCTAAAAAATCTAAAGTCAAAGTAGGAATTTGCGGACAGGGTCCGTCTGATTTTCCTGATTTTGCACAGTTTTTAGTAGAAGAAGGTATTGATAGTATTTCTATAACACCAGATGCATTCTTAAAAACAACAAGAGCGATTGCTGATATTGAAAAGACCCAGGTTACACAAACAACGGTTTAAAATCCCTAATCTGTTTACCATTAAGCAATCCTTACCTATTAAATGAAACGTAGTCAATAGTTATTTTCAAATAATTTAAAAGCTGCGTTTTATTTATTAAGTCCATGAGTTAAAGCCGGCTTCTTATTACGTCGCCTTATCTTCCACCATAATGTAAGTCCGGTAGCAATCATCACTATCTGTACCATTGCCCAAAACATTGTACTAATATCCCTTACTGTTTTTCCACCCCAATCCATAAAATGATGTTTATGGAAAAAAGCAAAACTATATCCCTCATATACATCACTATCTCTTACCATTGTGGCCAATACTCCTGATGATGTTTCTACATAATACCGTTCATTTCCATTGGTTGAATAGTTTACTTTCCAAACAGGTAAACGTTTATTGGTAAAACCATATTCTCCCGAAAATTTCGTGATAAGTTCTATCCCGGTACTATCACCTGGTTTATTGTTGCTGAAATAAGCTGCTAACTGATTGGCATAGACGCGTTCACCATCAGCTAATTCTTCAAGACCAGGAAGATGTAAATATTTTACGACCTGCACATTCACTTTCATTTCTTTCATCAGATCGCGGCTCGCTTTTTGGGAACCATCATCTTTTTTATCCCTGCCCACCACTACGCGTAAAAAATACTTATCATTCATAAAAACCGGTTCAATGCCGGTAACCGGAACCTGAACTTTGGAGACAATATTCTGCACAGTTACATTTAAAGCAGAAACCGGTATACCTGGATAGTAGTAAGCTTTGATTTCTTTTTCTTCTCCTATTTTTTCAAAAGCATGAAAAGCTCCGCTAAAAGCAAATAACAGGGTAAACAATGAAGCTACTACTGCCGACCAACGATGATTTTTTCTTGCCTTGACCATCTTATTACCATTGGCTGATTTAGACTTTGTAGTAAAAAATATATACAATCCCATCGCTGTCGTCAGTAAGCAAATACTTAGAACAACAACCATCACTATATACTTAAAATCACCCAGTATATCCATCCAACTCCAGTTATGAAAGAGTGAAAATATTTTATCGAAAATGGCGCGTTGGTCATTTACTGCATACGCAAACCGACTGCCTGTCGTTTCAACATACACCCGGATATTATCCTCACGGTCAAAACTTACTTTATATACAGGTAATAGTTTATTTACATATCGGTATTCTCCATCAAAATCTGTAACAAATTCGGTTTTCAACACCTTCGCTTCCTGATCATATTTTTTTATACACTTGATAGCGGCCATACAACAATCTCCCTCATCAGATTCATCACTCTCCGTTTCCTGCTTATTCAAAAACTGGTGAGCCAGGTATTGGGCGTACAATTGATCGCCTGAGCGAAGTCTCCTTCCATTAATGGCACTAAAATATTCCGGTACGCTTTCAGGTTCTTCTTTAACCTGGTAAAACCAGTTTCCTCCTATATCAATCAAACGAAAGTGGTGAATATTTTCAATATTATTCTGTTGCAGTACTTCTGTCAGCGACATACTTATTCTACCGGTATCAATAACCGAAGGCTTCAAAAACTGTGTGGATATTGACGGCCGTATGGTAGTCATTATCGGGTGCATAAAGCCGCTGGTCGCCCAAAGCATTACAGGTAGGGCTATCAAAAGACTGAGCTTATGATGCCACTGGTATATTTTTTTTCTTATCATGCCCACCGGTTATTTTGCTTTACCTGTAAAACTGTATTGTATTCCAAAAACAAATGTCCGGGGTGCAGCAGGAGTAAAAGTGGCAAGGTCGGCAGGATTATTACCTCTTGTAACATTATTAGCATACAATACATTGGTAACATTCAGCATGTTGGTATAAATTTCAACCCCTTTCCATGTATAACCCACACGAAAATTCAGAAGGTGATAACCCTCATACCGGACGGTATTCACCTGGTTTTCGTACCAGCCACCTACATGTTGCCATTCAATAGCCGTTCTGAAACCCTTGAACCACTTTGGATAATAGGCAAATTCTGTATTAAATGTTGTTCTTGGAGCAGAAGGCATTTCCAATCCTTCAAGGTTCTTAACAGCATCAGCCTGTCTTTCGCTCACCAGGAAGTCTTCAAAGCGGTGCAGAGCCGTAGTACCTCCAAATCTGAAATTAAATTGCGAAGAGGGCTTATAAGTAATATTATATTCTACTCCTTTGTGAAGGGTTCGGCCAGCGCTTTGATAGTCAAATGAATTATCAGGCTGACGCACACTTAGTAATTCATTACGACCATTTAACTGGTATATCGCCAGTTCAAAAAACAATTTGTTTCTTAGCATAGTAATCCATCCGCCTAACTCATAGTTGTCAAATTGTCCGGGCTGAAGATTATAATAAAACTCAGCCGGATCGGTATTGGGTTTACGGCGAAATACAGTGGTAAGAGCGGGCGGAGCAAATCCCCTCGAAAAATTTCCATAGATACCTACATTTTTAGTCAACCTATAGGTTGCACCGATCTTTGGGGTTAACTGTTCGTATTTTTTACTTCCTGAACTATTGTCAAGGTAATTATCATAAGTAAACGACATGCGATCTAACCTCACTCCTGCCACTAACCGTAAATTGTTTATCGGTTCGGTTTCCAGTTGGGCATATATGGCGCCATTACGGATAATAGCATCATAGTTAGCCAGGCCTATATCAGGTCTTTCCCTGGCGATAGTATATTTTTCCACTGTATTTCCCCCCGGTCTGAGTTGCGCGTCCAGATCAACCTGATAACTCCAATAATTGTTTGGCGTATAATCAAACATCGCCCCTCCAATAATTCTGGTATTCCAAAATTTGACTGGTTGGGTGTGTTGTGCAATAAATCCATAACTCACAAAATCATTAGAGTTAATTTCTCCTCTTGCGGTTGCTTGACCTGGAGTCCACCGGATACCATAAGAAGGATTTTGTCCATGTTTATTGGTACGGTGAAAAACAGTAAAGAAACTATTCCCATCATCCGCCCATTGATGTTCGATCGTAAGTCTGTTACGAAGCGCCATTGATTTCCGATAGGTAAAGTCATTAGAGCTTTCATAAGACCTCGAATAAAAAGCGATGCTATCCACACTGCCTGAAGTACTGGAATAATAATCTGTATAAGTTGATGTAGCCACTAACCGTGTTGATTGACTAATATCATATTCCATTCTCAGGTTAATGCTCGATTTATCGTAATCAGATCTGGCCATCCAGCTATCTGTTTGTTTGCTGAACATTCCCCCGGCGTAAAAACCAAACTTCCCGTATTTAGCGCCGGTGCTTAATTGCAGTCGGCGGTAACCAAACTGGTCAAACTGAACACCCACTTTTGCGGTAGGCATAGCCGTGGGACGTTGTGTAAGAAAGTTGATCGCTCCGCCTACAGCTTCGGGCCCGTACATACTACTTACAGGGCCTTTCACCACTTCAATGGAACTTACTGTAAACTGGTTTACTTCGAGCAGCGCATTATGGTTGAACACTCCCATAGGACGTGTAGGAATACCGTCTTCCATATAGAGATAATAATTCGATTGACCCATCGGCTGACGAATACTCATACCATGTTGTTCGTTATTATAATTCAACATTAACACTCCCGGTATTTTATTGACCACTTCGAAGAGTGCAGTCGGTTTTGACTCGTTGAGTGTTTTGGAAGAAATAGTGTTAATAGCCACCGGTGCTTTCGCTCTTTCGGAAGCCTGGCGATTAGCGGTAAATATAATTTCCTGTAACTGCGATGGGTCACGTGAAAGAGGTACACTAATAATTCCGTCAGGAATAATCTTTTTGGTAGTATAGCCAACATGACTACATTCAATCATTTTTGTAGTATCAGGTATAGTAAACTTTCCACCAGCATCTGATACAACCGTACCATTAACAAATTGGACGACCACACCTGATAGCGGTTCATGCGTATCGGCATCAAAAACAAGACCCAATCTTCTTTGTGAAAAAGAAGTTTCAAAAGATAATAATAGACCAAAGAGTAAAATAAAGTGTTTCACTCGATCCATTGACAGTCGAGAGCAGACAGTGGGCAGTTGACAATGGACAGTTGACGGTGGATAGTTGATATTGGGCAATTCCCTTCTGGAGCGTTTCATACCTATATTTTTTTGACCCGCAAATCAATTGACAATTGGCAATTGAGTATGGACAATCGACAGTTTGATAGTGAATTGTTGACAATTACAGATTTATCTGTATTTTTTTGACTTAGCGAATGCACGCTGATCAATAGACAACTGAAAGTTGATAGTGGATAATTCAGTGAATGCTAAGTTTCTTTATAACCTGGTAGAAATCAGCAAATCAGTAAATACACACTGATCAATTGACAACTCATCGCTGTCAATTATCAACCGTCAATTGTCAACTGTAAATGGCGCGCGGAGGGTGAAATATATAGGTAGTGTGGTCCATAGGAATACCTGAGTTAACAGGTAAATTATATTCCTTATGAGAATCTATTGTAAAAGATGTGGACAAGCTCGCAAAAAAAGAGCTTCTGGATAATATATTTTCGGATTTATTTTCTGCCTTTCGTTCAGGGTTCTCCTGTTCCTTCTTTTCTTCCTCTTTTATCTTTTTCATCAATTGGCACTGTCCGTTACAGTTAAGCCTCTGTACATACTTATTCACGCAGTTTTTTGCAAATGGTGTCGGATCAATATAATAGCCAAGGATATAGCCTGCACGCTGGAATGTTTGCAGGGCAAACGCAAGAAACAGTGTTATGGCTATAATTTTACGAAACATAATTTACGTGGCAAAATTAACCAATGATAGCCATCATTAGATAAATATGATTAACTTTTTATGAAAATTCCTAAAGATTACTCTGTCACTAATATTCCATACGGCTAAGAGCATTTGTATGAGTGCCATTTCATCCGATTTTTACAAAATAACCAAATGAAATTTTAGTAATTTATGAGTTTAGTCATATTTACTTCAAAAAAGCAATAGGCAAAGACTAAGGTAATTATCATAATGGGAAGGCGGTCTTATTAGCAAATCATAAATTTATCTATCGATAAAACAGGGGTATAGCATAAACAGAAGTTTTGCCAGCTATTGATAATAACAACTTATTAATTATATTTATAATATAAATACTACTTATGAGAAAAATAATTTGTCTGACCGTATTGTTTATTACTATTTATAGTTGTCAACCTTCAGTATCAACGACTACCGATGAGAACGCTATCAGGCAGGAAATCAACGCGCTCTTTGAGCATTACAAAAATATTATAGAGACCAATCAATTTGATTCACTTTATACACTATATGATAAGGCTGGGGTCACCAGGGGCGGAATAGGTTATATAGAACGGCAAAGCATCAACACCCTTAAAAAAGAATATGCCGGTTACAATTATGAAACAAAGAGTTTTAATTGGATAGATACCAGGATTGATATCCTATCTCCTACAGCAGCAGTTATCAGTGGTAAATTTGAATGGGCATCCAACCTCCTGAACGATACGGCCCGTTCTACTTATACAGGAATAGTAAGAAAAACCGGCACTGAATGGCTAATATTTCACGAGCATGAGTCATGGGACTGGTCAACGGCAAAGAAAATTGCGGAAATATTCATTGACAAAACAGATAGCAGTACAGCTAATAATTAATATAAACCGTGTTGTATTATTAAACGCTTTAAGTCTTGACTGATTTTAATTGCTATCAGTAAAAATATTTCACCAGTTCGGCGGAAATATTTTTTTGCCTACCAGATAATTTTCTACCCTTCAGGTAGTGTAGGATATTTCAGTCAGATTAACCTTTTCTGGCCGGAATATAATACGTTTTTCAGATGGTCATTTATCAGCAGGTCTTCGGCTCTAAAATTACCAACTCCCTGCTGATTGCTTTTGCCGGTACTTGGAACGGTTATTTTCAATTGCACAACATGTTTATAACAAAAATACCTGCTACTGTAAAAAGAACTCTGAGTAATAATAACAAACGGTCAGTTACTGTATTCAATTATTATCCTAATACCAGCTAAGAGCTTATTCACGCCAGAACACTATAATGATAAAAGAGAAATGGTATTTCTTCCTAGTTTCACCATTCCACGTTGCTCCATTTTCTTTAATAACCTGGAGATCACTTCCCTCGACGAGTTAAGATCCGTAGCAATTTGTTGGTGAGTAATCGCCAGCTCGGAAGTACTGCTTTGTTTTTGCTGATTTTTCAGGTAAAACTCCAATCTTTCATCCATACTCTTAAAAGCAATATTATCTACTACTTCCAATAACTCCTCAAAGCGGTTACGGTAGGTCTCCACCACAAAATAATACCAGGTCTTATATTTTTGCATTAGTTCGTCCATCATGGAAATAGGAATTAGCAATGCTGTGGTATCTTCAATAGCCATAGCCATCACCTCACTTTTCTGCTGGCGGGCAGCACAGACCATGGAAAGGGCGCAGGCGCTGCCCGGCTCCAGGTAGTATATGAAAAATTCACCACCATCCTTTCCCTCACGGTAAAGCTTAACCATCCCCTTCACAATCAGCATTGTCGACTTAAAATATTGGCCGGTCTGCATTAATTGCTCCCCTGCAGCAAAGCTTTTGACGATGCAGTTTTCCGATAATATTTTTTTAAGTTCTGGCTCAAAACCCGGAAAATAATCATTCAAATAACCAAGCAGATCCTGCTTTATAGTTTCATTATGCATAAGAACACAAAGTTATTAATTACTGTTCGATATTCTCCGGAATCAGCGAATGACCGGCCTCCTTAAAGAAGAGTTTTGATTGAATTGAAGTAGCGGGCTTATATTTTAAATACACAGCAATAAAATATCAGGCAATGTTACCTCGAATGCAGGTGAACATCGCCTGATTATATTTAGTTAAAAACCTTTTAGTTTTTGGCCAGGGAAACCTCTACTACTCCATTTTGACCATTGTTACCATATTTTTGAATAGCCTTATCGTCTTTTAAAACATTGATAGATTGAATATCTTTCAATTTAACCAACTGGGACAAGTCACTCACTTTAGCTTGCACAACGCCATCAATAATATATAGCGGCAAATCTGTTGTTATCTCAATAACCGTTTCATTCTTACCTTTTACACCGTATTGCTCTATAGCACACTCATTTTTACATACATGTACTCTTTTAATATCGTCTGGTTTGATCTGACTTATCTGAAATGAAGCAGGCTGTACAATTCCGTCAACAATAAACTGAGAAAAGGAGTGATTTTCCGCCTCCTGTATACTTATGGATTTGGCCTCTATTGTTATTCCTACTACAGGCATTTGAGCAAGAATAGCATTATTGCCTAAAAACAATATTAATATAAAAATCACAGGCAATGCCACCACAAACCTCAGCAGCAGCAATTTAGTAGTTGTTGATTTGTTCATCATCATAATTCTTTGTTTTAGTGTTTTACGATTAAATTCATTTGTGAAAGAAATGGAAGAATTTTGCGCTGATTTAATTAAACAGTATTGATATTTCTTTTTATCAAACCCTTTATTCAACACTACAGCATCGGCCATGAATTCGAGATTTTGACGGATAGTATTTCTCATCAACCATGCAAAAGGGTTAAACCAGTTAAACAAACAAAGCAGTTCTGTAAATAACATATCAATAGTATGATAGCCATTAACATGCGCCTTTTCATGCTCAATAACCTGCTCTGCTTCTTCTTCAGAATAATTATCCGGATTAATATATATACATCTACCGAAGCTAAAGGCCGATATTGGCTGTACAGAAAAATAGGCGGTGATATTTTTCTGTATCTTAATCTTTTCGCTTCTCCTCTGTAAACGCATGAGCGAAAAAATTTGAACAATAAATCTGACCAGCATGAACAGGCATCCTGTCAGCCAGATAAATAATAACACTCTCTCAAAACTATAGCTATTGCTATCTGCTACTATAGCAGGTGCTATATTAATTATAGCAACAGACCTCAGTAAACTTTGCTGTACTTCGCTATTTATCGAAAAAAAATCGCTGATGTCGACCAGTGGTAGCAAAAATGAAAGTCCTATAGATGTCAATAGATATATCCTGTTAGCATAAAATAAGGTAACAGGTCTGAGTAAAACGTAATAGAACAGCCACAATACCGACAGGGTAATAGAGAATTTTATTATATACACTGGTAGAGCAGACATATTACTTTTCTTTTTTCTCAATCATGTTAATAATTTCTTTTAGCTCAGTGGCACTCATTTTATTTTGCTCGACAAAAAAAGCTACGAGGCTTTTATAAGAATTACCAAAATGATGCTTAACCAAATGAGTAAGAGACGTTTTTTTATAAGTTATCTCATCTACAGCAGGAATATATAGGTAGGTTTTGCCTATCTGTTTGCTTTTAACATATCCCTTTTTTTCAAGGTTCTTTATAGTGGAAGCAAGAGTTGTATATGGAGGTTTTGGAGCAGGTATCCGAGTAAGAAAAGATTTGACCGTTCCTTCCTTTACTTTCCATATAGCGTTCATTGCCTGTTCTTCCTGAGGGGTAAGTTTCTCTGCCATATTTTACGAACTTTTCGTAAACTTACGAAACTTTCGTAATTAAACAAATTTTAAATATTTTTTGTTAACAGCAAGGGCCGTTAATGCAAAAAATATTTTTGAATTTGGTACTTCATACAGTATTTCCACTGTCTATTTAGGAAGAGCTTCCAAAGAAAACAGTGGTAAGATAATTTTCACAGAATACCTTTCTCATAAAGCAAAACAGCCGACAAAAGATTAGTAACGCAGGGCTAGCGGAATATGTGGAAATCATTGAAGAGGATTGGTGTATATCGTTCTTAATTCGTTCACTGCCTCAAAACTTAAAAAAGGACTGGAATTTATTATTAGGGTGAGATAAACGGGACTTTTATAAAAAAAGCATATTTTGGCAGGGATTGGTCGGACTATTATAGTCTGGTCCTGATCAACGATACTCAACAGAATCTAATATGGATATAGATAATTGTCTGATGCTGGTGGAAAAGAACACAAATGAATTATTGCATTTTACCCAAAACCTGAAAAATCCGGAACAGCTTTTTTACCAGACGGCCAGAGGATGGAATGGCATACAAATACTTGAACATATTTACCTAACAGATTCGCTCATTGCGGAACTGATTACCCAGTCCCCAGAGGGTATTGCCGACAGCCTTAACTTTTTTGGAGAAAACCGCCTAAAGCAATTATTAGTGGAAGAGCAGGTCCCTGTGAAATCGCCGGTGTTTTTAATCCCCCGTAATAAAATAACCACCTTAAAAGAGTTTAACGAAAAGTTCAACATAATAAGGCAACAATTCAGGAAATCTGTTTTAGACAATGAACATCTTAACAATAAAAGATTCTACCGTCACCCATTAATGGGAGAAATGACACTGTCAGACTGGTTATTATTTATTGTATTTCATACTCAACGGCATATGCAGCAACTGGACAGATTAATGCAAATTAAGTTCTCCTGAACCCAGTACCTATTCGAATAATTAGCTTTCCGATCGAAGCATGAGCAGCTTATGCTCGCTATGTTAATTTCAAACTTGTTGTACCATTAAATGCTTTAAGCCTTGTCTGATTTCAATTGACTTTGAAAATATGGAGAGTGATAGAGCGAAAAATTATCGTCGTCATTTCACTGACTGTCCGGTAATTTTCTATCCTTTAGGTAGTGTAGGATATTTCAATTTCAACAATTTCATAAACCTCTTAATAATAAGGCACATTTTTATGATCTTAATCACCTCAATCAAAGGGGTGTAGAAAATTCTTTCTGCTAGTCCTGGAATGTAAAGTCGGGCAACCTGATAATTTCTCCCCCTTTTAAGGCTGAGTCATGCGCCAATATTCCGACACAGGTGATATTGGCAGACTGGACTGCATTGGGAAATGGGGCCCTTTCTTTAACCAGCGCACTGACAAACTCATGAACGAGATGAGGGTGAGAACCTCCATGTCCCGCTCCCTGAATAAAAGAAAGATGCTGATGATCATCGGTGTCGTACACACCAGCAGTAGTAAACCGCCTTATTGGTTCGGGAAGAAGATGAGCATAATCGGGACTCTCGACTTTTTCGGGAATTTCGGGTTCAGGACAGTTAGCCGTATGTACGACCAACGGTTCTCCTTCTATAAGTGGCCACTCCACCGATTTTTTCGAACCGTATACTTCAAAACTTTCGCGGTATTGTCTTGCTGTGTCAAATAATGAACGGTAAACATGTGCACTCAGATCTGTGTTTTTGAATTTAATATGAGTGCTTTCTATCGCAAATGGAGAACCATAATGTTGCTGCAACTCCTTTCTGATTGTTCCCGACCCAAAACAGGATACATATTCAGCCTCGGCACGCGTTAACCCTAATACGGGGCCCACACAATGTGTAGCATAATACATAGGAGGTAATCCCGGCCAGTATTCAGGCCATCCATCCATATCCTGCTGATGACTTGCTTTCAAAAACTGCACTTTTCCTAACTCTCCTTTTTCGTACAGTTCCTTCATAAACAAAAACTCTCTTGCATATACTACTGTCTCCATCATCATATAAGTTAAGCCTGTTGACTTAACCAATTCTACTATCTGACGGCATTCATCAACTGTTGTTGCCATAGGAACAGTACAGGCTACATGCTTGCCTGCTTTCAATGATTTTATCGATTGAGCAGCATGATCAGGTATGGGCGTATTAATATGCACAGCATCAACATGAGGATCTTTTAATAGTTCATCAAAATCAGTATATCTTTTTTCTACATTAAAAGTATCACCGATCTTATCAAGATTTTGTTTATTACGCTGACATATAGCATACATATTAGCATCAGGGTGACGCTGGTAAATGGGTATAAACTCCGCACCAAATCCCAGTCCGGCTATAGCAATGTTAATTGGTTTTTTCATTCCATGTATTTTAACTTATAATGGTATGCAATCACTCCTTTAAGAACTATACCATAAATATACACCGTGAAGATCATTTTATTCTATCAAATAAGTCCTGAAACAAAAATCCCGGTAGCAAAAGCCACCGGGATAAACCAATATGCCAAACATTTACACGATGGTTGCTTCTTCAATATGAGCATGGCCATTCTGATGTAAAGCCCTTTCTTTATAAGGCGCTACCATTAGCTCCGTTATTGGCTGAGGTTTTTTCCCTTTATTCACTCTTCTGATAATACCATCAAAAGCTGCGTACATTACAGGTACAATAATCAAGGTAAGAAACAGCGAACTTAATAATCCACCGATAATTACCCAGGCCAGACCGTTTTTCCATTCTGCACCAGCACCGCTCGCAAGAGCAATAGGTAACATGCCTATTACCATTGCAATAGTGGTCATTAAAATGGGACGTAGTCTCGCATGGTTAGCATCGATCAACGCTTCGTAGGTGCTTGCTCCTTCGGCTTTACGCTGATTGGTGAAATCAACAAGGATAATTGCATTTTTGGCCACCAATCCTATCAGCATGATCAAACCAAGAATAGTGAACAGGTTTAAAGAATTATTGGTAAGCGCGAGCGCCAGCAAAGCACCAATAATAGCCAACGGAATCGAAAACAATACTACAAGCGGATAAACAAAACTATCATACAATACCACCATGATAAAATATACCAGGAAGATCGCTGCCAATAACGCTATACCCATGGAGCCAAAGCCTTCACTCTGATTTTCCATGTCCCCACTCCATACATAACTTACCCCTGTTGGTTTTTGTAATTTATCGAATGCTGCCTGCCATTCGGCAGCTACCGTACCTGTCGGACGACCAACAGTTTGCGCCTGCACTGTCACAGAAGTACTTTTATCTCTTCTCTCCAATTGACTCGGACCAGAACCTTCTTTCACTTCTGCAAATTGTTCAAGGCGAACCTTTTCTCCTTTATCATTGATAAACAAAAGATTTTTTACATCCTGTAGATTCTTACGGTTAAAACTTTCATAGCGTATATTAATATCATATTCATATTCACCTTGCCTGAATTTACTATCTGTATTTCCGCTGAAGGCTGTTTGCATAGTAGCGCCAACAGTAGAAAGTGAAAGACCCAACGCCGCCATTTTATCCCTGTCGACCTGCACATCTATTTCAGGATTACCGGCTTCAACAGATAATTTCATTTCGGTAGCACCTCTTACATTTCGCAACTCATTCATAGCCCTTTCAGCAAATATCATCACACTATCCAGGTCAGGGCCTGTTACAACAAGCGCAAGAGGAGCCTGCTCCGCAGAACCTAATATGCTGACGGGAACCGTCTTCACTTTAGCGCCTACGAGTACAGGCTCTAATTCGTTCTTTATCTTAGCTGCATAAATATTCGCATCATCTGCTCTTTCTTTTTTAGGCACTAACTGTACAGCAATTTCAGCCTTATATGGAGTAGCTTGTGCTCCTCCCATACCATCACTGGATTGCCCTACAGTAGTGATTAACCTGGTCACTTCTTTTTTTCCTTTCAAATACTCTTCAGCCTTTTGAGAGATCAGATTGGTTTGCTCAATAGAAGCATCTTTCGGCAATTCAATCTGTACTATAAATTCTCCTCTATCACTTTTAGCAAAAAACTCAGCACCAATAAAGCCACCTCCGATCATACTAAACGAGGCTATCAACAAAGTAAATACAAGCAGTAATGTTGTTTTCTTATAAGCGAGACTCCATTTGAGAATACCTGTTATCCAATTGGTAAACTTATCCAATCCACGTTCAAACCGAACGATAATCTTTCCAAAGAATGTCTTGCCAGTAATTTTTTCAAGTTTACCGAATCGGGACGATAACCAGGGCACAATAGTAAAAGATGTAACAAGTGACAGTAAGGTGGCTATGGATACGGTTACACAAAACTCTTTGAGAATATCGGCCGCCAAACCTGAACTCAATGCGATCGGCACAAACACCACAACAATCACCAGTGTAATAGAAGTTACGGTAAAACCAATTTCCTTCGTGGCATCATAAGCCGCTCTTACCCGGTTTTTGCCCATCTCCATATGGCGGTAAATATTTTCCAATACTACTATGGCATCATCTACCAATATTCCTACTACCAACGATAGCGCCAGCAATGACATCAGGTTAAGGGAATACCCTAATAAATACATGCCGATAAAAGTAGCAATCAACGACACCGGTATAGCCACCATTACAATCAATGCATTTCGGACACTATGCAGGAAGAACAACATCACAAAAGCAACAAGAATAATAGCCAATACCAAGTCGAATATTACAGCATTTGCAGATGCAAGAGTATAATCAGAACTATCGTTGGCAACGCTTAGCGCTAATCCGGATGACTGGTAATCAATATGCAACTGGTTGATTTTTTCTTTAACCAGTTTACTAACAGCAACAGCATTTGCATCCGATTGCTTAAGGATCTGTAAAGCGATAGCGCTCTCCTGATTGACACGGGCAATTTTTTCAATATCTTTTTGTGTATCCTGAACATCGGCTACCTGGCTTAAACGCACTTGCGCACCTTGTTTGCCGGTAGCCACTACCAGGTTACGCAATTCATCTACCGATTTATATTTACCGGATAAACGAATTAATATATCCCTATCCCGCGTTTGTACACTACCAGTAGGAAAATCAAGGTTGGCCGACAATACCGCATTTTGTACCTGGAGAAGAGACAATCCATATCCTTCAAGCTTACTGGCGTCCACGCTCACCTGTATCTCTCTTTCCTGTCCACCGATCACATTAATCTTTGCCACACCAGGAACTCTCGATAAAACCGGTGATATTCTTTTATCTACAAGATCAAAAAAATCTGTTTCATTTAATTTAGAAGAGGCCGAAAGTGTCATGATCGGCAAATCATCAAGTGAAAATTTATTAAGAGACGGAGGATCTACATTATCCGGTAAATCTTTTAAAATACTGTTGACTTTGCGCTGTGCATCGTTTAAAGCATAATCAACATCAGCGTCACTATTTAAAGTAATAATAATGATCGATAAGCTTTCAAAAGATTTAGTTTCCAGCTTTTTGATATTTTCCATAGAAGATACCGCATCCTCTATTTTTTTTGACACCGTATTTTCAACTTCGCTCGGCGAAGCTCCCGGATAAATCGTAGTAACAGCTACTACCGGTGGCGAGAATTTAGGCAACAACTCATAGTTTAATGACTTGTAACTTAAGAGTCCACCCAGAGTAAGTACCAGGATCATCACAATTACCAGCGATGGCCGTTTTATGGATATTTCAGCTATTTTCATCCGTAGTTATTTGTCGTTTCAATAGTCAGGCAAAACTTTGCATAGCCTCTTTAAGAGAGTTGTAATACTATACCAGGCTCACCTTTCTGTTATTATTCATTTATTCTATAAAGGATATTTTCGCACCATCTGTCAAATTAACCTGACCACTAGTGATGACTTTGTCGTGTTCGTTAAGTCCATCAAGTATCTCAACTTCATCTCCTAATATTCTTCCGGCTACAACCTGCTGCAGCCTGACCTCATCACCATCCTTTACCACAAAAACCTGATTACTGTTTACGCTACCAAGGAAGGCTGACCTGGGGACAACAAGAGAAGGCGCTGACGGAGGAAAATTAAAAACGGCAGTTGCAAACATCCCTGCTTTTACACCAGAATTATTTGTATTAGCCATTTCGATCTCAACAGGAAAATTTAATGCGTCATCCGCTTTGGCAGCTATAAAACGTATCACTCCTTCAAAAGTCTTATCGGGAAATACGCTCACTTTAACTTTTACCTTGTCGCCGGTTTTCAATTGAGCCACCTGCGACTCATTAACCTGTACCTTTAACTTAAGTTTGGAAACATCAACCAATTCAAAAAGCTGTGTACCTGGATTAAGTACAGCGCCCGGTTCTATATAACGCTTGTTGATAGTACCATCAATAGAAGCTCTGATGTTGGCATCTGCTATTCTTACTTTTGCCTGCTCTACACGAAATGCTGCATTTTTAAGCGCCAGCTCTGCCTGATCCAACTGCTGACGGGTTACGCCCCCGGTTTTAAAAGCATTCTCGAACCTGGATTTGTCCTGCAGTGCATTTTGATAGTTCTCCTGTGCACTTTGCAGTTCAATATTTAAATTATCTGTTTTAATTACTGCAAGCGACTGTCCTTTCCTTACCCTATCACCTTCCTTTACTAATACACTCACTACCCTACCCGCTGTTTCTGAAGAAAAATTCAATTGCTGATAAGGAGTAAAATTACCATTGGCAGTAAAATCCAGATTCAAGGGCTTTTTAATTGCTTCGGCTGTTTTAACCGCAACAGAAGCATTTCTCTCTGCTACAACAGCAGTCTTTGCTTCATTTTCCTTTTTATTGTTCGACAATACCCAACCAATACCGGCTAGTGCTGCCACAATAACAATTAAGGTGGTTAGTGTACGTTTTATTTTTTTTCCGCTCATAAATAGTAGTATTATGCTTTAATTAAGTAAAGTTTTAAGTTGCCCCTGCGCTTTGATCAATTGTATCTCTGATAATTTATAATTCAACAAAGCGGTAGAATAATTATTCTGCGCTTCAGTAACGGCATTTTCGGATTGTAATAAGTCTGTCAGATAAGCCAGACCCTGATTGTAATTGTTTAATGTATTATCGTACACTTTTTGTGCTAACTCAACATTTTTCTGTTGACTATTAAGGATAACAATACTATTATTAATCTGAATTTTTGCATTTTCAAAATCCATGCTTAACGCAAGTGAAGCTTTTGAAATATCTTCCTGTATCTTCTGAATACTGATATCTGCCTGCCTTATACGGGAACGGGTCGCACCTCCATTAAAAATAGGAATCCTTAAAGTCGCTCCGATACTACTATAATCAAACCAGTTAACTCCACTAGCCGGTCCTTTAAAAATCGGGAACGCTCCTCCTAGTCCCTGGTAATTGTAATTACCAGACAAAGAAAGAGAAGGATAATACTCGGCTTTAAAAGCCTGCTTTTGATAATTTAATAACTCCTCCTGTTTTTTAAGCGCTTGATACTCCAACCTTGTATTTAAATCCAACTTTTCCTCTGTACCTATAGCAGTAGGATGAATCTTATTCAATTCAACAAGGGGAAGGGTAATCTGTTGGTCTATGTTCATTCCCATCACATACTTCAACTGGTTTTCCATTAACTGTACAGTATTAAGAAGCTGCATTCTTTCACTTTCAAGATTAGCAAGATTAACAGCGATCCTGTCCAGGTCAATTTGTTTTCCCAGTCCACTTTCGTACTGACCCCTTATAATCGCTTCAGATCTTTTTGTATTCTTAATAGTGCTGTCTATCACTGCTATTTTCTGACGCTGCACCAACACATTATAATAAGCTGTGGATACCAATTCGATTACCTGTTCTTCTGCCAGCTCACCGTTTAATTCGTAATAATCACGGGTTCCCTTGGCTGCTTTCAGTCCCGTAAGAATAGATTGGTCAAATAAATTCTGTGTAACATTCACGCCCACAGTCGATATCCATTTTTGGCCAAAAGTCACCATCAATATTTTACCTGGCTGACCAATAAGGTCACCAGGCATTGCACTCTGTTGTAGAATAGGATTATAGGTAACATTACCATTACCTGACACCTGTGGAAGCGCTCTTGATTTCACCTCATCAATCTGGTACTCACTATTTTTAATATCCAATCGTGCTTTCCTGGCATCCTGGTTGGCCAGCAATGCCAACTGAAGTGCATCTTTTAAGGTAAGCTCCTTTACTGTTTCCTGGGCATACACAACATTAAACATACTTATGAAGATGATCATTAGCACAAGAACCATTTTCCCATAATGCTTTGAATGGGCTTCAGCCTGACTTATCCGTTTTACTATCCTGTTAGCGGTCATCTTTCTATTTTTATTTGAATAACATTTTAATTTTTCTTTTTCCTTTACCGGTGGTAATAGCATGCAGATAAAATTTTGTCAATTCATCCTGAACACTACTTACATTCGCTGCTGCTCCAACCGGAACACGACGGACGATCGCCTGCAACTGCATAATACGCAGTTGAGTAGTAAAGGGAATATTCAATTCTTCACGATATAATCCCTCTTTAATTCCCCATTCAAGGTTTCTGGCAATATTTGGGAAAAGAGCTGTTTCTGTATATTTTAACAATGCCGACCATGTATCGGGAAAGAATTTTTCCAATTCATAATAAAAGACCGGTTCTATATTTATCCAACTGGCAAAACAAATACGCACCTGGTTAAATACTTCTTCAACAGCATTTTGGCTGATCTCTAAACAATGTCTCATTCCCTTTTCGGTCCCTTCTATCGTTTCTTCTACAATAGATTTAACCAATGCTTCCTTATCAGGAAAAAACTGGTAAACAGTTTTCTTTGACATACCTGTACGCTTAGCAATATCGTCCATGGCAACTCTCTTAATACCATAGTGATAAAACAATTCACTGGCTCTATTGGCTATTATCTGTTGCATGTACAATTTTTAAGTCCGTCAACATATATGGCAATAAGCTCCTTTTGTTTCTGGAAAACTTCTTTAATAGATTGTTTATCGGGGATGATTGTATGATATCTCAGTACCTCCTGCATGGCGTCTATAGTATCGAGCAAAAGATCTGCTGTTTTATTAACATTTATCTTGCGGATCTCTTTTGTTTCTACTGCTTTTTGTAATTGGTAGGCTACCAACTGCCGCTGCCTCTTTTTTGTGTGTTCCATTAATTGAGCCAACTCATCATTTCCATAAAAAGACTCCTGTGGCTGGTCTGTTACCAGCATATAATACTTCTCAAAAAACTCTTCCTTTACTTCCACCATTGCTCTCAACTTTTTAGAAAGTGAGCAATGGCCCGACAATACAGTTCCCAGCTTTGACACGTATTCTTCTATAACATTGTTTACAACCGCCCCGATGAGCGTCTTTTTATCAGGGAAATAATAATAAAGGCTTTGCTGGGTAATACCCAGGTCCCTGGCGATATCGGCAAATGTCGTTTTGGCAAAGCCAAAATGCGACAACCGCTTCAGCGCTGTCTCTATAATTGTTTCTTGTTTTATCGCCGATTCTGTTCTCACCTAAATCTGACTATTTTACTTTCTGACTTTTTTGATTTAAAAGTCAAAGATAAAGACAAAAAATTCTATAACAACTATTTTTTGATAAAAAATAATTGTTAAGGTTTTAAGCCGCGTAGAAAGATGGTAACCAGCTCCTTTTCCTTGACGAAGATCAATTCGAACTGTTCTTTTTTGGGGAAAATATCAGTCAGATAACGCTCAAATACGATATATCTGAGTCCTTCCAGACAGTTGAGCAGGAGCTCTGCAGTTGACAGAACATCCTTTATCTTAAGAAAACCGCTTTTTTTGCCGTGCATTAAAATAGCGATGATATTATTTAATTCTGTGGTGCGTGCGGTATTGAAAATCGGCTTTAAGTCATCGGGGGATTTGTCGATAGCAGTTTTTATAAACTCGAAAATATTATAATACTGAAAGATAAACTCTTTTCTTTTTTTAAGGTATTCAATGATGTTTTTAGTCGGATCATCGCTTTTCAGCAAATTATTACTTTCCTGCAGTTGTACTTTTCCAATAATATTCGCTACCACTCCGGCATACAAACTCAGTTTATCGGGGAAGTAATAATACAGCAACGGTTTGGAGATCCCCAGGTCGCGGGCTATCTCCGACATTGTCGTTTTGGCAACGGTAAAATGAGCAAATCGTTTTTCAGCAGCCTGAAGTATTGCCTCTCTTTTTTGATCCTGGTTCATAACTACTGATTCAAAGTAAGTTTTTTTGTCAACACACTCAAATTATCTTGCTTATTAAGCAGATTAATCACTCCTGTTCCATTTTTTCAATCGTTTTTTTAGGCGTCTGTTCTACCGGTTTATTTTTGTCCCGGAACAAATAAATAATTGCCGTCAGAATGAGTACCCATATTACAATGTAAGTGATCCTTTTATTCCTATGCATTCTGAATTGTAATTATTGTTTTTCAAAGATTAATTATACCGAACCAGGTACAAACATAATCGTTATCATCATTATCCAATGAGCAAGAATAACTAACTCATCGTTTAACATTTAATCAATTTAGCAATATCCTCTCATATTATATGAAAAAAAATATATATATTATTATGGAAAAGTTATACATTGCGTGACTTTGTTTCAGATGACGATCACAAATTTCAGCGCTCTTCCGCTGGTCAACCAAATAGAGCTGTTATATTCAGAAGGTGTCCATCTTGCCAAGAGAAAGTATGGCGAAATAGATGTGATATTATACCAGCTAGGAAAATGGTATGTCGAGATATTCTATGAAAAATACCGCTGTGTGGTAAGTTATATAAGAACCACTGCAGAAACATCTATTCTCGACCCTTATCTGGACCAACTAAACATCGGAGAAATTATTTAATTAACAGATTAATCAGCACGGATTTCTAATTAACGACAAACAGTAAAAAATGACTCAAGCCTTCCCATCTAAGCACCTTATTCTTTATGCGGATGATGATAAAGACGATATCAAATTGGTGGAAGAAGCTTTTAGTGAAAATATTTTAAATGTAGAGTTGGTAGCGGTAGAGAATGGGCAACAAGCCATAGACTACCTGGACCATCTTTCTTTATTTGATGCCAATCCTTGTCTCATCATATTGGATATTAATATGCCTCGTTTGGATGGAAAAGAAACATTGCTCCAGATCCGCCAAAGGGATCGGTTTAAAAATACGCCTGTCGTTCTTTTCAGTACTTCTTCATTAAATAATGACAAAATATTTGCTGCAAGGCATGGTGCGGGTTTCATTACCAAACCACTTAATAGTCGGCAGTTACAGACCATTACTGATCAGTTCATTGATCATTGTGATGACGAAATAAAACGTAATATTCACAGAAGATTTAGTTGAGGATAATCCTACCAACAACTTTGTTATGTATTAGTAAAATTCTCTTTTCAAAATTCTATTATCATTAGTATGTCAATATCTTCAACATTAATAGACAGATGTCAGGGTATTTGTGAATTATGCAACAATTCGCCAGCAGTACACGCATATGTTGTGAGTCCGAAGAACGAAGACTTAACAGAAAATCAGGTAGCGTTGTGCAATATTTGTTTAAGCACCATTGCAGAAAAAGACAAAGGTGACTACTGGCGTTGCTTAGAAGGTACTATCTGGAATCCTGAACCCAGTGTGCAAGCATTAAGTTACAGGTTGCTGCAATTATATAAACATGAGGATTGGGCCAATAATGTGATTAATTCTGTTGAACTGGATGAAAACACATTACAATGGGCAATGAGTTTTTTTGAAGTGGCCGATGTTCACAAAGATGCTTACGGTAATAATCTCCAGAACGGCGATACAGTGGTCCTCACACAAAATCTAAATGTAAAAGGGACCAATTTTACCGCACCAAAAGGCACGATCGTCAAACGCATCAGGCTTGTGGCTGATAATACCGAACAGGTCGAAGGCAAGATCAACGAACAAACCATAGTTATTCTTACTAAATTTGTGAAGAAGGGATAATAAAGACTGGAATCTTTACTATACAACATTATTGGAATTATCCTGCTGATTATTCATCACCTTTAACTGCTGGTGAAACTTATCGGGAACCAACAGGAATAAGATATACCTGCCGGCTCCTGATTTTCTGATAAGTCGGTACAATGCAAGGAAAGGTTTAATGATTATTGGCGAACCCAGTGATAAAAGTTTTTTTACCTGAATAGGCACTAGCAAACGTTGAACTTCTAATACAATAAAATACCTGAACATTCCCAAATGTTTTCTGTATTGTATGAAAAGCCTACGCGTATATTCGCTGTAGATGAGATGTTTTTCTAAATGCTCATGATATTGCTGTAACCATGCTGCGTAATTCGCCGGCACACTAAGGTGCATTCTCTCTCCTATCCTCGAAAAGGTTAGCACTATCTCGTTCTTTTCTTCCACACTTAATTTTCTTTCCAGTAATTCAAATGCTGAAATGGAATAATGAATCAGCATAAATAACACATCGCAATATGCTTTTTCCGGGATTTGTCATCCACGGGAAAATTCTACCTGGTGATGTATTGCATTAATATTATCAATCGTCCTCAATGCTTTTCTTTCATCGCTGAAAATAATAAGCTGTGCATATCGGACAGTAGAAAACAAACGGCCTATGGGATCTGATGGTAATTTACCGGTATGAAAAAGCCAATCGACCTCTTTGTTCAATGCAAACTCTGCAGCAGCACCTGCAAATATAAAGAGTGTGATATCGGTAGTGGCCCATATCTCTCTGACAATTGACTGATGATCAATAAATCTTTTCATACCTCATTTAATGCATAGCCCGCATTTGATAGCAGCATACACAAAATATATTTTACAAGTTTCATTATTAAAAAGCACTTTGAACTACAAAGTAATTAATATTTTTCCAGACTTCAAAATAATTTCATTTTTCTACTATTCAACTTTGTGCAGGGGTTTTTCTGATGCAGTATGAAATAACCTGTGGTTTATGCTGCCGATGCATCAAATCTCCTGATCTTTCCTAATTCCTTTTTCGAGACTCTTTGTATAACAGTATCGGCGTCACCACATAACCTTTTGAGGGGATAAACAAAGAATACTATTTTTGTTTGGGAGTATCAGGTGTATTGGCAGGATGAGGTTCAGTAAGCTCAGCAGATTCCTACTCAGATTGATTGGATAAGTTCATGACTAAGAGTTTAGGTTAGAACGGTAAGGTACAAAATAAAATCGTTCACAACTAACTGCGACGCCCATCTCTGATTACACCAATTACAAACAAGAAGACCGTAAATTGTCTCAAAGACCAAATAGATGTATTAGTATTGGAGATATTTAAATTGAAAACACATCGGAATAAATAAGATGGCTATACTAATGCGATCTTTCGCACTACATCTATTACAGTACCATCAACCCATTTAACGATTGCTACAATTTCATCTTCAAATTTTGGCTTTTCGGGAACGCCGCATATTTTCTCCGCTTCTTTTTTTAGTTGTTCTATTGTTTTTATAGGCAGACCGGAATTTTTAGTCTTCTCTATCAGATCCTGGCGAAGGGGATTAATAGCTATCCCGCGTTCGGTAACAATAACATCTATCAATTCTCCCGGGCCGCAAAGCGTGGTCACTTCATCCTTAATTACCGGAATACGGTCGCGAAAGAGCGGAACGGGTAAAATAGTGCATTTGGCAAAAAGACAATTCTGCCAGCCGCCAATACCATGTAATAATATACCGTCGGAGTGAGTCACTACATTTGCATTAAAATGCACGTCCACTTCTGTGGCACCAAGTATTACGACGTCTACGAGTTGTGCAAAATTACCTTTACCGTGATAGTTGTAGCTGGTAAACGGGCTGGTGTTAACATGCGACGGATTGGTTCTTATCGATTTTACTCCATCCATATCGAACGTTTGTCCGTCAAGTATATAATCTACTAATCCATCACGTAGCATCTGTACAAGATATTTATTACTTCCGCCTCTTGCAAAGCGCGCCTTCATACCCTTTTTGCGGAGCATTTCTCCAAAATATATTCCTATTGATAAGGCAGTACCCCCTGCTCCTGCCTGAAAGGAGAACCCATCTTTTATAATACCCGCATGTTCACAAAACCGTGCTGTCATTTCGGCGAGCAACAAACGATCGGGGCTTTTTGTTATTTCAGTAGTCCCAGATACAATTTTTTCGGGAATGCCTACCTTGTCAACTTTCACAACATAATCAACATAGTTACCCTGTATCTGCCAAGGCAGACAGGGAAAAGGAACCAGGTGATCAGTAACTACAATCACTTTATCCGCATACTGGGAATCGGCCAAAGCAAAACCAAGCAGACCACATGCTGCCGGACCGTCTACTCCATTAGCATTTCCAAAAGAGTCGGCAGCAGGTGCTGCTATAACAGCAATATCTATACGCACTTCACCATCCTGCACTGCCTGGTAGCGTCCACCATGTGAGCGTAATACACCTGTCCCTTTCATTTTTCCTTCGGAAGTAAATCGTCCTAACTGACCATTCATACTACCTTCTATTCTGTGAATAGTCCCATCTTCCATATATTTTATAAGTGGAGCATGACACTCAAAAGATGCAGAAGGAAACCATACCAAATCCTTAATACCCAGTTCCGAAGCGATATCAAATAATTGTACTGCCATGAGATCTCCGTTCCTGAAATGATGATGAGTTGATATCGTCATCCCGTCTTTGAGACCGGCTTTTAACAGTGCCTCTTTTAAAGAAGGAACAAGTTTGTTACCGTCTGCCGGAAAATCTATACAACTGGAAATACGGGGTCCGTATTTATGACCTTCAGGGTGATGCTTTCCTATTCCTTTAAAAGGGATTACCGGACTTCCGTTCACTTGTGTAGGCACCATTCTGCCAGCGGCATTTTTTACCAGTTGATTACCTGTATTCATTATACAATAATTCTAAAATAGTTTTAACAGGAAGATGGCCGTATTTTTTCGTCATTGATTTTTCCCATAGCAATCGCCATGTCTAAACAACGCTGTGCTCTTTTTACAACTGGGGCATCAATCATTTTTGTACCTACCGACACTACTCCCAGTCCTTTTGCCCGCGCCTCTTCAAAAGCATTCACCACCTTAACGGCCCATTCAATTTCATCGTCAGTGGGAGCAAAGCAGGTTTCAATTACTTTGATCTGACGGGGATGGATACAACCCATACCATCAAATCCCATTGCTTTCGATCGTAACGCTGTTTGCGTAAGAGTATCCATATCCGATACATCCGAAAATACAGAATCGATAGCCTGTATGCCTGCCGCCTTACAGGCGTTTAATACCTGCGACCGGGCAAAGAAAGATTCCCAACCTTCCACGGAACGCGTAGCGCCTATATCTGCCGTGTAATCTTCCAGTCCTATAGCCATAGCTACAATATTGTCAGCCGACTGCGCTATTTCAAGCGCTTTCATCACTCCCATTGCACTTTCTATAATAGGCATCAGCCAGATATCATACTTCTGACCAGTAGCATTTTGTATAGTTGCTATCCGTTCATTTACCTGATGCACCTCACTGGCGCTTTCGCATTTGGGTAACATCACAAGATTTACGTAATGCGGCACGATAATATCCAAATCGGTTAAACCCAAAGGCAGTTGGTTAATACGCACCATTCGTTCCGCTCCTATAAAATCAAGTTGCCGTAAAGCATTACGCACCAATAAACGTGCTTCGTCTTTTTTATTAGCTGCTACGGCATCTTCCAGATCAAGGATAATAGCACAGGGACGATGAATGCCGGCATTGAGCATTAAATGAGGAGTATTTCCCGGTAAATATAAACGGGTAGTACGGCGTTTATCTCTGACAGTAATATAACTGTTTTCGGGGGTTATGGATGGAAGAAAAGATTTTTCCGACGGTCTCATTTGTTTAATAGCAGCTTCTAACCGTGCAGCCATTACCCAGGGAAGCGCTCCCTTATCATCCATTTTTAATACGGCATGTTCGATTCCATAAAAACTTAATACTTCCAGGCATAGCTCATGAATGGCATTACCATACAGCACTTTCACTTTGCTTTGCAGCTCCAGTTGTACACCACCGGAAGAAGCCGGCTCGAATGATACCAGGCAATCAGACCGTTCACTGTTACCTGCTGTTGCTATTGTAGTATTCATATCATAAACTATATACCTGTAAATCGTTCATGGTTATTTGGCCCATTCCGGTAAAGCGGTTTCCAATCCCAGCAATGGTATTATTATCGTATATAAAAGGATCGTCAGCAATACCATACTTATTAAATTAAGCCAAACTCCGCATTTTACCATATCCTTTACTGTAACTCGCCCACTACCGAATATTACTGTATTGGGCCCCGTGCCGGCTGGCATCATAAATCCTAACGAAGAGGCTACGGTTGCCGGAATCATCAGTAATAACGGATTAGTGCCTGCCGCTACAGCCATACTCGCCAATACCGGCAATAAAATATTCGCAGTGGCAGTGTTGGAGTTAAACTCTGTAAATATCATTACAAATCCTATGATCAGGATGAGTACTATTAAGAAAGGGTAACTGCTGACAAATGCTAATTGTCCTCCCAACCAGTCGGCCAAACCTGTTGATTCGAATCCGGCAGCAATAGCGTAGCCCCCTCCCACTATTATTACTACACCCCAGGGTACCTGGCTGGCCATTTTCCAATCGATCAGCCGCTTTTCTTTGTCGGCTGGCAACATGAATAATAAAAGTGATGCAGCAATGGAAACAGTGCTGTCATGTACATATTTTTCCAGTCCCAGCAAAGAACTCCAGCCGGGGATAACTGTCTGACCAAATACAAAATCCTCTCTAAATACCCATCCCAGGATGGCTATTAAACAAACATAAATAACACGTTTTTCACCTGCAGTAGTTTTGCCTAAGGCTTTCAGTTCATCTTTTATAATAGTATCATTATTGCTCAGGTTACCACTCACTTTAAAATAACGAATAAGATAAAAGCAGAAAACAGGAAGAAAGATGATCAATAATGGAATTCCAATTTTTAACCAGGTGAAGAAGGTAACAGGTGGAGCGTTAGGAAAAAGTTTTTCCAAAATGCCTATAAAAATAAGATTAGTAGGAGTTCCTATTAATGTACCCAGTCCGCCAATGGTAGCCGAATAAGCAATTCCCAACATCATCGCCGTACCAAAAGTACTTTTAACGGATGTTTCTGTTTCCTCTTTTGAAATGATAGAAAGCGCTATGGGGAACATCATAACGGCTGCCGTAACATTGGCGATCCACATGGAAAGAAAAGCTGTGGCAATCATCATGCTCAGCAATATTCTTTTACGGCTAACCCCGAAAATATTAATGATCACTAGGGCAATACGTTTATGCAGGTTCTGGACTTCTATCGCTTTGGCCAGGAAAAAACCACCTAACATCATCAGCACATAATTATGACCATAGTTGACGGCGGTTTCTTTAGCAGGCAGAATTTGTAATAAAGGGTAAAGCGCAAGCGGCAGGAAGGCCGTAGCAAATACGGGAATGGCTTCTGTAATCCACCAAATGCTCATCAGGAGCACTGTTGCAGCCACACTCTTTGCCTGGAAAGTCATTCCCTCCGGAGTAGGAAGAATAAGAATAAGCGCAAAAACGAATATCCCTAAAAATAGTCCCTGATATTTTCTTGATAACATGTATTGTTAGGTAAAGCTTAAGAATAGGGCTTCTTTGTGTGTTACAGGAAGAGTAGTTGTAAAAAGACGATGCCGTTAAACTATTATACCATAATCTGGCGATGTTCTTTTTCACTAAAGGGAAAAAGAACACCGTTATTTAACGGCATCGCTTCTGGGAAGACAAGCTTTTATTTAGTAGGCATAGGTATATACTTCCTGGTTACCATCGTACAGCGTTCTTGTCCATTTAATAGGCCTGTTCTGAGCATCAAACTCATAGCTCATTGTGGTAGTTCTCTGTTCAACAGGATCTACACGAGGATCCCAATAGGTAAGAGAAGACAGTACTTTTTTACTTGGCTTACCAAAAATGCCACCGATAGGTTTGGTGTTATGATCAATCATAGAAGCCTGGTGAATCTCGTTCACATTGTCGCCGGGAGTATAAGTGAACTCTTTAATTCTACTTACCACACCGTCATCGGTATAATTAGTATGCTTCATAATATTTCCATTACTGATAACAGCTTCCATTTTCAGATGATCTGCGCCATCCCAATGCTCAATAACTTTTATCATATAACCGTCGGCATTGTATTCGTAGGCTGCCCACTCATCTTCGCTCCACCATTCTTTGGTAACCAATCCGGCAGCATTCACATCATATATGGTTGGTGAATAGTCGCCAGACTTAATGCTTAGTTTACCCGAAACCGAATAATCATATACGATCGCTTTATCGAAAACATCATTCCAGTAATTATCGATTTTGGTTACCCTTTTTTTATCATCATAAGTAAATGTATAGGAGTCAGTACCGTCAACTGTTACCACATTTAATGTTTTGATAGGCGTAGCTTCCACCTCTTTCTCTTTTTCTTTTTCTTCGGAATCCTTTTTACAGGAAACGAGTATCGTTGCCGATAGTATTACCAGCATAGACGTTTTTAAAATCTCTCTCATGACATTTTGCTTTTTAATTATTGAATAAAAATTAGTTTCCGGCTTTGATTATAAGACCCAGTCCCACAATAAACAGCAGGAACATAAATAAGAGCATGGTATTAATCTTAGACCCTGCTCCTTTAAACTCTTTCCATATCACTACACCCCAGAATGCTGCTACCAGGGTTGCTCCCTGTCCAAGGCCATACGAAATGGCAGGCCCTGCTTTTTCAGCGGCTATTAAACTAAACAGGTTACCTAACGCCCATATACAACCTCCCAGAATTCCGACGATATGTATATTAAAACCACCTTTAAAATATTCAGCATACGAAATGGGCGCTCCTTCCAGTGGCCTTTTCATTAGTATGGTGTTAAATAAAAAATTACTGATCAATATTCCTGTAGCGAATATTACAACTGCAGTATAGGGAGTCATTTTACCAGCAGCGGGATTAACAAAATCCTGCAAATCCATTCCCGCTGCAACAAAAGGATAGAATACCGACATCAATATACCAGCTATCACAGAGATCACTATCCATTTAACGCCGACTTTATTAGCGGTATTCACATTTTTATTTTTCATTTTATAGGCAGCGGCATTCAATATGATGGCAATAGTGATCAGCGCTACCCCGGTAAATATCAGTACGGGATTGCCTTTGCTCACCATAAAATAATTTATCAGTACGCCAATAATGAGCGCCAAGCCAATTCCTATCGGAAATGCGACCGCCATGCCCGCGCTGGCTATTGCTGCCGTGAGAAGAATATTAGCGAGATTAAATACGATCCCTCCCATCAGCGCGCTGCGGATATTAGCACCGTCGGCCTGACTTAGGTCTTCCAGGAAAGGCCGACCCTGATCGCCGGTACTTCCCATCGTTAACGCTGCTATCAGCGAAAAAAGAAAGATTCCCAGGACACAGTCCCAGTAAAATAATTCGAAGCGCCATTTTTTCTGAACGAGCTTTTGCGTGTTAGCCCACGACCCCCAGCAAAGCATCGTGATGAAGCAGAAAAGAACGGCTAATGAATAACTACTGATAATAAACATATGGCATTTTTTAAATTGGAGTTAAGATTATCGGTGTATTTTCCTTATGGTGAATTTGAATGCTTCTTCCAGGAACAACGTTTTCCAATCATCATTATCCGTTCGCTGCATGACGCGGTATTCGTGGTAAATATTTTTGTCTTTAAATAACAGGTGCAAATCGCCGCTTGCCCGGTAGTGCGGTGTTTTATCGGACGATCCAAAAAAGAACCAGGTCCTTTCTATTTCTTTTGCCGCTATATTCTCTGTTATCTTTTTAAAATAATCTGCTTCCACAGAAGGCTCCATCACTGTGCAGGATGTATATTTCTCCGGTTTCAACGCATCGGCAAGCGCCCAGGCGCCTTTTCCAGTTGTAAACAATGAGCGGTAGCGAAAACCGGGGCGTACCCTGTATCTCTTTTCTACTTCGGGTAGAATATCGCTCTCTAAATACTGCTCTGTTTCGGGAATAAAAATCATTACAAAAGGAGGTAGTTCATCGTTGAGCATCATACGATCTGCTACGTTTGCAAAATGTGTCTGTTCAGTTAGCGTAAGATCTCCCATCACATATATTACCGGGTACAACCGTTGTGTGCTGTTATATTCACCGGGGAAATATGCTTGTAACGAGCGCTCACCCACAACAATCGGTTGCAATAGTGAATGTCTGTTCTTACTCCGGTTAATTCTTTTTAGTTCAAGATCTCCGCGATAGGGTTTATCTTCCATCGCATCACTGATAAAACATAATCCATTGGGAAGCGATTCACGCCAGTATTCAAATTCATGACCACCATCTCTTACTCTGTATTCATGCGGAATATTTTTTTCGCACAGCAGGTAATGCAATGCTTCGTTACTGTAGGCAAGCGTTTGTTCATCATCTCCGTTGTCAATATATATTCTCAATCCTTGCCACCTTGACGGATCACTATCAGCCAGCATGTGCATCGGGCTATGCTTTTTGTAATAAGCGGTGATCCTATCCTGACCTGTAGTGTTTACTCCACCAAAGAGCCTCCCCCATTGCTCGTTCCAGCCGTTGCTGTCTTCCGTCATATATTGCTCATCGGTACGGATAGAAACGCTTAATGGTACACAAGCAGTAAACAATTCCGGGTATTCTAACGGGAGTACTAATGCACCAAACCCACCCATCGAATAGCCTATGGTTGCCCGGGCTCTTCCTCCAAGTGTACGATAAACGCTGTCAATATAAGGTATCAATTCCTGTACGAACATATCCTGGTAACGATATGTGGATGCATAATCATTCACATAATAAGTGCTGAAGCCCTGGGGCATAATATAAATCATCGGTATGATCTGCCGGTTGCTGACATTAAGATCTGCTACGCGACTGATTCTTCCATACTCTAACCACCCGCTTTCATTTCCTCCCAGTCCGTGCAGCATATACACTACCGGGTATTTTTTATTTTCTTTATAATAATTTGGAGGAAGGCATACTGAATATTTGATCTCACTTCCCAATATTTTACTATACATGGACAGACTTTCCATCACCCGCACCTGTTGCGCGTTTGAAGGCAATGCTGTAAAAGCCAATAAAACATATAATAAAATCATCGCTCTTTTCATAGATGAGTTACTGATTCTTTAATTGTTTCGATAAATAGTACCATGATCCGTCTATTCCATTGATAAATGACTGGAAAGAAGGTGTGCCTTGCCTTACGCGGCATTCGTGCTGGATACCGCTCTCTCTTAAGTTCAAATACAATGAATAATTTCCCTTATAGCTGATGGTGTTATCTGTAGCATCGAGATAATAAAAAACATCCTCTTCTCCTTCTGCCGCATCAGGGAGAATAGCATCAAAAAGAAAACAGTTCTTTACCAGTTGTTTACTTGCCGGCATTAACGCCCATGCATTATTTCCACCCCTGTTATTTCCTATCAATACCCGGCTTTCTTTACCGGTAACAATTCTGTAATTATCACTGATCTGGTCTATAATGTCGGAGAAAGTACTTGAAGAAACACCAAAAGTACCATAGGGAATTTCGACAATTACAGACTGCGGAATTTTTTTGGCCTGCATTGCATTATTCAGGAACGATATCAATTTAATGGCATTATCTTTCCGGCTGGCTTCTTCGCTGTCGTTAATATAAAAGATAACCGGGTATTCATCGGTTGAACTGCTATAAGATGCAGGTGTAAATATTCCTAATTGTGTGGATGTAGCATTCAGCGTTTCCAACACATATTCCTCTTCGGAAATCAGCGTGCCTATGCTGACAGGCGTGGGTTCAGCAGGATAAGGAACTCCTTCAAAAGCTTTACTGATAAATTTTAAGCCTTGCGGCACAGCTTTATACCAGTAACTCCACGTATGTCCCCCATTGTCCATGCGATACTCATGCGGAAAGTTTTTGTCACGCAACAGGTTATGTAAAGCTCCATTGGTTACAGAAAGTGATTCTTCATCATCGCCACAGTCTAAGTACAGTTTAAGTCCGGAGAAAGCAGACAAATTATCACTATCAAAAAAATGGAAAGGACTGTTTTGTGTAAAATATGATGTTAGCCGCGACGCACCCGATGAGCCCGAACCTCCAAAAACAGGCGCCCACTGACCGTTAAAAACATTCTGCGGCTCTGCTATATATTGTTCATCCGTACGAAAAGACATACTCAATGGAACACTCACTTTAAATACGCTGGGATTTTTAGCAGGTAAAATCAATGCTCCATATCCGCCCATCGAATAGCCCATTACTGCACGCTGGCCCGCATCTTTCTTAGTACGATAAATTTTATCTATTTCGGGGACCAATTCGTTCACCAGCATATCCATATAACGGTTGGTTCCATTATGATTATTGACATAATAGCTGTTAAATCCATCAGGCATAACATATATCATCGGAACAATATCAGCTCCCAGGTTATCGGATAGCAACTGAATATTTCCGTCTTTAAACCAGGACTTATAGTCATTGCCATATCCGTGCAACAAATACACTACGGGGTAAGAAGCGCTGGAGGTTTTATAATCGGCGGGAAGCAGTACAGAATATTTAAGCATCAAGCTCATTATTTTACTCTGCATAGTCACTCCTTCCTGTAACCGCACAAAAGGTATTTCCTCTGGTGGTTCTAATACCGATTTCTTTTTGCAACCCATGATCAACCCCGACGGCACCACCAGCAGCATTAAATAAACAACCAGATTATGGAAACGCTTACTCACTTACTTGTTTTTAGGTTCAAAAGGTTTGTTTTCGATGGCTGAATAAATCAATACATCCTTCATCCATATTCTGAAGTCGGAATCGGGATTTACCCATTTTATTTCCACCTTATGTTTCCCTTCGGGAAGCATGTATTTATGATAGATATCGTATTTGCGGACGATGTAATCGAACGGCATGCGTACCTGCTCTGTTTTTTCACCATCTATAAATACATCCAGCAATGCCACATAATTATCTTTATTACCAGTTAATTTTTTTACAGCTCCCATTACTACGACACCATTCCCTTCAAAATCAACAAGAATAGATTCGTTGAGCAGTTCCTTATTAAATGGCCTTCTTTCTTTGGGAAACATACCTTCAAATGATTTTTCAAACCGGAGCGTAACAGGTTGCTGTACTTTAATGGTCACATTATCGTCTTCAACTTTTCCTCCATTTTCAGTAATCAATTGCAAAGCATGTTTATAGCTTAATCCATACACTTCATTTAAAGTCATGGTGGTATATGGAAAATTCAATGCTTCCACTTGTTCAATAGCAGGTTTCCAGTAATCAGGTATATTCTCGTATCCCAGTATTACTCCCAGTACACCAGCAGCAGTTGCCGGATTACAATCAGAGTCCTGGCCACAACGGGTAGCTATGTCCATCGTTTTATAGAAATCCTTTTCACCGTATAATAATCCTATAACCACATAAGCGGCGTTCAGACTGGCATCGATATTAAAAGCATTGAACACACCTTCGGGGCAGCCCTTTTCAGAAGTATATTTTTTTTCTACTTCGAACCAGCAGCGTTTCCAGTCGTTCGGAAATTCCTTGTGCCATTTTACAACATCGGCGATGCACTGGTGAAATATGCTTTGCTCCGGAATTGTTTTCAACGCTTCATTAATAATGAGATCGATATCATCAGTAACGAATGCTGCACAATACATGGCGGCCATAAACACACCACCATACCAACCGTCGCCATAATTCATAATATGACCTGTACGATCACATATTTCAGAAGCGGTATTGATCATACCCGGAGCCATCATACCGGCAAAATCCGCCTCTATCTGGAAATCAATATCATCGGCATGGGGATTGTTCATCCAGTGACCCGACTCCGGCGGATTGATACCATTCAGAATATTGTAACGGGCCGCCTGGTTAGCATGCCATAATTTATAGCTGGCATTAGCGAATTTCACTGCAAATGAATCGGCTGGCGCATCAAGACCTACTTTTTCCAGTACATCCACAAATGTCAGGTCCATATACACATCGTCGTATAAACCCGGATCCAGTTCAAACGTTTCTTTGATATAATCATCATACCATATCATGTTATGATAATCCTGTATCATCGTTCCTCTGTATTTGAATTCGGTAGGTCCACCATAAGAGCAGCCGATCACCTGGCCGGCCCATCCGCCACGGATTTTATCCTGCAACACTTTTTTAGACAATGTTTTTTCGGCTACCAAACCATTACTGTCGGAAGGTTTTTGTTCCGAGCAGCCTGCTATTGCAACAGCAAACAATAATAACCATGCAGTATTTCTAATCAGTTTATTCATATTGATGTTCTTAATGGGGTAAATTACTTGTTGAAGGTTTCGATGAATAAACAATCATATCATTTATTCGTATTTCATAATCCGGTAAATGATTCAGCCATTTCAGCCGCACTTCATGTTTTCCTTCCGGTAACTGGTATTTCCAAACCGGTTCCGTTCTGCGTGAAGCATTCTTCATCGGCAGCATCACTTTTTCGTCCAGCTTACCATCTATATAAACTTCCAGTTCGGCGATATAAGGATCGTGGAGTTCGGCAAGACCAAATACTTCGGAACCTAATCTTTTCGCAATCCTGTCCAGGTAATTGGGATCTATCTTGGAACGTTTGATCATGTTCCCATATAGAATAAATCCATTGCCTGTAAACCCAAATGCATACTCTTTTGTAAAGGAAGAATCTATTTTATCACGCGACTGGGGGAAAGTATTTTCAAAATTCTGTTCAAAAGCAACGGCTACCGGCTCCGACAAAGGTATAGTTACGCTATCACCGTTTACAGAACCCTTATTATTCTCAATCACACTTAATGCGTGTTTAAAGCTCAGATCATACGCTTTATTGAGAGACGATTCTGTTCCTTCAAACTGTAAAGGTTCGATCTCCTGTAAGGGTTTTAACCAGAAATCCGGAATAGCAGAATATCCCAACATTGTTCCTAACACTCCTCCTACTGTAGCAGGATTACAGTCAGCATCCTGCCCGCAACGTGCAGCGATATCAATCGATTTTGTGAAATCACCTTTTCCATACAACAATCCTATTGCCACGTACGCCGAATTAATTTTAGCATCTATATTAAAAGAGAGAAAAACTCCTTTTGGACATCCAACATCTTTGTTCCATTTCTTCTGCAGTTCAAACCAGGTGGCCTGCCAATCATTTGGATTTTCTTTATGCCATTTTATAACATCGGCAATGCACTCGTGAAATTTTGTTCCTTCTGGAATAGTTTTAAGCGCCTGCTCCACCAAGTATGAAGTATTATCAGTTGTAAAAGCCAGAGAATAAAGTGCAGAAACAAATACACCGCCATACCAGCCATCGCCGCTATTCATCACGTGTCCCACCCTGTCGGCTATTCCCGTAGCTGCATTCACCATACCCGGCGCCATCAGACCGATAAAGTCAGATTCGATTTGAAAATCCAGATCATCTGCATGCGGATTATTTTTCCAGTGCCCCGACTCCGGCGGCATGATACCTCTCAGAATATTATAACGTGAAGCCTGGTTGGCGTGAGCCAGATGATATTCGGCAGAAGCCCAATGTTTGGCAATGGCTTCGGAGCTTACATCTAAACCATATTTCTCGAACACATCTACAAAATTCATGTCGGTATAGATATCATCGAACAAGCCCGGTTTTTTATCAAACCAATATTTTACATAATGCTCATTCCATGGAATATTCTGATAGTCATCTATAATAGAACCCTGGTATTTAAATTCTACCGGGGCGCCATATACCACGCCAATAGTCTGACCTGCCCATCCTCCTTTTATTTTATCATTCAATTTGTCTTTCGACATCACCAGTAAGTCAGGCCGGGAAATATTTTCTTTTTGAGAAGTATTAAAGGCACATACTACTGCTCCTATCAAAAAAGCAATACCCAGTTTTTTCGGAGTATCAAAATTCATTTTCATTAGTCGTTTGTTTTATACACGCTTAATTCGGTTATAGAAGTAAAGGCCGATACTTTTTTAGTAAATTTGTGCCAGTGATCCTGCACCATTGCGTCACCTATAATTCGTATAGCTTTTGTTTGTATAGCAGGAAAAGAAATAACATACTCTACAAAATGCGGTTGATAAAACACAACATCTGTTGCTGGCATTGATGGTGAAATACTAATCTTTTCAATCGGAACCCATTTATCTTCTTCGTTTTTGTATTGTACGTTCAGGGAAGTGAACCAGCCGCCAAACTCTTCCATACCTCCGGTATGAAAAGCTATCATATCAATTTTCTGGTTATTCGTCCACTGGTAACCGTAATAATCCACTTTGGGTATTTTAGCTTCTGCCGCCAGGCTGTAAAACACTGAACCCGGGCCATCGGTAATACCATCACGAATTACTTCTACATTGTTGGCGTACATCGATTTTCCAAACGTGTACCAGCAGGAGTCCAATACGTCTTCGTTAAGCGTCCGCACATTTGCTATTACAGAATCAGCAGTTGAAGCAATATTTGTATTGCGTACAAGCAACTCAAAGGTTTTGGTAAGCTTCTGCTTATTATTATCGAGTTGCACCAACACTTTATATTTTCCCGGAACAGTAGGTGTTCCTGTAATATTCCCCTTATTAAAACTAATACCAGGAGGTAATTCACCTCCTATCAGTGTCCAGTTGTAATGCTTATTAGCCGCGCTGTAAAAAGTATAGTTAACCGGTTTATTGACTTCCATACGCGGAGCAGGTCCTACAAAAAACTCCAGCGGAGCATTAAAAGCAGCAGCAGTGTTAATGGTCAGTATTTGTTTATCTTTTTTGCCGGAGACTTTTCCGCCTTTACTTTCTACAAGTTTAATAGTCGCAGCAAGCGTACGGTCAATGATATCTTCTATACTGGCATCAGGAAGATCATACCGGGTGATATTAATATAACGGTCATTGAAAGGTTTGGTCCATCCTTCTATAGGAAGATAAAGCTCTTTGGGAAGTCCCTTTAATCCACTTATGATACCCAACAAACCGGCAACAGTAGCTGCCTGGTTATCCGCATCGAATCCCATAGCGCAGGAAAGATCGAGCGTATGCTGGAAATTACCTTTTCCGTATAACATAGCAAGTATGCCGCAGGCGCCATTAAGGTTGGCATTCCAGATAGTTTTAGTCATGTCGGGTTCGTTGACATAATACTTATCCGCCATTTCTTTCCACGCTGCTTTCCAGTCGTTAGGATATTTCTTATGTAATGCAATCATATCCCTGATTGTTCCCGCATATCTGTCGGTAGGAGCCAATGATTTCAGTCCAATATCTATCAGTTTATTAATATCCTTTTCAAAAAAGGCTGCCGCATACATGGCGCCATATACAATAGTAGGCTCAACGCCCCAGCTATCGCTGGTGATCCTTGCTGCCCAATCCGATTTTTTGGCTGCATAGTTAATCATGCCAGGCGCTGTATAGGCCCATATTTCATTGATCAACTGCGGATCTATCTGGTACCAGTGTGGATTGATATTAATATCACCGGTAAACGGTGGAGTATATCCGAACTTCATTAAACCTAATGCTCCTCTATTGGCCAGCCACACCCGGTCCCTGATATGATATAACCACGCCTCACGTAATTGCTCATAGCTTGGCTCACTTCCGTACTTTTCCATTTGCAGGAGATACATATATTCCAGATCCGTATCGTCATCAGAAAAAGCACCGTTATAATTTTTCAGCTTATCGATGTTTTTAGTGTAGCCATAGGGCCATTTTTCCGGGCCGGGAGCATCTACATATTTATTCTCGTGAGGTAACCCATATATGTTACCAATCATCTGACCGATCCAGGCGCCGGCAATTTTATCACGCAATTCATTTACTGATATCTGCTTCATACTGCGGGAGCCTTGTGCCGATGAAGCACTAATTACTCCGAAAGTCAGCGTCAGACATATAACACTTCTTATCAACATAACTTTTTAATCGATTGGGTTTTGAACCAGGTTAGGATTAGCGCTAAGCACTGTTTGCGGTATAGGAAAAAGTTTAGCATTAGGACCAGAAGCAGGCTTGTTCCACCAGGTATTGCCCCATACGCCAAACCTGATCTGATCCTGGCGACGACGGCCTTCCCAGGCAAATTCACGCCCGAATTCATTGAGCAGTTCGGCGTCGCTCAGGTCATCGGAAGTATAGGGAGCAACACCCGCACGTGTTCTTATTTTCTGCAGTTGCGGATCGTTGATCATTTCACCAGCTCTTCCTAATCTCCATAATGCTTCCAGCTTGGTGTACAACACATCGGCATATCGGAACAATACATAGTCATTATCCATTTCCTCTACGTAATACTGGAGATTGGGTTGGTATTCATATTTTGCACAACGTGCTCCTTCCCATCTTTTACGCGACATATAATTAGCAATAGTTGGCGTATAGATAAACGGAACCTCCGTACCGTTTTCCATGAATGTAATAGGCTGACCATTTTTATCGTATTGCTGACCGAATAAAAATGATTTCTTCCTGACATCGTCATTATCATATTTGTCCAAGAAACCAGGCTCGAGTACAAACTCATCCCACATCTGGCCAACAAAATCAAAAGTTGCGCGACTGGCATCGTTTAAGGTAAGCTGTTGCCAATAAAAGCGATCTCTTGTATAAATAGGATGCATTGGTATCACAAAGATGTTTTCTTTAGACACTTCATTTCTCACTTTAAAATTGGTAAAGAAATCATCTTCGATCTGGTAGGCATTTAATGCTATCACTTTATCACAGGCAGCTACGGCATCTGCATATTTATCTACTCCTATCCACTCTTTTGCATTCAGGTACATTTTTGCCAGTAAAGTGTACGCTACGCCCTGGGTTACCCTACCATAATAAGCCGAAGTAGGTTCCTCCTGTAACTTATCTACATTTTCGTTGATCTCATTGACTATAAAATCAAAAATGAACGTGCGATTTTTTTGTTCAGGGAGATTCTTATCTGTGTAATCAATGGCATAAGGAATATTTCCCCAGTTATCGATAGCACAGTAATAGAAGTAAGCACGTAGAATTTTAATTTCTGCTATAATTTTATCTTTTCCGGCAAAGCTGATAGGCGATGATTCCGTTTCGTATAACACCTCGTTACAAGCACTGATACCTTCATATACAAATTCCCATGCAGAAGTGATGATCTTATTCGTGGCATTGAACTTATGTGTGTGCAGCTGATCCCAACGCCCATTATCCCACACCTGCCCATCATCGCGGCCCGGCGCTACCATTTCATCAGAGGCAAGTTCTGTGAGTGACCACAGACTAAACTCTTCCGGCATTTTTTGCAGTTTGGTATACGACCTTCCTGCATTCATTAAGATGTCTCTTTCCGTTTGGAAGAATTTATCGATCGGAATATCAGAATACACTTTCTCATCGAGCTTAGTACAGGATGTAATGGCTCCTGTTGCTATCAGCATACTGACTATGAATATTTTCTTGGTGTTCATATGAGCATTCGTTGTTAAGTTTTTAAAATATAACGTTTACTCCCAATACCAGTGTGGTAGTTCTTGGATAATAGCTTAATCGCTCTATACCTGGTTCTAGTCCGCCCAGAGTTACTTCCGGATCCAGTCCTTTATAATTGGTGATCATAAACACGTTCTGGGCAGTGAAAGAAACAACCATAGAAGAAAAATACTGCGATCTGGCAGGAACCCTGTAATTGAGGGCCACATTATCCATTTTAATAAACGTGGCATCTTCAAGGTATTTGGAAGAATAAGTTGTATTTCCGATAAAGCCGGGGTTCTCCAGTTGTGTACGAACGATATTTTTAGTACCGATTGCCGACCAGTTCTCGTAATACAGCCGGTACATATTTAATACCTTACCGCCAATATTAGCACGTATAGCAAAACTCAAATCCCAGTTTTTATAAGTAAATGAGTTCGTCAGCCCAAGCATACAAATAGGATAGGCATTGCCGATCTCTTCCCATACATCAGGACTAACCCCTCCTACCGGGTTCGCATTCCTGAATTTATCAAAGCCGCTTTCATCTACGCCCAGGAAAACCGGTCCATGAAATGTTCCGAGACTTTTTCCTTCCTGTACTTTCTGAGAATTTAGTGGAACAGAACCTCCTAACCAGCCTACGTCATAAGATGTCTCTTTAAATTCAGCGTTGGATATTCTTTTCAGTTTATTCACATTGGTGCTGGCCGTGAAAATGCCGCTCCATTCAAAATCCTTTCTTTTCATTACGGAACCATTCAAAGAAAGTTCGATACCCCTGTTACTGATATCACCAACGTTGGTGAACAACTCTTTAAATAAGTAAGGAGGAACCGATACGTTGTATGTATACAGCAGATCGGTGCTACTGCGTGAATACGCATCTAATGATCCACCTAATCTGTTCTTAAATAATGAGAAGTCGAAACCGATATTCAGCTCTTGTTTTTTCTCCCAACGTAAATCAGGGTTAGGATTGGATACAGGTTGATAAGTATTGATCCATTCATCATTATAATAGAAGCGGCCCGCTCTTCCGAAAAGGATCTGTGATTTATAGCTACTGAAATCCTGGTTGCCCGTAACACCGTAGCCCACACGGAACTTCAGATCGTCTACCCAGGCTACGTTATCCATAAACGCTTCCTGATCTATTTTCCATCCCAGGCTCACTGCGGGAAAATATCCCCACTTATTATTTGTTCCGAACTTTGAAGAGCCTTCGCGTCTTAGCGAAGCGGTGGCCATATATTTCTGACGATAGTTATAAATAGCTCGACCGAAGAAAGAAATTAGTTTGCTCTCCGAGCGAAAAGATCCCATCTCAGCAATACCAGTCTGTAGTCCACTGCCTGCGCCTATATTATTAGGCCCATAGATATCCGTATCAAATCCGGAATTGATCATGTAGCTATTGGAATAACCTACTTTCTGATAGGAATAACCAGCCACTGCCTGTAAGTTGTGATCTTCCCATGAAGTTTTATAATTACCCACACTTTCATATTGCAGGTTAAAATTATCGTCGTTGCTTACTTCAGCTTCTCCTCCTCGTCCTATTATCGAAGGATAATACTTGGTTTTGTATGATGTTCCCTTACTTGTACCTGCTTCATACGATACAAAATTGCTCCAGGTTAGGCCTCTGAAAATTTTAAGCGTAGCCGTTACATTCGGAGCAACAACATATGTTTTTCCTTCACGTTTACGTTCATTCAGCATAGCGACAGGATTGTAATATTCAATTGCCTGTAACTGTGAATATCCGCCTGCTGCTACATTGTTTTCATCTCTTACCGGCTGTGTGGGATTTTGAATAAATGCCTGGTAAAACAAATCGTAATTGGCCGGGTTGTACTGACTCATGCGAATAGTCATATTGTAATCCATTGTCAGCCGGTCTTTAAAAGCAGATTGTCTAAGATTGGTCTTGAACAGGTATTTATCTACGTTATTATCCCTTAATAATCCCTTATTCTGCTCAACATTAAATGTGGTGCGATGCGAAAACAATTCAGAACCACCACTGAGCGCTACACTGTAACGTTGACTAAGTGGGTTTTTCCGGGTGATTTCCGAGAACCAGTCTGTTTCTGCGCCGTATAAACTTCCTGCCCTGGAAGGCATGTAGTTCTCTATGGCATATTTAAACTCCTGTGCGTTTAAATTTTTCACCATTCTAGGAGCCACTTGACTAGTGAGTTGGCTCGATACTTCCAGGGTTGTTTTTCCGGCCCTTGCTCTTTTGGTAGTAATAATAATTACACCATTAGTACCTCTGGTACCATAGATAGCAGCAGCTGCGCCATCTTTTAATACATCGAAAGAAACAACTTCTTCAAAGTTGATATTACGCAGATCAGCACCCGCCACACCATCTATGATAATTAATGGTCCCTGGCCAGAGGTAAGCGTATTGGTTCCACGTAAAATAATTTTGAACGTTGCCAAAGGGTCGGCCCCATCAGGTTTATTGATAGTTAATCCCGCCACTTTACCCTGCAGCAAGCCTACAGCATCCGTAAATACTCCTTTATTAAAGTCTTTGCTTTTGATGGTAGCCACAGAACCTGTTATTTCTTTTTTGGTAGATGATCCGTAACCAATGATTACGGTTTCATCCAATAATTTAGCAGCAATAGAAAGAGTAACATTTATAATACTACTGTTTCCTACCACCTCTTTATGTGTATCATATCCTACGCTCGAAAAAACAAGCGTTGTGCCAGGAGCTACTTCTATAATATATCTACCCTCGGCATCAGTAGTTGTTTTAGCGCCTTGCCCTTCAATAGCTACAGACACTCCCGGCAATGCAGTATCGTCGGTATCTGTTACTGTTCCGCTAATTTTTACCACAGTCTTATCCTGTGCATAAGAGTCGTTGCCAGAAAAAAGTAGCAGCGAAATGATCAGCGCACTTAAACATCCGGCGCTTATTCGTTTAATTAAAGTAGGGAAATTCATATGCAGTCGTTTTACGTATTGCGTTCTGATTAAATAGTTATTGGAGTTAGTTCATATTTCGAAGGAATCGATGTCTGGGCCCCTATTCTTGTCACAGAAATAGCTGCTGCCTTGTTAGCGAAGCAAACCGCATCTTTCATACTTCTTCCCTGCGATAGCGCCAGTGCAAGAGATCCGTTAAAAATATCGCCCGCACCTGTAGTATCTACTACATCTACTTTTTCCGCTTCGATCATACCGGTAAATTCTTCTGTATTAACATAGGCGCCTTGATCACCCAGGGTGATGATCACATTCTTCACTCCTCTTTCTTTTAATCGGTTGGCGGCTGCCAGGCAATTTGCTTCGTCCGACACTTTAATACCTGTGAGCATTTCAGCTTCTGTGCTATTGGGAGTGATCAGGTACAACCCGTTCAATACACTTTCAGGTAAGTCACGTGCGGGAGCTGGATTCAGTATCAGTTTTTTATTATGCTTATTGGCTAATGTTGCCACTTCTATAACAGTAGCCAGGGGAATTTCCAATTGCATTAACAGGATTTCTGCACCAATAATGCAGTTTGCAGCCATAGCTATTTCTTCTGTTCCCAGGAAGAAGTTTGCACCGGGAGCTACTACAATACTGTTTTCACCATTACCATCCACTCTTATTAATGCCACACCGGAAGGCTGTTCTTCATGGAAAGTGACATAATCCACATTCACACCATCTTTTTCAAATGTTTTCCTGGATTCCTGTCCAAAAACATCTTTCCCCAGTTTGGCAACAAAGTAGACCTGGCCGCCCAGGCGTGCTACTGTTACAGCCTGATTGGCGCCTTTTCCTCCCGGACACATAATAAAATCTCCGCCCATTACAGTTTCTCCTGGTCTGGGTATATGGGGCGTACGCACTACCATGTCGGTATTTGAGCTACCGATAACGGTAATGTACTTCTGAGTTAAAGAGTTTTCACGTTTGTTCAAGATCGTTATATTTTTATCAGTTTAGAATAATCGATTGCGCATTTTAGGATAAAAAAGTTACCTCAGAACCTTAACTGATTGGCGATGCACAATCGTGGGGTTCAATAAAATCTGTTCCGGCTGACCTCTCTCGTGATTACCGATCATACCCAGCAACATTTTAGTACACATTTGAGCTATTTCCGATACAGGCTGCACAACACTCGTCATAGGAGGATTCAGGTAATCAAGATACTCGGCATTATCAAAGGTTACCAGTGAAATATCGTCCGGAACAAGCAGTCCTTCTTCACGCATCGCTTTCATTGAACCGAAAATAATTGTATCACTAAGTCCGAAAATGGCAGTGGGATATTGTTTTTTTTGCAACAGGAGTTTGGTTTCAAGATATCCGTTCTCCTGGGTAAAATCGTTACCCACTACCCGGTAATTCTTCAGTTTAGCATCTCTCATAGCATCGAGATAACCCCGCACACGCTGTGTGTTAGACATAACATGATGCGGCCCCTGGATGCAGACAATATCTTTATGTCCCGTGTTAATCAGGTATTTGGTAATATCATAAGCGCCTTTATAGTTATGTGTAGCAACAAAAGGAAGAGTCGAAGAAGGAAAATAGCGGTCAACACAAACAACCGGTATTCCTTTATTATATATATGTTCGAGGTGTTCTGCTTGTTTACCTGATGGCATAACCAGCAGACCGTCTATGCGCCGGTCGTTCATCAGGTTCACCACTTCTATCTCTGTTTTTTCATCGTCACCGCAGTCTGTTAAGATAACCGCATAACCGCTTTTGCGCAATTCATGTGTAACAACGCTGGCTATATTGGAGAAGAAAGGGTTTGAAAGATCAGGCACCACTAAACCGATCAGGTTACTTTTCTTTAAACGAAGACTAACAGCGGTATGATTGGGACGATAATTATAGGTGCGGGCAACTCTCATAACCTGTTGCTCTGTTTCTTCACTGATCCTGTATTGACGGGAGAGTCCGTTCAATACTCTTGAAACAGTAGTAGTGGAAACATTGGCTTCCCGTGAAATGTCCTTAATAGTGATAGAATTTTTCACTGTTTTTGCGCAATCGTTTGTTCAAATATAATGATAAGTTTGATATTACCAAATTTTTGTAAATAATTTTCTTGGCGTGTATTTGTGTGTCCGGTTGGACCAGGTAATCTCCGGCATTCCCCTCAATTTTTGTTTAAAGACTGCTAAGATCTTTTAGGTTAACCAGTTTTTCGGAATTGTTCGGCATCAACATCAAATCCAAAGAATACAAAGTGCTATTTTTGTGTACAGATCATCTATGAAACCATTCCAACACATAATACTGACTATTGTTAATAACCACGTCTTTATCAGGTAGGCCCTCTGTTTATAATTTTTATTTTGTCTGAAACAGAGGGAAAAATACAACTGACAAAACATCCATCTTTTGGTTAGCTGAAATAAAATAATATCATTATGAGACGAAGTTTCATCATCATTTCTACATTGCTGAATCTTGTCACACTTTCTCTTGCCCTGTACCTGAACCCTAACTGGTACGTTGTTTTCGCTATTGTATTTATCCTCACCTGCCTGGGATATTACGATATGTTCCAAACCAAACATTCTATTATGCGGATTTATCCGGTCTTTGGCAGACTAAGATTTCTAATGGAAGATCTCCGTCCAAAAATTTATCAATATTTCATTGAGTCGGATATCGACGGCAGACCGATCAACAGGATTGACCGCTCCACTATCTATCAACGGGCGAAAAAAGAAAATGATACCATGCCTTTTGGCACACAGTTGGACGTATACTCAGAAGGATACGAATGGATGTGTCACTCCATGGCACCGAAAGACTTTAATCTGCTGGATCACAATCCAAGAACATTGATAGGCAATAAAGACTGCACTCTGCCTTATTCCTGCAGCATCTATAATATATCGGCAATGAGTTACGGAGCGCTTAGTTCCAATGCTATTGAAGCCATGAATGCCGGAGCCAAAATTGGGGGCTTCGCTCATAATACGGGCGAAGGCGGATTAAGTCCGTTTCACTTAAAACACGGGGGAGATATTATATGGCAGATTGGTACGGGTTATTTCGGATGCAGAACAGCTGATGGTAATTTTAGTGAGGAACTGTTCCGCGAAAAAGCACAACTTCCGCAGGTGAAAATGATCGAGATAAAAATGTCGCAGGGCGCCAAGCCGGGACATGGAGGTATTCTTCCTGCTGCTAAGAACACTCCGGAAATTGCAGCCATTAGAAATATAGAACCATACACAGTAGTAGTTTCCCCTCCTTATCACAAAGCATTCGGCACACCCAGGGAACTGATCTATTTTATTAAGAAACTCAGAGAACTTTCGGGTGGTAAACCTATTGGATTCAAGTTGTGTATCGGTCATAAAAGTGAATTCATTGGCATTTGCAAAGCAATGATGGAACTGGATATTTATCCTGATTTTATTACGGTTGATGGCGCTGAAGGAGGGACAGGCGCTGCACCACAGGAGTTCTCCAACTATGTAGGCGCACCATTATTAGATGGATTGGATTTCGTGCATAATGTTCTCAATGGCCTGAATATCCGTAGACATATCAAAATACTGGCATCAGGTAAAATCATCACTGGCTTTCATATCGTACGGGCAATGGCATTGGGAGCCGATGCCTGTTATTCTGCAAGGGCGATGATGATGGCTGTAGGTTGTATCCAGGCGCTGTTGTGCAATACGAATAAATGTCCGGTAGGTGTGGCAACGCAAGATCCTCGATTAACTGTTGGACTTGTTGTAGAAGATAAAAAAACCAGGGTAGCCAATTTCCATAGGAATACTATTGAAAGTGTTGTAGAGTTATTAGGCGCATCAGGTCTCGAACGTAAAGAAAATATTACGCGCTCGCACATTTACCGAAGGATTTCATTCCAGTCTATGTCCACCTATGAAGAGATCTTTCCCACCTACCCTACCGGTTCTTTCCTGGAAGAAATACCCGACCGTTATAAATTAGATTTTAAATATGCGAACCCCGATCATTGGGGATTATCTAATATCGGTAGCTGGAGTAATTAAGAATACAAACAAAGCAGGCTTATTACTGCCAGCTTTTTGCAAAATTGCACTAATGAAGGATAAGCGACCTGACTACTTAATTACGAACCAATTTATGCATGATTTGAAGCGATTGATCCAAGTTTTGCAGTATTAAATCAGTTTATTTTCAATAAGTTATATTAGATATTGACAAATAAGATGGTATTAGTAATTATATTATAAATGTGGATTAAAGGATTAATAGAAGCATTAGTCTTACTGAGAAAAGCGTTCGAAAATATGGAATTTATGCATTTTACAGTAAAATTTAATAAATTTATTTATTTTACAGCACAATTCAATCATTTTACAGTAAATCAGGTATATGGCAGTAAAACCCGCCGGTAACCAGTGGCTTAAGGAACACTATAACTTGTCTAATTATACGCTCACTCACAGCTCCTATATAGGCAATAATGAGTCAATTGAATTAACAACAAAAGGGAATGTAGAACAAGTATTCGGCCCGAAATATGCACCTGAAGACGCTCCGTTACAGCACCTGGAGTTTGCCTTTAAATATGATGATATGAGCCTTGACTTTTTAAAGGCCGTGTTCGAAAAAATCTCCCCGGAAGACATTCAGGCATTTGTTCTGAAAGCACCATCATCAAAATACGCCAGGAAAATAGGATTCCTCTATGAGTTTTTGACAACAAAGAATATAGAACTGGCCCGACCAATTGTAGCTAATTATACCAATTTGCTGGACGAAGAAGAATACGTTACAGGGATAATCACAAAGAATATAAAATGGAAGATCAATAATAATCTGTTAGGAAACCAGCAATTCTGCCCAATAGTAAGAAAAACCAATGTGCTCATCAAGCTTCTTGAAACAGACATTCACCAGAGAATAGAACAATTAAAGGAAAGCTTTCCACAGGATATTTTTAAAAGAGCTGCCAATTATCTATACAATAAAGAAACCCGGTCTTCCTATGAAATAGAAAAAGAAAAAACTTCGCCTGACCGGATGGAAAAATTTATTGCTCTTCTTGTTAAAGCTGGATCGGAGGCAACGGAAAAAATACTAGAAAAACAACACCTGATACAATTGCAGAATGCAATTGTTGATCCCCGGTTTGCGGCCGCTGATTTCCGAGATTTTCAGAACTTCGTTGGCGAATCCCTGCCTAATTATCAGGATCTTATTCATTATATCTGTCCGCCGCCGGCAATAGTATCATCGTTGATGAATGGATTAAAAGAATCTGCTGGTAAAACAAACGGTATATATCCGCAGGTAAGAGCGGCACTAATCGCTTTTGGATTTGTTTTTATACATCCTTTTGAAGATGGGAATGGGAGACTACACCGTTTTATGATTCACGATATTTTAGTGCATGATGGCATTGTTCCTTCTGGACTGATCATACCAGTTTCAGCCCACATGCTTAATAATATTAAAGACTATGATGACATACTTGAAAAATATTCCAAACCATTGATGCAAAGAATCAGGTATGATAAAAAAGATAATGGAGAAATAACAATTACTAATCCTGAAGAAGTAGAAGGGTATTTCAGATACCCCGACCTTACGGAGCATTGTACTTACCTAATACAGATTATATATGCGACTCTTGAAGAAGATATGCCCGATGAGCTGATTTTTCTTCAACGATACGATGAAGCAAAAAAAGAATTACAACGGATCGTGGATATGCCGGACAGAGACATCAATTTAATGATTATTTTCTTGCATCAGAATAAAGGCGTATTTCCAAAAAGAAGAAGGGAACAATTTTCCAAACTAACTGACGAAGAAATTCAGCAAATGCAACAGGCATATAGAATAGTTTATGAAATGGATGAAATATAGAAGGAATGCAACAGTGTAAATTGATCACCTTCTTGAAGGCTTTGCAAAAAAGTGTAATTACCTGGTATTGATTTTTAAATTATAACACAGTATGTAAAGTAGTGAAAAACAAGGGTCGAGTATCGGCAACTTTGTTTCTCAATGGTTAATAATAAGTAATGAAAACTAGAATCGAAAAAGAACATACAGATTCTGAAAATGCAATGTTTTTTCTATTAAAGCGGTGTAAAAAGAAGCTGGTTTTTTGTCGATTTTTTTGTCGATCTACTGCCTGTTAAGGTAAAGTCTGCCTGAGTAAAGGTAAATCAGCGAGGAAAGACGACAGTGTTACAGAAATTTGAAAATCAGTCGGCTAGCGGTCAAACTAAGTAAAATGAAAAAAGGATCACATTCCTGCAATCCTTATGCAGAGGTCCCGAGCATACCAATTTCGAACCAGTTTGTACATGATTTGAAGAGGTTGATTCAGGTTTTGCAATACTAAATCATTTCATTTTCAATGAATTATAACTTTGTAATTGAATGCTCTAATTTTTATATTTTAATTTTCTTATATACTTATCGACAGAAAATTGTATCATCTGCAAGCTGTCATAAAAAGAGTTTGGCTTTCTTTATTCCTTTAATTCAATCCAAAACCTTATATAATTACCATATTTTGGACGAATATAATCAAATATCCAAGTCCAAAATCAACTTAAAATCTTAATTTTGGCTGGAAATAAATTCTTATGAGCATAACTGGCCGAATTACAGAGCAAAAAATACTAGCCGCACGCTTAGCCACCGCAGAACCTGAATTGATCGCCATCTATGGCCGCCGCCGGGTTGGTAAAACCTATCTTGTGCGGACTTTTTGTAAATCTTCTATTGCGTTTGAATTTACAGGTATTCATGAAGCAACGATGAAAACGCAATTGGAGAATTTCAGTCAAACGCTTCAGCTAACTACCAAAAGTCCGGTAGTTCTGGCCATACCCGCTAATTGGCTACAGGCATTTGTAATGTTGGATTCTTATCTTGCGACCGTCCCCACTGATAAACCAGCCATTGTTTTTTTCGATGAATTTCCATGGATCGATACCCATAAATCGAGTTTCCTGCAAGCCTTCGATCACTGGTGGAATGCTTCCGCCTCCAAACGAAGTCATTTAAAAGTAATCATCTGTGGATCAGCGGCATCGTGGATGATCGAAAAGATCATCAACCATCGGGGAGGCCTTCATAACCGTGTTACACAAACGATTCGTTTACTTCCCTTCACATTAGGCGAAACACAGGAATATCTTCAAAGTAGAGGTGTGATGCTCGAACAATACAGCGTGCTGCAACTATATATGGCTATGGGTGGAATACCGCATTACCTTAAAAATATCAACCCGGGAGAGAGCGCTGCACAAATTATAGACAGGCTATGTTTTACCAAAGACGGTCCTTTAAAAAATGAATTTAATAATCTTTATAAATCACTGTTTGCACATTCCGAAAACCATGAGCTGGTAATCCGGGCTTTGGCTGGTATAAAAAAGGGACTGACACGTAGCGAAATTATTGCAGAATGTGGTTTTACATCAGGAGGTACTACTTCAAGGATACTAAAAGAACTGGAAGAATCCGGTTTTATCACACCTTATATTCCTTTTGAAAAAAATGTCAATGAAAGTATTTACAAACTTTCAGATGAATATTCATTATTCTACCTGAAGTTCATTGAACATGCAAAAGACATAACAGATGGCGCCTGGCTCCGTCAATATGGAACGCCAACATATACTATCTGGAGTGGATTTGCCTTTGAATCTGTTTGCCAAAAACATGTCTTGCAGATCAGGCGAAAACTAGGAATAGAAGGTGTATTGACCTACTCCTCTACCTGGCGATATATGCCTGGAAAAAAAGGACAAGGCACTCAGATTGACCTTCTGTTAGATCGTCAGGATCGGTGCGTTAATATGTGTGAAATGAAATTTGCTTCTGACGAGTTCACAATCGATAAAAAGTATGCAACCGAACTTGATACCAAAGTGAATATTTTTCGGACTCAGACCAATACAAGAAAAACCATATTCCCGACCATGATCACCACCTATGGCTGTAAAAAAAATGAGCATTATCTGGGGCGTATTCAATCGGAAGTTTTAATGGCCGACCTGTTTGCTTAGTATTACGAATATTATTTTCCAATTCTTTACAGTGATATCAAAAATACTACATACATGCCCTACAAACAAAAAACCGCCTAACGGCAGCTTTTTCATTTATTGAGGTCCCGAGCGGATTCGAACCGCTGTACGAGCTTTTGCAGAGCTCTGCCTAGCCACTCGGCCACAGGACCTTATTTTTTTATTATAACTTACACAACGGGTTTGCTGCGCAAGGCTGCAAAAGTAAGGATATTTTAAGTGAATGGAAAAGCATTTCATTCATGATTTGTAATTTGTAATGACTGGATTATGAATAAAATAGCTGAATCTGAACTGATCATCAACGAAAGAGGAGCAGTTTATCACCTCGACCTTCGACCAGAAGAAATAGCTACTACTATTTTTACTGTGGGCGACCCTGGACGGGTAGCGTTGGTCAGCAAACACTTTGACTCTATTGAGTACCAGTCGGCCCACCGGGAATTCATTACCCATACGGGATATATCGGTAACAAACGGTTAAGTGTGGTGTCTTCTGGTATCGGTACCGATAATATAGATATCGTGCTGAACGAACTGGACGCCCTGGTCAACATCGACTTTGAAACACGTAAAATAAAAACGGATATTACAAGCCTTAAGATCATTCGTCTGGGGACCTGCGGATCGCTTCAGAAAGAAATACCGGTCGATACGCTGGTGGCCTCTACACATGGACTGGGGATCGACAATCTCCTGCATTTTTACCGGCACGAACAAAACGAAGAAGATAACCTGATCCTCCAGGCTTTTATCTCGCAAACCCAATTCCAACACCCTTATATTACCAGCGGATCGCCCTCACTGCTCAAACACTTTGTTTCAGGTTTTTCTCATGGTATCACCGTTTCCTGTCCGGGTTTCTACGGACCACAGGGACGCACCCTTCGGATCGGACTGTCAATGCCCGACCTGGTAACCAGGCTTCAGCAGTTCTCACTGGGTCATTATCGTATTTGCAATTTTGAAATGGAAACCTCGGCTATCTACGGACTGGGAAAGATACTGGGTCACCAGTGCCTGTCATTAAATGCAGTAGTGGCCAACAGGGTGACCACACAGTTTAGCCATCACCCTGCCCAAACTGTTGATAAACTGATCAAAACCGCCCTCGAAGCAACCATTTTATTTTAATCTGATGTCTTAGTTTTGTGAAGAGATCAATATGAACATTCATTTTTATAAATACCAGGGCACGGGTAACGACTTTGTGATCCTGGATAACAGAAAAGGGGAATTCTCTAACCTTACAACCGAAGAGATCAATTTTATTTGCGAGAGGAGATTTGGCGTTGGTGCGGACGGACTAATGTTACTCAGCGAAAAGCCGGGTTACGATTTCGAAATGAAATATTATAATGCTGATGGCCGCGAAGGCACCATGTGCGGCAACGGCGGACGCTGCCTGGTCAAATTTGCCTATCACATGGGTATTCACAAGAATACCTACCTGTTTTCGGCCACCGATGGCGACCATGAAGCGGAAATAGACCTGGACGGTACCGTCAGCCTCAAAATGAAAGATGTTAATGAAATAACAAGCATAAACGGGGGCGACTTTATTCTCAATACCGGTTCACCACATTATATTAAAATGGTCAACAAACTGGATAGCCTCGATGTTTTTAACCTGGGTAAACTGATCAGAAACAGTCCAAAATTTGTTACAGAAGGGATAAATGTCAACTTCGTTGAAAATACCGGCGACGATGAGATTGCCGTGAGAACCTATGAACGGGGTGTAGAAGATGAAACACTTTCCTGCGGAACAGGTGTAACGGCTGCAGCACTGGCCTGCTACCATAATGAAAACGGGTTTAACGAAGTTACTGTACATACCAAAGGAGGTAAGCTAAGTGTTGAATATGACCGCACGGGTGACGATAACTACAAAAACATCTGGTTATCGGGGCCTGCCGAAAAAGTTTACGAGGGAGATATAGAGATCAACTAAATATAACGCCGATTGTCGGCTACCCCACTTATCTTTGCGCGCCCATGATACAGTATTTCAAAAATATTAACCACCAAACAGTGGCGATAAGCAAGCCGGAGGACGGTATCTGGGTAAATATCATTCCGCCCTTAAACCAGGAAGAATTTTCTGAACTTTCTGTATCACTGGATATTCCGCTCGACTTTCTGACAGATTCGCTGGACATCGATGAAAGAAGCCGTTTTGAAGAAGAAGACAATGTAAAACTCATTGTTATCAAAACACCAACGGAGAATAATTCATTCAACGAAAGCGATGCCTATTACATAACTATTCCGATCTGTATTATTCTAACGCATAATCAGATCGTAACTGTTAACTCCTTCGATAACGGGGCCATTAAAAAATTTCTTGACACTTTTCAAAACCGCCATCCCGATAAGAAAAATATGATGGCGCTGAAGATCTTTGAAAAAGTGATCCACACCTATATGGATTCACTTAAAGTGATCAACGTAAAAAGAAATTTAATTGAACAGAAATTATACGCATCCAACAGGAACGAACAGCTTCTCCAACTCATGCGTATCCAGAAAAGCCTGGTCTATTTTGTAACAGCGCTGCGTTCCAACGAAATGCTCCTGATGAAAATAGACAGAACCAATTTTCTTGGTCTTAAAGAAGAAGAAAAGGAAATATTGCGCGACCTTATCGTAGACAATTCACAGGCATTGGAAATGGCTAATATCTACACTAATATCCTGAGTAGTACGCTGGATGCATTTGCCAGTATAATAGCCAACAATCAGAACGAAGTATTAAAAAGATTATCGGTGATTACCATCGTATTAACCTTTCCCGTACTGGTAGCCAGCGTATACGGTATGAACGTTCCCATACCTTATTCCAAATCGCCTTATGCTTTTTACATACCTATCTCCCTTTCACTGATAATTTCTCTTATTGTAGGTTGGTCTTTCCTAAGGAAAAAAATATTTTAAATCATGTTCAATATCAGGGTTTACGGTATTCTCATCAACGATCAACAACAAATACTGGTTAGCGATGAATATATCAGGGGGAATTATTTCACCAAATTCCCTGGTGGAGGCCTGGAATTGGGTGAAGGCACGCGCGATTGTCTGAAAAGGGAATTCAAAGAAGAAATGGACCTGGCCATAGAAGTAGGTGAGCATATATATACTACTGATATTTACCTACGAAGCGCTTTTCATCCCGATCACCAGATCATTTCCATATACTATTATGTAAGAGCCCTTGAGCCCATTACAGTAGCATTAAGATCCAAAGAATTTGATTTTGATGAAACACAATTGAAAGTATATGCCCAGACAGGTGAAACAGAAACCTTCCGCTTTATTGACCTCGAAAAACTTTCATCCGATTCAGTTACACTTCCGTTAGATAAAAAAGTAGTGGAAATATTAAAAGACAGAAGGAATTAAATACCCATCACCCTGGATAATATCCATATCACTAACATCGAAACCGAGCCCATAAAGAAAGTAGCAACAGTATACACTTTCAGCATTGTTGGCATTTGCAATCCCGAAAACCGGGCAATAACCCAGAAATAAGCATCATTAGCATGGGAGAGCATCATAGATCCTGCACCCATCGATAAAACACAAAACAATCTGGCGTTATCACTTTCCAATCCCAGCGATGATAGCAATGGCAAAGTAATTGCCGCAGCAGTCATAATCGCTACCGTTGATGATCCCTGTGCAGTTTTTATCAGAAAAGCTACCAAAAAAGGAAAGAGTAAACCCATACTTTCCAGAGGTAACGACTGACTTAAATGATCTCCAATATTTGCGGCGGCAAGAATAGCTCCAAAAGCTCCCCCCGCTCCTATGATCACCAATATGCTGCCCGCTTTCTCAGCTCCTTCGGTTAACCAGTCCGACAGTTGTTTTTTACCATTCGACCGGATGCCCAGTATCGCCAGTAATAATCCGACAGACAAAGCGATTGACGGTTCGCCGAGAAATTTTAATACTGGTTGCCACCAGCTACCTTCCTGCTGGCTTGTCCATAACGAACTACCTGCAATCAATAATATTGGCGTAATCACAGGCAAAAATGCCATTAAGGGAGAAGGCAGTTTTGCCGGTGATATTTGTCCGTTATCTACAGATACCGATTGTTCAACAGCCCAACGTCGGCCTGCAAACCGTGCCCACAAATAACCCGCCGCAGTAGCCGGTATGGCCACTCCTATACCTGCCAGCATCAGCCGGCCATAATCTACACCGATAATACCCGCGGCAGCGCTGGCTCCGGGATGTGGAGGAATCAGACAATGAACGGAATATAACCCGGTTGCAAGAGAAATAGCCATGATAGCTATTGGTATAGCGGTTTTTCTGGCGAGGGAATTACTCAGACCACTCATCACTATATAACCTGAATCGCAGAACAAAGGCATACCCACCACAAAACCCGTCAGGTTCATAGCAAAAGAAGCATTCTTTTTACCAGTTCTTCTTAATATGACATCAGCCATTACCTGTGTACTGCCAGTCCGCTCGAGCACAACGCCTAATGTCGTGCCCAATACAATGATCAGTCCCAGCGACTGCATAATATGTCCGAATCCTTCTTTGATCGATACCAGGATGCTGGCCATTGGCATTTCTGTACCAATGCCTACTACAAAACAGGCTATCAGCAAAGCAAAAAAAGCATGTACCCTCAATCGCGCAGTAAGAATAACAATCAGTACTATAGCTATGGCAAGACAGATAATAATCTGCAGAAAAGAAACTGTATTCATTTATTAGCAAGCTGGGTTCAGGTGAAATGACACTATCATTCATTTAATTGACAACGCATAAACGTTTATAAGCGCCGAATTTCCCATATAACAGGTACAATAGGCAGTGTTTCAACTTTTGCGCGTTTATATACAGAATGGTATATTTGCCACTCCATATAAAATTAAATATTGATGTCTACAACTACTAAAGTAAATATTGATTTTAAACTGCCTTATAAAGTAGCTGATATAAAACTCGCTGAATGGGGCCGTAAAGAAATCCGTTTGGCTGAAGCTGAAATGCCGGGACTGATGGCCCTGCGTGCTGAATACGGACCAACCCAGCCGCTTAAGGGCGCCCGTATTGCAGGATGCTTACATATGACCATACAGACCGCCGTACTTATAGAAACACTTGTTGTACTGGGAGCTGAAGTAAAATGGAGTTCCTGTAATATTTTCTCTACACAGGATCATGCAGCAGCGGCAATAGCAGCAGCAGGTATTGGCGTATTTGCCTGGAAGGGACAAACAATTGAAGAAGCCGATTGGTGCATTGAACAAACTTTATTCTTTGGAAGCGCTGACCGTCCGCTCAATATGATTTTAGACGATGGAGGTGATCTTACCAATATGGTACTTGATAAATACTCCGAACTTGTACAGCATATTAAAGGTATTTCTGAAGAAACCACTACAGGCGTTCACCGCTTGTATGAAAGAGCGGTTAAGGGAACGCTTCCCGTTCCTGCTATCAACGTTAACGACTCTGTTACCAAATCAAAATTCGATAACAAATACGGTTGTAAAGAATCACTGGTAGATGCTATTCGTCGCGCTACGGATGTAATGCTGGCAGGTAAAATTGCTGTTGTGGGAGGTTACGGAGATGTAGGTAAAGGATCTGCTGCTTCCCTTGCCGGTGCAGGTTGTCGTGTAATTGTAACGGAAATTGATCCTATATGCGCACTGCAGGCCGCTATGGATGGCTTCGAAGTGAAAAAAATGATCGATGCTGTAAAAGAAGCAGATATTATCGTTACCGCTTCGGGCTGCCGCGACCTGATCACAGAAAAGCATTTCAGGGCCATGAAGGATAAAGCGATCGTCTGCAACATCGGCCACTTCGATATCGAAATTGATATTGACTGGATCAATAAAAATTACGGCCATACTAAAGACACTATCAAACCACAGGTTGATATCTATAATATTGACGGTAAAGATGTGATCATTCTTGCCGAAGGACGCCTGGTGAATTTAGGTTGCGCTACAGGTCACCCCAGCTTTGTAATGAGTAATTCATTCACCAACCAGACATTGGCTCAGATTGAATTGTGGACTAACCACGCTCAATACGAGAACAAAGTGTATGTTCTTCCTAAACATCTTGATGAAAAAGTTGCCCGTTTGCACCTCGCTAAAATTGGCGTGGAGCTTGACGAATTGACTACCGCACAGGCTGACTACCTGGGTATTCCTAAAAATGGTCCGTTTAAATCCGATGCTTACAGGTATTAATTTGTAGTATACTTTTCTACAGAAGGGTGTATCATTACCAGGTACACCCTTTTTTATGAAATTTCTTTATATCACTTTACTTCTTTGCGTGTTTTACGCACGCCTCCTAAATTTTTAGCATGTAAATTGCAGTTATGAAAACTATGCAGATCCGATTTACAAAGAATATTCAGTTTACTAAACTGATTAAAGCCGAGGGAAGAGTCCGTGAGTTTAACTTCCGTAAGCCCAATGGACTTGATGAAGCTCTTACAACGGTGGATGTTAGCGACGATCGCGGCCTCAGGATCATATTTAATATGAAAAAAGAAGGCGCCAACTGGAAGATCGTACCGCAAACTCTCCCGCAATGGGTCGTTCAACTGGAAGAAAAATTCAGTGAGCTCATTGAAGAGGAACTGAAAATTTATCAGTGACCAACAGGTGACCTGTCAGTTAGCAGAACCATTAGCGTGTTCAACTTTTTAATCAATAGTTTGTCTGTCGGCGTAATACTTCAAATCAATAAGATCGGATGGTAATAATTGACCGTTCCAGTGTTGGTGAATGGCCAGCGCAGCTCCCATAGCAGTAGCCTGTGCAACAGAGGCAGCAAATACTTCAATGTTTGGAAATGCCAATGCCAGCAGGTTCATATAAATAGGATTTTTACTAAATCCCCCATCCACAAAAATGCGGTTGACAGCCGTCCCTTTCATTACTAATAAAGTGGAGCCTATCTGCAAATGCATAATATCCATTAAAAACTGGTGATAAGCCTCTTCATAACTACTGAATATATTCAAATCTCTTTTTGAAAATGCCGAAGGTCCTGGTACAAATTCCGTACGCTGGTCCTGCTCTACATTTTTTTTCAGTCGTTCTACAGTATGGTAATCAAACTCTACTTTTTCATAATAGTTAATATCCTTATTAAAATGAGCCGCAAGTCTTTTTGTTTCCTGTTCATGTTCATAACCTGCAAATAATCTCGATGCCTTTACCTGTTTGCGTTGGTAAGTCAGGTATTTCAGGCAATCTTTTTCAAGTTCTGTTGTTGTGAGCGGCGCTTCGCTAAAAGGATTAAGACTAATACACCAGGTACCTGTCGATATAAGTACAAAAGGCTGATGAAAACTCGATAAATAAGGAATTAATGCTGATGAACTATCGTGCAGACCAATACCGGCAGAAAATGCTTTCCAGTGCGCCCTGGAAGTAATCACTTCATCAGAGGGAAATATTGGCGCCAGTCTTTTATCAATCCCTTCTTTCTTTACCCATTCGTGATAATCGTCATTATCATAATCCCATAACATAGTATGACAACCAATACTGGTTATATCTGAATAAGCTTTCCCGGTAATTAAAAAACTCAGATATTGGGGGAGGTGTAAGGAATAACCTGGTATATCAGTTAACTCTTTCTCATATTTTAACCGGTATAACTGCAAACCTGAATTTAAACTGCCTAATACAGGAGATGCAGTTTGTTTGGAAATGAGTTTTTCCTCGCCATAAGTTGAAAAGAATTGTTCTTTGAGATCTTTGGGATAAGACTTAAGATAATTATACAAAGGCAAAATAGTTTTGCCGCTATTGTCTATATGTACAAAACTTGCGCCGTAAGAAGAGAAGTTAATAGCCCTGATATCAAAATCCTTCAGATCATTCAACCGCTTAAAAGATTCTTTTCCCCAGTTAGTTAACTCATCGAGATTTTCGCAGGGATCACCATCATCATCTGTTGTTTCCTGAAACTTATGGGTTTGTTCAAAAACAATTTTATAATCCTCATCAAAAAGGAAAAGTTTCTTATTGGTTTTACCTACATCAAAGATTGCTATAACGGGAATTGCGCTCATAAGCCGGTTGCTACTGTTTTTATACCTCTTTGTTTGATCAACTGTTGTCTTATTTTTTGTTCGCGGTAAATTGTTAAGGGCTCCAATGCACCACCGGTCCTTTTCCTGGCTTCGGCTACTATAGTGCGAACATCAGTGCGGAAAGCATCCTGTAATATTTCCTGTGCTAATACAGTATCATTTGACAATTGGGCCGCTTCGAGTTTTTTTCTGTCTACCAACAGCGCCTGCGCATAGCTGATCATGATAGCTTCTACTGATTGCAGCAGATCTTCCAATGGATCTTTTATATTATGGGAAGCATCTATCATCCAACCGAGATCGGTGGCATGTACCATACCCTTTGCATCCATGCCTTCTATCAATTCATTAAAGATCAGGAAAAGCTGGTAAGGCTTAATACTTCCTACCGTCAGATCATCATCTCCATATTTTGAATCGTTAAAATGGAATCCTCCCAATTTACCTTCCATCAATAACAAAGAAACAATTTGTTCAATGTTGGCATTAGGAAGATGATGGCCAAGATCAACTAATGTATAAGCCTGTTTGCCGAGTTTGTTGGCATATAATAAAGACTGTCCCCAATCGCCAACCGTAGTTGAATAAAAATTAGGTTCAAAAGCCTTGTACTCTACAAATATTTTCCAGTCAGCAGGCAATGCTTCATACACTTTTTGTAAACTTTCAAGCGTATTTTGAAAAGCCCGGCGAAAATTCAGTTGCCCGGGAAAACATGAGCCATCTGCCAACCAAACAGTCAGTGATGTTGAACCTAGTTCAACACCATGTTTAATGACTTCAATATTATGGTCGACAGCCTGCTGACGAACTTTTTTATCTACATGTTGAAATGAGCCGAACTTATAGCTATGTTCCTGGTCTTTCTGATCCTGGAAAGTGTTAGAGTTCATGGCATCAAACTGCAAGCCATGCTGAGCAGCCAAAGCTTTAATGCTGGCATAATCAGAAGGAATATCCCAGGGAATATGTAACGATATCGCACCACTGGATCGATTCAGTGCATGCAACAGGCCTATATCCTCCATTTTTTCTTCCAGGTTAGCAGGCTCTCCTCCTATAGAAAACCGGCCGAAGCGCGTGCCTCCGCTACCTAATGCCCAACTGGGAATAGCTACCTGGAAATCTATCAGCTTTTGAATAATACTTTCTACATGAGGTATTGCCGCAGCATATTGAAATTTGCTTTCATGAGCTTTCAGCTTCGATGAATTATGATCATCAATAATTTTCTTATCCAGTAACATACGCTAATTTTTTATTGAGTTACCAAGTCCGACCAACAGAACAGCAGCAACGATAACAAGTATTCCTAATACTATCGTCTGAATTGTTTTCTTGCCTGTTCCTTTCCACTCTTTTAATACTATACCCCAAACATTAGCAAAAAGAATGATAAACGACATGTGAAGTATCCATGAACTCGGACCATTCCCCAGCTTGGTCTCGCCCATTCCGTAAAAGAAAAACTGGAGAAACCATGTCGTTCCCGCCAATGCACAAAATATATAGTTGGCAAGAAGAGGCGTACGGCTGTTGGTATAATCGGAATAGGTTTTATTTTTCAGGTTCAGTAAAATACACCAGATCAGGTTCGTAGTTAATCCGCCCCATAAAATCACTATATAAATAACGTTATTGCGATACAGAAACTCTCCTTCACCGGGATGAGCAGCTTTCCAAATATCATTTGCCACAGCAGACAATGCCGAGCCGGCCTCGATACCAAAAGAAAAACAGGCGCTAAGCACACCTGAGATGATCGAAACCAATAAACCCAATCCGAATTTATATTCTGTTTCTGTTTTTACCCCGTGAGGATCAGTGGCCGCCGCACCCGACAATTGTTTTTCTTTCATCATTCCGGCCTTGGCACAGATGACGATTCCTATCACACACACAAATAACCCACCTAAAACAGTGAGTCCCCAGCTTGTTCCCGTAAGCATGCCGATAGTTTCTTTTCCTGCTTTAGGAACCATTTCATAGTAAACAGAAGGGATAAGTGCACCGAACACCATACACAATCCCAGTATAATACTGCTGCCCAAACTCACACCAAGGTATCTTACACCCAATCCGTAAGTCAATCCGCCTATTCCCCAAAGTAATCCGAAAATAAAAGTGGCCAGCAGAACGCTGCTATCTGCGTTACTGATAATTTCTGCAAAACCCGGTATAGTAAGATAAGCAGCGAGAGGCGGGACAATTAGCCAGGAGAATAATCCTCCTATCAACCAGTAACTTTCCCATGCCCAACCTTTAACTTTTTTAAACGGCAAATAAAAGCTGCCTGAAGCAAATCCCCCGATTGCATGAAAGATAACCCCGAGTATGGCCTGCATGTAGATAATTTTTTATATGGCAAAACGAATACAGCCCAAAATAATGCCTTCGGGGAAATAGGCTGTGATGCACTGTCATGCATCAGGCCGGATTCAGCTCCACTTTGGTCATCTGGTAGTAATGGTTCTGTAGCTGGTGCACGTTGATAGGACCTTTCAACTCTCTCCTATCCTCGCGGTACCATATTTCGGGTGCGCTAAAATCGTTTTCTTTCGGTATCCTTAAACGAAATGCATCTCTTATATACTTTACCCCCGAATCCACTTCAATCTTTTTGAATCCCAGGTTAAGCATTTGCTGATCCGATAACGGAATGGGATAAAGATGTTCGGGGGTGAACCAGAATTCCTGTACCGAAGTTTCTACACATACTTCCTTATCCTCGCGGTTTAATTCCTTAACAGTGCCTACCCACTGCTGACCTTCGTATTCAGCAATAACCAGGTCGCCTGGCTGCAATTCGTTAAACTTTATCATAGACAATTTTTTTATTATCTGAATATACAAAAATTCTGTCGCACGGGAACAAATAAGGCAGCCAGCCGAAACGAGCAACCAGACGATGGAAATGATGATTCTGTTATTCGGCCCAACTCATAGTATAATCGGGGTTTTCGATTTTCAATGCCTCAACGGTCAACTGCAATGGATGGAAAGTATCTACCATTACTGCCAGTTCCTTCGTTTCCTTTGCTCCTATGCTTTTTTCTACAGCACCGGGATGAGGTCCGTGTGGAATACCACCGGGATGAAGGGTGATCATTCCGCGCGTAACATTTTTACGGCTCATAAAATCACCATCTACATAATACAAAAGCTCATCGCTATCGATATTACTGTGATTATATGGGGCCGGAACGGCCTGCGGATGATAGTCATATAGGCGGGGACAAAAAGAGCAGACTACAAAATTATGTCCCTCGAAAGTCTGATGCACAGGAGGTGGCTGATGCACTCTACCGGTGATAGGCTCAAAATCATGAATGCTGAAAGCATAGGGATAACAGCAGCCATCCCAGCCCACCACGTCAAAAGGATGATGACCGTAATGGATACCATACATATTTCCTTTCTTTTTGGTTTTGATCAGGAAATCACCTTTTAACTCCATTGTCACGAGATCCTTAGGCGCCCTGATATCTCTCTCACAATACGGTGAGTGTTCCAGCAATTGGCCATATTTACTTAGGTATCTTGAAGGGAAGCGTATGGGACTGAACGATTCAACAATAAAGAGACGGTTGTTCTCATTGTGAAAGATGATCTGGTAAATAGTGCCCCTGGGAATGACGAGATAATCACCGTAAGCAAAATCGAGATTACCGTACATGGTCTTGAGTACTCCGCTTCCTTCATGTATAAAAATGATTTCATCGGCATCGGCATTCTTATAAAAGTAATCAGACATATTTGCCTGGGGAGCGGCTAGTACAATATGGCAGTCGCTATTAATCAGTACAGCTTTACGGCTGCTTAAATAATCTTTTTCGGGTGCAATATTAAATCCCTCAAAGCTCCTGTGCTTAAGCATTTTTTCTTCAGCCACCTGGGGTTGAACACTATAGGGCTCATCGGCGCTGATAATATCTGTTGGAGCAAACGCATGATACAACAACGAGTAATCGTTGGAAAAACCTTCTGTTGAAAATAACTGTTCGGCGTATAATGATCCGTCTTCTTTTCTGAACTGTGTGTGACGCTTATGGGGAATCTTTCCTAAACGGTGATAGTATGGCATGGTCAATCTTTTTAATAATCAAATAAATAAAGTGCTGTAAAAGTTTATTAGCGTTACAGCACTTCATTTAGCGAGTGACAATGACACCAGCAGGAAATAATATTTCCAGTTGCGTTTATCCATTGAATAGGTAAAGTTTCTGAGGAAAAGCATACCCTAAAGTTAGTAAATCCTACGCTCCCGGGAAAAGTGGTCGCGCAGCATCTCTTCCGGGCCAAGGGATCGAAGCCAGGATGAAAAATAAGGCGATAATAAAGTACCAGAATATTTTCTTATGCTTCTGTACATCGGGAATAGCTTTTTTAGATACTCCCCTACCTATGGTAATCAATATGGTAGCGATCAGCATACCGGCGATATGTTCTACAGACCAGAACCTGAAAACAGGATCCTTCATTACAGCGCCCATTCCGGCATTGGAAATTAGTTTTAGTCCCCATGGACCAAGAAACCATTGATAAAGACCTATCAGCAACTGAACATGTACTGATATCATCAGGAAAAGGTCAATTTTCTTATCCCTATTGCTGTAAGGTTTATTAGGATTGCCCATACCTGCAAGGTGACGGTACAAAGCCACTACTACTAAAATCAAAATAACCCAGCGCAATACGTTGTGAAGATGGAGAAGTCCCTGATACATAGCTATTGTTTCTTGCAAAGAAAGGCATTTTATCAAAAGCTTTAACTAAAATCGGCTAGTTTTGAGAAATGAATAGGATCCTGGCAATGCTTCTTATGGGGGGAATAATGGCAATTATTACTTCTTGTAATGAAGAAATCAGTAATATATCGGATGATGAACGCAAAATCCTGAACACAGCGCCGTTCGATGGTATTACCGACAGTATCAATGAGCAGCCCCAAAACGCTGAATTAAGACTCAAAAGGGCCAGTTTATTATCGCAAAACAATCTCCACGACCTGGCGACAGATGATTTTGAAGAAGCCTGGAAGTTGATGCAGGATGAAAATACGGCGCTGATGTACGTGTCCAACCTTTTACTTACCGATAATGTCAAAGAAGCGGAAAAGCTGCTGGAAAAATGTTCACAACAATTTCCCGACAACACCGAATTCGACAGGAGGCTTGGAGAAATTCACATACAGAAGGGGGAGTTTAATAAAGCGCTGAACAACTTTGATAAAATACTGGCCAGGGATTCTTCCAATTTTGAAGCATGGTACGACAAGGGAAGCCTTCTCGCTAAAATGACAGACACTCCTGCAGCTATCGCAGCATTGGAAACTTCTTTTTCCCTTATGCCGATCAACTATTCCGGCATACTGCTGGCCAACCTGTACATAACACAAAAAGATGCGCGTGCACTGGAAATATGCGACTTTCTGCTAGCTAAAGATTCCAGTGATGCCCAATTGGAGCCCCTTTTTATGAAAGGAGTCTATTACGTAGAGAACAAGGAGTACGATAAGGCCCTGAAACAATTTGATGAGTGCATCAGCCGCGACTGGAAAATGACTGATGCCTATATAGAAAAAGGGATTATTCTTTTTGAAAGAAAAAATATCGATGAAGCGCTCAACGTGTTTAACATGGCGGTTACTGTATCCAATACCGATCCTGATGGTTATTACTGGCTGGGAAGATGCCATGAATCGATGGGTAACCATTCCGAAGCTATTACTAATTACAGGCGTGCCTATTCACTCGACAATACTTTTAACGAAGCCAGGGCTGCCATTAAAAGGCTTAGTGAGTAATATTTTTGTGAAGATGAATGATCTTGCCATAATACAATAGGTCGAATGACTTTTTCCAAGTTAGAGGGATATGAAGGAGTACATTTTCCTTCGTTTATAATTTGTATGATATTTCAGTCAGATTAACCTTTTTCGACCAGAATATCGTACACTTTTCAGATGGTCATTTGTTAGCAGGTTCACGGACTCAAAAATCATTAGCTCCCTTTCGACTGTTTTCGCCGCTGGGCGAACCGGTTATTTTCAATACAACACATTAATATTTATATTTGCGCATGCCAATTATCGCTCCTTCTCTGCTGGCCGCTAACTTCCTTCATCTTGAAAAAGAAGTGCAAATGGTTAACGATAGTGTTGCCAAATGGCTGCACCTCGATGTAATGGATGGAAGATTCGTTCCCAATATCAGTTTCGGTGTACCGGTTATTCAGCAGGTAACCAAAATCAGTAAAAAAGTAAATGATGTACACCTTATGATATGGGAACCGGAAAAATATGTTGACATATTTCACAAGGCCGGCGCCAATAATATTACTGTTCATTATGAAGCTTGTCCGCACCTGCACCGTAATATCGACCAGATCAAATCGCTCGGTATGAAAGCCGGAGTGGCATTGAATCCGCATACACCCGTTGCACTCCTACATGATATCCTACATGACGTCGACATGGTTTGCATCATGAGCGTTAATCCTGGTTTTGGGGGACAGCGTTTCATCGAACATACCTATACCAAGATCCGCGAACTGAAAAATATAATCAAAGAAAAAGGATATGATGTGCTAATAGAAGTGGATGGCGGAGTGACTGTAGATAATGCTGCTGCACTTTTTGATGCAGGAGCTGATGTGCTAGTAGCTGGCAATACCGTGTTTTCGGCCAAAAATCCTAAGGAGACTATCCAAGTGTTGTTAAATGCCAAATAATTCCACATCCGGATCATCAAAACTGCTACGGTGAAGATCTACCGATTAATATTCCTTCTATCCTTTGTAATAACATGTTACCATTCATTGGCCCAACAAAATCCCGGTCAGTTAGATACTGTTACTGTAACCGATAAAGAGACCAAAAGGACAGAAGCGGGATTGATCAATATTGATGCTGAAAGAGCCATTAATATGCCCAGCCCTGTGCAGGGAATAGAAAGTCTAATCAAAATTTTTGTAGGTTCTAATAATGAATTGACTTCGCAATATTCTGTACGTGGAGGTAATTACGACGAAAATCTTATTTACGTCAATGATTTTGAAGTTTTTCGTCCTTACCTGGTACGCAGCGGTCAGCAGGAAGGACTCAGTTTTATCAATCCTGAACTTGTTAAAAATGTAAATTTCTATAATGGAGGATTCCAGGCGAGGTACGGCGATAAAATGTCGTCGGTATTGGATGTACAATACAAGAGACCTGCTTCTTTTGGCGGATCAGCTTATGTCAGTTTGTTAGAGCAGGGACTTCATCTCGAAGGAGCATCAAAGGATAAAAAATTTACTTTTATAACGGGAATACGCAACCGTAGTAATAGAAATCTATTACAGTCGCAGGAAACACAAGGCAATTATATTCCTTCTTCTGCTGACCTTCAGGCTTTTCTTACTTATCGGATAAATGAGCATTCCCTTTTTGAGTTCACTGGTAATCTGTCGCGAACAAGGTTTACCTTACAACCTCAATTCAGTCAATTAACTTCTTCTGTATTCTCTCCTTTTTTCAGCGCTAATCTCGGTTTGGACATTTATTTCCGTGGACGGGAAGAAGATCATTATGCCACCAATATGGCCGGACTTTCCTTTTCTCACCGGCCTTCAAAAAACCTGCGCTTAAAATGGATGGTGAGTGCATTCAACAACAATGAACGGGAGTCAATCGATATTATGGGCGCTTATTTATTCGGATCAAGAGAATTTGATAAATCAAAACCAGAATTTGGATTAATCAATAATCCGTTAGGCGCAGGCTTATACCAGAATTTCGCCCGCAATCGTTTGAACATTAACGTGTTTAATTTCTCTCATAAAGGTTACCTCGATAAGGATAGACATTATATACAATGGGGACAATCTGTAGAGTGGCATTCGATCACTGATAAATTGCATGAATGGGATTACCAGGATTCTGCCGGATATAATATTCCTTATAATCCCGATCAGTTAGTGATTAGCCGGTTTGTAAGTTCAAAAGCCGATTTAGATATCCTTCGTTTATCCGGATATGTGCAGGATAATTTTCTTGCCAGTCCTTCTTTCAGCATTCAGGGGGGAATAAGATATAATTACAATAATCTTAATAACGAGTTTTTAATTTCTCCCCGCTTAAATTTTTCATGGACACCTCATCACTGGAAATCGGATATTGTTTTCAGGGGAGCAGTCGGCGCTTATCATCAGCCTCCTTTTTACAGGGAGTTAAGAAGATATGACGGAACAGTTAATGAATCGTTGAAAGCACAAAAAAGTTATCAGGCCGTACTAGGATTTGATTACAATTTCAAATCAGCTAGAAGAGCTTACCGGCTCACCACCGAAGCATATTACAAATCAATGAGTGATGTTGTGCCTTATGATATCGACAATGTGCGTCTCCGTTATTTTGGTGAAAACAATGCCAGAGCTTATGCCACCGGTTTGGAATTACGGTTATTTACTGAGTTGGTAAAAGATGCAGAGAGTTGGGTGAGCCTGGGTTTTATGCGAACGCGTGAAAACATTGAAAACGATTTTTACTACAACTATACGCTCGATTCGCTGAACAATCCTATCGACAGTTCCTTGCATTTGGGTGGATGGTTAAGAAGACCCACTGACAGGCTCGTTACTTTCGGGTTGTTTTTACAGGATTATCTTGCTACTAACAAGAACTTTAAAGTGTATCTGAATTTTTTATATGGTAGTAATCTTCCTTATAATATTATAGGCAGTGTAAAATATCGCAATGCGTTAAAGATTGAGCCTTATATGCGAATAGATATCGGGTTTAGCGCTTTATTACTGGATGCCAATAAAAAGAATAAGATGAGACCTGAAAGTCCGTTTCGTCATTTCAAAAGTATATGGGCTACGTTGGAAGTGTTTAATCTCATCGACCGCGATAATACCATTTCTTACCTGATGATTAAAGATTTTTCCAATACTGTATTTGCCTTACCCAACCGACTTACACCACGGCTGCTGAATCTCAAGCTCGTTACAAGGTTTTAAACAGTGGATAATTGACAGTGGACAGTTGATAGTGGAGAGTGGACAGCGGGGCTTCTGAATTATAAGTTATGGATTGTTAGAGTTGGAAGAGAGTGGGCTCATGTCAACTCTCCTCTGTTAATTATCGTTTTTTACTCTCCACTGTCTTCCCTCTCATTCTGAAAGCAACGTTCCCAAACCGGGAACTATTTGCGTTTGGCAATCATTTCAACGTGTTGATTTTCAGAATATTATATTTATGGCATTGCGTTGGCAAATATTGGTTCAGAAGTAACGAAACAACTTCTTCAGACTATGAGTAATACAAGTTTTTCCAGATCAGACATGTTCAAAAGGATTTTATCTCCTGAGGGAACAGATGAAGTTGGAGTACAAACCTTACCCACTAAAACTTACCCCATGATTACAAAAGTAACAGTACGACCTAATCCGTTTAATACTGTTCTTACTATTGATGTAACATGCGAAACAAACAAAAACATCATTGTAAGAATGTTTAACGAAGAGGGTCGAATTGTTAAGATGTTTAGCTGGTACCTGGTTAAGGGAACGAATGTTACCGCTATCAATGAGCTTCAGAATTTACGGTCTGGTTTATTTATAGTAGACATTATTGACAATGAGGGAACCGTTCTCTTTACTACAAAACTTAACAAGGAATAAAAAGTTTATACCGCGACCTTAACAAAAAATTGGACTATTAAAAAAGGAGCTATTGGCCGGCTCCTTTTTTGCTTTTTGGTGACTCTTAATAAAATAAATTGAACAAAAATCAATAAGAAAAATTTAGTGGGAAAATACTTCCATTTAAGATTTAGATAAGGCAACTGACCTGCGAAAATTGTAGTAGTAAAGAAACACTAAATAGTATTAGTGCGCGTCATCTTCAAAATTTCACAATGGAAGTAACAAAAAGGAATACATAAATAAAAAATAGCATTGTCTTATCACAAATAATTTGCGTGGGACAATGCTATTGAAACTGTAATCTTTTTATTGAACTGCCAGTATAATATTTTAATAGCAGTCAGGTTTAATGATGATAGCCGGTTGTAAAAAATTATTTATTCCACTGAATAATAAAGAACAACTTTCAGCTTAGAAATTATTTAAGATTGCGCACTGAAATCTCTTTAAAAAATACTATTGATTCAGGGTCATGATTTTGCAGACCTATAAAACCAGCTTGTGGTCTTGGTCCGCGATCTGGTTCAAACCATCTTTTTTCAGGAGGAACAGGATCTCCTTCGTAATAATCAGTCACTTTTTTCCCATTTACAAATACTATAGTTCTTAGTCCATCGAGTGTAATTTCCATCGTATTCCATTCTCCCGGCGCTTTTTGCGGATATGCGCGTGCTTTCGTTAATGAATACAGGCAACCAGTGGAATGATAGTCGTCATGAAAATATCTGAAACCCCCATCAATTTGCACTTCATAACCTGTATTAACAGCATGCCAGGGATCTTTTGGACGTTCCGGTATCCTGATGAACACACCAGAGTTAGCATCATTACCCTGTACTGTATATACAACACGTACTACAACATTTTCTAATTTTTGTTTCGCGTACATCAATAGGCCCATTCCGCCTGATGTGCGCATACTTCCGTTTTCTATCAGAAATTCACCTGGTCCAATCTGTTCCCAACCAGTAAGATCTTTACCGTTAAATAATTGTCGCCACTCCTGGCTATATCCTGATTGGATAAATAGAAAGATAGCAGTAGTAATAAAAATACTTTTAAATGACATAGTTTTGATTTTATTTACTGTTAAGAGGATCAATTTCTTTATATACTTTGACCAAATGTTCTTCTCCTTTTTTATTATCCATTGAAAGACTGTGTTCCATTCCAATAATTCCACGGAAGCCTTTTTTATAAATATGTTCAAAAACATTTTTATAATTTATTTCACCTGTTCCGGGCTCCATTCGTCCCGGGTTATCAGCTACCTGGAAATACTCAATTTCATCCCATGCCATGTCAATATTCGGTATGATATTTCCCGTGTGTATTTGTACGTGGTAAACATCAAACATGATTTTACAGTATTCATTATTGACAGACTTTACCATTTGATAGATAGAAGGTATGTCCGCTAATAACTGTCCAGGATGATCCACGAAGTTTAATGGTTCGAGGAGCAGTGTTATCTGATGTTTTCCCAGGATATCAGCCGCTTTTCTTAACAAGTCTAATACATGAGCACGCTGAAATGCCAGTTCAACATTATGGTTAATGACTCCCGGAACCACTACCACATGCTTGCTATTACAGCGCTTTGCTATTTCAACAGTGTCATTTATCTCTTTCAAAAACTTTTCTCTGACAGCAGCTTCAGGTTTAGTCAATGTTGGAGATCTCCAATCCAGTGAGTGACCTACTATAACGCCCATGGTCATTCCCAGGGAGGCGACAGCTTCACCTAAAGCCGATTGGGTTGTGGCATCTCTTAGGCGCATATCATTATCCTCAAAAGATCTAAAACCTACACTATGAGCAAACTTAAGCTGGTCGGTAATTTTATTACCGACGTGATGCTTGAAAAAACCATCATGTGTTGCATAGTTTAGCCGAAAGGTAGAAAAGGGGTTGGTGTCGTTTTTTGCCTGGAGCGTACTGGAGGATGTGATTACACCCATTCCGGACAAAGCAGCGGTTTTAACAAAATTTCTTCTTATCATCCGTTTAACGGTTTAGTAAATCTATTGAATTACAAAAGACTGTGTATGTGGGATATTTATCAATAAAGAAAGGTATCATTAAATTCAGATTCTCTTTATTACAGATATATGAAACATCCTGTGAAGCTGACATCATCCTATTAAACAGAATATTCATATATGGCTTTTAAAGTAATTTAAATGTTATGAGAATCAATTTATATAAAAATAACATCCGGGTTAATTATATATAATAAAATGATAAATTAATGATATTTATTGAGGCTAAGACGTAGGTATCCTGCTCCAGGATACATCAGTAGTAATATGGATTGCAGGCTTATAACATAACGACGAACAATTTAGGTCTGGCGATTATTCCTTGTTCGCTTCTTTCTTTAATACGATCACCTGGACAAGTTTTTGTTATAATCATCTGACAAGGCTGTCAATAAGATTTAATTTTAATTACCTGACTGTATTTCCTTTCTTAATTTTTTCAGCTTATTTATCGATAATGAAGTGGTTTTATGGATCAGTTGAATATCCAATCCCTCCTTAAGCAGGTTCTTTGAAATTTCTTCGTCCCTGACGGCCTTTCCTTTCTGCTCGGCCATGTCCAGGATCATTTCAGTAATACCCATAGTTTCAGATTTATTGGTTAGTACGAATTCTTCAAAAGGAAAATAATTGTCCGTGTAAGTCCAAAACAATACGCAATGTACTCGTATACAAAATCAACACTCTATAAAGCCTTTTCTATTGAAATTAAATCTACAACGCAGTTAGTTGAAAATTAGTTTTTAAGATCAGACTGACAAAAGGATTAGCAAGATTTAACTTTAATTACCTGACCGTATTTCCTTTCTCAATTTTTTCAGCTTATTTATCGACAATGAAGTGGTTTTATGGATCAGTTGAATATCCAGCCCCTCTTTAAACATATTCCTGGAAATCTCTTCGGCCTCAGCGGCTCTTCCTTTCTGCTCGGCCATGTCCAGGATCATTTCAGTAATACCCATAGTTTCAGATTTATTGGTTAGCACATTTAATTCTTCATCAAATTTATTATTAATTTCTTTGTCGTCAAAATGTATATACGCTTTTAAGAAATCCATTAATTTTTTGATATTTTCCGGTAGTAGATCAAGACCCAACAACTGCCTGGCCAGCGCTTTCTTTTTAACAAAAATATCCTGGACCTCAAGCTTTTTCTCCAATGCCAGTTTGGCGATCAACAATATTTTAGCGAACGGGTTATCCGACCGGCTCAATTCCTGTTCATCCAGTTCCTCCACATATATGCTGTTGAAGTGAAAATCAACACCAGTACCATGAAAACGATAATTATATACCGGCTTATTATTCATGGTTCTTTTCTCCAGAAATACGGCAATGGAAATAACAGGCACGTCATACTTATCGAAGAGTCTTGAAAAATATCGGAACATGCGCCGACCAAAATCTTTTTTCGCTGTTTTCTCCACCTCTACATGCACACGCACCCATACCGGCTCCCCACATGCGAGACGAACCCCTACCAGTTTGTCGATAACTTTAGGATGTTTAACATCAGCACCGGGAGTGATGTCAGCCAGTTCCTGCTCCAGGAAAACAAATCCCTTTGAAAAATCGAATAGTTCGTCAGCATTCGGAAATATCATTCTTAGAAAATAACCAAAAAAATCCTCCAACGCCCCTTTCAGTAAAATGTCGTTTCGTTTTATCCTCATCAGGCAAAACTAGCCGTGCATCTTTTAGTCTCCATGTTGTTTACCATATCATCTTAACGTCTTTTCACGATTAATTTCCGGGGATATTTAGAACCGACCCTATTAAAGCCAATATTGCTTTTTTATTACTTAGTAGAATTATTATTCTATCAGTCATAATTTCCATTTAATTATAATTATCTTTTGTTATGTACTCCATTATTAGATCATTAACATATTCTCCCGGTAGAACGTATAGCATTATTGCATAAATATATTATATTTACTTACCATAACTCACAATATCCACTAACCGATTATATATTATGAAAAACAACTTCCGTTTTATTTTTTTCATCACCGGTATATGCTCTATAATAGCTGCTTGCGGAAAGCAGCACAAACCTTCCGGCAGTCAAAGATTTAGCGGAAGCATTATTGTAGATGAGCAAACCCGCACTTATAATATTGTTCTTCCTTCCAATTATAATGAGCAGCAAAATTTTTCAATGATAATAGGTATGCATGGCGGTGCGAGCAATGCTGAGCAGTTTGAAAGCAATTCACAGCTAACGGATAAAGCAAACGCAGAGGGATTTATTATAGTCTATCCGAATGGTACAGGCCGACTTCAAACATGGAATGGCGGTCGCTGTTGCGGTTCAGCGGCCACAGAAAATGTCGATGATATTAAATTTATCAGTATGCTTATTGACAAGCTAACGGCCGAATACAAAATAGATCCAAAAAGAATATATGCCACCGGTCATTCTAATGGTGGCATTATGAGTTATCGGTTGGCTTGCGAATTATCCAATAAGATTGCCGCTATAGCGCCCAATGCTTCAACGATGGAAATGATTACGCCATGTATGCCCTCGAGAGCTGTACCTATCCTGCACATGCATTCAAAATTAGATGAAAATGTCCCTTACGAAGGCGGGTATGGAGTAGGTATAAGCAATGCTTATTTTTATCCGTTGGATTCCGTGTTTACCGTATGGGCCTCAAACAATGGTTGCAATCCCGTACCACAAACAATTGTAAAAGACAATTACACCGAAAAAAAATGGGTCGACTGCGATGGCAATGCTGTTATTGATTATTACCTGACAAACGATGGCAGCCACTCTTGGCCAGGCGCAGGGGGCTCTCTCACCGGGAATCCTTCTTCAACAGCTATCAATGCCAACGATTTGTTATGGGAATTTTTTAAAAATCACCGCTTGCCCTAAGCAGGAGTATTATTGCTCAATTCCTGCAAAATAGCACCTTCTGTTATTTTACTATAAGCATTAAAATCGAAACATACAGTAGCCACCCAGTACATTCAAATCCTCACAATAGGCGGTTACTCATATTCGAT